>JAJZBN010000020.1 GCA_021798875.1 bacterium | reverse complement strand
CTATAACTAAAAGTCCGACATTTTCTTCCTCGATTACCGTTTTTAACTCGGAAACCGTTTTTTTTACCGAATCGTTTAATATATATTTTAAAGGAAAAGCGATTGTTTGAGTGTCGTCGCTTAAGGATAGCCCGATTCTTTTTAAGCCGTAATCTATGCCGAGCGCTTTTTTATTTTTTACGTTTGGCATGTCTATAAGTTATATGGGAGAGTTAATAAGATTGTTTGCTTCAAACCCAAGATCGTTAATTAATTCTAAATCCAATTCGGGGTTTCTTCCGGAAGTAAGCAGGTAGTTTCCTAAGAGGAGCCCGTTGGCTCCCGACATAAGGGCAAGCGGTTGAAGCTGTCGCAGGTTATATTCGCGGCCGCCCTGCGCCAGTATGTTCTTTTTGGGGTTGACTATTCTAAACATTGCTATTGTTTTGAGGCATTCCATGGGGGTAAGAGGTTCGATATTTTCAAGCGGAGTTCCTTTTATGGGGTTTAAAAAGTTTATCGGTATATTATCGACCTCAAGTTCTTTTATCTCTTTCGCCATTTTTATCCTGTCAAAACGGGATTCACCCATCCCTATTATAACCCCGGAACAAACTTTTAATCCTGCTTTTCTTGCGGACTTAACCGTTTTTATGTTATCTTCGAAAGAATGAGTCGAGCATATGCTTTTAAAAAAATCGCTGTTTGTTTCTATGTTGTGATGAAATATTTCAAGTCCGCATTCTTTTAGAAAAAGTAAATCCTCATATTCCATAAGTCCTAAAGAAGCGCAGGGCGTTATACCTATTTCGTTTTTAATCGTTTTTACGGCTTCCGCTATAGTTTTTAATTCAGTTTTATCCGATATTCTGGTTCCGCTCGTTACTATTGAAAATTCGTTTGCTCCGTTTTTTTTAGCAATTTTAGCCGCTTCCACTATTTCGGAAACGGACATTAGAGGATTGACTTTTATTTTTTTTTCTTTTTTTCCTGCTACCGAGGACTGTCCGCAAAATGAGCAGTCTTCAGAACAGATTCCGGTTTTTGCGCTGACGATAGAACAAAAATTTATTTTTTTCCCTGTATATTTTTCTTTTAATTCCAGGGCTAAAGAAAAAATCTCCATTAGATTTGCGCCTGAAAATTCAAAAATCGACATGAGAATATCGTCCGGAATTTCAATATTTTCATTTATAAGTTCTCTTATCTCTTGCGTTATGCTCATCGTTTATTTTTTTTCCTCGTTACGATTATTTTAAATTCGATAATATATTTTTGAAAGATTCGCTTTTTTCTAATAAAAAAATAAGTTCGTCTATACTTTTGGAAGTTTTAAGCGCATCAAAAACGGTTGAGAGCATCTTTTGGTAATCGATAATTTTTTCTCTTAAATTAAGTACGACAGAGACCCCTTCGTCGTTAATTCCAAGTTCGTTTTTAATTTCCGATATAAACATCAAATCGTCCGCCGTTTTCTTGTCTATATACAATTCATTATCTCTTTTTTCTACGCAGATTATCCCTTCATCGATAAAAAACATTGCAGACTCGCCGCTTAAATTTATATTTCCGCAAAATTCAGACAGATTGATAAAATAATCCATTGTGGATTCCTTATTTATTTTATGTATTTATATGCCTTCTTTTGAAAGTTCCGTAAACGTCTTTTTAATTTTATCCGATATTCCGACGGGTATATCTACCGTAACCGTAACTATTAAATCGCCTATTTTTTTTCCAGAGATATCTTTCGCCCCTTTTTTGGGAATGCGGAATTTAGTGCCGTTTTGAGTTCCCGCCGGTATGGTGAGCATAAATTTGCCGTCTATAGAAGATACTTCCACTTTTCCTCCAAGCACGGCTTCAGTCAGTTTTATTTTTTTATTGACGAAGATATCGTTGTCTTTTCTTTCGAAAACATTATCGTTTAAAACGGAAATAGTAATATATAAATCTCCGTTCGGCGCATTGTTTAAACCTGGTGAACCTTTTCCCGAAAGCTTAATTTTTCCGCCGTCGGCAATGCCCGCCGGTATCTTTATTTTTATCTTTTCGCCGTTTAAATTTATTATTTTTTCAGTACCTTTTACGCTTTCAGCAACAGAAATTTCAAGCGAAGCATTTAAATCCATTCCTTTTACTGGTCCATGTTTTTTACCAGACCTGTTGAAAAGGTCGGAGAATATATCCTCGAAGTTAAAATTTCCTCCTCCGCCGGTATTGCCGAAATTATAACCGAAACCTGAATTGCCGCCGCCGGAATAATCGTAATAATATTGTCCGTTTGAAGCGCCTGCGCCTGCTCCGGCATTTTTATAATTAAAATAATTAGTTCCGAGTTCGTCGTATTCTTTGCGTTTTTTTTCGTCTTTTAAAATATCGTAAGCTTCCTGTACTTCTTTAAATTTCGATTCGGCGGTTTTATCGTTGGGATTAACGTCGGGATGATATTTTCTGGCTAATTTTCTGTAAGCTTTTTTAATTTCGTCGCCGGTAGCGGTTTTATCTACGCCTAATATTTTATAATAGTCTTTATAGTCCATACATTATTTATATCAAAAATTCAAAAAAAATTCAATTAATAAAGAATGGTAAAAAAGTTTATAAAAAACTATTGATTTTTTTTTAAATAATGGTATATATATATTATGCAAATTTAATTATAAAATGTTTTAAAGCAAAGTAATTTAACTTTTTAAATTTTAATTTTTAAGGAGAGAGTTTACAATGAACAAAAAAACAAAGGTAGGTCTTTCTATTCTTGGTTTAGTTTTCGGCGTTTCCGCAGTCCTTTCTGGATGCGCGCCAAAAGTAACAAAAACGTCTTCAAGCGCATTACCGCCAGCAAAAAAACCGGCAGTGGCAGCGGTTAAACCGCAAGTCCAGCAGGTTCCTTCTTATATAAAGAAGTATCCGTGGCTTGCAAATTACAACATTCAATCTAATTCTAACAACATTCATTTTGCTTTCAACAAATCGATTCTTACTCCGCTCGACAAGATGATACTTAAAAAAGATGCGATTTATCTTAAGTATAATCCCAATGTTGTTATCCAGATTCAGGGAAACTGCGACAGAAGAGGTTCCGAAGCTTACAACCTTGCGCTTGGCTGGAGAAGGGCTAATGCTGCAAAAGCTTATCTCGAAGACCTTGGAGTATCGGCAGGCAGATTAAAAACAATTAGCTACGGCAAAGAAAAACCTTTATGCAGAGCGCATACCAGAGTGTGTTATGCAATAAACAGAAGAGATCATTTCGCGGTCGTAAGATAACAAAAAAGAAATTGCAATAATTTTACCTAAGCCTTTGGTAATTTTAAAAATTATCAAAGGCTTTTTATTTTTTTTGAAATAATTAAATATGCAATTTTATAAGTGCAGTAAACCATATCGTCTTCGTTTCGATAATTTTTGTCGTAATTTTTTAACCCTTTTCTTAATAAACCGGTTTTATAATTATTATTATCGAAAGTGTTTTTCGCTCCGAGCAAATTTATTCTTTTAAGTAAATGCAAAGAAGATTCTGCAGTTTCGGTATATTCTATAATATCGCAGTGCTCTATTTTTAACCCGAATGCTTCTATTCTTTCTTTATAACTGCCTATTTCCGGAAATTCATGAAATTTTAATCCATTGCCGTTTTCGTCATATTTGAAACTTTCCTTTAATTCTTGTAAGGTTCCGGAAATTAAAAAAGCAAATATCATTATACCGTCGTTTTTTAGAGAAGTTTTGCATCTTGATAAAAAAATATCTATATCGTTTAACCAGTGTATAGTTATATTTGAAAATATGACGTCGAACCTATCGGGTTTAAAAGGCAGTAATTCCGCATCTCCGTTAATCAAGTATGCGTCATTGCTTTCCCTCCCCGTTTTATTAATTCTTTCTTTTGCCTTGACCAATAATCCTTTGGCGATATCCAGACCAAAGTATTTAAAACCATCCTGATTTAAATTTGTTTTTAAAATATCGTAGCCTTGGGCAGTTCCGCATCCTATATCGAGAATTTTTAAGAATTTGCCGTTTTTATTAAATTCTTTAACGGACTCGGATATCATCGCCATTGTTAAATTGTGGTAAGAAGTATGATTATCGTATTCTTCGGCGCTTGAAAAATTTTTTTTAACTTTATTTTTATCTATCATATTCATATTGAAAAATTTTAAAACATTACTAATTATTAACGAAATCACGGCAGTGAATACATAATCTATGATTTAACTTTACGGACTATTTCTTCTAATACGTTTTTAAATAAAGCATCTTCGATGGTCAGGTTTATTCCCAGCCTCAATATTGCTTTGTTTTTGGCGACTGCCGGATATCTTACCGCCTTTAAGTATATGCCGTCTTTTAAAAGTTCTTTTTCTATTGAAACGGCTTTTTCTTCTTCGCCGATTAATATAGGAATAATTTGGGTAGAGGAATTTAAGATGTTTAATCCCGATTCTTTTAAATATTCCCTTGCAAATTTAGCATTATTTTGCAATTTAAATACTATTTCCGGATTTTCTTTTATAAGTTTTAAAGCCGATAGTGCAGATGCGGCGGAAGAAGGGGGGATGCCGGTAGAAAATATAAAAGCCCTGCTGAAATTAACCAGATACTCGATAATAGAGCCGTTCGAAAGAACAAATGCTCCGTTTGAAGCAAGCGCTTTACCTAGCGTTCCTATGGTTATATCAGGTTTTGCGTTATGAAAATCGGAACTGCCTCCGCCTTTTTTTCCTATTGTTCCGGTAGCGTGAGCATCGTCTATTATACTTAATGCGCCGTATTTTTCGGTTAAATCTAAAATAGCCGGCAAATTGGGTATATCGCCGTCCATGCTGAATACGCCTTCAGTTATAACTAATTTTATTTTGTAATCTTTATATTTTAAAAGCGCATTCTTTAAAGAATATAAATCGTTATGCTTAAAACTTTTAAATTTTACGCCGGAGGCGATAACTCCGTCTATAATAGAAGCATGTGAAAGTTCGTCGAAAATTATAACCGTGGTTAGCGGGGATATGCCTGCCAAAGTTCTTATAATTCCTGTATTTGCCTGATATCCGGAAGGATATAAAATACAATTTTCGTAGCCGCCCTTAAAATCGCATAATTCTTTTTCAAGTTCGTCATGTATATCGTAATGACCGCATATTAAAAAAGAAGATCCTGCAGAAGTACCGTATAAGTCGATTGCTTGTTTTACCGCCGTTTTTACTCTTTCGTTTAAAGAGAGTCCGAGATAATCGTTTGTTGCAAGATTGACGGTTACGGTGTTATAATGGGAATCGGATGAATATAGTTCGCTGTTTAATTTTTCTACTTTTATATATGGAATTTTTCGATAAAATCCCAATTTTTTATTTTCTTCTATTTTTTTTGAAATTAGTTCCGATAATATAGACATAAATATAATATATTATAGCATACTTCATTTAAAGGTGTCAGATTTATTTATTCTCTTACTCTCGACTGAGTTTGCGGGTTAAGTAAATAAATAATACAAATAAATTATTATGAAAAAATTCGAATTAACCGCCGTCGACCTTTATCCCGAAATTATGAACATATACGGAGACAGGGGAAATATCATCTATTTTAAATACAGGTGCTCCGTTTACGGCATAGAAATAAAAATAATAAACATTACCGTAGGTAAAAACTATAAAGAAGAATGCGAATCGGCGGACATTTTTTTTATGGGCGGAGGACAGGATGCCGAACAGGCTCTAATTTACGAGGATTTTTTTGCCGGCAAAAAAAATATTTTAATGGAATCTTTGAATAAAAATAAAATTATGCTTGCAATATGCGGCGGTTATCAGCTTTTGTGCGATTATTACAAATCTGCGGACGGTAAAATAATGAAAGGCATATCGGTATTTAAAGGTTATACGGAATCCGGAGCGCCGAGACTGACCGGAAACATAGCCGTTAAATCCAACGATACGGTTTTAATAGGTTTTGAAAATCACGGAGGCAGGACATATTTGGAGAGCGGCCAGGATTGCATTGGAACGGTATTAAGAGGATACGGAAACAACGGAAAAGACAAAACCGAGGGGGCAAGAACCGGTAATTTTTTTGGAACATATATGCACGGCAGTTTTCTTCCTAAAAATTTTGTTTTTTGCGATTATCTTATAGATTTAGCCTTGCAAAACAAATACGGCGTTAATTTACGGGAAGCTATGGAAATAAACGACGTGAAAACCGGCGAAATAGACGATAATTTTGAAATTAAAGCACGAAAAGATGTCCGCGATTTAAAAAGATTTTTAAAATTTTAATATCTAATATCTAATATCTAATATCTAATATCTAATATATATTATAAATAATATAGATATCTCATGCTTTATATATCTATTGTATTAAATATATGAAAATAAATAAAATTTAACTAATAAAAATCTATCCGCTTATTAAATTTTTTTCTCCGGCTTTCGTTTTTCGTATTTTACTTTAACCAACGTGTCTAATCCGCCTCTTGATTCAAATTTTGCGGTAACTTCCATAAATTCTGGTTTTAACAGATTAGTCAAATCGTTAATTATTCTGTTTACGGCATGTTCCTGCAAGATACCGACGTTTCTGAAAGAAAGCAGGTAATATTTCAGCGATTTCATTTCGACTAATTTTTTCGACGGTATATACGTTATAAAAATTTCCGCCGTATCCGGAAGTCCCGTCCATGGGCAGACCGACGTAAATTCTTTGGTTGATATTGTTACGGCAGTACCGCTTCCTTTATACCGAAAATCTAATGTTTCCAATATATCGACGTCTATGTTTTTTTCGTCTAAAATATCGAATCTTTTATTTAAATATTTATCTTCCATTAGTTTTTGATTTTTATTTTTTGATTTTTATTTTATAATATCTACAGTATTTGTAACGTTTTTATAAATTATAGCATAATTATTTTAAATCATAAATAAAATAAATAAAATTAATAATGAAATTTAATAATTCACCCATAGGAATATTCGATTCGGGTCTCGGCGGACTTACCGTTTTTAAAGAAATAAGAAAAATTTTGCCTTTTGAAGACTTAATTTATTTCGGAGATACTGCCAGAGTTCCTTACGGAAACAAATCCAAAGAAACTATAATCAAATATTCCTCCGAAATACTAAATTTTTTAACCGATAAAAAGATAAAAATAGCTATAGTTGCCTGCAATACTTCCTCGAGCCTGGCGCTTGATTATTTGCGCAAAATATCGCCTGTTCCGGTATTCGGGGTTATAGAGCCGGGCGCGCAAAAAGCGGTTGAGGTATCCATGAACATTTCCGGACGGAAAATTATAGCCGTGATAGGTACTTCGGCAACAGTTAAGAGTGGAGCATATTCTAAGACGATAAAAGAAAAAGCAAGATTATTATGCGGAATTAAAAAAGTCGAGACGACAAATGTTTCAAATATAGATTTTAACGAAAATTTAAAAATTATAGAAAAATCCTGCCCCCTTTTCGTGCCTTTAGTGGAAGAAGGTTTTTTAAATGAAGAAATAACTACAAACATAATAAAATATTATTTAGCTTCCGTCGTAAAAGAAGAACCTGCATGTCTTGTTCTAGGCTGTACCCATTATCCTATTCTTAAGGATTTTATAGAAAAAGAAATAGGAGAAAATACGGAAATTATAGACTCAGGTGTAGAAACGGCAAGATCCGTTAAAAATTATTTGGAAGAATTTGGAATGCTGAAATCCGGAACCGAATTGGGAATAGAAACCTTTTTTGTGAGCGACGATTCCGAAAGATTTAAGGAGCTTGGAGGTAAATTTATCGGAAGGCCTATCGATAATGTTTACGTAGTCGATTTTTCATAATAAAAGTATTTTCTTTTTATAAATACTATTATAAATATTGTATATAATCAATTAAATGTACAAAAAGGAGTATATATTATATGATAAAAAATTTTAGGGAGGAGTTAAAAAAAAGGCTGATACTTTCGGACGGAGCTATGGGAACGGTTCTTCAGCTTAAAAACCTTCTGCCTAAAGGACTGCTTCCGGAAAGTTTTAATATTACCGAAAAAATAAAATATATTAAAGAAGTCCATGAAAGCTATTATAACGCCGGCAGCGAAATAATAGTGGCGAACACTTTCGGCGCCAACAGGCTAAAATTGGCCGAATACGGCTTATCGGACAAAATTTACGAGGTAAATTTTAATGCCGTTAAAGCGGTTCAGCAGATTGCTGGCGACGGCGCGCTGACGGCTATGTCCTTAGGTCCTACGGGAAAATTTATTTATCCGGTCGGGGATATTAATTTTAAAGAAAGCATTGAGATTTACAAGGAACAAGTAAAAGCAGGTTTAGATGCCGGAGCCGATATTTTTCAGCTTGAAACTATGATAGATTTGCAGGAAATAAGAAGCGCAATTATAGCCGTTAAGGAATTGTCCGATAAACCGATTATAGCAATGATGACGTTTGACGCTTCGTACAGGACTATACTTGGAACAACTCCGGAGGTTTTTGCTATAACGGCCGATAGTCTAGGGGCAGATGTTATAGGAGCTAACTGTTCGGTTGGACCGTCAGGAATTTACGAGATTTTAAAAAAAATGGCTTCCGTGACGGATGTGCCGTTGATTTCTAAACCCAACGCCGGAATTCCGAAATTAAAAGACGGTGTTACTATTTTTCCCGGAAAACCCGAAGATTTTACCTCTTTAGTTTCGGAACTTGCTCTTGTAGGCGTAAGAGTTATTTCTGCCTGTTGCGGAAGCAACGAAAATTTCATAAAAGCTTTAAGAAAAGAAATAGATATAGTTAACGGCGGCGGGTTGCCGGCAAAAGGCATAAAAAGGGAGGATGGATTACTAATAACTTCAAGAACGGAATTTGTTCCTATAGGCTATAAACATCCGCCGGTAATTATCGGCGAAAGAATTAATCCTACGGGTAAAAAAGACTTTATAGAAGAGCTTAAAAACGGAAAAACCAATTATATAAGAAAAACTGCAGTTAAACAGGTAGAAGCCGGAGCCGCCGTCCTAGATTTAAACGTCGGTGTTCCGGGAACCGACGAAAAGGTATCTATGAAAAACGGCATTATTGCAGTGACGGGAGTATCGCATGTTCCCGTATCCATCGACTCTTCTAATCCCGATGTTTTAGAGGAAGCCCTTATGCTTTATCCGGGCAAGCCTCTTGTTAATTCTATAAGCGGAGAGGAAAAAAAACTCACTAAAATTATGCCTTTAATAAAAAAATACGGCGCCGGAGTTTTAATTTTAGCTTTAAACGACGAAGGTATTCCCGAAACTGCGGAAAAAAGAATCGATATAGCTTACGGGGTATATAAAAGACTCGTAGCTTACGGCATAAAACCATACGATATAATCGTAGATTTTTTGACGCTGCCTATAAGCGCAGGACAGGAAAAATCTTTGGTAACAATAGAAGCTCTTTCTGAAAATAAAAAAAACCTCAATCTTCCGACGGTTTTAGGCGTCAGCAACGTTTCTTTCGGTCTTCCCAAAAGATCTTATATAAACTCTTCGTTTCTTTCTTTATGTCTTAAAGAGGGTTTGAGCGCCGCTATAATAAATCCGGAGGACGAGTATTTAACGGCTAATTTTTATGCTATGAATGCGCTTCTCGGGAAAGACTATTTGTTTAAGAACTATATAAACAGATTTTCCGATTCCGCTAAAAATTATTCTTCTAATAAAACTGCCGAAAAAAAATCGGTAAGCGAAACTAATAAAACCGAAGGAGAACTTTTACGCGAATCGGTAATCCGCGGAGAAAAAGAGCACATTACTCAATACGTCGAAAAATTATTATCTAATGGAGAATCGCCTTTAGACATAGGAAATAAATATTTAATTCCGGCGCTTGAAGAAGTCGGCAGGCTATTTGAGAAAAATATCTATTTTCTTCCTCAAGTAATGGAAAGCGCCGAAGCAATGAAAACGGCTTTTAACCGTATTAAACAGGAAATGCCCAAAAATTCGGAAATTTCTTCCGGACCTAAAATATTAATGGCTACCGTAGAAGGCGACGTGCACGATATAGGGAAAAATATAGTAACGATGCTTCTCGAGAATAACGGTTACGAGGTTATAGATTTGGGAAGAAACGTAAAAACCGAAAAAATAGTAGAAGAAGCTATTAAGAATAGGGTCGATTTTGTAGGCCTGTCGGCTTTAATGACCACGACCGTAACGGAGATGGAGCATGTTATAAAAGAATTAAAGAAACATGGCGTAAAAGTTTTTTCTATGGTCGGAGGAGCCGTTGTGACGGAAGATTATGCTAAATCTATTAACGCCGATATATATGCAAAGAATGCAATGGAAGCTGTAGAGAAGATTAAGCGTTTTGTTACAAAATTATGACGCTAATGTTACATTAAGGTTACGATTTTATTACATTTTTGTTACAATTTTACAAAGCCTGTGAATTTCTTTTGTCAAAGCCTTATAATTTTAAAAAAGATTTTAGAAAAATTAAGCAGTTAATCAAAGTGATTAATTTTTAATCAATATTAAGCCTTTGATATTTAAAGTAAAATAAGTTAAGTCATTAATTTTATTATGCTTCTTAATAAAAAACAAAAAGCGGAAATTTTTTTATATATTTTTTTAAAATTCATCTTAAATAAAATATTGAAAAGGGAAGGCGACGTCCTTCCAGCTCATATTTTGCGTAAAATCGACAGAAATGTTTTTGAAAATTTTGCGAAACATATAATATCTCTCGGCATTCCCGTTATACTGGTAACCGGCACAAACGGAAAAACGACTACTTCCAACATTATTGCCGAAACCGTTAAACTTTCCGGGAAAAAAGTATGTTTTAATTCTAACGGCGCTAATATGGCTAACGGAATTTTAGGTGCCGTTATCGGTTCTTATAAGCTGCCGAAATTGTCCGATACAGGCATTAAAGGTATTGCAAAGCTCGATTTTAAATTTAGCGCGGATATTATAGTCATGGAATGCGACGAAAAAGTTTTCCCGGCCGTATGTTCGATTTTAAATCCTAAAATAATTACGGCTACTAATTTTTACAGGGATCAGTTAGACAGATACGGAGAAGTAAACTCTACGGTATTTGAAATAAAAAAAGCAGTAAAAAAAATATCGGAAGCGTATAAAAATAATACAGAGGAAAAAATTTCGTTAGTTTTGCCGTCTTATGAGCCGTTAGCGGCTTTTTTGGGATACGATATAAACGCAGATAAAAAATATTTCGGTTTCGACGAATCATTTTTTAATGCAAATTATTCAAACGGTATTAATTCTGCCGAAACGGAATTATCCGATGCTGTAACCTGTCCTAACTGTAAAAATATGATGTTTTCTTCCAAAGACCATACGGCAAACCGTCTTTTATATAATTTTAAATGCGAAAAATGCGGTTTCGCGGGTCATGAACCTGATATAAAAGCAACGCAAAACATTTCGGGCAGTTTAACCTTAGAATTAAAAAAAGAAAAACCGTCTTTTTTTTATTTTAAACCTGCCTTAACCGGAGATTATAACACTGCGAATTATCTTGCGGCATATTCGGTTTTAAAGTATTATCTTAATATAGGCGACGATATTATAAAAACTTCATTCGAAAATTTTAAAACTAAATTCGGCAGGTCGTATAAAAAAAAAGCAGGCGGTTTTGAAATAAATATAGACTTAGTTAAAAATCCGGCGGGATTTTCTGGCGTTCTTAATAAATTGACCGAAAGCGGTTCTAAAGTTAATATTTTATTTGCTTTTTCAGACAGGGCTGCCGACGGAAGGGACGTTTCATGGATATGGGACGTAGATTTTGAAAAATATAAGGATTATATAGAAAACGCAGTTATTTCAGGTTTAAGGCCTTACGACATGGCGTTAAGATTAAAAACGGCAGGCATTAACCCTAAAAAAATAACCGTCGAATATAATTTAAAAAAAGCGGTTGGAACTATTATGGATAAGGCAGAGACGGCTGGTTTGAACGAAAAAAAAATATATATATTGCCTACCTATACCGAGCTATTAAGATTGAAAAAATATATAAACGGTATAAAATAAAATAAACGGCATATATAAAAATTTAAACGATAAATTTAAAACAATAATTAAATCATGATATTAACGTCTTACATTTTTATAGGTTTTGCTCTGGTTTTTACATCTATTGGACAGATTTTTCAAAAAATAGGTTCGGGAAAAATAAAAAAAGAACATTTAAAAATAGGCATAAAATCTATTCTTGTTTTTTTTAACGGTTATATTTTTTTTGCTCTTATTATGCTTTTTTTTGCGACTATATTTTACCTGCTGGCGTTGTCTTCGCTGCCTCTTTCTATAGCTTATCCCATGTTGTCGGGAGGTTACGTTCTCGTCGTCCTTCTTTCTAAAATATTCTTAAAAGAAAAAGTGAGCGTTAAAAGATGGATAGGCGTTTTTATTATAATAGCGGGTATATTTATTATATTTAATTCAGGCAAATGATTATTTGGGATAAAAATATATGAAACTTCATTCTACGAAAGGATTTGTTATATACGCAAAAAAAATGAATGAAGCGGATCTGCTCTTAAGCTATATAACCGAAGATTTCGGGAAAATTACATGTTTTGCGAATAATGCAAGGAAAAGCAAAAAAAGATTCCTTGGAAAATTAGAGCCCGCTATGCTTACCAATATCAAATTTTATGAAAAACCTGGCATGACGCTTGATATATTATATGAAGTGGATATTGTTGAGGATTATAAAAATCTCAGAAAAAATATAGACGTATACCTTTTTTTAACTAAACTTATAGAAATTTCAAGAGTTTTGTGTCAGGAAAGAGACGTAAACAAAAATATATTTAATCTTATAAAAAATATTTATACGGGACTTAATAAAATAGAAACTTTAAAATCGCAGGATAGCAAACAAATGCGCTTAAACCCTATTCTTCTTAAATATGAAATTTTTTTTATTTCTAATCTTCTTAAATTTAACGGAATTTATCCCAATTTTACCGACTGTATAATTTGCGGCAAAAACAATATATCTAACGAATTTGGGTTCAGCCTTAAAAAAGGGGGCGTTATATGCAGTTCGTGCGCTAACGATAAAAACAACGGCTTTAAATATTTAGAAATAAAAAATATGCCTATTAATTTTATAAATCTGTCGAATTTGATGACGGAATCCGATATTTCTATAATAAATAAGCTTAACGTCAAGGAAGATATGCTTATAGATTGTTCGGTGTTTTTACGTGATTTTTTAACGTTTCATACAGGAAAAAGACTTAAGTCTTTTGAAACTATTTGATAACCCAATATCTTAGTTAAAAAAATGGAAAATAAAAATAAAAACGAAATATTAAGACGGTTTCCAAGCGTCCAGTCGGTATTGGAAAAAATTAAGGACTCTTCCGAATATAATGCTTTTCCTTATGAATTTATAAAAGATAAAATAGAAAATTTAATAGAAATAGAAAAGAAAAAAGTTATAGAGTCTATGCAAAACGGAATGGGGCAGAATATTTCGGAAAACTTGGCTAAATTTAACTCAGAATTTTTTATAAAAAAACTTCATAAAGAATTAAACGATTTTTCTTTCAGCCTAAAGAGAGTCGTTAACGGAACGGGAGTAGTTATTCACACAAATTTAGGGCGGTCTATTTTGCCTAAAAGCGCTTTAGACAATATTTCGAAAATATCCTCTTCATACTCTAATTTAGAATTTAACATTTCGGAGGGAAAAAGAGGAAAAAGATATTCGCACATAGAATACCTTCTTAAAAAAATTTTAAAATGCGAAAAAGCTATAGTAGTAAATAATAATGCTGCGGCTGTATTTATGTCGCTTTCTACGTTTTGTTCCGGAGCAAAAAAAGAGGTTGTTGTTTCGAGAGGGGAATTGGTAGAGATAGGCGGCTCGTTCAGAATACCTGATATCATGACTGCTTCCGGAGCGGTTTTGATAGAGGTAGGGACTACCAATAAAACCAAACTGAGCGATTACGAATCTGCCATAAACGAAAATACGGCTTTATTGCTAAAAGTTCATCAAAGCAATTTCAGGATAGTAGGCTTTACTGCAAGCCCTTCGGGAAAAGATATCGCATCAATGGCTAAAAAGCACGGCATTCCCGTAATGGAGGATCTCGGATCGGGAAGTTTCGTCGATATAGCAAAATTCGGACTTCCTTATGAACCTACCGCTCAAGAGGTTATAGAAAACGGACTTGATATCGTTACTTTCAGCGGCGATAAACTTCTTGGCGGACCGCAGGCCGGAATAATAGCCGGAAAAGCGGAATATGTGGACAGAATAGCGGCTAATCCTTTAAACAGAGCTTTTAGAATAGATAAAATGACGCTTGCAGGACTTGAAGCTATTCTTTTTGAATATTTAGATATGGATAGAGCCGTTAAAAATATTCCTACGCTTTCTCTTATCGCTCAAACCGAATTTGAAATAAAAAGAAAGACTTTAAAACTTTTTAACTTAATTAAAAGATGCGAAAATATAGACAAAGAAATGTTTGAATTTAAAATAACCGGCGATTTCAGCCTTGTAGGCGGGGGCGCTCTTCCGGATTACGAACTTAAAACGTATTCGCTATCCATAATCCATAAAAAAATCGGCGCATCCGGCATAGCCGAAATATTTAGAAAAGCCAAAACCCCCGTCATAGGAAAAATAAAAAACGGCGAGTTTAGGCTCGACATGCGAACCGTGTTTCTCAGTGATTTCGACGATATACTTGCCGCAATAATCTCCGTCTAATTTGCGTTTCTAAAAATGCGGACTTCTTACGACGGGGTGGTTTTTATTTTATTTTATTGTTATAATATATAATTAAAATTATAAAAATACCTTAACTCACCGTTAGAAATTTTTATCTGGATGAGCCGTCTAAAATACCGACGGCTTAAACAGCAACCGCTTTCGCGGGAATGATAATGCGTGATTTTATTAGCAGCGCGTCGTCATAAGGCTGAAAAAAGGAAGAATAATTCTAACCTTTAAATTTGGATATTTTTATGCTGTCATCAAGCGTTTTAGTTTTGAATAAGTCTTTTTTGCCTGTTCACGTTACGTCTTTAAAAAGAGCTTTGATACTTCTTTATCAAGATATCGCCAAGGCGGTGGACGAAAATTACAGAACGTTCAGTTTTGATTCATGGCAGGATCTTGCGGTAAGCGATAAAAGCGGTTCCATCGGATTGATAGGAAGAGCTATTAGAATTCCCAGGGTTATAATATTAGTTAATTACGATAAACTTCCAAAAAGATACATAAAATTTTCAAGAGCCAATATTTTTTTAAGAGATAATAACAGATGTCAATATTGCGGCAAAGAATTTAAAAAAAATGAGCTGAATTTAGACCACGTTATACCCAGAATGATGGGAGGCGTTTCGTCTTGGGAAAACGTCGTATGCAGCTGTATAAACTGCAACAGAATTAAAGGCGGAAGGACGCCGGAACAGGCGGGTATGAAACTTATCAAGAAGCCTAGAAAACCGGAATGGTCTCCGTACTATCATATTTCTCTTACAAATATTATGTATAAGGAATGGATGCCGTTTTTAAATATCGTTGATAATGCATATTGGCACGTCGAATTAGAAGAGTCCTGATTTATATAAAAAAATTTACCTCAATAAAAATTTTTTCCGAAAATTATGAACATAATAATTAAACTGCTTAGTCCGTTTGAAAAAATAGGCAATTTTGTTATATACACCGTTAACGAACTCGGCTCTATAGTTATTTATATGTGGGATATGATGCTTTCCATAGCCGCATATTTCGTTAATTTAGAAAATCTTATAGATCAGATGATATTTATCGGTATGGATTCATTTTACGTCGTAGGATTAACAGGGCTTTTTACAGGCATGGTCTTATCTTTACAAGCATATTACGCAGCGAAAATCGTTGGCGTTACTTATATGATAGGCCCTACCGTAGCCCTGTCTATGCTGAGGGAGTTGGGTCCTGTTCTAACCGCGCTTATGATTACCGCAAGATGCGGTTCTTCTATGGCTTCCGAAATAGGAACTATGAAAGTAACCGAGCAGATAGACGCTTTGGAGGTTATGGCAGTAGATCCTTATTACTTCCTTTCCGTTCCTCGTGTCCTTGCCGCAATGATAATGCTTCCCCTAATGGCTGTATTATGCTCTTTAATAGGAATTATAGGCGGATATATCGTTTATGTTTATTTTTTAGGATTAAATCACGTAACTTACATAGATAAAATATATCAGTACGTTAAATTAAGCGATATATATAATGGCTTGTTAAAAGCAGTATTTTTCGGCGCTATATTGTCGATTATAAGTACCTATAAGGGTTTTCAAACTTCAGGCGGCGCTAAAGGCGTGGGAAAATTTACTACTCAGGCAGTAGTATTAAGTTCCGTTTATATTTTATTTGCCGATTATCTTTTAACGTCGATTTTGTTTTAATTTTACAACTGCCTGCCTAAGTAAAATTGATTAATTTTACTTAGGGGTATATAATTATAAATATTCAAATATAGATATAAATTTATTTATCCGTCTTTAATTGTTCGCATTGCGGTAAGGTATTTATAATTTTTTATGATTATTTTAGACAAATTGTCGAAATCTTTTAATGGGATAAAAGTTTTAGACGATTTAAATATAAAATTCGAGGATAAAAAAATAACGGTAGTAATAGGCAGGAGCGGCGGCGGAAAAAGCGTGATGCTGAAGCATATAATAGGGCTTATGCAGCCTGATTCCGGCAGAGTTTTAATAAACGGTTTAGATATTAATCTTTTAAAAAAGAAAGAACTTAATGAACTAAGAAAAAAATTTGGAATGGTTTTTCAGGACGGAGCATTATTGGATTCCTTAAATGTTTTTGAAAATGTTGCATTTCCTTTAAGGAGGCATATGAAAATTTCGGAAAATGAAATTAAGAAAAAAGTTTTTTCCGTATTAGAAGACGTCGGTTTGGAAGGACATGACAAAAAAATGCCCTCAGAAATATCGGGAGGTATGAGAAAAAGGGTAGGGGTAGCAAGGGCGCTGATACTTAATCCTGAGATAATGCTTTTTGACGAACCTACCACCGGATTAGACCCTATTATGTCGGACGTTATTAATAACCTGATTATATCTATGCACGATAAATTTAATTTTACCGGAATAATTATAAGCCACGATATTGCGGGCGCTTATAAAACGGGGGATATAATAGCAATGCTTTACGACGGTAAAATAATAGAATACGGACCGTCCGAAGATTTTAAAAATTCTGTGAATCCGGTAGTAAAGCAATTTGTATCCGGAAGTATGACGGGACCTATTTCTATTTAATTTTATATATTTATAATTTTTGCTTTTATGAATATCAATAAAGAAACAAAGGTAGGTATTTTCGTAGTAATAGTCATTGCGATACTTGCATATTTTTCCTTTAAAGTCGGCAAGATACATATTTTTAAAAGACCTACTTACGTAATTTCGGCTTATTTTAAATCAGCAAGCGGTATAGGTACCGGAACCTCGGTTACTATGGCCGGCATAAAAATAGGCTCTGTAGAAAAAATACGTTTAGAAAAAGGATTGGCAAGAGTTTATATGACTATTGATTCAAGATATAAAGTTTATCCTCAATATATAGCATCTATACGGTCTTTGAGTCTTCTCGGCGAATCTTATATTGCTATTTCTCCGGCGGCCGGAGAGGAACAGTCCGAAAAAGTTTTAAATAAAGAGGTTATAAGAAGCGAAATGTCGCCTCAAAGCATGTCCGGCTTGATAACTAAGTTTTCAAAAACGGCAAGCGATCTGGAGAAAGTTTCAAAATCGCTAAAAAACTCTATAGGCACTAAGACCGGCGAAAAAAATATTAAAGCTATTTTGCGCAATATAGCTATGCTTTCGGAAAATTTAAACAGGCTTGTATATGTAAACCAGAGAAACGTCGACGTTATTATGTCTAATTTTGCCTCAATTTCAAGACATATTAACGGATTAACGGTTCAAAACGATGCCGCAATTACAAGAACCATCCATAATTTTAACGCAATATCTTATAATTTGAGAAAAGAACTTCCGTCTATAACACGCAACATAAAAGGTCTTTCAAAAAATTTAAATTATATTGTTGCCAAGAACAGAAGAAATATTAACGGAAGTCTTAAAAATATAAATGCAGATACAAAAAAATTAAAACTTACGCTTAATCAGCTTTATGGAATATCTTCCAAAATAAATAATGGACAGGGAACTATAGGAAAGTTGGTCAACAGAAATTCTGTTTACGACAATTTAAACGGTTCGTTAAAAGGAATTAATAACATTGTGGGCGGATACAGCAGGTTCAGGGTAAAAGTTAATATGAGTTCGCAATATCTTGCAAGAAGCGAAGGTTCGGTATCGCAAGTAAACGTTAAACTTGAGCCGTCCCCCGGACACTATTACGAACTCGGCGTCGCTTCCGTTCCTATGGGTTACGGAAATACTTACGGAGAAACTCAGACTACTACATATACTACCAATAATCCTCCGTCCGGTCAATTTTATCCATCAAGCGTTACTACAAATACCACTCAATACAGCTATTCCAACAGTATAAAGTTTAATGCGTTAATAGCCAAGAATTTTTATAATTTTACGCTTCTTGCCGGATTGCTTTATTCAACCGGTGCTGTAGGAGTTAATTATTATGTTCCCGATACAGGCAAAAATTTAAAAATTTATGCAAGGGCATTCGGTTTTAATTCCGACAATAACGGCGTCAGCGAGGATATTAACGCCGGCGTGGCATATACTTTTTACAGACATATATTTTTAGACGCCGGATACGATAATATAACCGAAAATTCTCAAAGATCTATTTATCTAGGAGGCGGAATTAAATTTACCGATAAAGATCTTAAGTATCTTATAGTCGGCGGTAAAATGCCTTAATCTTATGACTTCAAAGAAATATAAGCTTACCAGTATGACAAGCGCACACGGCTGAGGGTGCAAGATAGGTCCGGAGGACCTTTCTAAAATATTGGAAAAATTATCGGTTCCGCAGAACGACAACGTTTTGGTGGGTTTTGGGTATAAAGACGATGCCGGCGTTTATAAGATAAGCGGCGATAAATGTCTTATACAAACGGTCGATTTTTTTACTCCGGTAGTAGACGACCCTTATGCTTTCGGTCAAATTGCCGCAGCTAACGCTCTTTCAGATGTTTACGCAATGGGCGGCAAGCCTATAACGGCGTTAAATATCGCATGCTTCCCCATAAACGACGTCGATAAGGAGGTTTTTAACCTTATACTAAGCGGCGGATTGGATAAGATAAAAGAAGCAGGGGTTGCTCTTTTAGGCGGCCATTCCATAGACGACAAAGAAATAAAATACGGGTTAAGCGTAACCGGCATATGCGGAATAGATAATATTTATTCAAATCAGGGCGTTAAACCAGGAGATATTTTATATCTTACTAAAAGTCTTGGAACCGGATTTGCGGTTAGCGCAATATGTACCGATTTTTTGCCGGAAGTAACCTTAAGCGAAGCGACGAAATCGATGTCTAAACTGAATAAATATGCTTCCGAAATTGCCGTTTCGACCGGCGTTGTAAATGCGGCTACGGATGTTACGGGATTCGGGCTTATAGGTCATTTGAGCGAAATGATGACTGCGAGCGATGTATCCTGCGAAATATATCTCCGGTCGCTTCCGGTTATAAAAGGAGTATTGGAATTAATTAAAAAAGGTATAAATCCGGCCGGTACGAAGCGTAACAGGAAATATTTTGCGCCTTATACTTACGTTGAAAACGAAGTCGACGAAAATTTATTATGGACGGCATTCGGCGCCGAAACGTCGGGCGGACTTATTTTATCTGTTCCTAACGACAAATCATCTTTTTTAGAGGACGCTTTCGCAAAAAAAGACGAACCGCTTTACAAAATAGGCAAAGTCTTAGAAAAAGGCGTTCATAACGGCATTTATATATATATTATATAGTTACGGTGCCGGAATTTAATTCTGGCACCGTCACAAAATGGAAAAGGCCGGAATTTAATTCTGGCACCGTCACAAAATGGAAAAGGCCGGAATTCAATAAAAAATTATATGCAATATTCCTTAGGCATAGATTTAGGGACTACGACCGTAGCCGCAGTTTTAGCAGACGAAACAAAAAAAGTTTATCCTTATAAGAGTACGACTAATCTTCAGTTTTATGAATTTGGATTAGATTCCGTAAAAAGAATTCAAAACGGATTAGATAAAAATTCGGCTGAAAAACTTCAAGAAAGAGCCGTTGCGACTATAAATAGTTTAATAGATTCTTTTAAAGCCGATTTAGGTTTTGAATATGAAAATATAAAAGAAATCGTAATTGCCGGAAACACCGTTATGGAAATGGCGTTTTGCGGCTACCCTTTAATCTCTTTATCAAAACCTCCGTATAAACCGTCTTCCGAAATTTTTTTTCCTGAAAATACGGCATATATCCCAGGTTTAAACTTAAAAAATAAAAAAATGTTTATATTTCCCGTATTAGATGGATTCGTCGGCGGCGATACAGTAGCTTCCATCTATAATTTAGATATGATAAACAGAATAAAACCGGCTTTTATAGCAGATTTCGGCACTAACGTAGAAATCGCTTTAGGGTATAAAGATAAAATTTATACGACATCCGCGCCGGCAGGTCCGGCGTTTGAAGGCGGAAATATAAAATTTGGTACGACTGCTTCTTCGGACGGGGCAATTTCAGAAGTTCATCTTGAAAACGGAATTTTTAAAATTAAGACGGTATCCGGTTCTCATCCTTCAGGAATATGCGGCAGCGGTATAATGAGCCTCGTTTACGAACTGTTAAAAGAAGGCATAATAGACGAAAACGGAAGAATACTGCCGCCGGAAAAAATAGAGTCAGAAAATTTTAACGTTGTCAAAAAGAATGAAGAAAACGGCGAAAATGAAATAATGGTTTATTTTGACGGAAAAAACGCAGTAAAATTTTTTCAAGATGATTTGAGGCAGTTTCAGTTTGCAAAATCGGCCGTAAAATCAGCTTCTGAAATATTATTGGAAAAATTTAAAATTTTTAGCTATAACGATTTCGACGTATTTATCTCAGGAACTTTCGGCAGCCATATAAAAACGAATATAATAGATTTAATAGATATTTTTCCTTTTAAAGGAAAAAATATTATTGCAATAGAATCTTCCGTATTGGACGGATGCTTGAAATATATTCTTTCCGGCCGTTTAGAAAGAGAAGAAGACATAAAAAATATAATAAAAAAATCCAAAAATTTTCCTCTTTCGGGAAGCGGGATTTTCCAAAAACGTTTTATTAAAAATTTAATATTTCAAAGTTTGAGCCTTTAACTGTCCGCATCCTCCGTTAATAGAGCCGCCTTTGGAAAATCTAACCGTTACGGTAAAACCTGCATTCGATAATTTTGTTTTAAATTTATCTATCGTAAAATTGTCCGGTCTTTCAAATTTTTTTAGATAAACCGAATCTTCGGCTTTATTTAAAGGAATTAAATTTATTTTTACTTTTGAAGGGGAAAATAATTTTATAATCCTTTTCGCATCTTCGATTCGGTCGTTTAAACCTTTTATAAGTACATATTCCAAGGTTATTTTATTATGAAGCGAAGGTTTTTTCGAATTCACCAACTCTGCAATTTTTTCTATAGGGAATTTTTTGTTGACGGGCATTAACATGCTTCTGGTTTCATTATCTGCGGCGTTAAGGGATATTGCAAGCTTATATTTGTAGTCGTTTATATCAAACCCTTCCAGAACATTTATTAATCCGCAAGTTGAAACGGTTATTTTTCTTTGAGCTATTCCGATAAACTTGTCATTCGACAGTATTTCTAAAGCTTTTTCGACTTCGGTTATATTATCTAACGGTTCGCCCATGCCCATAAAAACTATATTTGTAATTTTATCGTTTTCATAGTTTTCAACTGTTAATAATTGAGAAATTATTTCTCCCGAGGTCAAATTTCTTGAAAAACCCATTCCGGCGGTTTCGCAATAAACGCATCCCATCCTGCATCCCGCCTGGGACGAAACGCATAAAGTTCTCCTGTTTTTATGCGCTATAGATACCGATTCCACGATATCTTCGTTTTCAAATTTTATGAGATATTTTTTAGAATGTCCGTTCTCGTCGTTTTCGTATTTAACGTCTATTATATCTGCAAGTTTAACGTAAAAATCTTTATCGAGCTTTCCCCTTAAATCCTTGGAAACGTCGGACATTACCGAAAAATCAAAAATTCTGTTTTGATAAATCCATCTCATAATCTGTTCTGTGCCGTATTTTTTGAATCCGTTTACAGTGCAGTATTCTTCTAATTCTTTTTTTGATAAATTCAGTATATTTTTCATTCCTTTTTATTCCGTTTTGTGACGGTGCCAGAATTGAATTCTGGCACCGTATCTTATTATGCTTGTCTTTATAGACAAAATATGATAAATTTTAAGTAATAAGATAAAATTATAATAATATTCTAATATTAATTTTATAAATATATATTATATCATTAAACTAAAACATACAAAACATGAATCAAAGCGCCGTTATAAACGCAGGAGAAAGTATTTATGAAAAGAGTATTAAGATAGTAGAATCTTTGCTTGAAGACAATATTAATTTTCTTGATAAATATTCATCTTTAGAGCGGCAGATAATAAAAAGAGTTATACATGCTACCAGCGATGTAAGCTATGCCGACACGATTTTTTTTAAAAATAAACCGGCGGAAAAAACAATAGAACTTATCAAAGATAAAATTGCTAAAAATGAAACGTTAAAAATAGTTTGCGATTCCGAAATGACTAAAGCCGGAATTAGCAAAAACGTCAACAAAAAAGCGGTTCTTGACGTTAATTGTTTTGTAAATAATAAAGGTCTGCCTGAACAGTCGGGACAGACAAAATCGGCAGTTGCGATAAGGCATGCAATAAGCGAAATTTTACCGGATATTATAGTTATAGGCAATGCGCCAACCGCATTGCTTGCCGTTATCGAATATTGCGGCAGATTAAGAGAAACTTCAAACTATTTTCCTTCTTTGGTTATAGGCATGCCGGTAGGGTTTGTAGGCGCTTCCGAATCTAAAACTTTATTATATGAAAACGATATGTTTAATTCTATAGGAAATTTCGGAAATCTTGGCGGAAGTTCTCCTGCCGCCGCCGCTATGAATGCTTTATTGTACGAGAGTAAATGAAGAATTTTTATGAGAAATTATTATTATAATTGTTTATTTTTTCTCGCAGTATTTTTTTTAATAACGTTTGCAGCGGAAATTTATCCGCGCAATGCTTCAGCGGATATATATATGCGCGTGGGTAAAAACGGTACGATACATTTTTCCAACGTTCCTGTTTCTAACGGGTATAGTCTTTATATGCGCACTAGGAGTTACAATAACGCTAAATTTAACGGCTACGGCAGTAATTTATATAAGCAAATTATTTTGAAGGCTTCAAAGAAATACCATGTAAGCCCAAAACTTATAGAAGCGGTTATAAAAGTCGAATCAGGATATAACAGCAGCGCAGTTTCGGATAAGGGCGCTGAAGGACTAATGCAGCTTATGCCTCAAACGCAAAAAATGCTCAATGTGTCCGATCCGTTTAATCCGTCTCAAAATATTTACGGCGGCACCGAATATTTAAAAAGCCTTATAGTAAAATATAACGGAAATTTACGACTGGCTCTTGCGGCATATAATGCGGGAAGCAGGGCAGTAAATAAATACGGCGGGATACCTCCCTACGGCGAAACTCAAAATTATGTAAAAGAGGTATTGGATTATTACGACGGTCGATAAACATTAATGGCAAAAATAAAAAAAATGAAACCCAATAAGCAGATATATAACATTCCGAATATACTTACCTTTTCAAGAATATTAATCATACCTGTAATATTTTTTCTGCTCTTTTTTAATAAGGAAATTTACGGAATAGCCGCTGCATTTTTTTTTGCTGCCGCTATTGCAACGGATTTTATCGACGGTTACATTGCAAGAAAAAAAAATATTGTAACTAATTTGGGAATTTTTTTGGATCCTATAGCCGATAAACTCCTTGTCGTTACTATATTAATTATGCTTATACCGATGAAAAGAATTCCTGCCTGGGTAGTCGCCGTAATAATTTTTAGAGAAATATTCGTTACGGGATTGAGGGCTATAGCAAGCGAAAAAGGCGTCGTAATGCCTGCCGGAAAAGAAGGGAAATGGAAAACTGCATTTCAAATGTTCGGAATACTTTGCCTGCTTATATATTACAAGCATTTTTATTTAAATTTTGGAGATATAGGATTAATACTTATTTTTATAAGCATACTGTTTTCCTTGATTTCTTCCTATAAATATTTAAAAAGTGTATCCAGTATCCTGCTTGGCTGATAAACCGTTTCTCTGTGACATATCTAATTTTGCTTCTTCAATAATCAGCTCGTAATTCTTATAATGTTTCTTCAAATTCAATTCGGAAATGCCGTATATAAATTTAGGTTTTACGTTTTCCGGAAATTTTAAAAGCTGATTGAATTCCTCTTTAATTTTTTTAAATTTTTTATCGGCGTTTTCATAATTGGTATGAGGTAGAATTCCAATAAAATCATTAAAGTCCATCCTAAAAATTATGTCTGTTTTTCTCAATTTTTGCTTAAAATAAAGGCCTATATATTTTAACACTTGGTTAAGCTTTTCGTTTCCGAAAGATTGTCCGAAAAATACTAAATTTTCAAAATAAAATACTGCTACCGACAGAGGGATGCGATATCTTTCCGCTCTATCGGTTTCCCTAAAAAAAAATTCTTTAAATTGGCTTTTTAGCATTAAACCTGTAATTTCGTCAAAAACGCAATTATTGATTCCCTGTTTTGCACTTGAATTTAAAAAGTGTTTTACCGATGTAGTAAAATCGTTAAATATAAACAGAGTTCCGGAGAAAAGTCCAAATTTATTTAAAAGCGTTATTCCGTCTATACGGAAAAATTTTTGGTCGATTTTGCCCGAAGGCGTTTTTAAGTCAACTTTTTTATTGATATTTAAACCGATTACTTCATTTATTCTTATTATATCGTCGGGTAATTTTTCGTCATAAGAAATAAATATCGAACCTCCGGAGTAATTAGAAAGAATTTTAGCCTGTTCGTTCATGTAAATTATTTCGTCTTTAACCCCTTTTATAGCAATGGGCATATTTGCCGAAGCAAAAGATTTTTCGTAATTTACGTCCGACGACGAATCCGATGCCGATCCAAACAACTGGACTTGATTAAAAATGTCCATAGTTAAAAATAATTTTAAAATTGAATTTTTTTTTAATATATTTTATACTGTTTATAATACATATTTTATGCTCGGTTTTTTAAATGACTTAAATAAAATATGCATAAATAACAATATTATATTAATTATATAACAATAAAAAATAAATATGAATAGAGAATATACTTTTTTTTGGGGATGTACTATACAGGCTAAGTTTCCGTTTATGGAAAAAGCTACGAGATTAGTCTTGGACAGGCTTAATATAAAACATAAAGATATCGATTCTTTTACGTGCTGTCCGGAAAAATCTTTAATTAAAAATATAGACGAAAGTCTTTTTGATTTAACCGGTATAAGAAATATAGCGCTTGCGGAAAAGCAGAATGCAGATATAATTTCCGTGTGCACCGGATGTTATTCCAATCTTAAGCAGATTAGGAATAAGGTTGCATCCGATCTTCCGTATCAGAAAAAAATTAATGAAACTCTTGAAAAAATAGGGCTTAATTTTTCCGGCGAAACATCCGTTTACCATTTTATCGAACATCTCCACGACGAAGTAGGGTTGGATAAAATAAGGGCAAACGTTAAGTATCCTCTAAAAGGCTTGAATATAGCAATACACTACGGATGCCATTTAGTAAGACCGTCGCATTCCATAAATTTCGATTCTCCTTTTGAGCCCCGTAAATACGACAATATTTTAAAAGCTCTCGGAGCTAACGTAGTTCAGTATAAGAACAAAATGATGTGCTGCGGGCAGGCTTTAGACAGGGTGGATGAACACGATAAATCTCTCGTTATGGCAAGAATAAAGCTTGATGCCGTTAATGAAAGCGGAGCCGACATAATAACTACCGTCTGTCCGTCGTGTTTTACGCAGTTCGACACGAATCAATATATGCTTTTGAAAGAAGGCGTAAAGCGTCAAATTCCTGTTATAACTTTAGAGGAGCTTATGTGTTTGGCTTTCGGTATAGAAGAAGCGGAAGAACTAATTTCTCAGCATAAAATAAAAGCCGGAAAATTTCTTGAAAAATTTAAAAAGATAAAAGCCGTAAGCGATTATACTACCATTTTCGACAAAGATTCGTTAGTCAGATGCTACAACTGCAGCGCATGTAAAAACGATTGCCCTATGAGCTTATCATTTGAATCTTACAATCCTCCTTTAGTAATAAAAATGATTTTAGAAAACGATATCGAAAGAGCTATGTCTTCAAAAATAGTATGGGAATGTCTCGAATGTCACACATGCGTCGAATTATGCCCTCAAAATTACAGTTGGGAGAAAGTTCTTACGACTTTAAAAAATCTTGCGCTAAAAAATGACGTCGGTCCGCAGAAAGTAAAAAAAGCAGGAGAGCTTTTCTTCAAAACTTTAAGACTCGGCGATCCGCAGGAAGGAATGCGCAAAAAGCTGGGGCTTCCCCCTGCCAAAAAGATTTTAGATAATGAATTTAAAAGAATATTAGACGAAAATATTTTATAGATTTATTGTTAAAAAAACGTATATATGTTATATTTAATTATAAGTATACTTTATAAATAAATTTACGAAAAGCAGAGGTACTAAAGTGTTAAAAATAAAAAATAAATTTAATACGGAAAGAGATATATCCGGTTGCGGCTTATGCGGTATTATAAATGCCAAAAAAGTTAAAACCAACGGAAGCGATATTAAAAAAGCTATTTCGGTGGAACATGATAGGGGAAACGGTTTAGGCGGCGGTTTTGCGGTTTACGGCAATTATCCCGATTATGCAGATCTTTATGCTTTTCATATAATGTACGATAACCTTTCTGCTAAGTCAGACGTCGAAGAGTATCTAAGAAATAATTTCATCATAGAAAAAGAGGAGCCTATTCCTACCTTTAAGACCGCTAAAATTTACGATCATCCGTATCTTCACCGTTATTTTATAAAACCTAAATCCGACAGGCAGGATAAACTGTTTCACGATTTGGAAGACGATGATTTCGTGGTAAACAGCGTTATGCTTATTAATCAAAATTACGACGGCGCTTACGTGTTTTCAAGCGGAAAAAATATGGGGGCATTTAAAGGCGTAGGTTATCCCGAAGACGTAGCAGATTTTTACAGGCTGGAAGAAATAGAAGGTTATATGTGGACTGCGCACAACAGATTTCCTACAAATACTCCAGGCTGGTGGGGCGGCGCACATCCTTTTACCCTTTTGGATTGGTCTATCGTTCATAACGGAGAAATATCTTCTTACGGAATCAATAAAAGATATTTAGAGATGTATAAATATAACCTGGCATTAAGAACTGACACGGAAGTTATAACTTACATTTTAGATCTTTTAATAAGAAAACATAAGATTCCCGTACGTTTGGCTCTATCGGTACTTGCTTTTCCGTTTTATAACAAAATAGATAAAATGGAAAACGACAAAAAAATGCTTTTTACAGCTTTAAGGCAGGTTTACGGAAGCGCGCTTTTAAACGGACCTTTTGCTATAGTTTTTGGATATTCGGGCGGTATGGTAGCTATGAACGACAGAATAAAACTCAGGCCGCTTGTAGCGGCTTCTAACGGCGATTTTACTTATGTCGCTTCCGAAGAAGCAGCTATTCGGGCAGTTTGTCAGTCTCCCGACATGGTGTGGTCTCCAAAAGCAGGAGAACCTGTAGCGGTAGAGTTTGACGATATAAAAGAAAAGACGTCTTTGAAGGGAGGACTGCTTAGTTTATGACAAAATCTTCTTTTTCCAATATTCAATCCGAATATTTAGCGGTCATAGATCATAATAAATGCGTAAGATGCAAAAGATGTATCCAAAATTGCGGATGGGGAACTTATAGTTTCGGCGGCGACAAGATTATCGCCGATCATTCTAAATGCGTAGCATGCGGCAGGTGTTATACTTACTGTCCGGAAGGAGCTATCTCTATAATTAAAAATCCTACGGTTATCAGAGAAAATGCGAATTGGCAGGAACCGCTCGTAAAAAATATCTGGAGACAGTCGGAAACAGGCGGTATAGTTATTTCGGGAATGGGTACTACTTTTAAATATAAAAAATATTTTGACCATATACTTTTAGATGCCTGTCAGGTTACTAATCCTTCTATAGATCCTTTAAGAGAACCTATGGAGTTAAGAACGTTTCTCGGCAAGAAACCTTCAAAATTAGACTTTGACTTTGACGAAAGAGGCGAACCTGTTTTGAAAACAAAAATGCCGCCTCAAATAGAACTCCAGACGCCCTTTGTTTTCGGCGCTATGTCGTACGGTTCTATCTCTCTTAATGCCCAAAAAGCTATGGCTTTAGCGGCAAGGGCGCTCGGTATAGTTATGAATACAGGCGAAGGTGGACTGCACGACGATTTAGTGCCTTTCGGTAAAAATATTATAGTTCAGGTTGCATCCGGACGATTCGGCGTTCACAGAGATTATTTAAACAGCGGCGTTGCAGTCGAAATTAAGATAGGACAGGGTGCAAAGCCAGGTATAGGCGGACATCTTCCCGGAGAAAAAATAGGAATCGATATTTCCAGGACAAGAATGATTCCCGTAGGAACGGACGCTATTTCCCCCGCACCCCATCACGATATTTATTCGATTGAAGATTTAAGACAGCTTATATATGCAATTAAAGAAGCGACCGATTACGAAAAACCCGTATCCGTTAAAGTAGCTGCGGTTCATAATATAGCCGCAATAGTAAGCGGTATAGTCAGAGCCGGCGCCGATATAGTCTATATCGATGGATATTCGGGCGGTACCGGAGCAGCCCCTATCGTTATCAGGGATCATGTGGGAATACCGATAGAACTTGCACTTGCACAGGTTGACGAGAGATTAAGGGAAGAAGGCATAAGAAACGAAGCTTCTATAATAGCCGCGGGAAGCATAAGATCCAGCGCAGATGCCATAAAAGCGATAGCCCTCGGCGCAGATGCAGTTGCTATCGGGACGGCGGCATTAATAGTCATGGGCTGTCATGTTTGCGGAAAGTGCAATACAGGAAACTGCAGTTGGGGTATTACCACTCAAAGACCAGAACTTGTGCGCAGGCTGGATCCGGAAGTTTACGGAGAAAGATTATATAATCTTATTTCGGCTTGGAGCCACGAGATACAAGAAGTGTTGGGTGCCATGGGCGTTAATTCCATTGAAAGTTTAAGAGGTTCAAGAGAAAGATTAAGAGGCATAGAATTAACTGACGCCGAATTAAAAGCGTTAGGAATTAAGCATGCCGGCTTGTAAAAATTAAAATATAATATTATTATATATTAAAAGGAGCAATAAAAAGACATATGATGACTATCGATGCAGCCGGAATGCATTATAAAGAGCTTAACGGGATTATAAGAGAAGGCATATTGAACGGTGTTAAAAAATTTTTCATAGAAAACGTTAACGGGCAGTATTATATAGGCGACGGGATAAAAGGCGACGACGTGGTTATCGAAATAAACGGAACACCTGGAAACGATTTGGGAGCCTTTATGGACGGTCCCACTTTAATAGTAAATAATAATGCTCAGGACAATGTCGGCAATACTATGAATGCCGGTAAAATCATTATAAACGGAGATGCGGGAGACGTAATAGGTTACGGCATGAGAGGCGGCAGAATCTATATCAGGGGCAACGCGGGTTACAGGGTGGGGATTCATATGAAAGGTTATAATGAACAACTGCCTGTTATTATAATAGGTGGAAAAGTAGGAAGTTTTTTTGCCGAATATATGGCCGGTGGAGTAATAGTCTTGCTTGGACTGGAAGACGATGATTCCGATGAATTAGATATAGATTATTTTGCTTCCGGTATGCATGGAGGCACTATATTTATTAGAAAAAAAATAGATTTTTCAAAATTCTCCAATGAAGCCGAGGTTTATGAAATAGACGATAAAGATGCAAAATTTTTAAAGGAATATTTAACAGATTTTTCAAACAGTTTCAATATATCTTTAGAAGAGATATATAAAAAACCGTTTTATAAAATTGTGCCTTCAAGCGCAAGACCTTATGCACATTTATACACTTCGGCATAATTTAGTATAATTTAATTTATCGATATATCAATTAAACTTATGAATGAATTATTTTCGGGAAATCAAAAAATGGATATTAATAATTTAAGCATAATAGAAGAAAAAGTTATTTTAATTAAGGAATCGTTTGAGAAAATTAAAACGGAACGAGATAAACTTTTAGCGGAGGTTAAAATAAAAGATGACGAAATTAAAGAGTTAAAAGATAAAATTTTCACTTATGAAAAAGATAATGATTTTGTAGTAAAAAAAATAGACGAAATATTAAATAATTTAGATTCTATACAGCTATGAGCGAACTTATAGAATTAAAAATTTTAAATCGCAAGTTTATTTTAAGCAGCGATAAAGACAGAAAGTACTTGGAGTCTTTAGCGGAATACGTAAACGCAAAAGCTGATGAAGTGCTTAAAAAAACCAGTTCGGTAGATTCTTTTAATATAGCCGTTTTAACGGCGCTTAATATTGCGGATGATTTTATGTCCGATAAAATGGAAATAAATAACGAGAGCAGAAGGGTTTTAGAAAAAGTAAACAATATATATAAATATATATCTAACTCTTAATATTATTATTTGAAGGTATTTTAATTTTTTTTTAAACCCTGCGGTATTTGATGTTGGTTGTTAAAATTGACCCAACAGTTGGATAGAAAGGGATTGTCACTGTCTGTTACGGTAAGGAAATTTGGAAACAAATATTCCTTTTTTCAGCAGATAAACGGTTACCACCTATTTTTTTTAGGTCCAATTTTAAAAATCTCTTCGGTACATGCGGGGTTGTCCTTTCTCTCTTTATATCTTCCGTCGTCACGCCTTTTAAAATGATAAATAAAAAAGACGCAAGAGAATTAATGAAAAATAAAAGAATTCAATTAAAAGAACCGTTCATTAATGCGGCGAGCTTAAATATTTCAAAGATTGCTTACGATTATATATTATTAAGTTTTTTTAAAAAAGTTGCCATATATATGAGTATAAAAAACGAGGTCAGAATGGAGTATCTGATTGACCTAAACAAAAGCGCAGATGTGCAATTTTATATGCCTTTATGCGATAACCACGGAAAGATGTGCTTTTATAAATTTGAAAGCATGGACTTTATGAAAAGAGATTCTTTTGGTATTTTAAGTCCAAAAAACAGCAATAAAATAGACGAAAAAAACATAGATGTTTTTTTCGTGCCAGGATTAGCTTTTGATAAATACGGAAACAGGGTCGGATATGGCAAAGGTTGTTTCGACAGGTCATTAAAAAAAGCAGGCAATTCTCATTTTATCGGTGTTTGTTACGACTTTCAGTTTATTAAAAACGATGTATTGGAGTTTGAGTCCGAAGATGTAAAAATGAACTCTATAATTACGGAAAATGGAATCTATAAAGTTGATATAGCGCTATGATTTGTAGTGAATAAGGAGAAAATAATAAATGACTGGATATATTTTACCGATTTTAATAATTATTACTGCCGCAATATTTTTCGCTGTCGGTTTTTTAGTTAAATATTTTGTAGATAAAAATTCGTTAAACAGTTCTTCTTATAAAGCAGCTAATATTATTAAAGAGGCAGAAAAAAAAGCCGAAGAAATTAAGAGAGAAGCTGTTTTATCCGCTAAATCCGAATCTATCAGGATAAAGGAAATTGCCGACGAAGAAATAAGGCTTCAAAAGCAAGAGTTAAATCAGCTCGATAAAAGATTATCCATAAAAGAAGACAATTTAGAAAAAAGAATATCTTTGATAGAGAAAAAAGAAAGCGATTTTATGAGAAGAGAAAAAATTCTCGCTCAATCCGAAAAAGCAGTTTCCGAAAAAGAAAAATTAATAGATGAAAAAATTAAAGAAAAAATTGCCGAATTAGAAAAAATATCCGGCATGACGTCAACCGAAGCAAAAAATATTCTTATAAATTCCATAACCGAAGAAGCTAAACACGAATCCGCCAAAGCAATAAAGAGAATAGAGGACGAAACAAGAGAGATTGCGGATAAAAAAGCAAAAGAAATTATAGCTACGGCTATTCAACGTTATGCCGGAGATTATGTTGCCGAAAAATCTATATCGTCTGTTCAACTCCCAAGCGATGAAATGAAAGGTAGAATTATAGGCAGGGAGGGCAGAAATATCCGCGCTCTCGAAGCCGCTACCGGAGTCGATTTAATAATAGACGAAACGCCTGAAGCCGTTATTTTGTCTTCTTTTAATCCTATAAAAAGGGAAATAGCCAAACTTTCTTTGGAAAGATTGATTGCCGACGGCAGAATTCATCCTGCAAGAATAGAAGAAATAGTCGTAAAAGTCGAAGAAGAACTTAACCAGACCATGAAAGAAGCGGGAGAACAGGCGACTTTCGACGTCGGAATTCACGGTGTTCATCCTGAATTGCTTAAACTTCTAGGCAGATTAAAATACAGAACGAGCTATTCTCAAAACGTGTACAACCATTCTATAGAAGTTGCATTTCTTTGCGGAATAATGGCTTCGGAATTAAACATAAACGTTAAACAGGCGAAAAGAGCGGGGCTTTTACATGATATAGGCAAGGCTGTCGACCATGAAGTTGAAGGTTCGCATGCTATAATAGGCGCCGATCTTGCAAAAAAATTCGGCGAATCGCCAAAAGTGGTTCATGCTATCGCCGCGCATCATTTCGACGAAGAACCGAACAGCGTGCTTGCAGTTTTAGTTTCTGCGGCAGACGCTCTAAGCGCCGCAAGACCCGGCGCAAGAAAAGAAATGTTCGAGACATACGTAAAGCGTCTCGAAGATCTTGAATCTATAGCAAATTCTTTTGCCGGCGTTGCAAAAAGTTACGTAATACAAGCGGGAAGAGAAATCAGGGCTATAGTTCAGAGTCAAAAAATTTCAGACGAAGATTCTGTAGTATTATCTAAAGATATAGCAAAAAAAATAGAAAATACAATGCAGTATCCTGGTCAAATTAAAGTTACGGTCATCAGGGAAACGAGGGCTACGGAATTTGCTAAATAACGATGAAATCAATATTCTTTTTATCGGGGATATTATTGGAAAACCGGGGCGTTTGGCGGTAAAATCGCTTATAGGCTTGCTAATCGATAAGTATAATTCCGAATTTATCATTGCAAACGGAGAGAATGCCGCCCACGGAATGGGGATAACTCCAGATATCGCAGATTTTTTATTTAATTTAGACATTGACGTTATAACTACCGGTAACCACATATGGGACAAAAAAAACATAATTCCATATATTAATAATCATGAAAGGCTTTTGCGTCCCGCAAATTACCCTTCTTTATCTCATGGAAAAGGTTTTGGAATATTCAATTCTAAATTCAATAGAAAAATAGCCGTTATAAATTTAGAAGGAAGAGTTTTCATGAAAGCTCTGTCCGATTCTCCTTTTACGGTTGCTAAAGATATTATAAAGGAAGTTCGAGATAAATCCGATGCGATTATTATCGATTTTCACGCGGAAGCTACTTCGGAAAAAGAAGCGCTCGCGCTATATTTAGACGGAGAAGTTTCTGCTTTTATGGGTACCCATACTCATGTACAGACTAACGACGATATTATTCTGCCTAAAGGTACCGCTTATATTACCGATGTAGGAATGGTAGGCTCAAAATATTCCGTTCTCGGCACAAATAAAGAAATAGCCATTAGACGATATTTAACCGGAATACCCGAAAGATTCGAACCGGAAGAAAAAGATATCGCACTAAACGGCGTAGCCGTTACTATTGACAAAAAAACAAAATTAAGCAAGAATATTCAAAAGATTCGTATAAGTTTATAAAAATAATCACTTAATTAAACATGTCAAAAAAAGAGATAGAAATCGAAATAGACAGGCAGATAGACTCTATTAAGAGAGGAAGTTTGGAGCTTATAAAAGAAGAAGAACTCAGCGAAAAACTATTATATTCCTTATCTAATAAAATACCTCTGAAAATAAAAGCCGGTTTTGATCCTACTTCTCCGGATATACATCTCGGACATACGGTTTTATTAAACAAACTGCGGACTTTTCAAGAATTAGGACATATAGTATATTTCATAATAGGCGATTTTACGGCAATGATAGGCGATCCTACGGGAAAGTCTGAGACGAGAAAACCGCTTTCGAGAGAAGACGTACTGAAAAACTCTAAGGATTATAAAGCCCAAGCTTTTAAAATTTTAAAACCCGAAAGAACCAAAATTCTTTTTAACAGTTGGTGGCTGTCGAATTTAAAACTTGACGAATTTATTAAAATTTCTTCTAATTATACTGTAAGAAGGATGCTCGAAAAAGATGATTTTGAAAAAAGATTCCGCGATAACAGACCTATTGCCATGCATGAATTTATTTATCCGCTTCTTCAGGGTTTCGATTCTTTGTTTCTTGAAGCCGATATAGAAATAGGCGGTAACGATCAAAAATTCAATCTTATAGTAGGACGCGAATTGATGAAAAGTTTCGGTTTGGATTCTCAGGTTATAATGACTATGCCGCTTCTTGAAGGCTTGGACGGCATAAATAAAATGAGCAAATCTCTCGGAAACCATATAGGAGTTTCAGACGAACCTAACGATATGTTCGGCAAGATAATGTCCGTTTCCGACGAAATGATGGTAAAATACTATGAACTACTTAGTTTTATATCGAATAACGAATTTAAAAATTTAATAGCCGAATTAAAAAACGATTTAAATCCGATAATTGCAAAAAAAAGACTTGCTAAGGAAATAGTAGAAAGATACCACGGTAAAATAGAATCCGATAAAGCATTAAAATACTTTGAAGATAAGTTTCAAAAGAAAGTAAATCCGGAAGAAGTTACGGCTATAGAACTTGAATCCGAAGAATACGGCAAATTTATAAAAGGGGAAGCAATTCAGGACGAAAAGAGAAATATTAAGTTAGTTTCCGTTCCCTCCGAGATAATAGTAAATTTTTTAGTTAAAATAGATGCCGCCTCCAGTAAAAGCGAAGCAAAAAGGCTTATTAAGCAGGGGGCGGTCAAAATATATTTCGATACTTTAAATGAAAAAAATATCGAGTCGAAAGTAGGACAGGATTTTTATCAAGTAACTGAAAATATTGAGGAATTTATTATAAAATCCGGAAAGAAAAAAATATTTAAAATAAAATTAAAAAAAGATTAAAAAAACGCTTGACATTGTTTTAACATTTTTATATACTATTTAAACACTTCGAGATTAGGTATTAAACAAACCTGCTAATGAAGATCGGTCTTTGAGAACTAAACAGCACGCATTAAAAAAGCATTAAAAACAAATCAGTTAATTTCTTAATAATAATTTATTGTTATAGAGAGTTTGATTCTGGCTCAGAACAAACGCTGGCGGCGTGCCTAACACATGCAAGTCGTACGTGAAAGTCCCGCAAGGGATAAGTAAAGTGGCGAACGGGTGAGTAATACATAGGTAATCTACTTATAAGCTCGGGATAACAGTTCGAAAGGACTGCTAATACCGGATAATGTACTGTGTCACAAGATGCAGTACCAAAGGTGGCCTCTTCACAATGCTATCGATTATAAATGAGCCTATGGACCATTAGTTAGTTGGCAGGGTAATGGCCTACCAAGACAAAGATGGTTAGCTGGTCTGAGAGGATGATCAGCCAC
>JAJZBN010000019.1:21740-37250 GCA_021798875.1 bacterium | reverse complement strand
TAAACCTTTTTTACACAAAAGCGACCACAGCATAAAAAATTAATTATCTTAAAATTGTCTCAAACGCTTTATTTGAATGGTGGAGCTGATCGGAGTCGAACCGACGACATCTTGCATGCCATGCAAGTTATTATTGAATGTTAAATATTCATTAAAATCAATATTTTTAAGCTTTTGCTGGTTTCCATTTCAAAATTTTTCTTGCTTTTTTAGTCCGTAAAATGCTATATTTTACCATATCGTATTTTTATTTTGGACACAAAAACGACCACATCATGTTACAGTTAAATATGGCAAGCATTTATAAAAGAAACGATACATACTGGTATCAAATACGTCTTGACGGATTCAGATACCGCGGATCTACTAAAACAGGCAATAAAAAACTTGCTCAGCAAATAGCAAATACAATAGAAGCTGATTTGGTTCGGAAAAAATTCAGTATGCCGGTTAAAAGCAATTATACCTTTTTGACGGCATGGGAGCAATATATAAATTCGCTTTCGGTTAATAGTAAAACTAAAGAATTAAGGATGTATTTATCTAAACATTTTTTACCGGATTTTAAAGACAGGCAGATTTCGGAAATTAACCAGTCTCATATTAAGAATTACCAGCTAAAAAGAAAAATAGAGATTATGGCTTTACCGAAAAATATAGAAAAAAAAGAATCTGAAATAAGTTTTAGGTCGGTTAATTTGGAAGTAAATACATTAGGGCACTTCTTTAATTTCTGCATAGAAAAGGAACTCATCGAAAAGAATCCGGCGGCCGGCATTAAAAAATTAAATGAGCTCTCCAGGATAAAAACTTTATCAGATTCTGATATTGATAAACTTATTAACGGAGCTACTAATAAACTAACCCGCGACTTAATAACATTTCTAATTTATACAGGCTGCCGGAAAGGCGAAGCCCTTAACTTAAAATGGGACGACGTGGACTTGCAGAACGATGCAATAGCCATAAAAGGAACGAAAACTAAGTATGATAGATATATCCCGATTAGCAAGCCCTTAAAAGAGCTTCTATGCGGTATAGAGAAACATCAAGACTGTTTATATGTCTTTAACAAAGACGGAACTAGAATCGGCAATTTCAGAAAGTCTTTTATAACAGCCTGCCGCAACGCCGGAATTAAAGATATGCATATCCATGATTTACGGCACGTCTTCGCAAGTAAAATGGTAAAAGACGGAGTTTCTCTATTTATAACGGGGGAGCTGTTAGGACACAGGACGACGCAGATGACAAAAAGATATTCGCATTTAGTTCCTGAGACGCTAAGGAAAGCGGTTGACGACGTGTGGAATAAAAAATCTTAAAAGTATTTACTTTGATATTTGCTGTAGTTTTCTTAAAATAAATTATATAATATTTACAAATAAAGAATAAAAACATATAAATCAAACAAGATATATAAATTTAAAAAATTTAAATGGATAAAATTGTAATGGATTACGAAAAAGAATTTTTAGAAGCTTTAAATTTTACGAAAGAAATTTTAAATGAAAAACATAAATTTGTAATAGATAACAGTAGATTTTTAACAGATAAAACATTAGAAAATATTTCTTCTTTTATTAACAAAGAAATAATCTCATTAAATTTAAGTAAGGATGATTTTTTTGCTAAATGTTTTCAGATTAATTATTTATTTATAGATAAAATTAAAAGTTTTTTAAAATGCGATGTATTTTATACTGTAGGTTATATAATTATGGAAAATGATAAAATTTTTTATACCCCTAAAGATAAGTTGGCAAATTTTTTAACTTTTGGCTATGGCTCTGCAAAAATTAATTTACATGCATGGTTAACCCTACCAACATTAGAAATTATAGATTTAACCTTTTCTACAACATACGCTATATTGCATAAAAAACCTGATATGATGGGATTGGTTGTGACAAAGCACCCGTCAGATTTAACAGGAGGGCTTTCGTATCATCCTCAAATTATTGGATTTGAATATTTTAAAAAGATAGGTGTATTATTTGAAATATAGTAATCAAATTACTATTTATTGATAGGTAGTTCACTTGCCTGAAAGCAAAAAATTTAAAGTATCATACCAAAAACCGCTATTATGATATCCTTTTATGGTTTGCAAATAGCGTCCGTTTTTATAGATAACAAAGCTCGGAGTAGCCCTTAATCCTAATTTATAAGCTTGCCTTAAATCGTTATCTACTATCTTTTGAGAATATCTTGTATTAACGCAGGATTTAATCGGTTTTACATTTATAAACTTTTTTAATAATCCGTAAATATCTCCCGTCCGTTTCCATTCGTTCTGATATCTAAAAAGATAATATCTGACCGCCATATAGTTATTTCCTGAACAGTCCGCTATAACCGCCGCTTTATAAGCAAAAGCGTGAATATTTATAAGCGGATAATCCTTAAAATCCCAGTCTATATATCTCCTTTTTATATAATTCTTAAAAATATAAGGAAACACTTTTAACTCAAATCTTTTGCAATATGGACATTCATAGTCGGAGTATTCCACTATTTTTATTTCGGAGTTAGGATTTCCTATATTATAGGCAAAGCTTCTTTTTGCCGGAAAAAATAAATATAAAGCCAAAATAAAAATTAACAATATTTTCATAATGAATAAAAAATATCATATTAAAATAACGTTGTCAATAAATTTTGTATTGACAAGAATTTATAAAAATGATATTTATTTTATTAGTTCGCATTGCGGACTATTAATTAATATTAATCTTAGGAGACTTTTTATGATTATTTCCGTAGTTAATCAAAAAGGCGGAGTAGGTAAAACCACAACCGCCGTTAATCTTTCAAAGTCCTTAACTTTGCCTTTTGCTTCAAAGAAAGTATTGCTCGTCGATTTAGACCCTCAGGCAAATGCTACGCTTCACCTAACCGAAAGAGTAGAACCGGAAAAGTCCATTTCGGCGGTTTTAATGGAAAAAGCGTTGCTAAAAGATGTCATAATTAATGTTGACGGTATTGATTTAGTGCCTTCCAATATCTCTTTATCCGGTGTCGAACTTGAAATATTTATGAAGATAGGAAGAGAGTATATTTTAAAAGATGCGCTTAAAGACGTAAAAGATGAATACGATTATATTATAATCGACTGTCCGCCTTCTTTAGGTTTAATATCGCTTAACGCTCTTGCCGCTTCCGACCGGATAATTGTTCCTATACTTCTTGAAAAATTTGCCGTTGACGGACTTTCCGATTTTCTAAATACTTTTAGCAGAGTCAAATCTAAAATCAATAACGGATTAGAAATAATGGGATACCTCGCCGTAGGCTACAACAAAAGGCTTTCCGTTTCCAAACAGATTTACGAATCGGTTTTAAAGCCTCAGCTTGGAAATAAAATGTTTAAAACAGTTATAAGAACGGATACTAAATTAAAAGAAGCTCAAGCAATGTGCAAAACTGTTTATACTTATAAAAATAATTCAAAATGCGCGGCGGATTATATCGACCTTGCAAAAGAAATCACCGGAGGAAAATATGGCAAAATTTGAATTAAAAGATCCGCTTTCTTGGCTCGGCGAAAAAAAAGAAGATACCGTTTTGGAAAAAACGGAAATAGAAACAGACAAGATTAATATAGTTTATACGCAGCCGAGACAAAATTTGGGCGGTCGGGAGTTCGACGAACTTTTAAATTCTATTAAAACTCACGGATTATTGGAACCTATAGTAGTCAAAGAAAACGGCAATGGTAATTATAATCTTATATGCGGAGAAAGGAGGCTTGCGGCGTGCAGGCAATTAGGCTTAAAAACTATCAAGGCTAATATTAGAAACGACATTAAGGAAGAAGATATTTTTATAATTCAGATTATAGAAAATCTGCAAAGAAAAGAATTAGAACCGGTAGAACTTGCTAAAGCATATAAAAAACTGTTGGATAAAAACCAAACCATAAGGGATATAGCAAGACTTGTCGGAAAAAGCAAAAGCCATATAAGCGATATGCTTGCTCTTTTAAGCGTAGAAGATGACTTGCAAGGCAAAATAACCAAAAAAAACGTAAGAAAAGCAATAGAAGTTTCAAGAATAGACGAAGCAAACATTAAGGAAGAAATTATAAAAGATTTCGATGAATTGCATATTAAAGATATTCAAAATAAGAAAAATTCATCGTTAAGCAATGATAATATTATTTCTTTAACAAATCAGTTTAACGAAGAACATTTGTCTAAGATTTCGGTTTTGTTTTTAAAAAAAATGACGACTGTTAACTTAAAAATTCCGTCGGGATTAAAAGCGGAAAAAATCATAAAACAAATAATAAAAATTAAGGAGGATTAAGTTATGTCTATTTTTGAAAAACTAATAAAAGAGGAGACTGTAACTTTAAAAAATATTAAGGTCTCTAAATCTATCTATGATTTAATAACGGAAGTTTCAAATAAATATAAAGTAGATCGCTCAGAGATAGTCAAAACTTTAATTGAAAGTTCTAAACAGAAATTAACCGAAGATTTAAACGGCAAAAAGACTTCTCAGTCTAAAAAGGAGATTGAAAAATAATGCAGAATTTTTTCGATAAAGAAAATAAACAAACCGGCAATAAACAAAAAGATTCCGTTCCTGTTTTTGCCCACATTAAAGATATGTCTAAAGACGACGACAGTCCTATAATAAAAATTCCTTTTCCAAGCGCTCATATAATAGTTTTCGGAATAACCGGCTCCGGTAAAACCGAAAGCGTTTTATTGCCGCTTTGGATTAATAAAACCAGTATAACGGTTATAGACGGCAAAGGCGATGAAAATGCAAAAATGGTTGCAAGAATTTATAAACCGGAAGCAAATTTTTACGATATGAAGTCGAAAATAAACCCCCTAAAAGGCCTTAAAAAAGACGAAATACTCGAACTTTTAAAAAACTCCCTTTATCCTAAAATCATATCTACAGAAGAGGCTTTTTATCAGGATTTTGCTATTCAAGCCTTATCATTTGTGATAGATTATATTGAAAATATCACTTTTGAAAAGTTGTTCTTATCTCTTTTTAGGGATAAGATGAAAAAGCTTTACGACACTTATAAGACTTATTTATCCGAAGCAGAAGAATTAATTTTGTCAGGTATCGTCAATAATACCGACTACGCTTCTTATATATCTAATTTCATGAACAAACTTCAGCCTTTTGCTCTTGCAAAAAACTTAAATTATGAAGATTCTGACAATATAGATATTAAAGCGGACAACTGGTTTTCTTTAAGGAATATCGAAGCGGAAAACTCTTTCGGCAGAATGATAATAGAGTATATAAGGCTCGTTAAACCCCGACAAAGAGATTTCCTTATGACGTTTGCAATAGACGAATTTTCGGATTTAATGTTTTCGTATTTCAGTAAAATCATAAAAGAAATCAGGGGATTTGGGATTGAAATCGCGCTTCTTACGCAGTCGTTTTCCGATGCCGACAGGTTTGACCCGACGCTTCTTGATATTATACTAAACAATGCAAGAAATAAAATTTTTTTCGCTCAGGACGGATTAAGAAACGAAGACATTTCACGTCTGTTTGGTTATAAAGTCGAAGAGGTTAAATCACGCACAATGGAAACTCACGGCACGACAATGGTATCGTCCGGTCAGGCTAAAGATTGGCTCGTCCAGCCGTCGGCAATATCTGCTTTGAAACCCGGAAACGCAATAGGGAAAATATTAATAGGACAGGATTTGACTAAATGCGTTATGCGTTTTAATAATTATATCGATATGAACGAGGTTTTAAAAAATGTATAAAGACCACGTGACTAAATCTTTAATTATTATTTTATTAATTCTTTTATCTATCTTTCTTCCCCTTTTGTTCCTGAAAATATTTTACGGAAACTATTCCACATTTGTGTTTGGAAATATGTTCTCTAAGGTTTTTGAGTATGTCAGATACGGATATTTCGGATATATTTACGTTTCTCCGTCGAAGCATTCAAGCGCCATGCTCGGAGTATATTTTTATTTAGTTTTGTTTTTACTTTTTTCTGTGCTGGCTTTTATTTTTGGAAGATTTCTTTTAAAAGAACCGGATAAAAATATAAAAGATTATTGCGTAAAAAGCGATAAAAAAAATAGATTTACTCTTGACGTTTTAGACGATAAAAAACAATTAAAAAAATAAAAAGGGAGTAATTAAGATGCTAAAAATAGCAAAAAGAAGAATAAAATTCACTGAAAGGGATATTGCTATTTTTGAATTTTTATCTCTTTACGGTTATGCCGATTTTGATGCGCTTTATATGCTTACGAAGAATTTTTTTCCCTGTTCTAAAAACACTTTTAAAGAAAGACTTAATATTTTGAAAGAAGCGGAATATCTCAAAATAGGCAGTTATAGTATGCCTATGAGAGATAAAAATAATCGCATTTTTAAGTTTACTCTCGTTGAAGGAAATAGAGTTGCTTTTGCAGGAATAGGCGGAAGAAAACCTAATGTGAAAATTTTAAAATCAAATTTTTTTCATGAATTTTTTATAATAAGGACGCTTGCCAAATCAAAAGAAAACGGAGATATAGCCTATTCTGAAAAAATGGACGGATATCCCTTTAATGGTAAAGAAATAAGACCTGATGTTTATCTTCCGTCTTCTAAAATTGGCTTTGAAGTAGAAGTTTCAATTAAAAGGAACTGGCTCGAATATGGAAAAAAGTTTGCCTCATTACAGGATCAGTTAGACTACGCAAGACACAATAGTAAAGAAATAGAAATTGATAAATTGATCTATCTCGTGCAAAACGGAGAGGATAAAATTTCTTTAATTAAAACATTTGACAGGCTTAAATCTACGTCTATAAACAAAGGTAATAATTTTAAAACTTTTCTTGTTTCGCAGACCATAGACGACCACATAAGAGTCCTTACTTTCGACGAATTTTATGACAGGGATTTAAGCTCATTTTAATAAAAGATAAAATGTTTACATGGTTTTCTATATGCCGGTAATTCATTTTGCCGGCATTTTTTTTGCTTAAAATCGATTTAAAGCCCGCCTGTTTTTATCAAAATAGTAAACGTCCTGAATAAAAAATCAGGTCTTAAAATTTAAATTTAAAAGCCATTTTTTATCCCGCTTTTGAAATTTTTTAAATCAAAATTTGTTAAAAATTTATTCACAATCTTAAAAAAATTTTATCTTTTTTTTGATAAAAAATAATGCTATTAAAATCGTTTTTAAGGTCGTATTTTTTTATCAAATAAAAAATATTCAGGCATAAAATCGTCGCCTTTAAATGCAAAATACGTTCGATTTTCGACTATAAAAAAGTATCAAAAAAAGCAATTTACATCCCCTCTTTAATTCCCTTTGAAAATAGGGGAGTTTATAGCCTGTTAACTACTTAATATTATTAATAAATTTAAAGATTAAAAAACCCTGACAAAGTTGTATGTGTGTGTTGTATATTTTTTTTTATTTTTTATTGCTGCGGCTCATAAAAAATATTGCAGAAGTTTAAATGGTAGTTTGTGGTTTTCTGCAATATTTTTTACTCAAGAGGAGTAAAACCGCATAAAAGAGCCTCCGCAAAAACATAAAAAATAAAAAAAAATATACGAGGTTCGTGCCTACCGGTTTCACCTTAAAGTGAAGCGGTGAAACCTTCGGTTTTTAAAATAAAACGAAAAAGCGTGTTTTATTTTAAAAACCGATACGGCTACGAACCTCTTTGCACGCATTTGCGGCGATTTAAGCGGAAAGAAATCGCCGCAAATGCTACACCGTGCGGATATTGACTTTCGTTCTTTTCTTTGTATTTATTTTATTTTATTTTTATCTTTTTATAATTGCAGTATTGCAAGTCAATATCTCGCACTGAAGCCACACGTAAGACACCCCCCCTCTCCCCCTCGCTATTCACGAGGGGGAGTAGAGGAGAGTTTTTATTTGCCATTAAAAAGACTTCGTCTTAGGCAAATAAAAACTAATGCTGTCTCGTTCCACTTCGGATTGCCTTTGTGTTTTTGAATTTTATTATTATTTTTACATAATGCAATTTAGTACTTTTATCTTTTTTATCAACAAGGCAATCCTGCCGTTCCACTCCACAGCGAAAGCAATAAAGTTTCCGTTCGACTTGCTCCGCACGTCTCACTACAACAGAAACACTTAAGGTATTACGTGGCGCTGCGTCATAAATTCCTTGCGCCCGTCTGTTAGGCAAAAATTTCACAGGCGGTTTTAACGAACAATTAAACACCCGTCGTAAACTCAGAGTGTTTAATTGTCCTAACCGCCTGCCGGAGAATTACGACAGGTTTGCTCACAGGCGTTGACGAATAGATTGATAACTTGGAAAGACGTCTCATAACGACCGTTCTGTGACCAAACCTATCGAATTCTCCTTGAAATTTTTTTTGCGACGACGATCACTCGGGACAAATTTAAGGTCCCGAGTTAGCAGTGAGGAATAACTACTTATTTAAAAGCAATAAAGTTTCCGTTCGACTTTGCTCCGCACGTCTCACTCCAACAGAAGCACTTGAGGAATTTAAATTAATTCGGATGCGGCATAAAACCGCCGCGATTAAAAGCTTTATTTTTAATACAATTTTGCTTTTTAATTTTCTTTCTTATTAGTATAAACCTTGTTCGCCCATTCGTTCGTTAGCTGCGGCACTTCGGCTAAAAGCCAAAAATTACGCCAACAAAAAGACGTTGTCATAATTTTTGCGCCTCGTAAACGCCGCAGCACCTCACGATTTGTGAAATGGGCGAACGAAGGTTTATACCGATAATAAGAAATGTTGAAAAATTAAAAAAAGCAAAATTGTATAAAAAATAAAAAATTAAGAGGGCTCACTCAGGATTACCCGATATAAAAATTGAGGAGGTGAAAAGAGATGAATAGATTATTTGGACTTAGTTTAATAGTGTTTGATTTAAGTATTGTTTTTTTCAATATGTACCAAATTTTACATTTAATTTAACTTAACTTTATTTAAAGCCTGCAGATGGCAAAGGAGACGGAAAGAATGAAAATCGAAATCATTGAAACATTTATTAATATGGCAATCGAAGAAATGAACGAAGAAGTAATAAATAAAGATTTGCTTATGGATAGATATATTAAAGCATATATTGTCGAAAAGATAACGCAAAAAAGCGTAAATTATCCTGAACATCTTAATTTTAATTTTACGGATGAAAAAAGCTTTAACACCTTTAATAAAAATCTTACAGGCGAAATATACAGGTTGTTTTTAACGCTTGCAAGAGCTGCAAGAAATTACAAGCCTTTAAGCAAAACCAAAATTGAGCATAAATTAGAAAGGGCAATAATCAGTTTTTTAGATTTGAAAAACTGTTATACATCGTCTTTAAATACCGTTGTTTCACAAGACGGAAAACATACCGAATTAATGGATTTAATACCTGCTAAATCTTGGAAAACCTATAACGAAAGCGCCGGAATGTTTGACGAAGAAGACGCCGAAGAAGAAATAATAAATATAAAACCGAAATACAACAAAAGACAGCCAGCGCAGGCGGAAACGGAAGGCCTGCAAATGGCTTTTGGTTTTTAATTAATTAACTTTTGAAAGCCCCTCGAAAGAGGGGCAGGGGGTAATTATGGATACGGTAGAAAAAGAAATATTAGAAATTGCCATACATAAAAGCGGTAAAGATTTTTATAATTTCTTAAATATTTTATTGAAAAAGATAAACAATGACAAATTAAAAGCGGTTATCGCAATAAAAAAAGAAGAAATAAAAAAAGCTAAAAGGGAACAAGAACAAGCCATAAGAAACCTTGAATTAAAGCGGACATTCAAAGAATATCTCAGAAAAGAAGAGGTAAGGCAATACATAAGATTATGCAGTCATAATACTTATATCGAAATTTAACTTCTGGAGCTGCTAAAAGATATTATTTATCAAATCTTTTTAGTAGCTCTTTTTAATAATTAAAAGGAGAAAAAAAAATGAACAACGAAGTTTTATTATGTTATGGATATTTAGAAAAGAAAAACTTAAAAAAATTTAAAGAAGTTATGAAAAATAAAAAAATAGCAATAAGTTATCGTTGCGATTGGAGTAAGGATATATGGGGTGTAATTATTAAAAGATTGACAATAGTTTTAAGTGAAAACGGTAAAGTTAATATAAAAAGTTTGAAAGAAAGAATAGCCTATATATTAACAAAAGATATTGATATTTATAACGATGTGTACGGTAAAGATTTTTGGTATGAAATTAAAATTAAAGCTATATAACTTCGCTATTTATATATAAAGAAAAAATAAATTAATAGACAGTAAAAAGAAAAACAACTTTGATTTAACAACAGCTATGCTGTTTCGGCATAGCGAGTTTGTCAGGTTTAGCTTTATCAGGCATCCGCTCACGCGGATAAGATTCGTATGGTAAAGCTATAGAAAGAGAAGTATGGGGCGCACGCTTTACCAAAACGAATCATCTCCGCCACCGCTTACTTTTAGTGTCTATTTACAACGGCGGGATTTTAACATCCCGCCAAAGGGGGATTAAGATGTATAAGGTTTTTGAAATTTCAAAAAAAGACGGGGGAACGAGGCATATCGAAGCCCCAGACCCTGTAACGAAAAAAAGGCAGGAAGATTATTTAAAATATCTTTATAAGTCTTATCCTGCAAGTCCATATACGCACGGTTTCACGCCTAACAGAAGTATAATTACAAATGCTATACCGCACAGGAATAAACAGTGGGTTTATTCCGTGGATATAAAAGATTTTTTTCCATCCATAACATTAGAAAAAGCTAAATCAGTCATAAAAGCAAAATTAAAATGGGGATTATGCTTTTACGATTTTAAAGACGGCAAAGGCAAAAGGCTTCCGCAGGGAGCGCCGACGAGTCCCTATATAGCAAATCTATATCTTAAAAATTTTGATTATAAAGTCGGAAGAAATTTGAATAAAAACCGTATTGCGTACACAAGGTACGCAGACGACATAACTTTTTCAGGGAATAATTATAACGATATGGAAAATGCTTTATCTTTAATCGTTAAGCAAATTAGCAAATACGGGCTTGAAATAAATTATAAAAAAGTAAAAAAAATGCCGTCTTGGCAACGGCAATACGTTTGCGGATTAGTGGTAAATAAAAAAGTCGCATTGACAAGAGAAATGAAGAAAAAAATAAGGGCGGAAAAACATCAAGGCAAAGTTGTTTTTTTGCAAAATTACGGGGAAATGGTTAAAAGAAAAGCGGGGATTTATGGTTAATTTAACTTCGCTATACATATATACGAAGTTAAAAAGTTCGCATTGCGGACATAAAAGGGAGCTTAAAAAATGCTAAACGATTTTTTTATAAACACGTTAGATAAGGCTAAAGAAAAGACGAGGGGATTATTAGGGCATAGCAAAGAAAATAATTACAGGATTAAAATAAATTTACCTGCAGGATTAGATAAATGGGATTTGTTAAATTTAAAAAGATACTATAAAAATTTTGTAAGACAAGAAATAACAGAGCAAGAAATAATAAAAAACAAGCTTACGGACGGCGAAAAATTTACAAGATTTATAGTAAAGAAAGCTAAAGAGGCGGGATATTCGTTTACTGCTGACTTTGAATTATACGCATCCAGCGCATACGATAGAAAAACGGATTTTATAATATCCACTAATCCCGCAGATATGTTAAGTCCGTCGGATTTTGCAACGTATAAATCCTGTTTTGCAGACGGCGGATGTTATTCGCACGGCGTTTCTAAATGGGCTTTAATGTCAGGTACGGCGATTTTATTTTCGCAGTCGGGCGGGAAAAAAACAAGCAGGGCTTGGCTATATTTTTACAACAAAGACGGCAAAAAAGGTTTTATGATTTTCAAAAATTACGGTTCTCAGTTTGACAGTGAGATAATGAGGCGGGAAATAGCAAAATTAATCGGTATAAATGAATACAAAATAAAAGAATACGGTTGTGCAGGCGGACAATACGGGACATATTTAGACCCCTTTACTGCCGTTAAGGATACCAAAGAGGAAAACTTAAAGACCGTTATGATAAAGGATAGTTTTTACGAAGAGTTAAAAAATCAAGAATACATTTGTCCGATTTGCGGACAAGAAGGACATATAAGAAATTCTCATATAGCCTGCTGCGGTTCTATTAAAGAGGCTTTAGCTGATTATAAAAGGAAGATATAAAATGATTAAAAAATTTCTAATAATGCCGAAAGAAGAAATATTTTATAGGTTTAAAGAAGAATTTAAAGACGGTATTTATAAAAAAAATTATTTTTACCTACAAGGAAGATATATCGACGTGCTGTTTAATGCGCACGTCGATACGGTTAAAAGAGATAATCAGTTTAATATAACTCAATACGGCGATTTTATTTATAATAGAAAAGGCATTTTAGGGGCAGATGATAGGGCAGGGATATGGATTGCATATAACCTTGCAAAATCGGGAGCTTCGATATTATTAACTGATTACGAAGAAACTACGAAGGCGGGAGTTAACGCCTTTTGCAGAGACTTCGACGATGTAAATCATAAAATCTTCATCGGATTAGATAGACGGGGATTTAAAGAATTTGTTAATTACGGATATGCTGCCGAAGAAATAAACGGGGTTTTTAAAAAGTTAGGTTATAAAGAAAAAATCGGGAGCTATTCCGATGTTTTAAAACTAACTGAAAGATATTCAAGGTTGAATGTTAATTTATCAGTGGGATTTTATAACGAGCATACGAAAGATGAATATTTAAGTTTATCGAGTATGCATTTTACCTTAAATAAGTGCTTAAAGCTTTTAAGCTATCAAATACCAGACATAAAAATTAACGATTATTTAGATTTTCCGTTTGCTGACGATTTTCCTGATTTTACTGAAGAAGACCTATTTAAATATAGGCAATATTTATTAAACGAAGAAGAATATGAAAATTACTTTCGCAATGCGGACAAAAAAAATAAATAACTTCGCTATATAAACATAGACAGTAAATAGAAAAGACAAAACAAAATAAAACAACGGTTATGCTGTTTCGGCATAACAAGGTAATTAGGGTAAGTCTGGATATGTCGTTCGATGAGCTCTCCCGAGCTCATTTCGAACTTGAGTGTCTATAAAAAAAAAGGGGGATTTAAAAATGCTAATTTTTGACAGGGATAAAGCGGTTCTTGACGGAGTTTTCGGCGACAGGGATATTATCGAAGAAAGTCTTATTACTCCGCCCGATTATAAGGATTTCGTTTTAAACGATTTTTTTTATTCAAAACTCTTAGATTTTGTGAAAGAAAATTCTTATTACATTTTATTGCCGAGTGTTGACGATACAAGCAAAGAAACGGTTTATTTTTTTAGAAACGACAAATTAAAAGAAGAGTATTTGTCCCTTAGCAATGAAGTTAAAGTTTTTTTCAATAACGAGATATGCGATTATGCTGAATATCGCATATTAAAAAAGTATAGGAAAAATTTAGTTAAAAAATTTTAACGTCTAAAAAAATAATAAAAGGGGGGAAAATGGGAGTAGGAGCGCACAGAATTACAAAGCTTGAATACGAATATTCTTTTTCGATAGGGGAGCTTTTAAGTTATATAAATACCGACGAGCTTAACTTTAATGCATCGGGCGTAATTGAAATGCCTATAGAAGATTTAAAAAGAGCGTTAAGGGACGAAGATATAAGCAAAGAAACGAAAAGAGCGTTAAGGGACGATGTAAAAGTCGCAGAGGCTCAAGGAAACGATTATGTTTCTTATTACTGCTTCTAAAGCTTTAACTTCGCTATTTATATATAAATAATAACAAAGCGGAGGTAAAAGCAATGAATGTGTATCAAATTATTACAAATCAAATTATCGAAGACATCGAAAAATCGGGCGAGCTTTTTTGGCAAAAAACTTGGAAAATGAAAGCCCCCGCCAATTTAATAACAAAAGCCTTTTATAGAGGCATTAACAGGGTTTTATTAAAGACAGGAGACTACTGGCTTACTTTTAATCAGGCAAAACAAAAAGGCCTGAATATTAAAAAGGGAGCTAAAAGCGGCATAGCGATTTTTTACTCCGTAGTCGAAAAAAATAAAAATGAAGAAATAGAAAACAAAGAAGACGAAAAAGAAACCTATGCAGTTTTAAAATATTACCACGTTTTTAACGAAAACGCCGTTGACAGCGATATTTCCAAATTCATACCGCAGCAAGAACCTGTTAATCCGGACGAGGAAGATAAAAATATCGAAAAAACATTATTAGATTACATCGCAAAAGCAGGGATAAACTTAGAACACGGCGGAAACAGCGCAAGCTTTTATTTTAATCAAAACCTTATAACAATGCCTCCGAAAGAGAGATTTATATCTTACAGGGATTATTTATGCTCTTTAGCACACGAAGCGGGACACAGCACGGCAAAAGCATTAAACAGAAAAATAGAAAATAACGAGTTTGGGGATGTTAATTACAGTTTTGAGGAGCTTGTCGCAGAATTTACGGCGCTGTTTATTGCGGGAAAAGGGAAAATTAAAGACAATACGGCGGCGTATTTAAAAGGATGGTCGGGGGTTTTTAAAGAAAAGCCCACGATGTTAGTAAAAGCGGCGGGAGCTGCTGAGAAGGCGGCGAGGCTTATAAAAGGGGAAACGGAAAATTAGCAATATAGTTTAAAACTGCTCCCGTCGAAAACGGCGGGAGCTTTAAACTTCGCTATATAGACATAAGAATAATAATAAAATAGGGGGTCAGAATGCTTTTAAAGATAGACAGCAAAGAACAGTTAAGAGAATTAATGACAAAGACATCGGGAACGAAACAAATTCAGTGGGTAAACGAAAGAGGCGAAACCATAATAAAAAGAATAGCAATATCTACCTTAGGCTCTTTAATGATAATGTGGAAAAAGAGCCGAAGAAGAGGCATGCAATACGAAAGCGAAATTACGGAGTTAATACAAAAAGGTATATTATATTTTGTATTGCAAAAGCAAAACGAAGCAAAAAATATGACTGCGGCGGAAAAATATATATTTGAACTAAAAAAATGGGAAAAAGCAGTCGAAAAAAGACATCCTAACGTCTGGAACGATTTATTGACGAGAAGGCTAACTCCGGAAAAAGAAGCAATTTTATTAAACGACGCTAACATAAAATCACATTTTAATGCTTGGCAAAAGGCGGGAGATATAGGTCTTAATTCTATATCGGGCTATAAAACGACAACGCTTGATACTTGGAAAATACCTGAGTATTACAAAGCAGAAATTAAGAAGGCTTTAGATAACAAAGAAAAATATATCTGTTCTTGGCGATATAAATATGATTGTTCCGTCGAAGTAAACGCAACGGAAGAAGTTCAAAGAGCTTGGTTTTCGCTTGAATACAAAAACTGCGGCAATGGGCATTACTATTTACTTTTAAACGACAACTTGGCTATATTTGGCGAAGACGATTGATAAATCGCATTGCGGACAAACATTTAATATAAAAAGGGGGGGGGGGGGGGGGGGGAGGCCATTTTTTAATTTTTTTTTTAAAAAAAGGAATTAAAAAAAAA
>JAJZBN010000019.1:0-21730 GCA_021798875.1 bacterium | reverse complement strand
TGCGGACAAACATTTAATATAAAAAGGGGGGGGGGGGAGGGTATGCCATTTATTAATTATTTTTTTAAAGAATGGAACTCAAGAAAAATCGTATTTTATTTCAGCACATTTTCAAAAGGTGCAAGCATTCAAGTTGACTTTGAAGAAAACAAGATTTTGATAATTTGCAGGGATAGACGGGGATATTTCAAGTATATCGTGGATAATACGGGCGACCGAATGATTTATACCCAAGAGGAGAGAATCAGCAATAAGGATTTTAAAGAGATAATCAAGAAATACAATATTATATTAAGAAAATAATTTCCGCCGTGCGGACAAAAATTTAATTTAATCGCTGTTTTTATTTGTTTGTAAAGCGAACAACTTCGCTATAAAGATAAAGCGGAGGAAAAATAAAATGAAAATCGAAACTTTAGTTATCAAAGAATTAAAAACGGTAAGGATTAAGTCTTCGGACGACGTCCTAAAATTAACCGACGATTTAAAAGATAAAAAGCAGGAACATTTTATAACGATAACGCTTGACGGTGCGCGCAACGTCATACAAAGGCGCATTGTTTTTATAGGCACGCTTAATCAGAGCATAGTTCATCCGAGAGAAATATTTGCTGGAGCTATTTCGGATAGAGCGGCAGATATTATTTTAGTCCACAATCATTCGTCAGGCAGCCTTGAACCGAGCCCTGAAGATAAGAATGTAACGGACAGGCTAATAAAAGCAGGGGAGATTTTAAAAATAAAAATATTAAACCATATAATAGTTTCAAAAAAAGGATATTACAGTTTTCAGGAAAGCGGCTTAATTCGCAAAAACTACCAAAATTTTTAAACAAGAATAATTTAATTATGTTTATATGGGGGTATCGCAATGGGATACGAAAGCACATTTAATTATGAATTTAGTTCAGATGTTAAAATTGAAAACATCAAGGAATTAAACGAAAAAATTGCTAAATTAGATAGCGGTATGGGCGATGCTACAATAACCAGCGTTATCAATTGTTCCACGGGAAAAGATTATGATATAGAGATGGACGGCTATTATGGCAAATTTCACGATAACGAAGAATTTGCCGAATTATTGGCAAAATATATCGTAAGCGGTTCGGCTGATTTAATTTATACAGGCGAGGACGGAGCAATAGAAGCATTCAGAGTTTTTCCAAACAAAGTGAAAAGACTTGAATGTATATTCGTTCCCGAAGACAAAGCCGATGAAATTAAAGAGTATATTAACTCTGTATTGTAAACTGTTTAACTACATTAAAGGAGTCATTATGAACGGAAAAAGTTTAAAAGAAATTATAATTGCCATAAAAAACATTAAAGGCATACTCTATCACGACATTATCGATGACGATTTAAACGATTACGCCTGCCTGCACGGCCCGGGAATTATGCCAAGCATTGAAAACGATAATCCGTTTACCAATATATGTCAATACAAGAACGATATTGCAAAAGCTTACATAATTAACCATTTAGATACTATCAGAGCGGAATTTAAAGAATTTAAAGACAAAACAAAATATATTAGCGAACTAATAGAGAAAATGCTTGATTCGGAAGAATTAGACGACAATATTGATAGTATCGAAGCATTAATTGAAAATTTAGAAGACTGGATAGACAAAATCGATATACAAGTATCCGGCGAAGGAATAAAGATATCGTACGAAATACCTGCAAACGACAGACTTATAAGAACTATTAAGGACGTTGCGGAGGAAACGGGCTATTTATATAGCAAGGAACAATTAAGCGACGCCGTTTCCGCAATAGCCGAAAATATCCTCGAAAGATATCTTGATACAGAATATTTAGACACAGATATTATTCAGGATACCATACAGGATTATTTCGTGAAACAATAACTTCGCTATCACAATATACCAAGAATAATTTAATTATATTTTATAGGGAGTATTCAATGGATTCGCAAAATAAACAAAATTATTTAAACGAGGTAAAAAGGTTAAGGGTTTTGGAAAAATTAGTTAAGGAAACGCAGGAAAAGATTGACGGCGATTTTATAAATTATTACAGAGCCGAACATCCAGCAGACGTCGAGGCATTAGAAAAGCATTTAAACGCAAATATCAAAAGATTAGTCGTCTTAAAATACGAAGACGATTACGACAACTGGTGCGATGTTGTAATAATAAAAACAGAAAACGGCGGGACAGTAACATTCGATATCAGCAGAAGCGACCAGTGGGAAACGGACGAAGAGGCCGTAATACTTGAAAACATTCAGGATAAAAAAATATCGGGTATTATAAGCGATATATTCGAGGAATTTCCATATATTAACGTAGAGCATTTATAAAAAAAAGAGGGAGGCGCAAAATGCTTTTAATTGAAACCGAACAGTGTCGGAAATGCAAATTTTTTGAGGAAAACTACGAATTGGCTAAATGCAACGACGAAACCGTCAACGATTTAGAGCCGGGCGGAGCATTCAATTATTATGCCGACGATGTGGCAAATTGCAAATGCGAATGTCAGTTTTTTAAGGAAAACGAATAACTTCGCTATAGATATAAAGGGGGTGAGTTGAAATGAGGTACGAAATATATCAAAAAGCCGAAAACGGAAATTTTATACTACTGGGAAGAGCCGTCGAAAACATAGAGGACGACGAGGTATATTTCACATACGAAAACGGCGAAGCAAAAGCTTTTGAGACGAGGGAGTTTTACGATATTTTCGGTAAGCCGTTTTTCGTGCTTGTGAATGCAGAAAAACAGGCGGCTTATATATAATAACCTGTAAAATTTAAGCGAGGCGCAAGATGACGAATAAAGATTTTATTGAAAAATTAATCAACGACATAAAAGATGACGCGATTTATGCTTATTATTATAAACCTTTATCTTCAAGTTATCACGGAGCAATATATTTAAAAAAAGATGATGGGCGCTATTATTACAAAGAAATTCCTAAAGACCATCTCGCTTCAGAATGGTTTGAAATTTTGGATATAAAGAAATTTTTATATTCCGAACCCATTTTGTATTTAAGGGAAGGGCGCTTAATTTAAAAAATAGCCTGTCCGCTTGCCGGACAAAAAAGGAGATTAAAAATGGATTTAAACGAAAAGCATAAAGACTTGTTTGTACCTCAGTGGTTCGATAAAAGTAATTTTGAAGACATTATGGATAAAACGCTTACAGATAAGCAGTTTAAAAAAATCAAAGATTATCTCATAAACAATGCAGGGGATTATATAGCGGAATCAATATCTGAAAGAATAAGAGAAGAATTAAACGAAATAATAACAGCATATCCTGAAATTTTAAAATAACTTCGCTATATAAATAATCAAAAGCGAGGTTATAATGCTTAAAAATCTTTTTTATTTTCTCTTTACATTTATTATTTTAACAACAGGTTTTTATGTCAGTTATTCGCAAAGCGGACAAGCCAAGAAACATTATAAAAAAAAGACGGTCAGGATTGTCCGCAAAGCGGACTTGAAAGAGATTATTAAGTCGCAATCATTGCAAAATATTAATGATAGGGTTTGCGGCTACAATAAATATTTATGTAATCCTGGCACCGTTCTTTTAAAAAGTAAATCGGTTAAAAGGGATTTTCGGCAATTATATATTGCGGTTCTTTTAACCGAATCCGATAATTTTAAATTTAATAGAGGTATCTATAATCAATATGACTATGGTTATCCTCAAATTAACATAAAGTTTTGGACGCTTTCCAAAATGCAAAAATTAGGATACAAAATAAATTCTTATAACGAGCTCTTAACAAGGCCTGTTTTAGCAATAAAAATCGGCGAGGCTATATTTTGGCATAATTTCATAGAGACTTGGCAAAATAATAACTATCCGTCTCTTTTAGATTATGCGACCGGATATCATAATATAGCTTGCGTAAGTAAGGTTTACTATAGCAGGCTTACAAAAAATTATTTCAATTTAAAAAGGAATAAGTTTCGGAAAAAAGTGCTTGCAATGAGCTTCAAAACGTATAATAATATCAATTAATGTATTGACAAATATTTATTAAAAAGTCATAAATTGAGGTAAAAGAAAATGATTAAAAAAATATGTATATCCGGTCCGGCGGTATCCGGAAAAACTCATTGTATAGAAAATTATCTTGATGCTCAAATACAAAATTTGACTGTTTTAAGTGAGTCTTCAAGAAAAGTCGCCGAGATTTATCCTGAATTGCCGGCAGAAAATATTAATAAGTTTAGAGAAAAGATTTGCGAGCTTCAAAGACAGCGGGAAGCCGTCGCAGAAAACCTTATTGGCGACGGTATTATGATTTGCGACAGGGGCGTATTCGACAATCTCGCATTTCTTTTGCTTCAAGATAAAAATCAGTTTCATAAAGAATTTACAATACTTCTTAATGCCTATAAAAATAAATCAATAAAGCCTTACGACTATATTTTTTATTTTGATATAGACTTACTGGGCGATATTACTCCATTGTTAAATAAATCCCTAAACGATCCTTTAAGAAAAGCAACGATAGATATAAATAATTATGCAAAACATGTTATTGATTTTCGGAATGCATTCATTGAAGTAACAAGCTATTTTAGAGATATAAAAGTCATTCCGGTAGTGGCGAAACCTAATGAGGAAGAATTTAATTTAAGGAATACATTAGTCAAAGATTTTATTTTGGCTAATATCAATCCGACCGTCCGCAAGGCGGACAAAACGACAGATAAACTTCGCTATATATTCAAGGGGGCATAAAAAATGAGTAAGGTTATAGTGTTTGATACTGAAACTACTGGGATTACCGAGCCTGTCTTAATAGAAGCCGCCGGCATTATTATAAACGGCAGTCCTTTTGCCGAACAAAAGGAAACTTTTAATAACCGCTATAATCCTGGAAAACCTATAAGTTTCGGCGCTATGGCTACGCACAACATATTAGATTGCGACTTAGAAAATTGTCCTAAGGCAAAGGAATTTAAATTGCCGGAAGATACGGCATATCTCGTTGGGCATAATATAGACTTCGATTGGGAAGTCATAGGAAAGCCCGACATAAGATTAATTGATACCTTGCCTATGGCAAGAAAATTATGGCCGCATTTAGATTCACATAATCTTGGAGCTTTGAGTTATGCCTTATGCGAGGAGTCTAAAAGACATCAAATTAGAGAAAAGCTTATTAACAGGCACAGTGCTCTTGTAGATGTGGAGCTTTGCCTTGAATTATTAAGATTTATATTAAAAGAAAAATCGGAATTAAAATCCTGGGGCGACATCTGGAGATTTTCGGAAGAAGCAAGAATACCGGATATAATGCCTTTCGGAAAACATAAAGGCATAGCGATTAAAGATTTGCCGCAAGATTACAAAGAATGGTTTTTAAAACAAGGCGACATTGATAAATATCTAAAAATCGCTTTGCGGACAAAATAACTTCGCTATAGAAACAGGGGGCTTAAGAATGGAATCAATAAAAATAGATAAAATTTGTATAGCGTTGCTAAATAAGCATATAAAGCGTTTAAAAAAAGATGTTGAGTATATTAACGAAGACGGCAGTCTTGACGTTTATACTCATGTTGAGGCTATCCTAAATGATACCAAAGACAGCCCGTCGGAAAAATTACAGTTTTTCTATGATGAGTTATTTAAAATGTATGGAAAGAAAAATAAAGTAGAAACTGTTAGAGACCTATAAAGATAAATGGCCACGTATTTTTAGAAAATAAATTAATTTTTAATAAAAGGAGAATTAAAAATGCAGAACCAATTAATGTCGCAAAAAAAAGATAATTTCGCTGTTGTAAGAGATTTATTGGAAAAATCAAAAAACGAAATTGCTAAGGCATTGCCAAAATCAATCACACCAGAAAGAGTGGCAAGGATAGCCTTAACTACTCTTAGAAAAAATCCTGCTTTATTAGATTGCGATCCAAATTCATTTCTTGGCGCAGTTATGCAGGCGTCGCAGTTAGGATTTGAAATTGACGATAATCTTGGCTATGTTTATCTCGTACCTTTTTTTAATAAAAAAACAAAGAGAAAGGAAATACAATTAATAATCGGATATAGAGGTCTTATTGAACTTGCGCGAAGATCGGGGCAGTTAATATCCATTAATGCACATATAGTTTATGAGAACGAACCTTTCACATTAGAATACGGTTTGTTAGAAACGCTAAAACACGTCCCGTTGCCGCCGTCTAAAAGAGGCAAAGACATAAAAGGGGTTTATGCGGTAGCGACAATGAAGGACAATTTGAGAACATTCGATTTTTTATGGCCCGAAGAAATAGAATCTATTAAAAAATCTTCTAAAGCGGACAGTCCCTCATCTCCGTGGGCAACCCACGAAGAGGAAATGATGAAGAAAACGGTTATTCGAAGACTAATGAAATATTTATCGCTGTCTCCTGAAATAACCAAAGCGACGGTCATAGATGAATATGGCGAGGCAGGGTTCGACACAAAAGATATGTTTATTAGTCCTAAAGCGGATAATAAGACTCTTGGAATGACGGAGCCTAAAGCTATAACGAACGATAAAAAAGTAGCCCAATTATCAGACTACAAGACGGACGAAACAACAGCAACATACTCGCCAAAAATTGAAGCAGAAACAGAGCCTGATACTTTTACGACTACGACCGAAGACAACGGCTATTACGACGATATTCCTTGGGACGATGTTGAAATTTCCGCGGCGCAAACTATTTCAACCGAAGAAATAAAAGAACCTGCAGAACAGGCAAGGAATACCGCAAAAAAAGAAAATGTGGAGTATATAACCGAAAAGCAGATAGCTTTCGTTGGCCGGTTATGCGAGCAAAAGGGCTTTTATGAAGACCAGATGCCGGAGCTTATGGAAACGGTGTTCGGCGAGCCTATAAATCTTATAGAACTTACCAAAAAACAAGCGACAATTTTAATAGATTATTTAAAAGTCGCTTAAAGAAAAACGGGGGGCATATGATAAGGCCTGATTTTGACGAAAAAGAGCATAAATACAGTTACGGCGGCAAGGAATTACCGTCCGTAACGACTATAATCAAAGAAGTTCTCAATATAGAGTACCCCGATTATGCGATTTATCACGCTACAAGGGGAACGTTTGTCCATAAAGCTATAGAGCTTTACTTAAAAAATATTCTTGATTTTAGTAGTTTGGATGAAACCATAAAGCCTTATCTTGATTCTTTTATAAAGTTTCAAGAGCAGGCAAAGATAGAGCCTATCTTATTAGAAGAACGCTTTGCGGACAAAAATATCAGCTTCGCAGGAACCATCGATATAGTCGGCAAAGTGAAAGGAAAAACTTATTTATTCGATATTAAGACGGGGCAAAAGCAAGATTCATATAATGCCCAAATGGCCGGTTATAAGAAACTCTTAAACGACAACGATATAAAAATAGACGGCATATACATTTTAGATTTAAAGCCCGCGGGGTGCAAAGTTATTAAAGTTGAAAATATTGAAAAGTACTGGGGGCTTTTTGAGGGGATGTTAAGAGTTTATTGGTATAAGTTAAATAAAACTATTATTTGATTTTAGGGGAGGGATTATGTCTATTTCGCAAAAAACAAAAAATAAAAGATACTATGTGTCTCACAGAAGCGAATTATTGGAAAAAAAGAAAAAGAAAGTCGATGAGAACAGAAAATTATCATACAAAGAACGCTGGACGACGCATCGGGCTAACGATAATTTCGGCGATGCGGAAAAACCGGCGCCGAGAGAAAAAATGCTTGCTTGGATAGAAGAAGTAAACAGAAGGGAAGAAAACGCAAATCGGACAACTTCGCTATAAAAATATGGAAAATATATTACAACAAATCGAAAAACACAAAAAAGGGATAGAATCTAAATATCCATACTTGAACGGTTTAAACAACGAGCAGCTTTCGGCCGTTTTACAGACCGAAGGTCCTGTTCTTGTTTTTGCCGGAGCAGGATCAGGCAAAACGAGAGTTATAACTTACAGAGCGTTACATCTGATAAAAAAAGGCCTTGCCGAGCCGAACAGGATTTTAGGCGTAACCTTTACGAATAAAGCGGCGGGAGAGATGAGAGAGAGGATTAAAAAAGCGTTAGGGAATCAAAGCTCTTTGCCGGAGTTTTCGACATTCCACTCTTTTTGTCTTAAAGTTTTAAGGCTACACGCCCATTTGATAGGATATAAAGAGTCGTTTATTGTATTGGACGAAGACGATTCTGAAAAGATTATTAAAAGCGCCGTATCAGAATTAAATTTAGACGAAGAGGTCTATACGGCAAACAAGGCAAAAGCATTTATATCAAAGCATAAAAGCGAATATATAAGTTCTGAAGAAATATTATCTAGTGAAAGCAGCCCTATTCAAAAAAATCTTAGAAATGTCTACAGAAAATATAATCAAAAATTAAAAGAGTTGAACGCAATGGACTTCGACGACTTACTCTTTAACAGCGTTTTGCTCTTTGAGGAAAAACCTTTCGTATTAGATTTCTACAAGGATTTTTATAAATATATCATGGTCGATGAGTTCCAGGATACTAATTATATCCAGGATAAATTTATAAAAATGCTTGCCGGAAAACATAAAAATATTTGCGTTGTCGGGGACGACGACCAGTCGATTTATGGCTTTAGAGGAGCTTTAGTAGATAATATCTTGAAGTTTAAAAGTAGTTTTAAAGACTGCAAAGAAGTTCATCTTGGTAAGAATTATAGATCTAACGAAAGCATTTTAAGTGCGGCATCTAACATTATCAGGATAAATAAAAAAAGAGCCGAAAAAGAAATAATGCCGGTTAAAAAAGGCGGTAAACCAGTTAAAGTTTACAGCTTTGAAACGGACGAGATGGAAGCTGGATATATCGCAAGAGAAATAAATTTACTTGTCAAGCACTCTGGATATTCATATAAAAACATTGCAATATTGTATAGGATTAACGTCTTATCAAGAGGAATCGAGGCAGGATTATTAAATAATGGAATTGATTATCAAATATACGGCGGTTTGAAATTCTATCAAAGAAAAGAAATTAAAGATATTTTATCTTTTATAAGGTTTGCTGTTAATCCGCAAGATTTTTTAAGTTTTAAAAGAAGTGTTCAATGCGTTCCGACCGGAGCAGGAGAGACGACGGTAGAAAAGATTAAACGCATTGCGGACGAAAACAATATTGATATTTTAACCGCTTTTCAAAAAGGTTTATTAGAAGATATTAAAGGCTTAAAGCCAAAACAAACCGACCTTTTTGAAAAAGAACGCACGGCGGACAAACCTAAATTATTAAATTATTTTGAGCTTATTTTAAAAATAAAAGAAATAGCTGGAGCTGCTAAAGCGGACGAAATTATCAAAACCGCTTTTGAAGAATCCGGATACGAAAAATTATTAATAGAAAAGTCCGAAAAAGACGCTATCCAGAATAACAGGATAGACAATATTAAGGAACTTATAAAAGCGGCGTCTAATTATTCAAATATTCAGGAATTTTTAGACGCAAGCGCATTGGATAGCGAAATAGTTAGTAAAGAAGAAAATAACAAAGTAACGCTTGCGACAATTCACGCCGCAAAAGGGCTTGAGTTTTCGGTAGTGTTTATGGTCGGTATGGAAGAAAACATTTTTCCGCATGCTAAGTCGTTAGGGGACGATTTGGCTATAGAGGAAGAAAGACGCCTTTGCTACGTCGGGATAACAAGGGCAAAAGATTTACTCTATATGACTTGTGCGGAAAATAGAAGAACGGATAAAGGAATTAAGGAAAACGATATATCGAGATTCATAAAGGAAATAGATTTGAAAAACAATAATTAACCTTTGTCCGCAAAACGGACGACACAACTTCGCTATAGAGATAGAGTTTAAAAAATAAAAGGAGGAGTTGAAATGTTATACTTTAAACTAAAAACTGGCACAAATCAAGACCAGATGTCAAAACTTCAATTTCAAGGGAATTTAGCAACTTTTTATGTATTTATGGAAAGTCAGTGTAAAGATAAAACAGCGATGCTGACAACATTTGCTTACTTTGAAAAACATATGATATATATGTTTGAACTTGATAACGGTGATGAATATATGGCAATAGAGAAAAAACAATGTAAATAATTTAATGTTAAAAAATAATAAGGAGGCTTGTATGCTAAAAGAAGAAAGTGTTAATGCGTTAACTATTACAAAAGAAAAGATTTTATCGGATTTAAAATATGATGTGGCAAGTCCGAAAGATTTGCAAATGGCAAAACAAAACCTTAAGAAAACTGGAGCTTTGAAAAAGGTTTTTACAAACTTTTTTGAAGAACCGGTTAAAAAAGCATTTGAGTCGTACAAAAGTATACGTGATAAACGTAATAGTATCGTGGCGAGTATCGAGGAAAAGGAAACCGTCCTTAAACAAAACATAATTGAGTATCTTGATAAAAACGACCTTAAAGACGGCGCCTTCGTCCGGACGGAAGGCGTAGAGTTTCAAATAAACATGCAGGATTTCATTGAGGGTATAAGAAACGGCAATGTTTCCGAAAATCTTGTTGCCGTCAATGAAACGGAGCTTAAAAAACAAATAAAGGCAATGGGAGATTTATTAGATATCCCCGGAATTATTGTAGCTAAAAAGAAATTTATCAGACTAAAAAGTGAGGGGTTTAAAGCATTGTCTTAACTTGTCCACTTTGCGGACAAAAAATAAAAAAATATAATCTAATTTTAATTTAAGGAGAAAAATCATGGGGAGTTTAAACAAAGTAATGCTCATTGGCAATTTAGGAAAAGATCCGGAGCTTAGATATACGCCGGACGGTTTGGCTATTTTAAAATTCAGCTTAGCTACAACTGAGTATTTTAACGATAAATCCGGTAACAAAGCCGAAAAAGCGGTTTGGCATAATATCGTGGTTTTCGATAAGTTAGCAAGCACTATGGCTAACTATCTTAGTAAGGGGAAGCAGATTTTCGTCGAAGGCAGGATAAATAACCGCTCTTACGATGACGCTGACGGTAATAAGAAATATATTTCTGAAATAATAGCAAGCAACATCGTCTTGTTAGGCAAAAAAGAAGATACGCAAAGCGGACAGCAAGAAGATTATTATGATGAAAAACCGCCTCAGCAAACGCAAAGAGCGACACAGAGACCGCAAACGCAAAGCGGACAAAAATATCAAGCGCCGCCGCCAAGCGCCGGAGATGAGGACGATATCCCTTTTGATTAAAGCCCTGTAAAGACAGGGCTACCCCGCTCGTAAGGGCGGGGCATTCTATATAAGAAATATCAAAAAAATAGATCAATAAATAATTAATATAAAGGGATAATTAAATGGGGGGGGGGTAACATGCATATACTATTATATAGGGCATTATCTGTATTTTTCTTTATTTGCAGCGTATTTTCTATAATTTTAGCCGTTAGATTTTTTAACGAGGGAAAACTGCTAATAGGCGTTGCATTGTCTGGCGCTGGTATTATTTTTTCTTTTTTAGCCGCTATATTTTTTTAAAACTTTAATTGTTATAATTCAGAGGCGTTATGAAAATTATAGTTCATTACAAAAAAATTCCAATGTTTATACTTAAATGTTTTAAGTCAATTGGTATTATATTGTCTATTTCAATATTTTCATTAACATATATTTGTGTTACGGTTTTATTGGGCGCATATTTATTAGGTAACCATATTCATTTGCACCCGCATGCATTTTTTCAACTAATAAATACAATAGCCGATTTTTTTACTGGTATTTTTGCAGAAGCCGGTATTGCAGTATTTATATTTTCAATTCATATTATATTCCAATTTTTTGTAGAGATTTTAGAAGACAACGGTATTATTGAAATAAAACGTTAATTTGTCAATGAAAGGAGGCATTAAAATGGCTTTATTACCTTTATTACCATTAATATTATCATTCCTTATTTTTATGTATATAATAGGCTATAAAGTTGCTGGATGGTTAGGTCTATTTTTTGCCGTAACATTATCAAGTCCTATATTTATGCTTTTATTTTCAGAAATTATTAATAACAAAACATCTAATACTGTTAACTTTAATAATAGATTAATTTTAAATAAAAAAGATGTTGAAGATTTTATTAAATGGACAAGTGGTTTTATGTTTATTTTTAATGACAAACAAAATAATCTACTATGTAGTATAGGTGAAGATAATATATTTAGACAATATGTTGATAATGCCGAAAGATATGCTTTTCAAAAAGCATTTAAATATGTTAAAGAAGATAACTCAAGACCTTTTAGATTCGATGACGAAAATAATCCAGACTACGGACTCACATTAGAAGCCTATATATGGAAACATAGAGATGATATTAACGATAAACTCAAAGAAATAGAGGCTTATAAAAAAGAATATCAAGAAAAAATGGAATTAAATAAAGAATTTAACTAACTCGATGTGTATCGCATCTAAATAAAAATTATTTAAAGAGGCATTAAAAATGATATTATTTTATATTGTGATAATTATTTTTTCATGGATATTTGTGCCTAAAATTTACCGCTATATTAATAAAAAAAGACATCCGTTTTCCGGCAAAATCGAAACTTTTAAGGACGTGAACGATTTTATTGCTAATTACGATTTATTTTATTTTGCCGATAAAGATAATGATGGAGTTGATTATAATTATCATATTGTTACCAAAAGATATAATTCTAATATATTCATAATTATATTATCAACAAGAACAATTACAATTCCAAAAGGAATATATAAATCAGAAAAATACGATAATTATTGGTTTGCAATTCACAATAGAATTAATGAGCCTATTAGAGCTTTCGTCTGGAAGCATAAAGACGCAATTAATGCGGCATTAGATGTGGAGAAAATAATAAAAGAAAAAGATAGAAAAGAAAAAGAAAAAAATTTAAAATTAAAGGAATTAGATAAAAACATTAAAAAAGATATTTTTAAGGTTTTTAGAGATAATTAGCGGGGGATTAATTTTATGTTCGATAAAACAGAAAGCAATTTTTTATTTTCATTCAAAAGCACTTTAAAGGCCGGTTTTCTCTCATTATTAGAATACATCAAATTGTTAATAATAGCCCTGATATTATCGTATATTCTTGGATTTATTTTGCTTTTTATCTATACGGCGGAATACGGAGCTCCATTTCCGATTTACAGCAATCTGCTAACAAACTTTGCAAAATTATTTTTTATTTTATTCGGTATAGGCGTTATGTTTTCCGTCGGTCCGGAAAATTTATTTAAATTCGTTTCAAGTTTAATTGTCGGAGCAACCATAATTATTATGGTTTTAGGTATTTTTGCGAAATGGCAATATTCGCCGCAAAGATATATACTAAATCTATACGATAAGGGCGGAAAAACGGTTTCGTATAGAATTAAAAAAACATGCAACGGGGTTAATTTGCAGGATAGAACATTTCTTATTTATAAAGGCAAGCATATGGATTATTTCTCTGCAAAAAACAGCGTTATCGGAATCAATAAAGATTGCATAGTAAAATAAATTAATAATTTTTGTCCGGCAATCGGACAAAATAAAACCTTAAATAATGTATAAAAATTCTTTAATCGAAAAAATAGTCTATTCGGTCAAATCCCAACTATCAGAAAACGGGATTTTATACAACAAAATTTTCGTTTTCATTGCGGATAGATTCTACAACGGCGTAAGATATAAGACTTATTTTTCAAATAAGAACGGAGCTTTTAGGGAACTAACCGAAGTTATAGAGAACGGATATAATATCGACGACTACGAAACCGTTGCCGATTTTATAAAAGATTATCCTGGCTACGCCGGTTTATCGAATATAGACTGCGTGGAGAATTTGAACGAATCGTTGAAATTCAAAATCGATAATGATATAAGTAGTATAGTCAATTTAGATATTGCCGGATTAGGTCTTGATGACTACGATTTTACATTATTTAGACAGGCGGTTTACGACAGACTTAAGGAGAAAGGTTTGACGAGCGATAATATTATAGAAAAAATAATTAAGCCGGCACCGTTTAAGGAAACTATTCTTAAATACGAACGCAGTGCGGACAGGATTAAAGAAAGAAGAAATATATCAAAAAAAGAAGCCGAAGAAATAGAAATTCAGGAAGATTTGATAGCGCAGGCGATATACGAAGATTTTGAAGAAATGAAAGGCGAAAAAGAAAAATACGGGAAAGACGATATAGAGGAATTAAGAAATGCTTTAAGCATTTTATTGGAAAAATTCGGCAGAGATAAGATTAAAATTTTCATAAGGTCGATATATTTCAGGAAATGCGTTGACAGGTCGATACTTGAAGTTCTTTTTCCTGAAAACTTCGCTATAAAAATATAGTAAAATAATATATTAATAATAGGAGGTTAGAAATGTTCAGATTAATAAAAACTAACCCTAACAGACTTAAGCCATGCGGGTATAACCTTTTTATTGTTGCGAAAGGCTTTGAAACAAGAGATGAAGCCATTAAGGCACGATTGGAACTTAAAGAAAAAGGGAAGGCTCATAAAACGAAAAATGGGTGGAATGTCTATATACAGCAATATAAACCTAAAAAAACTGTGTGAATTATGGATAATATTGTTATTGCTTGGTATAAAAAAGACGAATACGACAAACTGTTGAGAGTTATCATCGACAAAGATTCTATGCCTCTAAATTATAATGATTGGCTTGAAATCGCAACTGCTACGATAGAAGATTTAAAAAATCAAGGATTTAATGTTAAAAAAATAGTTGTGGACGTTGACGAATTAATCGAGTGGTGTAGAGTTATGAAAAAAGAAAATACTGCTAAAAATAGAGCATTATTTGTAAGTTTAAGGGCAAAAAACTAATAGAAAGAGGTGTAAAATGTTTGAAAATTATAAATTAAAAAAGGCTAAAGCCAAATTAGAATTAGAATCCGTAAATAAACAGCTTGCCGAGATTGAAGCGCAAAAAGAGAAAGAGCGCTGGGAGCAAATGCCCCAGTGGGAAAGAAACATTGAAATTGAAAAATTAAGAGGCAGTAAAGAAACTCGATCCAATAAGCATGTTATTGTTATATCTATTATTTGGGCTGTATTTGTCGTGGGCTTTGTAACAATTTTATGGTTATCGATTATGCCACTGCATGTAAATCTTGCAGGATGGTTGCTTCTTGGGATAGTTTGCCTTGTCCTTGTTGGTTGGGTATTTGGCACACATTATAATAATCTCAGGGATAGATAAAAATGCAAAAAAATATGGAGGCTAAAATGTTTGAAAATTATAAATTAAAATCTGTAAATAAAAAGATTGCTGAAATTGAAGCACAAATTAAATCTAATCAAAGAGAATTAATCAAAATGAGAAAAAAATTGTCGGAAATACCTGAAGATATAGAATTTTTAAAAAACTTACTTAAGATAACTGACGAAAGAACGCAGGAATATATTAACGATAACGGGCATGATGATTTTAGTAAAAAAATAATAGACACCTCTGTAAACAGAGGTGCAAAGATTTATTATTTAGAAGAAGACCTTAAAAGAATACCTGAAATAATTAAAAGTTTGGAAGCGGAGTTATTTGATTTGGAAAATGAATACAAAAAGGAAAAATTAAAAGAAAAGGTTTATATCATGACTGGAGAAAAGGAAGCGGCAGTTTAAAATGCTAAATCAAAAAATAAAACAAACAGAGGCAAATTAATGTTAACTCAAACCGCCTTAGACCTTGACGGCGTGATATTCGATTACGAAAAAACCTTTCAAAAAGAAGCCGTAAAAATCGGATTTAAAGTTTCAATAAAACATCCCGAAATATATAATATGGCGGTGAGATACGAAATTACGCAAGAGCAGGTATCCTTAATCAATTCGAGAATAGATTTTTCCGATATGGAAGTCTTCGACGAAGTTTTAAATTTAAAGCATTATATTAAAGATATTAAATGCTTTATAACGTCAAGCCCGATAGAAATATTACACCTGCGGAAAGCTAATCTGTTAAAAATATTCAGTAAAGATATTCCAGTATATTACGCAGAAACAAAAGAAAAACATAGAATTATTTCCGAACTTGGAATAAAATACTTTATAGACGATTACAATGCGGTAATTCATAATATAGTGCTAAACTGCCCTAAGTGTAATGCTTATTGGCTTAACAGAGGATACGGAGATTTTAGTTTGCCGGAGCCGAAGAATAAGATAAACAGTTTGGCGGAGTTTTTTAAAATAAATTATTAATCTTATAAAATATTATAACTTCATTACAAATATCATAGATATTCAAAAAGCAATAGAAAAGTATGTTAAAAAGGATTTAAGGCGGCATAAGGCAAAATCTTTCAAGAAAGATTTAATGCTAATTCCGCATTTTAATATTTCAAAGAAAAAATTAAACAAATCTATTAAAATAATTAAAAAATAATATTATTATGATATATTTATACATATCTTTATTTGCTCTTATTTTATTAACTGTCATTAATATTACAGAACATTTTTATTTTATTAAAAAGTTTATAATATATTCCGTTGATTTTGAAACTCACGATATAGTATTTTTAACCCAAAATAAAAATATGAGCATAGTTCTTAATATAAATAATATTGAAAGTAAAAAATTTAACGAAAAAGACAGATGCGTTTTAATTGCAAATAAATACAATAAACAAAAATTAGCAATTATTTTTTACGGAAATAATTTTCATATTATGAATAGTTTGTTTTAAAGCATTATCTTATAAGCCTTTACAGATAACATGTCTTAAAACGCATTTTAAAGTGTTTAAACGGCATATTTTAAAAGGCAATAGAAAACCATTTACGTAACGGTATAATTAAAGCAGAATATTTTAAACGAGTTAAACTAAAAATGAAAAACAAGAACATAAATAAAATTAAATCAGTTCAAAATAATTATTTTAAATATATAATAAGTAATATTCAATGCTTGGTTATTAATGATTTTATAAATAAAAATTCATTAGTAAAAAAAATGGATAATTATTTAGGTGATATTAAAAGTATAGATAATTCTGTTAAAAATACTTTAGTGTCGTTAATTAAAAAATATCAAAATCAGGGAAAAGCGCATATTAAATTATTTAATTATTTTATAAAAATAGAAAACGGAACTTTATATATCAGAGATACAGATTGGGGAAATAGTAAACATAAAAAATCAAAGTCTTATAAAAAATTTTAAACAACAATAAATCAATAGTCTGCAAACCCTTATTGCACAATGCTTTAAAATTAATACGCCTTAAAACACATTTTAGAGCGTTTAAACGGCATATTTATTTTTAGGTATAAAAAACTTTTAAAGGTACAATTAAAGTTTGATAAATCAGATGTATTTACAAAAAAATCATAAAATAAATAGAAGGATATTATTATGATAACACAAGAATCACAAGCGCGAGCTTTTTTTAAAAATTTGAATAATACCAATCAAAAGCTATATGAATATATATTTAGATTCTTTGGTTACGGCAACTTAGATGGGAAATATTGGTTTGTCGGAATCGAAGAAAGCGGCGGTAAATCAACTGAAGAGATAAATGAAAGAGTTGAATTATGGCATACTAGAGGAAAAAATATAACAGAGGATTTAAATGAATACCACAAAGAACTTAAATGTGATACATCTGCTTTTGAAAATTACTTAGGCGCTAATGCCGGCAGCATACAAACCACTTGGGAACAATTAATAAGAGTTATATTATCCTATCAAAATAATAAATCTATAGAACGCCCTGATATATTAAACTATCAAAAAACAGAACTCGGAAGAATCGACAAAGACACATGTCTATTGGAATTGCTTCCGTTGCCTGACAGTAGAAACTCGGGATGGATATATAATAAATATAATTATGATGAATGTTTAAACGATAAAAATCTATATGTTGAAAATATAATACAATATAGAATTCAAAAAATAAAGGAATTAATTAAATGCAAAAAACCCAAATTTGTAGTTTTTTATATCATGAGTTATCTTAACTCTTCTTACGGTAAATATATATGATATATGTTCTGTTTTTGAATCGGGCTTTAAACCTAAATATATAAGCAGTAGTGATTCTCCAATTTACATCGGAAAATTAAATAATACGACATTGTTCGTGTCTTATCATCCAACAGCGCATAATAATAAGAAAAAAATATTTAACAATAGTAAAAATGATTATTTTGTAGAAATAGGCAAGATATTACAAGGATGAACACGGTGAATTTATTTATAAAATTGTAAAAATAGGTTAATTATGAAAAAAATATTAAAAATATCTATAATTGCGCTTATCGTCTTTTTCGCAAATATTATTTACGCTTTCGGCATTTTCAATATTCCGTATAATCAGTCCGACCCTAACTTTAATAAACTTGCTATGCGGGTTTATAATTCCGGCACTTCTTATACCTACACTTACGGAGCTTATACCTATAATGCTTTGCCGTTAACGACGACTATGTCCGGATGTAAATTAATAAGCATAATCCGCAGGACGCAAGGTTTTCCGAAACCGGCATACTGGGCGATAGAAAATTACAAGATATGTGGTGGTAATATTGCCGAAGTTAAAAATACCAATATGGCGGGCTGGAATAACTTGCCAAACGGCATTAAACCTGTTATAAATAATACTATTCAAGAAGCAAGGCAATACGGCAAAGCAACCGCAAATTATTACGGATACAGGATAATAGCAAAGACAGGGGCTTACATCGGGACGGTATTCGTTTATGTGCTTAACGGTATAAAGTTAGAATCGATGATGAGGTTTTAAATGCTAACATTAATGGAAAGTAAATATGAAGTTAAAAATAAAGAATGCATTGCTAGACCTTTTATTAAATGGGCTGGCGGTAAGAGGCAACTTATCGACGAACTTATAAAAACAATGCCCTTAAATTACAATAGATATTACGAACCTTTTATAGGCGGCGGAGCGTTATTTTTTGCTATTCAACCTAATAATGCTTGTATATCTGATATTAATCCTGAGTTAATTAATGTTTATAACGTTATAAAAAATGACGTTGATTCTTTAATTAAAGATTTACACAAGTATGAAAACACTGAAGAATATTTTTATAATATTAGAAATTTAGACAGAAAGCCTTCTTATAAAAAGCTTAGCAAAATTAAAAAAGCAAGTCGCTTTATTTATTTGAATAAAACTTGTTATAACGGCTTATATAGAACTAATTCCGAAGGACAGTTCAATGTTCCGTTTGGTTTTTATAAAAATCCTAATATAGTAGATGAGCAGAATCTTAGACTATCTGCTGAATTATTAAAAAAAACGGAAATTGTTTTATCGCCATTTACAGAAATTAAAAATAAAGTTAACAATAAAGATTTTGTTTATTTTGATCCACCGTATATGCCTACTAGCAAAACATCATCTTTTACTAAATATTATAAAGACGATTTCGGCATTGATGCGCAGTTCGAACTTAAAGAATTATGTGATAAAATGACAAAAAAAGGTGTTTATTTTTTACTATCTAATTCTTATAGCGATTTAATATTAGACTTATATAAAAATTACAATATAAAAAAAATAAAAGCTATAAGAGCAATAAATTGCAAGGCAGACAAAAGAGGGGCAATAACCGAATTAATTATTACTAATTATTAAAATAAGGATTTTTTATGGCAGGATATATTTTTAATTTAGATAGTATTGAGTCGTTAAAGTTGTATGTAGATAATGGTGTATATTCAACCAAGATAAACTATCCAGGTAACCATTGGAAAGGATATCAAGAGGCTACTTTTGCAGATTATGCTACTATGAAAGCCGGCGACAATGTTTATTTTTTTATAGATAGAAAAATTTATGGGATAGGCGAACTTATTAATATAAGCGGAGATTGTAAATTTTCTAATTTTCCGCTACTTTCGTCTGTCGATAGTCCACTTGCTATTAGTTGCGATGAAATTAATGGAGAATCTTTATGGAGCGAAAATGTTCCTAAAGATAAATTTCAACCATGGGTTTGCTTTTTTAAGCCTTCGCCATACTTTTTTACTGAAGGAATTGATATGGATGATGTTCTTGTTTCTAATCCAGATGCGTTTAAAATGTTAAGGGCATTTTGGAAAGTATCTTTTATTAAATTTGATAGCGAAGAAAATCAAGCACTAAAGAGTATTATATTAAAATTCAATCAAGACTATTTAAATGAAGAAAATAATAAACATATATTCAATAGTAGTTATATAGAAAATCACGCTCAAGTCGAAAATAAAATTCAAAACGGAGATTATGCTTTAGATGTAAGGTCTATATTAAGTTTTGCAGTCGTTGAAGACGGCAGGATCAAGCACGAAATGGCCTTAGAGGCGGGTATCCTGTTTCAATTATTTTACAGATATAATGAAACCGTTGAAATGTTCGGTAGTTGGGATTATTTGTCGCATCAGGTTATTGCTTCTCCGTTTAAGCCTATAGACTATATGGATAAAATGGATATATTCGGTTCTAAATTTATTACAGGATTCTCTCCGATAAAATCAAAATATTTAGTTATAGAATTAAAAAAAGATTCCGGCAACGAACAAGACATAGATCAATTAATGAAGTATGTTGACTGGATAAAGGACGAATATTGCCACGGAGATTATTCGATGATAGATGCTTTTTTAGTTGCATTTGATTTTTCTGATGATATTAATACATATAAAAATAATAATGCAATCAGAAACTATATTGTCGGCAGAAGGCCTGCTAAGTCATTAAAATGGGATAACCTAAAAATAGTCAAATATATATATAACAGAGAACTTGACAGAATAGAATTTCTTATAAATCAGGAATCTAACGCTGATTAATACAAATTCCAAAAGTTATTGAAACTCTACAAAAGATAATGAAACCTTCCAAAAGTTATTGAAACTTAAAAATTACGCTGAAGTCGGAGCCAGCTTTTTTCGGGTTTAATATATATGCTGAAAGTAAGCGACTTAAAACTGTCCAAATTTAAACAGCAGTAAATATAGGGACGTAATATTCAAGCTGCATTATACAACCGATATATCGACCAAGCCCGGCGAAAATTATTATAACGCAATATTTAAAAGCGTAAAAGCAAAAAAAGATTTTTATTTGCAAGAGAATATATATCCTGAATTATTAAATTATTATGTTATAGGAACTTATTATCAAAACGGCAAGAGGATCAGAAAAAGTAAATATTTAGAATTAATGAATATTAAATTACCTATTGCCGGCGGCCAAGCACTAAAGATATGGCAGATAAACAATATAACCAAACCTAATGTAAGTTTAGAAAAGTCGATTTACTTAAACGATATAAAAAATCAGTATGCCTATTTCAGCATATTAGACGATTATTATATCATAGTCCCATGTCACGTTATAGGCGCAGCTTTTTATTTTACATCGACATTAAATTTCTCCATAGTTTCAAAAATATAACTTTTGTTTATTTCAAACCCCACAGCTTTTCTGTTTAGTTTATAACTTGCTAAAAGGGTGGTTCCTGAACCGGAAAAAGGATCTAATATTAAATCATCAACAAACGAATACATTTTTATAAGCCTGTAAGGTATTTCTAAAGGGAACGTTGCTGGATGTTTTGCATTTCTGTCAGGTCCTATATTCCATATCCCTTTTGTAAATACCTGCCATTCTTCTTTGGTAAGTTTAGATTTTTCTTTTATTTCTTTAGGCATAGGTATCCGTTTGCCTGGTTTTTTAAATATAAGAATATTTTCAAATATGCTGTCTAATATTTTCGGCGTAG
>JAJZBN010000018.1:10974-37278 GCA_021798875.1 bacterium | reverse complement strand
ACTTTGCGACGGGAAAGACCAAAAAAACAATAGACGATATATCTTTAGATTTAGCAATAAAAGCATTAAAAGAAAAAAATATAAAAGAAGCAGTGTTCGATGCGGATGTTTCCCTGATAGAAGCCAATAAAAAAGAATCCAAAAAAACATACAAAGGATTTAGAGGCATGGGTTCATTATTAGGCTTCGTAAACGGCTACTGTCTTTATTCTGATTTTAGGAACGGTAATGTTCACGCCTCGGTAGGATTATTAGAGCAGCTTAAGTATATTCACGCTAAATTATCCGAAAACGGTATTAAGATGATTTACAGGTCGGATTCCGCAGGATACGATTCGGACATAATAGAATACTGCTCTAAGAACAATATAACTTATTATATAAGAGCCAAAGAGGCTTGCTTAAAAAACGCTCTTTTTTGCAATTTCGTGTTTTTTGGGATAAAAAAATCTAAAAATTATCCGAAAAAACTAAATAATGACAGCCTGTTTTTGCTAAAAATAAAAAACTAATCTATAATTAATCATTAAAAATAATAAAAAACGATAAAAACTATTTAAAATTAAATTGTTTAGTTTCTAACGGTGAGTTAAGGAATTATATAAATATTAAAAACAAATATAAAATTTATAGGAAATTAAATGTTGTCGTATGCATAACATAATACGCAACGCCAGTTTTCGAAGAACATTATAGCTCTTCATATTCATTTATTATCTTTGAAATAGAGATTATATTAGCTCCAGAATCGCAGGTCAGATAAACTCTTAACGCGCATAAAAGATCAGGTATATTATGAAACATTTTCGGTTTTTCAATATAAAAAGTAGTCTGAAAATGCTTATTTACTGCGGTTTTGAATGGTCGGGACGACTGGATTTGAACCAGCGACTCCTTGCTCCCGAAGCAAGAAATTGTTACTAATAAGCTATTAATTTTATTAATTAAATTATATTATAAAAAAACAGGCTGTATGCGTTTTTGTATTTTAAGATTTTCTTTGTCGCACCCATGTAAAATCTGAGTTGCAACATTTAATTCCGGCTTTATTGTTTTAAAAAAATATTTATAGGAAAATTATAAAATTATCTATAATTCTTTATCTATATAATTCAAAGCAGTTTTATTAATTTCTGTTATGAAATCTTCCGCTTCTATTAAAGAATCTGAGACTTCATCCTTATTAAATTTTACAAAATCTCCATAATCGCCGGTTTGTCTGTTTTCGAAAGCGTTACTCAGAATTTTGTAATATTTTTTATCAAGGACACCGCTATGTATAAATGCTTTGTTGAATTCACCTTTTAGTACGCCGTGATTCTTCGTCGAAAAATCTTTCGTCAGCATTAATGCTTCAACCGAATAAAAACAAGCGTAATAAATCCTGTTAACCGCTAAAATTAAATGATTTAATTCTAAAGCTTCTTTAGCTTCTATTATAGTTTCATTGGCTCTGTCTATTCTGTATCTTATTAATGCAGATTTGTCTTTTCCGGGCAGAGTCATAATTCTACGCCTTCTTTTCTGATATTTCGATATAACGGAACCACTCCGGCAAGATTAGTTTCTACGTAGCTTTTATTTTTAACTTGAAAGTCTATAGAAACGCAATATTTAACCTGAATGTCCGTTAATATGTCTAATATTTCATTTTTAACTTTTTTATCCACCGGCAAGAAATAAAGTTTTTCAAGTTCTTCGAAAGATATGCTTTTGTTTATTTGATGTTCATCTTTAATGATAATCATCAAATCTATATCAGAATTTTCGTTGTAATCACCTCTTGCTTTAGAGCCGTAAAGTATTATCCCAGCCTCTGGATATTTTTCCTTAATCTTTTCTTTTAATTCAGCCAGCGCTTTTTTCTCTGTGGGCGAAAGGTAATAGGAAACGGAAGAAGGTAAAATATTTCTATTCCTTTCTATATTTTCTCTGTATTCATATGCTTTTTTATGAGTTTTATCGATTTTATTTTTCATAAAATAATTATAGCATATTTTAAATTATTAGATTGCGATTTTAAAAACGATTATTAAACTTTTAAATATTTAAATAAAATGGAATATTTTAATACAATTTAAATAATCAAATATTAAAATTAAAAGCTAAAATTGTTTATATCCAGTGCTGTTTCGTCGTAATCTGTTGCCTGCCCTACTTTCGTTCTTATTGCGCCGTGCTACTATGTCGCATTTAAGTTTAATCTCGTCAAAGGATAAATCGGTAGTTCATAGAGAACTGATTCTATTGTCTTTAATTCTATACCGTTAAACTTTTCAAGTTCCGGCTTTCTAAAAGGCAGATACTTAATGAAAGGAAATATGAAGTGTTTATCTTCTATGCGGTTAATCTCGTTGAATTTAATCATCTCGGATATGATTAGCTTATAATCTTTAGGAAATGGTCCGTTTTTATGCCTTACGTATCACTTTTTAAATAACAAACGGGTGTCCAGTCGGGAACGAAATATACACTGATATATTAATAGAAGGTCGTTTTTAATATGGCATTCTCTGTAGTAATTAAAATCGCCGGTTAATTTATGGTCCTTGAATTTTGGATCTAGGAGTTTTTGATTTAATAAACTTCCTATAATAATTTCGATTATTTCCTCATCTAAAGCGGATACTCTGGTTTTATAATGTTTTTTAAAAACTTTTGTTTTATAAACTTTCAAGATCTTAACTCTTTCATTACATCGGTTATATTATCTCCGCAATAAATTAAATCTCCGTTTTCAGCTTCCCTGATAGCCTTAATCGTTTCTTTGTTAGGTATTTCAAGCTCGAACGGAAGTTTTTTATCCATTACTACCTTAGCAAGAAAAATATTAATGCCGTCGCTTAAGGTAAGATTGTATTTCTTAAAGAAATCTTTTGCAAAATCCCTGTTCTTTTTATTGAGTTTTATGCTTGTGGATATCCTTTTTTCGCTTTGTTTTACGGCTAATGTTTTCATAGTTTATATGGCTCCATAAATGTTTATATGTTTTATATTATTATAACACTAAAGTATTATTAAATCAAATATTTTATTAAATATTTGATTAAAAATATCATTGCTTATTATTCTACACATCTTCTACAGCTTTTTTCAAGGTCTCTGGAAACAAATGAGAATACCTTTTCGTTGTAAATCGTAAAATAGAATTGGCCTTTTTCGTCATTTGTGTTGTCCGGTGTCCTAACAATTCACCAGTTATATAAAGCGACGTGCCATTCATAACCATTTTTGAAGCGAAGACATGGCGTAAGTCATGGATTCTTAAATCTTTAAGCCCGGCGTTCTTGCAGGCGGTATAAAAAGAGCCTTTAAAATCGCCTATTTTACGCCCTTGATTATTAAATACATATAAACATCGCCTTTCTTTTCTATATTGCCTAAAAGCCCTTTTAGCGGCTTTGGGATAGGAATATAGCGGTCGTATTTAGTTTTAGTCCCTTTTATTACTATTACGTCGTTCTTTAAGTCCACGTCGTTCCATTTTAAGTTTAAAGTTTCACCTTTACGGCAACCGGTATAAATCAGAAAAGTTATTAAGTCCCAGGTTAATTTATTCGTAGCGCCGGGGATGAGCTTATCGATGTAGGAGTCCGATAAAGTTTTAATGCGGGATAATTCGTTAAGTTTCTTTATCCCAGAACAAGGGTTCTTGTCGATATAGCCTTTTTTAATGCAAAATACTGCGGTTTTGAATGGTCGGGACGACTGGATTTGAACCAGCGACCCCTTGCTCCCGAAGCAAGTGCGCTACCGAGCTGCGCTACGTCCCGAAATAAAGCATGTAAATTATTATTATATTATTTATTGTATTTTTTTTCCATTATTTTTTTGTAATTAAATTCTTTCGCGCATTTCGTTAATAGTTTCGATATAATTTTTCGTTCCCAATATTCCGGAGCCGCTGACTATAATATCTGCGCCGGAATTAGCCGCTTCGGCTATATTTATTACTTTTATACCGCCGTCCACTTCAATTTGGGTTTCAAGTTCTCTTTTTTGTATTATGCCGTGAAGTTTTTCTATTTTGAACAAGGCTGAATATATAAATTCTTGACCGCTGAAGCCGGGATCGACGGACATAACAAGAACGAGGTCTAAATAGTCTAGTATCTCGCTTAAAAAATCTACCGGCGTTCCGGGATTTATAGCTACTCCGGGACTTGCCTCCAATTCCCTGATTCTTTCGACTACCCTGTGAAGATGCGTCGTTCCTTCAAAATGCACCGTTAATATATCTGCGCCGCTTTTAACAAACTGTTCTATATATCTTTCAGGACGGTCTATCATTAAATGAACATCTAAAGGTATATCGGTACGTGCTTTAATCGCTTCGACGAGATTCCATCCGGCAGTAATATTGGGAACGAATATGCCGTCCATAATATCTATATGCAAAAAATCCACGCCTGCTTCTTCAAGCAGTTTTATTTCTTCGGAAAGATTTAATATATCGCCGGATAATATCGAAGGCGCAATCTTTTTCAATTTTTCCTCCTGTTAAAATATTTATTATTATTTATCATATTATATATTTGATTAACGCAATAGATTTTTTTATTAATTATACCACAAATTTATACATTTAATTAGTGTATATAATTAAACTTTAAAAAAAATTTAATTTAATTAAAAGTTTAATTAAAAATTTAATAAAATGTATAAGAAAAACAAGCTGACATAATAAAACTACTCGAATAAAGCCGGTTCTTCATCTGTTTCTTTAGTTTTTAAGTCTCTATCGCTGCCGTTTAGAGCCTCTAATGCGCTTTTATTTGCCAAATCGTCCATTTCTTTAACGGAAGGCAAATCGTTAAGATTTTTAAGATTAAACACTTCCAGAAAATAATCGCCGGTTTTATATATTAAAGGTCTTCCCACTATCTCTTTTCTTCCTGCGACTTTAATAAGATTTTTTTCAAGAAGAAATTTAATGGTGCCGGATGAATCGAATCCCCTTACGGCGTCTATCTCATTTTTGGTAACAGGCTGCTTATAGGCAATAATAGAAAGCGTTTCAAGCTGAGGTCCGGTAAATTTTATGGGTTTTATCTCCAAACTGCCGGATATTGCATCGAAATATTCAGGTTTCGTCTTAAAACTTATCCCGTTATCGTTAACGGAGAGATATATACCGTGGTTTGATTTTTCGTTGAATTCCAATTTTATCGATTCTATAACTTTTAATACATCATCTTTTTTAACTTTAAATAAATCAGTCAATTTCTTTAACGAAACGGGTTCTTCCGAAGCAAAAATAACGGCTTCTATAGCTGGAACCAAAGAATCTAAATCGTTGCTGTAATTATTAAGTAATATTCGGTTCGTCATAAAAACATTCAAAAAATTCCATACCAATACGCATTATAAAACGTAAAAAGGGAGTCGGACTTTAAAATCCGGCTCCCAGAAATATATAGAAAACTATTTATATAACAATATCAATATTAAACTGCTTTATATCGTTTATACACTAAGAAGAGAAGAATATTTAATCAGTTTTTACCGATACTTAATTTATCATATTTATTATTTATTTAGAATAAAGTCCTACGTTTAAACCGTCGAACCAGTTTAAAAACCTGTCTATCATTTCTTTTCCTTTAAAAATAAGACCGTGCTGCGGAGCCAGAATTTCAACATCCATTTTTGACACTCTGTCTATCCATACTTTTTTTGGTTCGTTAGAAGGCATCCATCTTTTATGGAAATACTCCATATATTTTATATGGGAATCGAAATCCTGTACAAAAATATTAGGTTTTCTTTTGCTTTTCAAATCTTCTCTCGGTACCAATGCAGCGCCTATATCCCCAGTGAAAAGTATCTTTGATATGGGGTCGTACAAATTAAGCTGCCCCGGCGAATGAAGATAGTGAGCAGGAATAATATCGAAGGCATAATCTTTTGTCATGTTTAATTTTACGGTATTACCGTCGTCAATCATTATCATATTTTCCGGTCTTGCGCCGTAATGCGAAATAAAAGTCGACCATATTCTGTCTATAATAACTTTTGATTCGGTAATCGAAAGCCATAAAGCAAGGGATGAGTTAACGTCTGGATCCTGATGGGAGCAGAATATAAATTTTACATCCGACATCCTAACTTCGCCGGCAAAAGCGGATGAAACGGAAGAAAACATTTCTATTCCTCCCGGATCCATAATCGTCGCGACTTTATCGTGAACGAGCAGATACTGGTTGGTATCAATTATATAATCAGGCCTGTCGGCGTCTTTTCCTATATAAACGAACTTATGGTTTGGAGATTCGTATAATACTTCTGACACCATGATTGCAATACCTCTTAATAATAAATTTATAATGTAAATATAATATATTAGATGCTAAACGCATATATCGTTAACTTTATTGTCTATATTTTTTATGGTTTTCATAAGTCCTTCGTTCATCTTGCTGTCTATCCTAAGGGTATCGTTAAGCTTGGCGCTGACTTTTCTTATTCCAAAAAGAACGTTGGATATTTCTTTGGTAGAACTTGACGATTTTTCGGATAATTTCCTGACTTCGTCAGCAACGACGGCAAAACCTCTTCCTGCTTCTCCCGCTCTTGCGGCTTCTATAGCGGCATTCAACGCCAGCAGATTAATCTGGTCGGTAATAGATACTATTGCGCTTAAAATTTCGTCGGTAAAAAGAGTTAGTTTGTATAGTTCGACGGAATCCTGATAAGTCTTTTCCAGCGTAGAAAAAGAACTTGAATACATATGGCTTAGAGAATCTACGAAATTTTTAATTCCGGTTTTAGATTCAAGACATTTTGATTTAAATTGATTAAATTGCTCGTTGATTTTAGGAAGCTCTTCGGAATCGCTTGCGCATGAGTTTAATAGATTATCCTTATTGCGGATATCTTCTTCAAGCGAAGCTACTTTCAACCTTAAAGATTCGATTTCTTTTTTGTATCCGTCGATAGTCGATGCGTTATCGGCATCTTTTCGTTTTAAAGAAATTTCAAGTTCGCTGTTTTTTTTCTTAAGTTCGTTAATTTCGTCGATTAATTTCTTGTACTCGCCGCTCGATAAGAATTTCATATAAAACACCCGCTTTTACGATATAAGTTTAGTAATTATAATCTTATAATATTATATAAAAAATAACTTAGATTTTATATGATTTTATATTTTTGTAAAATTTATTGCAAGTGTTTTTATTATTTTTTTAAAAAATTTTATTTGCAACGGCGGCGGCGCATTTTATGCCGTCTATAGCGCTTGTTATTATGCCTCCGGAATAACCCGAACCTTCTCCACAGGGATATAAACCTTTGACGGATAATGATTCGAAATCATCGCCTCTTTTAATTCTAACCGCCGCCGACGTTCCGGTCTCTATTGCGGTTAAAACCGAATTTGAAACAAATCCCTTATATTTTTTTTCAAATTCTATAAGGGAGCCGGCAATAGAACGATTAATAAAATCCGGTACGAGTTCCGACAGATTAAAATATTTTACGGACGGTTTATAAGACGGATTGGGTATCAAATTCCCTCTTTTAATGCCGCTATTTAATTTTAAGGCGTAATTCAGATTCAATCCTGTTTCTTTTTCTGTTTTGCCTGTTACGTCCGCTATATATTCCGGAGTGTATTGATAAGGCGCTCCGTAGCCGCCGCCGCCTGCGTTAAATGTTTTAACTTCCAAATCTTTTCTAAACGAAAGAAAACCGCCGTCCGAATAATATTCCTTTTTATCTAATAATGCTATCATATCCGCCCTGACGGCGGTTACGACAGCGCTGTTAGAATTTTCCAAATTGCGGTTTGAATAACTCATTCCGTTAATAGACAGAGTATTTTCGTCGGAACTGGAATTTATAACTACTCCGCCCGGACACATGCAAAAGGAATAACCGCCGTGTTCCTTAGAAGAGATATTATAATACACTCCGCTGAATTTTAAATCAGTTTTGTTTCTGCCGCCCTTAAAAAAAAGCGAATCTATAAAATCTCTTTTATGCTCTATTCTAAATCCTACGGCAAAAGGTTTATTTTCTAAAAATACTTTTTTATTTTTCAGCATTTCATAAGTATCTATACTGTTAGAACCGCAGGCTAAAATTAAAAAATCCGCAGAAATATTTCTTTTGTCGGTTACCGCCGAAACAATACGATTATTATCGTCAGTTTCAAAATCTTTTAATTCTTCTTCAAAAAAAATTTGCGCTCCGCCGTCCGTAAGATAATTTCTTGTATTTCTAAGTATATCTATAAGAATATCGCTGCCTACATGGGGTTTATGCTCTACAAGAATTTTTTTGTCCGCTCCCATTTTTACCAAAAAATTTAAAACGAAAGATACCGCCGCATCGTCTTTTCTCGTCGTTAATTTTCCGTCCGAAAAAGTACCTGCTCCGCCTTCTCCAAAAACAACGTTGCTTTTTTTGTTAAATTTTCCTTTATTCATTAAGGCATTTACGTCTTTTATCCTTTCTTCTACGCATTTTCCTTTTTCTATCAAAACCGGTCTTATACCGTGTTTTAACAAATATACCGCGGCAAAAATACCCGCCGGGCCCATGCCTGTTATTAAAACCGCCGGTTTGTCGCGGTTATTTTTTTTAGTTTGATTTTTATAGGTTTTCCCGACATTTTCATTTTGTCCCTTATTTTCAAAATCTAAGGAATTTTCTTCGTAAAATAGTTTTTCTTCATCATATTTTGCTTTTCTTGCTTTGATACCTATGCCGGATAAAATATTTATAATCTCGTCTTCATTTTTATTCGAAAAGTCAAATTTTATTAAAACTTTATAAACGTTTTTAGGTTCTTTTTGCCTAAAATCGAGAGATTTTTTAATGATTTTTACTTTACTGCTAAAATCTTTTATTTTTATATCGTTTATTACTTCGGAAGATTTTTCGTTAAAATATTTCAGAAGATAATCTGAAAAAATTTCTTCATCTTTTTCTGATCCGGCCGTTTCGGGATTTTTAATTTTCGCCGGTATTTTAAAATCATAAATTAGGATCATATAATATTATGTCAGGAAGGGTTTATTAAAGACAGCGCGGACTCTTCTACCAGCTCTTTTGCCGTTAATTTCACGGTATTTTTTAGAGGAATTAAAAGCACGGGACACACTGAATGCTTTGCAACGTGAAACGAAACGGAGCCGGATACTATCTCTTTAATTCCCATTCTTTGGTGCGTTCCTACCGCAATTATATCGGAAGCGTTTTTTTTTGCAAAATTAATAATCTCTTCCTGTGGATTGCCTGTATATACCGATATTTCGTAATTTAAATAATACAAACCCGATTCTTTTAATTTTTCCTCTATAGACCCGTGTACTTCAGCCGCTTTTGATTTCAAAGAGTTTTTTTTGCCGGAAAAAGAAAAAATATCGTAAGGAATGACGTGCAAAATTTGAAATCTCGCTGCTGATTCCCTAAAGAAAGATGCCGCAGACGAAAGTACGAACCCAGTTTCAAAATTTAAATCGACCGCTATAAGAATTTTTTTTTCTTTTTCCATATAATAATATTATACGATTGAAGCGTTTTTTTCAAGACTGCTTTTAATTTATGCAGGGTTTTGCTATAATTGTAAAAACGGAAGAATTTATTAAATTTAACAAAAAATTAATCGGATTATTAAGGAGGAGGGTATAACAAAATGTGCGACGAACACCATTTAGACGACGCTTTAAGCGAAGAAACCAAAAATTTAGAAATGGCGAGACAATCGCTTATCGAAGAATTTCAAGCGATTAACTGGTATCAGGAAAGAATAGAATACACTGCCGACGAAGAATTAAAACATATTCTCGGGCATAATAGAGACGAAGAAAAAGAACATGCGGCAATGCTTATGGAATATATTAGAAAACACGACAAAGTTCAGGACGACAAGTTCCTTCATCACGATTAAAAATAATGCTTTTTAAAACTGCACGTCTATGCTATAATTTAAAAGAGTAATCCGACGGTACGGCATTAAGGCCGAAAACCCCGCCAGGTTCGAAAGAAAGCAACGGTATCGATTCGAGGTGCGCGTATTTAATCGGATTACTCTTTTCGTCATTATATGCTGTATTTATTGCCGGCGGCTATAGCAATAGCTGTTAATTTTGTTTGTTGTTTTTATAGGTAAAAAAATACGCAATTATATATTATAATTCTTTTGTTTTTCCTTTATTTTTTTATTCATTTTATATTGCTTTATAAAAATATATAACGCAAATAATAAATACGGGCTTAATTTTTTGCTTAATAAAACCTTAGATTATTCAAAATTACTTCTTACCGGAAATGAAGCAATCGCTTTGGGCGGAGCAAGAGCAGGTGTTTTTACCGCCGTCGGCTATCCCGGAACGCCGAGCTCGGAAATACTTCCTTATTTATCTAAATTAAAAAGCGGTGCAATAGTAAACTGGTCTATAAATGAAAAAACTGCGTTAGAAATAGCGATAGGAACATCCATAGGCTGTAAAAGGGCAATGTTTACCACTAAACACGTTGGTTTAAACGTCGCTTCCGACCCGCTTATGACTCTTGCGCTTACGGGAGTAAGGGGAGGATTAGTCGTAGTTACCGCCGACGACCCCGGAATGCACAGTTCACAAAACGAACAGGACAACAGGCTTTATTCAAAATTTGCGAAAATACCGATGTTTGAACCTTCCGACAGTCAGGAGTGCTTAGACTTTACTTCAAAAGCTTTCGACGTAAGCGAAGAATTCGATACTCCGGTTATTTTAAGAACTACTACGAGAATATCCCATTCAAGAAGCGTCGTCGTCTTTTCAGGCAAATTTCCGCCGAAAAAAGATGAAAAAGAAGAACTTGAAAATACTAAAAATACCTACAAAAAAGATATAGAAAAATTCGTAATGGTTCCGGTTTATGCAAGGAAAAGACATAAAGCCGCTTTAGAAAGATTAAAACGGCTCATAGATTTTTCTAACGGATCGGGATTAAACTCGATTGAATATAACGATAAAGAGTTCGGCATAATAACAAGCGGTATTTCATATCAGTACGCCAAAGAAATTGCGCCTTTTTCCTCTTTTTTAAAACTGTCTTTTTCTTATCCGCTTCCGGATTTATTAATAAAAGATTTCGTAAAGAACGTTAAAAACATAGTTATAATCGAAGAATTAGAACCATTTATTCAGAACGAAATCGCTTCGCTCGGCATAAAATTAAAAGGAAAAGAATATTTTCCTCGGAACGGAGAATTGAATCCCGATATAGTTTTATCAGGATTTAAAAAAGCAGGCTTTTTTAAAGGTAAAAAGACGGATAAAGAAAAAGACGCGGATAAAGAGTTCGATATTAGTTTGGGCAATAATCTGCCGCCGAGATTTCCCGCTTTGTGCAGCGGATGCCCTCATACTTCGGTATTTTACGCTCTTAAAAAATTAAAAGTTCCGGTTATGGGCGATATAGGATGTTATACCCTTGGAGCGCTGCCTCCTCTTAGCGCTATGGACAGCTGTATTTCGATGGGGCTTGCGTTTGGAGCGGCGCAAGGTTTGTCGCTTACAAAATCTTCGCATAAAAAAACCGTTGGAATTATGGGCGATTCTACATTCTTTCATTCCGGCATAACTTCTCTTATAGACGCAAAATATAATAACGCAAAATTTACCGCTATCATTTTGGACAATTCCACTACGGCGATGACCGGAGGGCAGGATCATCCTGGAACTGGCGGCAACCTTTCTTTTAATCAATCCATTTCAAATAAAATAGATATTAAAAAAATTATAGAAGGGATAGGAATAGAAGAAATTTTTGTTATAGACCCTTATAATTATAACGAAACGTTTAAAACTTTAAAAAAAGCGCTTGATTCAAATAATCTTAACGCAGTTATAACAAATAGGCCTTGTGTATTATACCCCAAAAAAATAGATACCGGAAAAAAATTTAAAATAACGGACGGATGTACCGGATGCGATTTATGTATGCAGACCGGGTGTCCGTCTATACGCTTATCTTACGGGAAAACAGGCGGAAAAAGCGCTAATGCCGAAATAAAACCTATTCCTTTTATAGATTCGTCCTGCATAGGATGTTCCGTATGCAAGGATATATGCGTTTTTAATTTTATAGAAGAAATAAAATTATCTTAAATTTAAAAGAATTTAAAGTATAAAGTATAAATTATAAATATAAAATAAAGAAAAAATTAAATAAAAAATTATTGCTAAAATAAATGGACGATTTAACTCAGAACATATTGATTTCCGGCATCGGAGGACAAGGCGTCGTACTTGCAGGAAGAATTATAAGCCTCGCTGCATTTGAAAGCGGTATGGATATTAAAACGTCGGAAGTTCACGGAATGTCGCAAAGGGGAGGTTCGGTTACAACCCACATAAGATTCGGAAGAAAAATATTTTCACCGCTAATACCTGAAAAAAGCGCTACGGCAATTCTTTCTTTCGATATTTATGAAACTTTAAGGTATGCAGGCAGTTTCGCTAATAAAAATACGATAATAATTTCCTCTTACGACGGCAAAACTCCGGCGTGGACTTCTAAAACCAAAAATGATACAATTGCAAATAATTTTACCGATATATATTCTATTGCCTCGCTTTTAAAAGATAATTTTAAATCTTTGACTCTTTTAGACGATAAACGTATTGCTGAAAATCTTGGAAACGTCAAAGTTTCAAATATTATACTAATAGGAGCTTTATCGGTTTTTACGGATATAAAAGAAGAAATTTGGCTGAAAATTATTAAAACAAACGTTCCCGAAAAAACGGCAGATTTAAATATTAAGGCGTTTATGAAGGGTAGAGCTTCATTATGAATATAAAATATTACGAAAAAAAATACGAAACTATCGACCGTTCCGAACTTTCGCGGATTCAAACGGAAAGATTGAAAAAAACGTTAAAACTTATATTTTCCGGAGGCGGTTTTCTAAAAACAAGATTAAGGGAATATGGAATAAAAAATTTAGGCGATATCGAAAAAATAAAATCGATAGATGATGAATTAAAAAATATGCCGTTTACCTATAAATCCGACCTCGTAAACAATTATCCGTTCGGAATTTTTTCCAGTCCTTTAAATAAAATAATCAGAATACATGCTTCTTCAGGTACGACGGGAAAGCCTATTATAGCCGGATATACAAAAAACGATATTAAAACATGGTCAAAGTTAATGGCGAGAGTTTTTTGCGCCGCCGGCATTTCTAAAAACGATATAGCGCAAAATGCTTACGGTTACGGGCTTTTTACGGGAGGTTTAGGGTTTCATTACGGAGCACAGGAATTAGGTTTAATGATTATTCCTATGTCGACGGGTTTTACTGAAAGACAGCTTACCATGATGCAGGACATAGGCGCAACCGTTCTTTTTTGCACTCCTTCTTACGCTCTTTTTCTCTCCGAGGAAATAAATAAAAAAATAAGCGATAAATCAAATATTAAATTAAAAAAGGGTATTTTCGGAGCGGAACCTTGGTCGAACGAACTCAGGCAAAAAATAGAAAGCTCACTTAAAATAGATGCTTACGATATATATGGATTGAGCGAAATCATCGGTCCCGGCGTAGCATACGAATGCGTTTATAAAGACGGACTTCATATAAACGAAGATAATTTTTTCCCCGAAATAATAAACCCCAAAACCGGAGAAGTTTTAAAAGACGGGGAAACCGGCGAACTTGTACTAACCAGCCTTAATAGAGAGGCAATGCCGGTAATAAGATTCAGGACGAAAGATATAACGAGACTTACGAGAGAAGAGTGCAGATGCGGCAGAACGTTCGTCAGAATGGACAAGATAAAAGGAAGAACCGACGACATGATAATTTTAAAAGGAGTTAATGTTTTTCCTTCTCAGATAGAATCAGTTTTGTTTAAGCTTGATTATTTAGAACCCGTCTATTTAATAGAATTATATACCGAAAATCTTTTGGATAAAATGAATATAATAATTGAACCTAAAGAAGAAATTTTTAACGGCGGCGAAGCTAAAATAGAAGCAGTTACTCAGGAAATATCCCACAAAATATACGAACTTATCGGTATCAGGGCAAAAATAACCGCCGTCCCGCCTAAAACCATCGAAAGAAGCCAAGGTAAAGCTAAAAGAATAAACGACTTGAGGAAGAAATTATAATAAGATACAATAAATACACTATCACAACTTGGAAAACCGAAAAGGAAAAGGTGTCAGATTTTATTTTCCGAATTTTAATACATAATTAATTGAGCGATTAATTTTTTCGGAAAATTAATCTGACACCTTTTCCTTCAAGTCGAAACTACCACCGGAAATCCTCTCTATAAGTTCGGCTAACGCTCCGACATCTACAAGCGTATCCCTGCAGGGACCGTTGGGTCTCATATTGGGCAGACCGTAAACAAAAAGCGGAAAACTGTCTATAATTCCGGAACTTAAATCTCTTTCGCATGCAACGGCTATTACGGCTTTTGGGCGTTTTTCCTCTATAACTCTGCGTGCAAGCGTGCCTCCGGTAGCTACGGCCATAAATATACCTTTCTTTTTGGAAAGTGCCGCAAGCTCTTTTATGTTGCATTTTCCGCAATTAAGGCAGTTATTTATATCGTCGGTAATTTTAGCCTTGCAGTTATGAAGTTGAAGACAGTGGGGGAGAAGGATTAATATTCTGTCGAAAGCTACGTTTTTATTTAACGAGAAAAGGAGAAAATTGTTTATTTCGACAAACGAAGCCTGCATTTTGTCCCTGTTTATCCTGAATACGGAAGTAATAAAAAAAGCCATCGGATAAAGAATTTTTATCAAAATATACCGTGCCGGATAAACAAGAAAAGACTTGCCGCCATTTTTACGCCTGACAATCAATCCAGCAAAAAAAATTAGAATAACCGAAAGCAGTACGAAATCTAAAGCAAAAAAAATATACAACGGCAAATATGGGCTAATTTTTTCCAATCCGCCGGATATTATCCAGAAAAGAAGCAGAAATACCGATAAAATAACAAGAAGCGAAACGGATATTATCTTCAAAAAATAAATATGTTCTTTTTTTAAAGACATATTAGCTCGCCCTGTTTTATTCTGAATCCGTTGATTATATCGTTATAGCCCATAACGTTTTTGCCTTCCGGTTTAAGCTTTATAAGGCGTATATAAACTCCTTTTTTAACGGTGGAAATAAGCAGTCCGTTTTTGTTTGCGGCGACGGCCGTACCCGCGACAATATTGGACTTAGAAGATACTTTTTCTATTTCTCTTTTATAAATATCCGAAAAACCGCCGCAATAATCAGAATATTCGAATGTTTCAAACTGAACGTCTTTTTTAGTCTTCAAGCTTTCTGTTCCCGTTTTTTCCCAAGTATTATCGGCTATTAACTCTGCTTCCAATATTTTTACGTTTTTGTTTTTAAAAATAAAAAAAGCTCCTCCTGATTCCGAAAAAGCCCTTATTTTAGCATATATAACAGCAGGTTCGTCTTTGCAAAAATCTATGCGCAATTCTTCCTGTTTTATTAAAGAGGTTAAATCATACGACGTATTATCTTTTTTTTTCAGTAAATCCTGAGAATATCCGCATTCAAAAAAATTTATTCTGTACTTATATATAGTTTCTACAACTCCGGAAAGCAAAAGAGAGCCTGTTGAAGACAATTTTTCGTAAAGGCGATGAAAGTTTTCGTTTTTATCTAAAGAAATTCTTTGCTGGGCAGCCAAAGGACCGGTATCTACGCCTTCATTCATAGCCATTATCGTAACGCCGCCGAATTTCAACCTTTTTAATATCGTATAGTGTATGGGACTTGGACCCCTTAAATCCGGCAGAAGGGAAGGATGTAGATTTAATACTCCATATAAAGGTATATTCAAAATATCGGGCGTAAGAATGAGTCCGAAAGCTACGACGATTATAATGTCCGGTGCAAGAGTTTTTAAAAAATTTATTTCTTCGCTATTATTTTTAAAAGTTTTAGGGGTTCTTAAATCAATGCGGTTTTCGCGGGCAATTTTTTCGACCGGCGATTCGATATAATCTTTTTTTTTAGAATCCCATACCGGGGGCTTTGTATAAACTGCCTGTAAATCGACGATACCGTTTTCCTGAAGCCTTAGCATATCAAGCAATGAACGTGACGCAATTTCAGGCGTCCCCATAAAAACCGTTTTAAGAGGCAGCATGCTCTAATTTCTTTTTTTTCTTAAGCGAAGCATTATATAAAGAGCGTTTTAGCGGAGAAACTTTATCTATAAATAAAATTCCGTCGAGATGATCTATCTCATGCTGAAAAGCTATGGAAAGCAAGTCTTTTGCATCCATTACGAACTCATTTCCGAAAATATCGTATGCCTTGACTTTTATTTCAAAAAATCTATCGACGTCTGCATTAAAATTAGGTATGGAGAGACAGCCTTCTTCGTAAGTCGTCTTTCCCTCCTTGAATATTATTTCCGGATTTACGGCTATTATTAAGTTCTTATTTGCCGTAAGAATATTATTTTCGTCGAGAGAAAAGGGCATTTCCTTATCTTTTTTTCTGGTTAAGTCTAAAACTATTATGCGTTTATTTATACCTACCTGCGTAGCCGCAAGTCCGATACCGTCCGCTTTATACATAGTATAAACTAAACTTTTAATCAAAGGAATATTGTTTTTAATATCGCCGATTTCAAGCGGATTTGCTTTAACTCTCAATTTTGGATCGGGATATTTTAAAATATTTAAAAATTCCATTGCCGAAATTAACTCATAACCTCCGTTATATTTATATATATTATTACCGCCTATTTAATTTTATTAAAATTCAAACTTTTTTGATAAATTACAAGCCCGTGAAGAGTTAGGGGGAGATTATATAAGTGTTCCGTAGCAGCGTTAGGCAATCCTTTTTTAACCGGTCTCGGCGGCACTTTTAAAGCGGCAAATCCGGCAGGAATTTTTTTTCTTTTGACTCTTAAAAGCGGGCCGTGTTTAAGAGGGCTCGGTATCTCGTTTTGTGGAGTAATGGCATACATTCCGTTAATTCTTGCAGCTTCAAACCATATACCGTTAGCCCAATAATAATATTTTTTTTTATAAAAATAATAAACCTTTTGATTTTTTTTGTTTATATATGCTTTTAAATTTTTAGATATTTTGAGTATTATATACATCTTTCCTTCCGTATAATACTCCTTTTTGTTATTTTTCTTAACTTCGGATGAACGTCCGTTTAATACGGAAGCCGAAAATGCGGAACACTCTTGGAGCGGCATAATATAAAATGTAGCAGAAATTAAAAACAAAGATACGGCGGTTGCAAAAAAAATAAAAAAATATTTAATATATCTTTCCGTCCGGTATTTATACATATTAACCCCTCAATTTAATATTTTATTATATATTTATTATATACATTATTGACGATAAAAATCAATTTTTATATTTTTTTTCAATATTTTTCTTGACTTTAGATTTGAATTAGATATATAAATAATATTATGATATAATATGTCAAATTTTAAATAAAAGGAGAGATTAAATGTTTAAAAAAATCTTATGCCCCGTCGATTTCAGCGATACGTCAATTGGTGCCGCAAACAATGCAATTAAATTTGCTTCCGAAGTTAAAGCGGAATTAACGTTTATTCACGTTTTAGATATTCAAACACTGCAAAATATAGCGGATTTATCCGGCGGCGGTATAAACGATATGGATCTTTTAGTTGAAGAAGAAAAACCCGTATTGAGCAAACTTAAAGACGAAGCCGAAAAAAAGGGTGTAACAGTTAATACGGTTTTGACTCGCGGCGAACCGGTAAATATAGTTTTAAATAAAATCAAAGAAGGCGGATTCGATTTGATTATTATGGGAACTCACGGAAAAAAAGGGCTGACCAGATTGGTACTCGGTTCTATGGCGGAAAGTATCGTAAGGCAGTCAAAGATTCCCGTACTTTTATACCATTGCACAGATAAAAATTGCTGAAATAAAAATAATATCGGATAATAAATAAAAATGGAGGGTGTAAATATAAAGTTTTACGCCCCTCCATTTTTTATATAATTTTTATAATATTATTGTTTAATTACTGTCGGCATATCCTTCCATAACTTTACCGAGAAAAACCGCTTCAGGAACCGCGCCTACAACTTCTGCAGATTCATTCATAACCGTTTTAGGCACGCTGAAAACTTCGTATTTATCCGAAAGGTTAGGGAATTCTTGAATTTCTATTACGTCGGACGTAATATTTTCGTTAACTATAGCAAAATTGTGTGCAAGAACCGCCGCCGGCGGACAATGAGGTCAGGTAGGGGTTACAAATACCTGAATGTTATACGGTTTTGTTATTTCTTTTAATTTTTCGACCGTTTTTTCCGACAAACCGGTTTTCTTGGTAGAAACGTTAATTATTCCATTAACTAAAGTCATAAATTCATGCCCTGCCGGCATGCCGTAAAACCTGACTCCATAATCTTTATCGCCTTCGATAACTATAGCGGGAGTTCGTTTTATGCCGTAAAGTTTAACTTTATCGGTATCTTTGTCGAAGTCGTATTCCTCCAAGGTTATTTTGTCGCTCAACCCTGCAACCTCTGTAAGTATATCTTTGACTTCCTTGCAATAAAGGCAGGCATCTTCGGCTTTAAAAAAAATTAACTTAACGTTATTTTTTAATTTTTCGTTAAAATCTTTTTTTAGGAAATCGGAATCCTGTTCGCTTAATAGAGGCATTTTTTCTCCTTTTTTTATTTAATAAATTTTAAGCTATAATTAATATTATACAATTTTTGATGTTTATTTTGCAAATATTTATTGATTTTTTTTGAAAATATGATATAAATATAACATGCAGCCAAAATTACATAATTATTGTATAGACAAGACTTTTGAGCTTCTTTATAACGATTCCAAATTAAACGTTATAAATTCTCTTCTCGATAAAAACATTTGCGGCATTAAACCCGAAGAAAGAATAAAGTTAATGCATCACGGCTCATACATAATCGATAGGCTTGCTATAAAGAAACTTAGAGTTCATTGGTTCGGAGGGCATTACCTTTATCCGCATTCGCATGCAGGATATATAAGCGGTTTTTCCGATGCAGGAACAAAATGCGTTCAACTTTTTAATATAGCCTTAAAAGATTGGGAAAAAGGCAGATTTAAAAAATCGTTTATAAATCTTGGGGGCGCCGTTCATCTTGTGCAGGATTTATGCATTCCTTTTCATACTACAAATCTTGCGTTAAAAAAACATGTTCTTTTTGAAAGATGGATGTCGGCAAATTATTTGGAAACAGATTTAAAATTAGAAAAAGGTATATACAGGTTTAAATCCCTGCGCGGACATTATAGGGACGGACATCCTTTCGGATGGGTGGATTACAATGCTCACAATTCTTCTCTTTATTTACCCGAGCTGCTCTATGCAAAGACTAAATTAGAATATTTTAACGCAATGAACAGAATTTTACCGGAAGCGGTAAAAACTTCCGCAGGTTTTCTGGAACTTTTCGCAAAGAAAACAGCCAAAATGCAAAAGCGCTAAATAAGCGCAAAATATATCGTATCTATAAATTATAAAAAGAATTATCAGCCTAAAGAACTTATAAACAATAGTGTCAAAAAAAACCCGCAAAACTTTCTTTTCAATAAACGAAAATTTTAGCGTTAATCCGTTATGCGACGAAATTCACGGCGGAAATATTATCGATTACGGATACGAATCCGGCATAATCGACTTTTCGGCTAATATTAACCCTCTGGGATTAAGTCAAAAAGCATCCGAGATTTTAAAAGATTTTAAAAAATTAAAATTTTTTATAGAAAATTATCCGGCGATATATCCGGAACTTTTCGTCAACGCTTTATCGTTCTATCACGGCATAGAAAAACAGTTTATTTGCGAGGGCGCAGGTGCTTCCGAACTTATATTTAATATAACCGCCAAGTTAAATCCAAAAAACGTAATCATAGTCGAACCTTCATTTTACGAATATGAAAGAGCCGCTCTTTCAAAAATTCCAAAATCTAAAATTTTTCACATAAATACATATTTATCGGAAAATTTCGAGTTAAAAGAAAAAAGTTTATCCAAGCTGATTAACTGCATAAACGAGAACATCGGCGAAAACGATGCCGTATTTATAGCAAGCCCTTCAAATCCGGTTGGAAATATAACTCCTCTTGAAACCATTGTGCAAATACTTAAAAAATTAAAAGAAAAAAAAGCTTTTTTAATATTAGACGAATCTTTTATGGATTTTTGCGAAGATTTTTCGTCAAAACATCTTATTGCAGGAACAAGTTTGGATTATAAAAAAGAAAGCGGCAGAAATAAATTCGATAACTTAATAATAATAAGGTCTATGACTAAATTTTTTGCAATGCCTGGACTCAGGATAGGTTACGCATTCGCAAACCCGTTTTTAGTGCAGCTTCTTTCGGATACGTCCATTCCATGGAAAATTACGTCTATAGCCGAGCGGATGGCTTATTTGTCGATATCCGACGACGATTATATTTTACGATCCAGACTGTTGATTGAAAAATTAAGAAAAGATTTTGAAAATAAATTAAAAAAAATACCGTTTTTGAGAATAATACCCGGTTCGGCAAACTTTTTTTTAATTAAAATAACCGATGAAAGGTTAAATTCGGAATATCTGAAGGGTTATTTTATAGAATGCGGTATTTTAATAAAGAACTGCGGCGGCTACAGAGGTTTAAACGACAAGTATTTCAGGATAGCCGTAAGAAAAAAATCGGAAAACGACTATTTTATACAACAGTTAAAAAAAATAAACATTTAAATTGACCGGCATATAATATAATTTTTATATATAATTTTAAGAATGAAAATAATCGTAAATATTTTTTGCCGCCGTTTTATTTACGCCTTCAACCGCAGACAATTCTTCTATAGAATTTTTTTTTATATTTTCTACGCTTCCAAGCTCTTTTATTAAATTGCCGTAAATTTTTTTTCCTACCCCGTCTATATTTAGCAAATCCGAAGTAATCAGTGACTTAGTCTTAATTTTAGAAAAATAAGAGACCGCAAATCTGTGCGCCTCGTCTCTTAAGCTCATAAGCATTAAAATCGTCTCTTTGTTTTTTCCGAAATTAACTTCATTTTTCCTGCCAGAAACGTAAATTTTATCCAGTTCGGTTTTTTTATAGGGATCGGCGGTTTTATCGCCGCCGCTATGTCCAGCTCTGCGCACGCCGTTTCTTTTAAAAACATCTCTGGACTTTGCTATCGCTATAAGCGCCGGCATATTTTCTTCATCGAATTCTTTGTCTGTTTTTTCGGCCTCCATAAATTCTTTGGCTGTTTTAACGAGAACGTTAAGTTGTCCTTTGCCGCCATCTACCATAATAACGTCGGGAAGAGGGTCTTTACCGGACGCCGCTCCCTTAAAACGCCTGCTTAAAGCCTCATACATCATAGCATAATCGTCCGGAGTATTTTTGGTTTTAATCCTGTAACGTCTGTATAATGAAGTATCTTTGATTCCGTTGCGCAAAACTGATTTTGATGCGACGGCGTATGTGCCGGAAATATTTGAAATATCGAAACATTCTATAATTTTAGGAATTTTACTTAAATGCAAAATTTCTTTTAAAATTTTTAATTTATTTAAATTTACGGCGTAATTATTAGTGCCGTAATCGGCATTTTTTATATTAGCAGCATTAGTATAAGGATTAGCATTGCTTTCGTTATTGGTATAAACGCCTGCGGCAGTTTTGGCGGAGGCGCCAACATCGGTAACGTTATCCGTATCGGCAAAGGTATCGGTAACGGCGCCTGCATTTATATCGGTATCGGCGGTAAAAGCGGCGTTACCGTTATGCTCATTTTCTTTATTTTCTTTAATTAATCCGCTTGAACCTGTTAAATCAAAATCTACGCCTGCTTTCTCGAAAAAATTCTTTTTTGCATTCTCAAAAGCCATTTGCAGCAGCGTGTCATACTTATTTTTATTTCTTTTTAAACTATCGGGATCTATTATTTTAACTTTTTTTCCAGAATATTTTTTAATATATTCTAAAAGACTTTTTTTATTTTCTCCGTCTATTTTTATCGGAACAAGTATTTCATCCGGAATATCTGCGTTAATTTCAAAATTTTTAGTATAATATCTGTCTAAAAAAGCCGAAATCATTTCGTCGTCTTTAAGGTAGATATTTTTAAAAAAGAAATTTTTGGTGCCGGTGACCCTGCCGTTCCTTATAACTACTACGGTTATATCCAATTTATCGTTTTGCAAATAATATCCCGCCGCATCGATATTCTTTTCCTCTTTGAATACAACCGCCTGTTTTTCGTTTATCTTTATAATGGCGTTAATCTTATCCCTTAATTTTATAGCCGCTTCAAAATTTAATTCTTCGACGTACTTATCCATGGACTTTTTCATCGATTTTATTAACTCCCTGTTTTTACCGTTTAAAAGCAGGGTTATACCTTCTATAGATTTTTTGTAGGAATTAATATCTACAAAGCCGCAGCAGGGACCGGAACATCTTTTGATTTGATAATACAGGCAGGGTTTTTTCTTGGCGGCGCAGGAATTAAACTTATTGTCGGTGCATGTCCGCATTTTAAAAATTCTGTTGACTGTTTTTATGGTTTCGTTTACGGCAAAAGCGCTTGAATAAGGCCCGAAATATTCCCCGTCGCCTTTCCTAAAACTTCTCGTTTTAATTATATAGGGAAATCCGGTTTTAGAATTAGCTATTTTTATATAAGGGTATGATTTATCATCTTTAAGACTAATGTTGTATTTAGGCTTATATTGTTTTATAAGTGTGTTTTCCAACAAAAACGCTTCTAATTCGTTGCCGGAAATTATAGTTTCAATATCGTTTATTTTTGAAACTAAATGTTCCGTTTTTACGCCTGCGTTTTTACCGGAAAAATACTGGGAAACCCTTTTTTTTAAATTTTTTGCTTTACCTACGTAAATAACGTCGCCGTTAGCATTTTTCATAATATAAACGCCGGGCGATCCGGAAATACCCTTAATCTTTGCAAGTAAATTTTCGTTCATAATAAACAAAATACAAATAATATGTATTATATATCATTAACCCACTATTGCCGTCAGAGAAAAATAATTTTCTAACGGCAATTTTGAGATAAAGATAATGCTAAACTTAAACTTTATCCATTAAAAGCATATTTTTTTTAATATTATTAATTTCATCCCTAATGCGGGCAGCTTCCTCAAAATTAAGCTCCTTTACGGCTTTTTTCATTTTCTTAGATAAATTTTTTATAAGTTTTTCGGCTTCTTTAGGGTCTATTATAAGAGGGGAGTTTTCATCGAAACCGCCGGATAAATCTATGTAGTCCTGCTCAAATATGGTAGTTAAAAGTCCTGCAATATTTTTTTTAATAGTCGTCGGCGTAATATTATTTTCTTTGTTATAAGCTTCCTGAATTTTCCTTCTTCGCTCCGTTTCCGATATTGCAAATTTCATAGAATCGGTAATATTGTTGCCGTAAAGTATTACTTTCCCCTTAATATTTCTTGCCGCTCTGCCTATAGTCTGTATAAGCGATGTTTTGGAACGCAGAAAGCCTTCTTTGTCGGCGTCTAAAATTCCGATCAGTTCAACTTCGGGAATATCAAGACCTTCTCTTAAGAGGTTTATGCCAACCAGCACGTCAAACTCCCCAAGCCTTAATTCTCTAATAATTTTAAATCTTTCGAGCGAATCTATGTCCGAATGAAGATATTTTGCTTTTATACCGCTGTCGATAAGAAATTCGGACAGGTCTTCCGACATTCTTTTAGTAAGGGTAGTAACGAGCGCCCTGCCGCCTCCGGCTACCGTTTTTTTTATTTCCCCTATAATGTCGTCCACCTGATTTGTTTCGGGTCTGACTTCGACTTCAGGGTCTATTAATCCTGTAGGGCGTATTATCTGCTCAACGACCTGCGAACTTACGCTGAGTTCGTAATCTGCGGGGGTAGCTGAAACAAAAATAAGATTTTTTATATGCGACGAAAATTCTTCGAAATTAAGCGGGCGGTTGTCTAAAGCGCACGGCAGTCTGAAACCGTATTCTACCAAAGTAGATTTTCTTGAAATATCTCCGTTATACATCCCTCTGATTTGCGGAATGCTGACGTGGGATTCGTCTATCATTATTATAAAATCTTCGGGAAAATAGTCTAAAAGCGTAGGCGGCGGTTCGCCTTTTTTTCTTCCCGTCAAATGCCTCGAATAGTTTTCAATACCCGAACAATAACCCATCTCCTGCATCATTTCAATATCGTACATAGTCCGCTGTTCCAGCCTCTGGGCTTCTACAAGTTTGCCGAGAGCTTTAAGTTCCATAAGCCTTTCTTTTAATTCTTCCTTTATGGTTTTAACCGCGCTTTTCATCGTAACTTCGTCGGCAACGTAATGTGAAGCGGGATATATAGCCGTTTTGGAAAGCCTGCGGGTAATAACTCCTCTTAGCGGATCGATTTCCGCAATCATCGTAACTTCGTTGCCGAAAAATTCGATTCTTATAGCTATTTCTTCTTCGTATGCCGGAAAAACATCGACTATATCACCTCTTACCCTGAACGTTCCGCGGTGAAAATCTATATCGTTTCTTTCGTACCTAATATCCGTCAGCTTATCGAGAACGTCGCTTAAATTTATCTCGTCCCCCTTTTTTACTTCAAGCAGCATATTGGCGTAACTTTCTGGAGAACCTAATCCGTAAATGCATGATACCGACGCAATTACTATTACGTCTCTTCTGGAAAGAATAGAACGGGTAGCGGAGTGCTTCATTTTATCTATCTGGTCGTTAATCGCCGAATCTTTTTCTATATAAAGGTCTTTAGACGGAACATATGCTTCCGGCTGGTAATAATCGTAATAGCTTATAAAAAATTCTACGGCGTTTTCCGGAAATAAGGCTTTAAATTCGGAATAAAGCTGTCCTGCGAGGGTTTTATTCGGCGCTATTATAAGAGCCGGTCTTTGCAGTTCTTTTATGATGTTAGCCATCGTAAAAGTTTTGCCTGAACCGGTTACCCCCAGAAGCGTCTGATACCTAAAATTTTTCTTTTTAATTCCATCCGTTAAAGATTTAATCGCAGCGGGCTGATCGCCTGCAGGAGTGTTTTCGGAAACAATATTAAATAAATCCATATGTTATATTATAACATTTTTATAACATTTTTTCCGCTCTTAATAATGCTATTAACAATCCTCTTAATAATGAAATGAATTTTAATTCTAAATAAATTCAGAATTAACGCTTTCAAATTTAGGCTTGAATGCTTTTAAAAATGCCTCATGAAAAATGAAAAGGTGGGTTTCTATTCCGATAAGTAGCAATCCCTTATAAATCAGGGATATATTCTTACCAATTCCGTTGCTTCTTTTTCAGTCGCAACGTCTGAAACGTTGCAATCCCTTATAAATCAGGGAAATATTATTACTTTTAGTAGATGCCGATTTAGGGGTCGAAATAATTAAGTCGCAATCCCTTATAAATCAGGGATATATTCTTACATTCATATAACATCATCAAGATACTCTAGTATTACTTGGTCGCAATCCCTTATAAGTCAGGGATATATTCTTACCTTTTTTTACCAAAAATTTTAATGGTTCAGTTGAAGAAAAAGGGTCGCAATCCCTTATAAGTCAGGGATATATTCTTACATTACGGTTCTCAGTTCGACGGCGAAATGATGAGGCGGTCGCAATCCCTTATAAATCAGGGATATATTCTTACCTGTTTTATCAAAACTGAAATTCGATGTTAAAAGCCAGAGTGTCGCAATCCCTTATAAATCAGGGATATATTCTTACATACTAAAAGACAGATTTCTTTCAAATGTTTTGAAAGAAGTCGCAATCCCTTATAAATCAGGGATATATTCTTACTTAAAATTGATAATAATATTTGAAGTGATGTTATTATCTGTCGCAATCCCTTATAAATCAGGGATATATTCTTACGCTCGATGAATAACAGGTCTTACGATAAAGAAGACGGGTCGCAATCCCTTATAAATCAGGGATATATTCTTACGGAGGCATAATGCTAAAACCCGTAAAAGCAAAAAGCGAGTGTCGCAATCCCTTATAAATCAGGGATATATTCTTACAATATATTATCTATCAAAGCTCCCCTGAAACCGTAAATAGGTCGCAATCCCTTATAAATCAGGGATATATTCTTACGAGAGGAAAAAATGAAGTACCTTGAAAAAATTTTAAATAGGTCGCAATCCCTTATAAATCAGGGATATATTCTTACTGATGAAGATGCTGAAAGATCGGAAGTTGAACAGCAGGTCGCAATCCCTTATAAATCAGGGATATATTCTTAC
>JAJZBN010000018.1:0-10874 GCA_021798875.1 bacterium | reverse complement strand
GGTCGCAATCCCTTATAAATCAGGGATATATTCTTACTATCGATCAATTCAGATCGATAGTCGAATACAATCTGTCCGAAGTCGCAATCCCTTATAAATCAGGGATATATTCTTACAGAATTAGAATATTATCTAATAAGTAAAAATTACAAACGTCGCAATCCCTTATAAATCAGGGATATATTCTTACTAAAGGAGAAAAAATAACTATCGATCAATTCAGATCGAGTCGCAATCCCTTATAAATCAGGGATATATTCTTACATTTTTTGGAAATCTAGTGTATCCAAATTGGATAGAAAGAATGTCGCAATCCCTTATAAATCAGGGATATATTCTTACCCCCGCTTATGCGGATAAAGGCAAGCTGCCTGATGACTTAAAGTCGCAATCCCTTATAAATCAGGGATATATTCTTACAAATACTCGCTTCATTTTTATTTGTAATTGGATTAGTTTTAGGTCGCAATCCCTTATAAATCAGGGATATATTCTTACGAAAGAAGAAGAAGAAGAAGAAGAAAGAAATAAAAAAACGTCGCAATCCCTTATAAATCAGGGATATATTCTTACAAACAAAAGTAAGTAATGATTCAAAAGATTCAAAGAAAAGTCGCAATCCCTTATAAATCAGGGATATATTCTTACCTATCGATCAATTCAGATCGATAGTTATGAGTAATCTGTCCGAGTCGCAATCCCTTATAAATCAGGGATATATTCTTACGTTTGAAGTATTTAGAAGAGCAAAAAAATTTATGTAATTGTCGCAATCCCTTATAAATCAGGGATATATTCTTACCCAGCAATGGCGGTTACTCTTGCGTGGGGCGGGAGATTAGTCGCAATCCCTTATAAATCAGGGATATATTCTTACAATTGTAGGATAGATAGCCTTGATGCGCCTATTATTGCAAGCGGTCGCAATCCCTTATAAATCAGGGATATATTCTTACACTACCATTTGTAAGTAGTTGAAATTATTAATCTATTTGAACCGTTTTTCGTAATGTCCGAGTTATCCACAGGTTATCAACAGTTTCGATATGTCAAATAGCGATATTTTTTAACGTTATGTTTAGTATATATCTATGTTTCCGTAATGTCAAGGGGTTTTGTTACAAAAATGGATAACGGAAAGCGTTGATAATACTGAACTATTTTGTAAGTTATTGAAATTATTATAGTTTATAAAATTAAAAAATTTTCTATTTTTTCTTTCGTATTTAATTATTGTTTGACCATAAAAATAATCTAAATTCAAACATTTAATAAATCTTTTCTTTTATTATTACACGTTCCATTTATTCCTTTATTTTCTTTAAATAAAGTTTGATAAAAAATTTTAGGATATTTATTTTTAAGTATATCGTAGTTATAAAATATTTTTATTTCATCGAACATATGCCATTCATTTAAAATTTTAAAATATTTGTTATTATCGCTTTCAAAATTTAACGGATCATTTATGAAATTAAATTTATCGATAAATTCGGGGGTAGAAATAGCATTGATAATATCTAAAATTTCTCTCATAGTATTTTGTCCGCCGCTAACTTTGTCCCATAATTCATCTGCTATCAGAATTTCTTCCTTATGAAAAAATTTTTCAAGTTCAATAACTGATTTTATAAATCTTTCTTTATTATACCCTGTATCGTTATTATTTAGAGGGTCGAATGGAAAACCAATAAAATATTTAATTTTTTTATTGCTGAATTTCTTTTGTAAAACTGCTTTTCCATTCAGTATTTTTTGTTTTTCTCCTTTCATTTCGCCTGCATTTGGATGTACCGACTTTAATTCTATCGCTTCTATATAATCATTCGTTATTACTAAATTATCGACTGTAAAATCAGGAGCGCTTACTTCTTCACAATTATTGTTTTGCAAAAATATAAGTTCATTTTCTCTATTTAAATCAGGTGTCTTACTTTTATTTTTTAAATCTGTAATTATTTCTGATATAATTTTTTGTTGACTTACACATATTTTATTATTCTTAAATGTCCTTTTTTCTCCGTCGCTTAAAATATGAGATATATTCTCAAAAAAAGTTTGCCCCAGAGTGGTATTTAACCATAATTATTAATTATTAAAATTTTTTATCGACAATTTTTTGCGCGGAAAATAATTATTTTCTCTTTAAATGGAATATAGTTTCCGAATATGGAGTTTTATCTTTTTCAGTCCTGTTAAGAACGGGTCTTTTAAATCTATTAACTATCGCCATGCCGGATTTATCGGCTATTTCAGGATATAGGTTATATTTGTCGTTTGCAACAAGGAATATATTGAAATCGTTAATTAAGAACCTCTTGCAATTATTTAATACCGCAGCAATCCCTTGCACGTAAGTTTCCCTGGCTTCCCTGCCCTGACCTTTAATTAACGGTCCTATCTCAAGTTTATCGTTTCTTTTAAATCCAAAAAGATCATAGGAATATGCATGTTGCTCATGATAATCGATAAGACCGACATAAGGCGGGGATGAAAAAATACCGGCAATTCCCTTCTCTTTTATTAAATTTGCAAATTTGGCGTATTTTATTTCAAGTTCTGCAAGTATGTCCATGCTTCTGCTGTCGCCGATTAAACATTTTTGATATGTATTTGTCCGCAATTTATCAAATTCTGAAATTCTTTTTAACGTATCTTTAGTATATCTGTCCCACCATCCGGCTATAGAAAATAGCGGTTTGCAAATTTTGCCGTGTTTTTTGCAATAGTACGTTGAAGTAACCGGATTAATAAGCGTGGCAAGATCGGAATGAGTCGTGGCTCTGCAAGACCTGACGGTACGGCTGAGTATAATGCTTAAAATTATTTTTGTATATTTATTTTGAACCGTTTTTATTTGTTCAAATACAAAATATATTTCATCTCTTACCGCTTTTATAAACCATTTATCTAAAAAGTTATCTCTGCCTGTTTTAATATCTATATTAAATTGTTTAATAAGTTTTTCATAAACGGGCAGAAACTCGGCTTCTTTTTGTAATCCGTATTTTTTTTCGTCTATCTGCCTTTGCGCAGCCATCCTTCTAAAATCCGGAGATGGAAAATATTTATCGTTAAATATTTTAAGCTCTTCTAACAGTTTATTTTCAAATTCGATATTTTTTTTATCTTCTAAAAACTTCCTGAGAGCTTTAGAAATTCTGTCGGTTTCTTTTTTTACGTCGGCAATATCATAACTATAAATTTTTGCGTTGGAAATAAGGGCGTTAAAGGCCGAAACGTCAATACCTACAGCATGCATGCCGAGTTCGTTTGATTCTACCAGCGTAGTTCCCGAACCGCAAAACGGGTCTAAAATTATATCGCCTTTTTTAAAAAATATTTCTTTTTTAAAATCGTCGGTATGCGAATCTAAAAAATATTCGACAAGCTGCGGTATGAATTTTCCCTTATAAGGGTGAAGCCTGTGAACATGTTTTGTGGTTTCCGATTCCTTAAATTGCCCAAAAGACAATGCCCAGTTTAAATCATTCCCCAATCTATTTTTCCAATCGCGTTCTTTATATAGATTTATAGTTTTATAATATCTCGTAAGTTCGTCCGTGCTTATTAAAAGATCGTTATCTTTCTTTATCTTAGATATTTTCCCATATTGAAGAAGATATGAAATATTGGATACGGATACCTGTTTATCTAATAAGCGGCTTGCCCATATACTTGCTTCTTTTATAGTCAGTAAATTATCGTTGTTCATTTTATATATCCTTTTTATAGACTTATTTTAACAAAACCGTAAAAAAATAAAAAGAATAAAGCCAAATTTATCAATATTATTGTCGTTAATCAGGGATATATTCTTACCACCAAGAGTACCAAATGCATCTTACCGGTTATATCCATAAAAATTATCTAAAATTTTTAAAATTTAATCGTTTTTATTTTTAATCGTTTTTTATTGAAGGAATATCGACTTTATAGTCCGAATCGTCCCTATCGAATTTAGAAGCATCGAGCATTTTAGAAGTTTTTGCGCCGAGAAGCCTCATTTTATCCAGTTTTGACATTATATTGCCTTTTCCCGACGTAAGAAGGCTTTTTGCGTTATTATAGGATGCGGACGTTTTTTCTATGGAAGTTCCTATATCTTCCATGTTTTTAGCGAAAGAACAAAATTTATCGTAAAGGCTTCCCGCAAGCGCCATTACTTCAGCTGCATTTTCCTGGCTTTTTTCCTGAATCCATAAATTATAAACTATTTTCAATATGAGTAAAATAATGGAAGGGGTGGCTATTATAACTTTTTTTCCGTATGCATATGCCAAAAGGTCTCTGTCGTAATTTACGGCTACGGTATAAGCAAACTCTATAGGTATAAACATAATAACGGAATCTAAGCTTTTTAATCCGTATAGAGAGGTATATTTTTTGTCGCTTAGCTCGTTTATGTGTCTTTTAATTGAAAGAATATGCGACTTAAGAAACTTTTCGGGGTCGCCTTCAGGCTTAGAATCGGAATTAGAATCGGAATTAAGGTAAACGGCCGAAGAATCTGCGGCGTTTCCGTTAGTCAAACTCATATATTTTTCGTAATCCGTTAAAGATACTTTTGAGTCGATAATTATATGTCTTTCCTTTGGAAGGTGTACTATAACGTCAGGCCTTAAATTTATTTTTTCGTCCATTTCGTTTACGGTTTTTACCGTCTTCTGGATTTCATACTGCATTCCTTCTATGAGCTCGGATGATTCCAAAAGCTGTTCCAGTATCATCTCGCCCCAGTCGCCCTGAACCTTTCCGCTGCCTTTAAGAGCCGAAGTCAGGTTGTCGGTAGTCTGCTTCATTACGTCTTGAGTATCTATCAATTTTTTTATTTCGTTTTGAAGCGAAAACCTCTGCTTGGACTCTTTATCGTAGGTTTCCTCCACTTTTTTTTGGAACTCCAGAATCTTTTCGGAAAGAGGGTTGAGTATGCCGCTAATACTGTCTTTATTAATTTCTATAAGTTTTTTGCTTTTTTCTTCGAGTATTTTTGAGGATAAGTTTTCGGAAAGATTTTCAAATGCCTGTTTAAAATCGATAAATTCATCTTTTTGGCGTTTTAATCTGTCTTCGTATTCGGACTTAATATTTCCTATTTTCTCAAGAAGGTTTTTGTTTTCGGTCGATATTTCAGAAATTTTTACAGATAAATTTTTGTTTTCTTCTCTGAGATTTTCGGTTAGAACGGCGGCTGAATTGAGCTCCGCACTCAAAGCATCGAGCCTGGCATTTAAAGATTTAATTTCCTCTTCCTGCGTTATCGTTTGTTTTATAAGTCTATCTTTTTCGTCACGGCTTGAGTCTATTATTCCGTCTATCGTCTTTTTGCTTTTTTTGACGTATGACGCAAAATAAACTGCAATAATAATCGAAGCTGCAAAGAAAATAACGAACAAAAAGATGAAAAGGTATAAGTAAAAGTATATCGGCATTTTAAATTTAACGTCTATTATTATCTTATCTTATTTATTATCGTGCGCTAATCCTATTATTTGATAAATAGAGTTAAAACCGTTTTCCGCCAAATATTTTTTTAATCCTTCGGAAATTTCCGGTATTATTTTTGGATTTACGAAAGAGTATGTTCCAACGGCTACCGCCGTAGCTCCGGCAAGAAAAAATTCTACGGCGTCCTGCCATGAACTTATGCCGCCCATACCTATAACGGGGATTCTTACGGCATTGTAAACGTCGCCTACAAGTTTAAGTGCGACCGGTTTAACTGCCGCTCCGGAAAGACCTCCGTAACCTCTGCTTAACTTAAACTTTTTGGTTTTTATATTTATGCTTGCCGCCGGCAGAGTATTTATTAACGATATAATGTCGGCTCCGGCTTTTTCGCAAACCTCCGCTATAAATGATATATCGGCCACCATAGGCGTCAGCTTTACTATTAAAGGAATTTTGCCGCCCGTACTTTCCTTTACGGAAGAAACGAGTTCATATACCACTTCTGGATCGGAACCGAAAGACCTCCCGCCTTCTTTTATATTTGGACATGATATGTTTGCTTCTAAAGCGCTTATACCTTCCGTTTCCGCCAATTTTTTTGCAAGTTCGGCGTATTCTTCTATACTGCTTCCGTAAAAATTAACTATTACCGGTTTATTTAAAGTTTTTAAAAACGGCATTTTAGCTTCTATAAATTTATCGTATCCGACGTTCTGAAGTCCTATCGAGTTAATCATGCCGCATGAAGTTTCGCAAATTCTCGGCATTTCGTTTCCCTTCGACGGATTAAGGGAAATACCTTTTGTGACAAGTGCTCCGAATTTGTCGTAATTTATTATATCGAAAAATTCTTCTCCGTATCCGAATGTACCGGAAGCAGGCATAACGGGATAGTCCAATTTTAAGTTTCCGAGTTTTACCGAAATATCAGGAATATTTTTGTCCGCATCGTCTTTCGCCGATGATGAATAAATGCGGGGATTTTTAATATCGTTTTCTTGAATAAAAATTTCTGAGGCGTAAAAAACCGGACCGTCCTTGCATACCCTTTTATACTGAAATTCTTTGCTTTTGTCTGCGCCGCCGGAAGTTATTCCGCGGTTTATTTCTTCGGTATTAACGGCGGTTTCCGATATATTGCCGTGCTTATTATCAAGTTTAGTTTTAACTACACATCCTAAACATACGCCTATGCCGCATCCGAAACTTTCTTCAAGCGACACCTGCAGTTTTTCGGAAAGCCCGTCCGCCAAAAATCTGGAAATTATCGAATTAAGCATAGGTTTAGGACCGCAGGCATAAAAGTTAACCTTTTTAGCATTTTTATAATCCGCCATATTTTCGTAAAGCAAATCTGCTATATTGCCTTTATAGCCGAAAGAACCGTCGTCGGTCGAAAAGTAAACTTCGTCGAACATAGCGTGAATGCTGTGTCTGAAATAAAGTTCTTCGGCTTTTTTTGCGCCGTAATATAAAACTGTTTTACCGCCGTTGACGGAAATTTCGGAATTTACCGATCTTTCATCTTGCTGCGATAAGTTAGCGTCAGAAGATAATAATTTTCCTAAAAAAAGCGGAATGGTATGCAAAGGAGCTATGCCTATGCCTCCGGCAATCAGGATATTAATTCCTGCGGCTTCGTTTCCGGCAATTTCTTTTACGGCGGCTTCGTTTTTACGTAAGTTTTCGTCTGGTAAAATAAATCCGTTTCCCAAAGGACCGGTAACGTCTAAATAATCGCCTTCCTTAATATTGCTTAATATTTCCGTGCCTTTTCCGAAAACTCTGTATAAAATTTCAAATTCCGAATTATTAAATTTATTGAATATCGAAAAGGGTCTGCTTAAAAGGGGATTTAGTCCGTCTGGATTAATTTTAACCATAACGAACTGCCCTGGTTTAAAATTTGCAGCGATAAAGTCGTTTTTTATTCTTAAAATATAAGTGCCTTCGGTATCTTTGATTTTTCTGTTTACGGTAACGAGACATTTTTCGCTTACGATTCTTTTACCATGCATAAAGCGTCTTCTCCGTTATCTTCATAATAGTTTTTTCTTAACATAAATATCTTAAATCCGAATTTTTTATATAAATTAATTGCAATAATATTTGAGGTTCTGACTTCGAGAAAGAAATGTTTTATTCCGGCTTCCGAATTTTTTTTTATTACCGTGCTTAACATTAAAGAGCCTATGCCTTTAGACTGTATTTCTTTAGAAACCGTGACGTCGAGTATATGCATTTCGTCCAAAACGTTATAATAAATAAAAAAGCCTGCGATAAATGATTTCAAATCTATTTTTAAGGCTGGGTCAATATCTTTTTCCGTGATTTTTTTTAAAGCAAGACTGTTATCACTGCCTTCAGCAGCGTCAAAATCGGAATAGCATATTAAAAATCCGGAACCTTCGCGTTTCAGTTCTTCGTCGAACATTTTTCTGTCCCAGAGCGTCTGCGAAGACTCCATATGTATATCGAACATCCTTGCAATAAGGTATTCGGTCAGAATATCTTTTTTGCCGTTATCGGACAAAAGCAGAGGATTTAATTCTTTAAGGTTTAAAAAATTTATTTTCACGTCTTTCTAATAATTAACGATATCTTTATATGCGGCTTTAGCGCGGTTTTCCATAAACGGCCAGTTTTCTCTCGCAGATTTGACTTCATTGGTATCTATATTATAAATAACGGCGCATTCGTTTATTCCTGCAAAGTCGTTTATTATATTTCCGTCGGGCGAGACGCAAAAAGACTTTCCGTAAAAATCTAAAGGCTTGTCTCTGCCCACCCTGTTAACCCTTAAGATATATAGACCGTTAAGAAAAGCGGATGCCGAAATAGACAAAAACCATTTGCCGTTAGTATTAAAAGCGGATGCCGTCGGCGCAAAAATAATATCTGCGCCTTTAAGCGCCAAAATCCTTGATGATTCGGGATAAAAATTATCCCAGCCCATCTGTATCCCGATATTGCCGTATTTAGTTTTAAAAACCGGAAGTTCGGTGCCGCTCGAGAAATAAGACTTTTCCTTATAATATTCAAATTCCGGAAGATGGATTTTGCGATAAACGCCTATAAGTCCGCCTTCTTCGTCGATAACGGCGGAGCTGTTGTAATATTTGTTTTCGAATTTTTCAAAAAAAGGAACTATGGTTACTATATTAAACCTTTTCGCCTGCTCTCTGAACAAACTTATGGTTTTTCCGTTTAAATCTTCGGCTGTTTTGTAGTGCGCCTCCATATTGTCGCCGGAAGTATTCTGCAGAAACCAGTTCATTAAAAAAAGTTCGGGAAAACAGACAATACCGGCTTTATTTTTAGCCGCCATAGCCAAAAAATCTATAGCTTTCACTGCGGACGAACGTATATCGGCAGAAGGAGACATCTGCACTCCGCAAATCTTAACTCTCATAGGCCCGATTTTAAATTTTAAATAATTTTAAAATTACAAAGTAATACAATATATATTGTATATATTATTTAATATATTTACAATCCGTAGTCAACATTCTCAAGATTTAAGAAGTCCTCTTGATTCCTTTTTTCTGTCGTTTTCGGTTAATATTTTTTTCCTAAGGCGTATAGACTTAGGCGTAAATTCAACAAGCTCGTCGTCCTCTATAAATTCTAACGCATATTCTATCGAGAGCCTTATAGGGGGAGTTAGCGTTATCATTTCATCCGATGCTTTTGACCTCATATTCGTAAGCTGTTTTTTCTTGCAGGGGTTTACCGTTATATCTCCAGGCTTGGAATGTATTCCTATAATCATCCCTTCATAAACTTCGTCCTGCGGGGAAACAAAAAGACTGCCCCTGTCCTGCAGATTAAACAAACCGTAAGAGTTGGCTTCCCCGTTTTCCATTGAGATCATTACTCCGTTTTTCCTTGGGGAAATATCGAAAGCGTATTCGTCGAATTTATAAAAATTATGATTCATAGTGCCGGTACCTTTAGTCATAGTGAGAAATTCATTATGAAATCCCATTATGCTTCTTGAAGGTATAACAAACTCAAGGTAAGTATTGCCGTTCTCGTCCTTAGTCATATCGAGAAGATTGCCCTTCATAGAAGAAAGCCTTTCGAGAATTCCGCCGGTAAATTCGTCTTTCACCGTTATATACAAAAGCTCGTACGGTTCCATTTTTTTCCCGTCTATCTCTTTTATTACGCCTTTAGGTTTAGAAACGGCAAATTCAAAGCCTTCTCTTCTCATTTTTTCGATTAAAATAGAAAGATGGAGAAGCCCTCTGCCGTAGACGTCGAATACCGTTTCGTCTCCCGTTTCTACGACTTTTAATCCGACGTTATTGGAGACCTCCTTAAACAGCCTTTCCCTTAACTGCCTCGTAGTTACCAATTTTCCCTCTTTTCCGCAAAAAGGACTTTTGTTTACAATAAAATTAACGAGTATTACCGGTTCGTCTATTTTTATTCTCTGTAAAGGCGCAACCGGTTTTTCGTTGACTATATAATCTCCGGCATTGACTCCGGTTAAACCTGCTACTAAAGCTATATCTCCTTCGTTAATTTCATCGGTTTCCGTTCTTTTTAATCCGTCGAATAAAAAAATCTTGTTGGGTTTTGTTTTTATCAATTCATCTTTGGCGTTATAAAGATAAACCGAGTCGTTAACTTTAAGCTTTCCTGCTTTAACTATGCCTATAGCGGTGGCTCCGAGAAAATCGTCGTGGCCTATGCTGGTGACTAAAAATTCAAGTTCCGGTTTATTAAGTATAGGCGGGTGGGGTATAAAATCTATTATTGCATCGAAAAGCGGATTAAGCTTTTCTTTTAATCTTTCCTCGCCTTGAACTTTTAAATCTTTAATAGCGTAACCTTCTTTTGCGGAAGCATAAATTACCGGAAAATCTAAATTTACGTTTTCCCCGCCTAGTTCTAAAAAAAGATCGTAAACCATTTCCAATACTTCTTCCGGTCTCGCTCCCGGCCTGTCAATTTTATTAATTACAAGAAGTACGTGAAGGTTGTATTCGAAACATTTTTTAAGAATAAATCTGGTCTGGGGCATAGGTCCGTCAAAAGCGTCGACGAGAAGCAGAACTCCGTCCACCATTGCAAGAACTCTTTCCACTTCGCTGCCGAAATCTCCGTGGCCTGGGGTATCGACGATGTTTATTCTGTAATCTTTATATTTGATACCGGTACATTTAGATAAAATAGTTATTCCTCTTTCTTTTTCTAATTCATCGCTGTCCATCGCCCTTTCGGAAAGAGCATCGAAGTCTCTTTTGCTTATGCTTTCCTTTAACATTTTGTCGATAAGAGTCGTTTTGCCGTGATCGACGTGGGCAACGACGGCTATATTTCTAATTTTTTCTTGAAAATTCAATTATTTATCCTCCGATTTTTTTAAATAAAAATACCCCAATAAATTTAATTTATTTACTGGGGTAAATGAT
>JAJZBN010000064.1 GCA_021798875.1 bacterium | reverse complement strand
CTGGTAACTGTCCATGGATTTCTCCTTATTAGTTTACGTTATGAAAAAAATATCATTTTAATAAATGTTTGTCAATACAAAAAATATTGAAAAAATATATTATTTTAAAACCTGAAAATCCTCGCAACCTTGACCTATACAAGCAAATTGTCCAAATCCAAGTCCGATTTTATATCCTAAAAATTCAGGCAAGCGATAATTTGTTATAAATGACAAATACATAACAGGCAAAATCCTATCTTTATATTTAATATTCTTAAAAAGAAAATGTTTATCATCATTTTGAAAATAAATTTCTATTTTTTTTAATAAATCAAGGGAAAAATTCCCATTCAAAAACTCTTTTGCCTGAAACAAAATACTTTCTTTAATCCTGCGTTTAAGAAATTTTATGAAATCGGATTTATCTTTATTTTTGGAAACATTAAATAATATCTTGTATTCAGTATCGTTGACCGCTAAAACAAACGGAGTTTTGCTTTTATAAAATACCATTTCTTTTTTATCTTCGCCAAGCGACATGTAATCATCATAACTGGCTTCTACGTTATTGATTTTATCGCCATAAAAGCGAATGCCTGATTTCAATTTATTTGCTAAATCGTTCATGATACATAAAGATCTATCGTCTGATTTTGCGAATATAATTTCAAATTTATTTCTATAAGGATTAGCATATATGACGGGCGAAAGCCCCTGCCCATGATGCATTACAAAATCTTTGTCTTTTTCGTCGGCAATAGAACCGATAAAATTCCTAACGTCTCTTGGATTAAAAGTTGATAAATCATTTGATAATGTTGCTTTGATTTTCATGATAATTCATTCTCCTTTAAATTTGAAATTAAAAATTAATGAAATAAATCTACATTGAAACCCCACATATATTAAATTTATACTTTGATAATAGGCGTAAACGTAAACGTTCTTAAAAACTTTAAACCCCACATATATTAAATTTATACAAAGATTAAAAGTTACGCCCTTTGCTTGGCAACCTACTTTAAACCCCACATATATTAAATTTATATACTATGAATAAATTCGACGTAACGCATACTCAAAATACCTTTAAACCACACATATATTAAATTTATACCCAATGTCCAGCAAAGCGGTCAAAATCAGCTATTTCCTTTAAACCCCACATATATTAAATTCATACGATTTTTCCTGTTTAATTTTTCCGTTTTTTTCTTACTTTAAACCCCAAATATATTAAATTTATACGGAACGCAGGATTTCGGATTAATCGATAAAAATTACTTTTAACCCCACATATATTAAATTTATACAAATCAACAAGTCTTGAGGATTTCAACAAACTACGCAACTTTTAACCCCACATATATTAAATTTATACTTATTATAAACAATTCGAAAGCGGTAAGAAAATCGACTTTAAACCCCACATATATTAAATTTATACGACGTCGTTTTTTCCTGCCTCATCGAAAATTTATCATCTTTAAACCCCACATATATTAAATTTATACTTCCGAGCGAAAATTCACTGCAATTTTTCTAATTATCTTTTAACCCCACATATATTAAATTTATACCCGCTTCCCAGAATTTGTGCCGAATTCGATATACCCTTTTAACCCCACATATATTAAATTTATACCAAATTAAAATTAACTTTAACCGCCGCCCTTAAGCACTTTTAACCCCACATATATTAAATTTATACAATTACCGAAAAGTATCTTGATTTCGTCGATAAAGACTTTTAACCCCACATATATTAAATTTATACTAAGCTATTTTGTCGAAGGGACGGCTTATCCGATACCCTTTTAACCCCACATATATTAAATTTATACCGGCAAGGGTCGATTGTGTTTCGCTTGCCGAAATAGCTTTTAACCCCACATATATTAAATTTATACATACTATATTGAACGGCTCATTTTTTTACAACGAGACGCCTTTAAACCCCACATATATTAAATTTATACTACGGCGTCGGTTTCCATTATCAAACCTTTGCAAACCTTTAAACCCCACATATATTAAATTTATACTCTTAATGCCGTGAGCTATGTTGACCAAATTTAAACCCCACATATATTAAATTTATACCCAAAATTATATCGAACGTCTCATTTTTTTAAGTCGCTTTAAACCCCACATATATTAAATTTATACCCAAAAATTACTTAATAAAATAAAATACTTATCAAACAGAATAGATTTTTTCGTCTGTCTATCCCCAGTGGTACAAAAATACCGGAAGATCGACAGACGATTAATTATTCGTCCGATTCTTCCGCTTCTTCTTCGTCGACTGACGTTTTAAAGTATTTTTCTAAATTAACGTTTTCGGCAGATATGCTATCGAGCCATTTATCCGCTTCATTAATAGCCTTTTGCTGTTCGTCGCTATATTGCTTCTTTAATTTTACGTTAAATACATATTTATCATCAGACTGAGACTGCAAAAACGGACTATCGTAATTTTCGCCTTCAAACATATCGTAATTCATAACGCCCCAACTTTTTTGAGTAGAACCTATCCTTGAAGTCGCAAAAATTTCAAGCGTTTTTAGAATTAGCCCGTATTCATATTCTTCGAGTTGATACCTGTCCGGAAGTTGCATAATGGAACTGTAAAAAATTATGCCCGGGACAATATATTCTTTGCTAATTAACATTTGAGTAGATGTAGTGTCCTCAGCTTTATTTTTTTCTAAACGTTCTTGATAAGTTTGCAACTCTTGCAACGTAAATACTTTAGTCGCCGCAATTGACATATTCATTATATCGTCCATACGCGCTATTTCCATTCTTTGAATATACGACGGTTTTTTAATGTCAAAGTTTATCGTTCTATGATCTACAAAATTTTCGATTATTTCATCGACCGGCACAAAGTTATTAACAGCTATTTTGCCGGCAACGGTAAGCCCCGCTCCGAATACCGATATGACAGGATTTAGCTTTCTTAAAGTTTTTAAATCTGCCAAAATTTTTTTCGCAGCTTTATCTTTTTTCTTCTCCTTGTCACCGCCGTTATTTTTATTTTCTTTTTTATCCTTAACGTCGTTATTTTTATCTTTTTTCTTCTGGTTTATACCCCCGCCGTTATTCATAAGAGAAAAATCAACCGGCGTAAGCTTAATACCTTTTGAAAGCACTTTTTCCAGTAAAAGACCGGTCATAATTCTTCTTAATTTTCCGTTAATCCCGTTAGCGGGCAAATATCCTACTTCATAAAGATTATTGCCGACGCATACCACTAATTTTTTAATATAGGTATCAGTTTTGTTTGAACTATCAATAATACCTACCGGCGTTTTGTTTACTGCTTTAATGTCGATTTTCATAATTTTAATCCTCCTTAATAAATTAAATTAATTTGCCTACGCTTTTAAATATTCTTTCTAATTTGTCTTTAATTTTTTCGTCATTAACTCTCTCATCAAGTATGTATATATCGCCTTTATCGTCTGGCCGTCTTTGTAATCTTCCGAGGCTTTGGCGGGTTATAAACAACATGTCGTTATAAACCGTTTTCCAGTAATAACCAGTATTAAAAGCTTTCTTATCTTGCATATCTTTATCGTTAATCGGCGGAAATAGCAGTTTGACTATATATAACTTTTCAAGTTCTTTGCCGGGCAAATCGATACCTGTAGCATACGATCTTGTTCCTATTAATATTCCGCCTTCGGATTTAAATTTGTTAATAGTTTGAGCTTGCGTCATCGTATAATCCGCTTTAATAATATTTGTGTTTGGCAAAAGCTTTGCCAATTCCAAATATAATGCTTTGACCTCAGCATAACTTCCAAGAATCACTAAAGAATTTTTATTTTCAAAGGTATTTTTTATGTAAATAGCTAATTTTTGAATCCATTCGGTATCAGGCGTTTCGTCGTCTGTATTATTTTTATTTTTTTTAATAATATCTATTTTTATTTTAATGCCGTCTATTGGAAATATTCGCTCTTCGTTTTTTATTTCGACTTTATCCCTTAATCCAGCAAATCCGAGTTTATCGATTATATAATCATTCATATTCTTGCTTGTATCCTTAACCCTACGAAACTCTTTATTGTCTTTAACAATCGGAACGTTAAAAAGAGTTCCTGATACGCCAATAAATCCAGACAAACTTTTAAAAAAATTATATAAACCAAGTTGAACGTTTTGCCTTTGAAAATGTACCGTCGGATAACCTTTAGCAGGCGAATAATATAAAGAAATATTCCCTTCGCTATTTATTATCGTATTGAGTTCATCATATTCTTTTAGAAATATTTTGGCATATTTGTCGCCTTTTAATTCTTTAACTATTTTTGTCAATTTTTTTCTGGACGATACGAAATCAGACAGATCGTCTAAATAATCCCTAAAAAACTTTTTTTCAGTTATATAAGCGTCTATCTTATCTTCATCTTTATATTTTTTAAGCAATATGGAAGATTCTTTATAAATTTTCCCTAAGTATTTTTTTGTCGCTTTGTCTATTTTGCTTTTGCTTATTATTTTTTTTAGCGAAGTTTTGAACCTTGAAATAGAAAAACTCGAAATAGAAATCAGCTTTTGCGCATCGCTCATTTTATCCACTTCGTCAGCCAATATATAATATTGCGACAAATCGATAGATTGATTGTATCTAAGCAGCAATAAAAAAACGTGATTAGTGATTGATATGTCATATTCCGATACATCATCTAAATCTTTGCGGTTATCCGCATGATACAAATCTGAGACAATCAATTTGTCGTCGTCATTTAAAAGACAATCTCTAAAAAGTTCTTCAAATGTTATATTCTTGTTTAAAGTTTTTATATATTCAATGACTTTGTCTGGAAAAGTAAAATATGTATAGAATTCTTCGTCTATTTTATTTAAATCCAAATAATTTTCCGCACCGATTACAATTCCGCAGTTTAAATGCGGAAATTTTTCCTTAAAATTCAAAAACAGTTTATCGGCTAAAGAATTCGTAAAAGTAGATATAATAACCTTCTTATCTTTAGAAAGTTCTGCTGCGCTATAAGGCAGAAGATATGTCGACTTTCCAAAGCCGGTAGGTATTTCGTGTAAATGAATAAGTCCTCTTCTTGCATTTTCGGTAGCGACTTTTAGAATTTCGCTTTGTTTTTTACTTAGCATTTAATTCCTCCTCTAACGGATATATTATTTTTAATAAATTAAGAATATCGTTCGTATATTTAGTTTTAAAATTTATATATTTGCTTTTAGAATATAAACAGTCTTTTTTGTCTTCCGAAATGTCAAGTTCTTCTATAGCTTTTAAAAACATTTCGGTATCTATCGTCATAGCCCCGTATCGTTTATTTACAATTTGAAATATTGCATTGCTTATATTGACCGTTGATTTAAAAATTAAATGAGCACTATTGGAGTCATTTTTTATAGAGATAAGAAAAGGCGGAGTCTTTTCTTTGATATTTTTATAAAATTCAAGCTTAGTTTCTTTTATTTTGTTTTTAATCATATTTTCATACGCTTTTTTGGTCATATCTTTAGTATATGGATTATTTTTTTCTACGATTTTGTTTAAGTTTCCGCCGCCTATGTAAATTCTTTCGTTTTCGGAAAAAAACAGATTAGCGGTTTTATTTAAATTATCGCTATTTTCGATTAATTTGCAGTAATCGCATATATAATCTCCCGCATCGACAAATCCAAAATCGGTAAAGGTTTTTGGAAATATCTCGTTTTTTTCTTTGTAATTTCTTTTAATACCGTTATTGCCTCCGCACATTATGCAAGTATGTTGTTTTAGCGGGTTTTTTGGCGTAAAATGCTTTTTTTGGTAAGTAAAATTAAAAATGTCCTGCATATTTTGATAAACAAATTCAGTGGGACTAATATAATCTGCAGGCGCAATACTTTTATAATTTTCATTCCAAGAAACGTCTTTTTCTTCCGTGTAATACATTGGCGGCATGTAGCAAGCTACTTTATTTTCTTTAAGCCAATAAGGCGGATACGCCCTATAAAACATAACTCTATGAGTATTTACTGAAAATTGAGAACAAGGAACCGGTTTTGAAACCGTAGTATCGTCAATAAAAATCCCCTTATTTTCGGCTATTTCTTCGATTGAATATTCTTCGGTAAATCCAAAACCTATCTTTCTTTTTTTGCCGAGATATTTAATATCCTTTAATAGTTCCTCAATTTTATCTTTATCGCCGGTAATATAAAAATAAATACTCGGTAATGCAAGCAAGGGATATTTTAAGTCGTATGATTTATACCAGCCTTTGTCTGTAATAAAGTTTTTATCCGTAAAAAATTCCTGTTTTGTATATTCTTCATGCCTCATCGACTTAAACATACGATATTCGTCGCTATATATGCGATTATTTTTTCCGACATACCAGATAGAGCCCGATATTACATTATTTTTTATTTCAATAAATTTGCCTATCTCATCTAAAAAATCCTCAATTTTAATGAAATCGTTAATATTGTTTTGCTCTTTATATTTTTGAAAAAAGACGTTGAGTAAAATCGAATCTATTGTCATAAACCTATTTTGCAATATTGCCGGACTCTCAAGGTTAAATGTTATTTTTAAATTTTTCATTTTCTTACTCCCTTATTTAGTTTTACATTAATATAGCGAAAGCCAAAATATTAACTATACGTATATAGCGAAGTTGCGATATTAGTATTAAAATTATAAAAAGTTCCTGAAAACGTTTTTAGTCCGTATTCTTTTATTTCTTCTTTAATTTTTCTATTCCTTTCCTCGAAACTTTCGATATTCGCTTCCGTCGTATATATCCAAACATCTATGCCGAAATATTTTGAAACCTTT
>JAJZBN010000017.1 GCA_021798875.1 bacterium | reverse complement strand
ATATTAATTCTTCATTTGTCATAGTTAATAAAACTTAAATAACCTGATAATTCTATACTCTAATACTGTAATACTTACTCAACTTAAATTTTAACACTGAAATATTTTTTTTCAATTTATAAGATTTATTATAAGATTTATAAAAGATGTAAAATATTTATAAAACTAACATAATATTTAAATGATATCAAAGTAAATGATTTAAATTTCAATTCACGATATAAGTTAACAATATATTGCTCAATTTAAAAAAATTTAAAAAGTATCGCTTAAAAAATATTATATAATTTTATGTTGCAATATTATGATTATGTCGATTTTGTTGCAAATGTGTTAAATTTTTGTTAAATTTGCGTTGCAATCTGATGCAAAAGCAGGCGGGAGTAAGAAAATAAATAAACCTGACACCATTATTTCTTTCATAACATGTATATGCATTCGGCTTTCTTCTCTCGAAAAGAAAAAGAACCTGTAACCGTTTATTCTCAAAATCGTCGGGCTCATATTCTTTGCTTTTTATATATAAATCGCAATATTTTCATTTTGTTATGCTTGAAAAAATTTATTTCCTATTCCGTATTTCCAATTTATATATTAAGCGTACATAAGGCGAGATCCCTTTGGTTCTGGTATTGGGTCGCCAAATTCCTTAGCGGTATTCATCCATAATTCTATAGCTTCATTAACGTTGTCTAATGCTTCGTTGTATGTTTTGCCGTGAGCGGAACAGCCAGGCAATTCCGGAACATCGGCAATGTAAATATTGTCCCTTTTATCCCAGTAAATAATAATTTCGTATTTATGCATCAAAACTGCCTCCCAAATTATATTTTAAAATTATATCCCTGACCTGGCGAACCTGATAATTTTTTATCTTGCTTCCATAGCACTGTAACCAAGGCTGACACTAATTTTTAATATATTTATTGAAAAATTACCATTTTTATTTTAAATTATGTTCGATGATATTTTTTAATAGTTGAATTTTTGATTCATATTCCTTGATTAAAAATTTACTATTATATAGTTCTTTTTCACAATCCTGCGATATGTTAATTAACTCATTAATTACATTAAAAATTTTGTCAAGTGGTTTTATATTAAATTTTTCTTTTAAGTTTAAAACTTTATCATTTTTCTTAACTTTTGTTAATGCAAATATGTTTTGTAAAACATCTATCTCTGGATTAGCTGATTTTAGCAAATTATATAATATTGGTTTTTCTGAAATTACATTTTTAATAAAATCTGATATATAGATAGTGTTTGCAATAAAATCTATCTGAAATTTGCAATCATCTAATGATTCACTTTGATTTATAGATTCTATAAATTCTATAAAAGATTTTTTAGTAAAAAATCTTAAATGAGTTCTATCTAATAAGCCAAAATCTCCATAATTAAATTTGCCTTCAATAAGATTCAAAATAATATCGGCATTGGCAATATTCGGAATACTTATTATAAAATTTGAATAAAATTTAAGTTTTTCTGATAATAGCATTAATATAGTAGCTGGATTTTTTAAATGTTCTATAACATCTGCCATAACGATATAATCAAAAACTACATCTATTTGTTTAAGTCTTTTTATGCCCTCGCCTTTCAATTCATCTAGATCAATCAAAAATACATCATTATAACCTGATTCTTGTTTTGCATAATTCAATGCATCTTGATTAATGTCTATTCCATATACTTTGCAGTTTTTATTTATTTTTAACCATTTTCCTAAATATCCGATAGAACATCCTACATCAAGCACTATTGAGTTTTCAGCTATTAAGTCAACAATAATTGAAATTGATGAATTTTTATTATTTACATCAATATCATTTAATTTTAACTCATATTTTGAATTTATTTTTGAATAAAGATTATTTTGATTATAATTTGCTAAGCTCATTGTAATTCCTTAATATAAATAAAATTTTATAAATTTATGCTATCAAAAAATAATAAAATGTCAAACTTTCAATAATTTGGCTGCTGAATAAACTATTCATAATTTTATTTATGCCATTATATATTCTTAAATCACCGATAGAAACTTTCAAACTACCCTCAAGTTATTGTATAATATAAGTGTTAAGCAAATAAAAAACAATACTTTTAATTTTATGCTTTAATTTATTAAAATTTTTTTATTATTATATGTTTTTTTAATATCAACCACAATTACTACAATATTATATTCATCAATTAATAAAATATTCGAAGGTTACAAAATAATAACTGCGGTCTAAAGTATTTTCCTAACCTACCATCTCAATTATATCATATTGTTTACATTTTTTGGTTTCAATAAAATATTAATATTCCAGTTAGATAATAATCCAATATAAACTTTATCATAAATCCTTGGTTTCATTTATTATACACCCTGATAAAAAAATATCTTCGGAGATTTTTATCGTTATTAAGTCTTTAGATATATTACCATTAATCATTTCAATTCAACCTAAAGAGCATATGAATTAAAATTAACAGACTTGAAATTACAAGAGCATACTTTAAATCTTTGAATAAACATATATATCCAAAAAATTTCTTATATTTTTATCATCTATACCTAAATTTTTAAAACACTTCACTGTATTCATATTATATTTTAAGCCTCCTACTAATTCTAAATCATGTTTAAAATTTTCAATTATATTTTTTTTTATTTTTTCGTCCTTATTAAAATATTGTTCATATTCTGCTAAATTGATTTTGTAATTTTTAAAATATTCTTTTATTTCTAATTCACTTTTCATATCCATTTTCCCAAAATCTTTAAATGTTATTGATTCAGAATGAAAATATATTTTGTTTTCTAAATTTTTTATATCATTTAATCTTGAAAATAATGCTTTAAAAGAAAAATTTTCTATTGATAAATCCATAGCTCTTAGAACGTTTTCGTAAGCATTTTTGACATTCTCACAATTGTCTATGGTTAAATAATTCTCAATATATAATATTATATTTTTTAACAACCATTTATCTAAAACTATGGTCGGTATTTCATTTTTTTTAATAGCTGCATTATACGCCAAAATAGGTATTGCAGCAGTATAAATTAATCTTGAAATAAAATCTTCCGGTGAACGAGTTATAGAAATATTATCGCCATGATATCTGTAACACAAAAAAGGTTTTCTTAAAAAATAAATATTTCCTTCTAAGCATAAACGCCAAAAATAATAATCATCGCCGCCAGTTATAACTGCATCATTAATCTGATTGTAATAACTTTTTGCAAGTGAAGTTTTTGCTATTAAAGCGTTAAAATTTGTTATATAGGGTCCAATTGCATTTAATCCCTTTAAAAATAGTTCTCTCCCATTTATTTTAAAATCGGCATTGTCTGCATAGTTTACAATCTTATTTTGTTCTTTCTCATAAACTATACAAACACCGCCGCAAATTCCGGTTACATCATTAGAATATTTTACACGATTTATTACTTGAGAAATAAAAGTATGATCTAGCCAATAATCATCATTACTTAAAAAAGCTACCCATTCACCGGTTGCATAATTTAATGTTTTTTTTATATTAGCAGTCATACCTAAATTTTTTTCATTTTGATAGAATCTTATTCGAGTATCTATTAAATATTTTTTTATTAAATCTACAGCACCGTCATTTGAGCAGTCATCTACAATAATTATTTCCAGATTATTATAATCTTGGGATAATACACTCTGAATGCATTGCTCTACATACTGCTTTCTATTGTAAACTGGTATACATACGCTAACTTTTGGATTATAATTTGTAAATATATTATTATTTATATTTTCAAAATTATAATTTTTGCCTCCTCCTTCATATTCCGCTATAATCTTATTCAGTCTTCCTTTATATTTTTCGCTTATTGCCTCGGAAGAATAATAATTTTTTATAAACCCTCCGCCCCTTGACCCGACAGCCTCAGATTCGTTCCCGTTGTCGAACACATGTCGCATATAATCCGCCGCTTCGCCGATGTCCGGCTCCGCCCACACGTTGCCCTTTTTATACGCTCCGTAATCGCCGTCCACTTTGACGAGCCTGTAACCGACGGGAAAACTGTTATCTTTATTCATAAAATCCATATTGCCGGAATATCCCGTCGCTATTACCGGCTTGCCGAGAGCCATGGCTTCAGCCATAGTCAGGCCGAAACCTTCCGACCTGTGAAGAGAAACGTAGCAGTCGCAGGCATTCATTAATGAATAAATCTGCTCTTTCGAATAAACAGAATCTACTATTGTAATGTTATAACCCTTTACCGAGTTTAACAGCCGGTAAAATTCTTTTTTATTAAATTCGGAATGGGATGTTTTTAGGAACAGCATTGCTTTATCCGCGGGCGTAAAGGCTTTCTTGAAAGCTTCAACTACGGCAAAAGGATTTTTTCTTTCTATTTCGCTCTGAAAATCGAAAATAAAAAGAAAAGTAAAAACATCCGGCGGTATATTTAAAGCGCGCCTTACAACATCTTTTCCTATCGGAATATTTTCGGGCGAAGGCGATAAAGAAATACAGTGCGGAATTTTCGTTACCGGAATTTTGACGGTTTTTAAAACAGCTTTGGAAATAGCCTGAAAAGAAAAATCGGATGGCGTCCAAATCTCGTCAAGATAATAAGCCAGCCGTGCCCATTCTTCCGGAAATTCGTCAAGTTCCCAGACCCAGTAGCCTATATTGTAATGCCCGTCGAAATAAGGCATATTAGCTTCATTGGCAAAATTTACGAATACGTCGGGATTTACGTGTATCAAATTAAAAAGATAAGGATTGCCTTGGGAAAAATCTTTTGAATCGTAAGTTTTATCGGTATTAACGGAACCTAAATCGGTAATATTGTTTAAAACATAAGGGATACGAGCCGTTTTAAGCGCTTCTATGTCCGACCTTACCGCCGACCCGAGCCCTTTTTCCGACTGAATAAGCCCTGATACGTTTATTCCGAAAGGAAATTTATCCGTATTTAAATTATGTTTCATATTGTTCCGTCTTTTCCTTCTTTTACTTGTTTTAAGGCATAGGCTTCCAGTAATTTGTCTAATGCATCCTGCAACTGTTTAATCGTTATTCTGCTGTTTTCTAACTCCGCCGTTAAAGAATTTATATCTATATTATAATCGTCTTTCGGAAAAATAAATTTAGGATGAATTATTTCGGATATATCACGCCTTTCTTCAATGAAATATTGCTCGTTTTGGGAGTAGGTTCCTTCGATATGGCCGTGGCCTACATTATTATGTCCGACTCCTCGTTATCGAAAAGCCATTTTATGGCGAAAGTAACGTTTATATTGCAACCGGCGTTAATTTCCCTAAAACGCGTATTATTAAAATTATAAATTAAAATCATCGATAAAACAACAAATAAAAAAATAATATCATACTTAATTGTTGATATTATATCGCTAAAAATTTATAATGTATTTATAAAGATTATAATTATTTTTATAGATAGCTTTAACTTTAAAGTTTATAAAATAGTAACTTAAATATTTAAAATATATATAATATTTATATATAATATTCATGATTTACGATTGTTTTATCCTTGCTAACGAACTTGATATTTTGGAAATTCGACTAAACGAATTATATCAAATAATCGATAAATTCGTAATTGTAGAAGCTACAAAGAACCATCAAGGCAAAGAAAAACCCCCTTTACTACAAAGAAAACAAGCAAAGATTTAAAAAATTCCATAATAAAATCATTTATATTGTTGTTAATTTCCCGCCGGATGAAATTTTAGATCAATTAAATCCTTTAGATTTTTTTTTATTAAATAATGATAGTATTTCAATTGAACAAAAGAAAACAGAAATAGCTACCAAAAAAGCATTAAGCAGATTTTCTACCGGGTTTATTTCTCAAATTGTCGCTCAAGACAATTCGATAAGACTTTCGTGGAAAAGGGAACATTACCAAAGAAACATGATACTTTCAGGCTTAAACTGTGAGCCTGATGATATCGTAATAATATCGGATTTAGACGAAATTCCTAAAGCAGATAAAATATTTTTATATAAAGATAAACCTGGAATAAAAATTTTCAAGCATAAGTTTTATTCTGATTATATTAATTTTGAAAAAAGAGTTAATATCAACTTGTCAGGTAGTTCTTTATCTTTCTATGCATCGTGTTCGGTTATGACACATTATAAAAATGTTACACTTCCTCAAGCCCTTAGAATTCTTACGCATATGCCTTATAATGCTCTTCCCGATTATTCAGATTATATTAATTTTATTGAAAACGGTGGTTGGCATTTTTCTCATATACGCACAGCAAATTTAGATTCTCGTTCTATTCATTTACATACATCAACTCCTGAAAATCTTTTTTATTCATATTGTGTTCCAATAGATGACAGTTTTCCTTTATATATAAGAAACAATATCAAAAAATTCTCCGACATTATTTGTAATAATTTTTATTAAATTCATTTTAATCTTTTTTAATTAATCTATTAATATTTGTTTATACTACCTTCATATTCCCATATAATATTATTCAGCCTCGCTTTATATATTTTGCCAACCGTCTCCGGACTGAAATATTTTTTAATATAATCTTTCCCTTTTGCGCCTACAGATGTCGATTCTTCTCTCTTTTCAAACACCTCCCGCATTAATTCCGCCGCATGGTTTATATCCGGTTCTGCCCAATAATTACCTTTTTGGTAAGGACCGTAATCTCTGTCTAATGCAACTAAATGATAATCGACGGGATAACTGTTATCCATATTCATAAAGTCCATATTTCCGGAATATCCGGTAGCTATTACCGGCTTGCCGAGAGCCATGGCTTCCGCCATAGTCAAGCCGAAACCTTCAGACCTGTGAAGGGAAACATAGCAGTCGCAGGCATAGATAAGAGAATAAATCTCGTCGCGCATCAAAACCGAATCTGAAACGGTAATATTATAACCTTTAATTGCATTTAACATTTCATAAAACTTTGCCCTGTTAAAGTTTGAACGGGAAGATTTAATGAATAACATTACTTTCTCATCCGGTTTGAATGCCTTTTTAAAAGCCTCTATCAACGCGAACGGATTTTTTCGTTCGATAAAACTGCCGGCGTCGAATATAAATAAAAAGAGAAAGACATCGTCGGAGATTTTTAAGTCTATTTTTTTTATTACTTTATTGAAAGAATTTTCGGTAATCTCGATAGAATGAGGTATTCTTGCAACGGGTATGTTTAACGATTTAGATATGGCCTGCATGGAAAAGTAGGAAGGCGTCCATATTTCATCTACATATTTCGATAACGCAACCCAGTATTCGGGGATAGTATCCAGTTCCCAGACCCAATAACCTATATTGTAATGCCCGTTTAAATAATTTGTATATTTTGCTATGTACTCATGAAAATAAATATTGGAATCGTTTTCCAATTTAATTATCGTGTTAGGATTAATATGAATTAAATTAAATAAATAGGGATTTTCATTAGAAAAAGAATTAAATTCGGCATTCACGTTTGCTGAACCGGCATCGCCTGAATTATTTAACGCAAAAGGAATTTTTACCGATTTAAGCGAATAGATATCCGAGCGCACTGCCGTTCCGAGCCCTTTTTCGGACTGCATATAACCGTATATATTTACGCCGAAACTAAATCTGTTAAAATCCATTTTAAAAATCAATTTTATAAATTATTTTCAAGGAATTTTATAATTACTTTAACCGCTTCTTCAGCCTCCGATTCGACGGCCTTTATATGCACGTCCGGCTTTTCCGGCTTTTCGTAGGGAGAATCGACGCCCGTATAGTTTTCTATTTCACCGTTTAACGCCCTTTTATACCAGCCCTTGGCATCCCTTTTAACGCATTCGTGAAAAGGAGTGTCTATAAATATTTCGACGAAATCGCCGGAGCCTATTATTTCCTTTGCCGTCTGCCTGTGCTTCCTTAAAGGCGAAATAAAAGATGCTATAACGATAATTCCCGCATCTACGAAAAGTTTGGCAACTTCGGCAACCCTTTTTATATTTTCTAACCTGTCTTCTTCGGAAAATCCCAGCCCGCTACTAAGCCCGTGCCTTATATTGTCGCCGTCTAAAAGATAAGTATGGCGTCTTTTTTCATTTAACCGCTCCTCAAGCATATTGGCTATTGTGCTTTTACCGCAGCCGCTAAGTCCAGTAAGCCACAAAACGCAGCCTCTCTGGTTTTTAAGTTTTTCCCTGTCGCTCCTTTTTACTTTATGTTCGTGCCAAACGATACATAGGTTTGAATTATCTCTTGCATTCATGTTTTCAGGTCGATAAATATTTAATTAATTCGGCAATCCTAGTATCTTTATTTATTATTAATATCTTTTTTTAAATAAAGCAATGCGTCGAATTGTGCCTGCATATATAAAAGCGTCGAACGTAGTTCGGTCATCCAAGAATAAATTTTATTAATTTTGGCCGACGCTTCAACGCTGTCTATCGAAATTTCATCCATCGCAATGTGCTTAAGCAAAATATAAAGCTCGGCAATTTTAGGCGGAATGTCGGCATTTGCGGCAAGTTCGTCTATCCCGAAACTTGTATGCCTTAGGGATTCGCTCAAAAATGATTCTTTATACTCAGTAAATTCCCGACTCCCGGCGTCAAATTTTAAATTTAAACGTTCTGACGTCCTTTTAAGCTGTTTTTCAGGGTCTTTCATCAACTCGTCGTAATCGACGACTATGCGGTTATAGCCTGCCGAATAAATTAAGGAAGCTATAATGTAGCCGAGCCATATATAGCACCCTTTGACTATGTCGAAGCCGTCTCTTTTTTGCATCGATTTTGCAGTGCTTAAAGGATTGCGGCATGCTATTATATAGGATACTTCAGCCCCTTCGCCTTTAAATACATCGTTCCATATAGGCAAAAGCCGAGCGATTAAAGGGTCTTTAAAGCCGAACAAATCGGTCGATTCGAGCCTCCTTTGAATGATATTAGCGGCAATATGATAAAAAGCCGATAAAACCATATTAGTATTGTCGTCGAATATCGGTAAAACCGGATTATCCCACGTATATCCGATAGAGTTCAACATGCTTACGTCTAAATGGCTTATTTCAAAATCCTCAAAATATCCTTTCTCATTATCAGGAGCTACGACGTTTGGTCCATAAAAACTTCCAAGATCGACTCCTAAAACTTGAAGCCCCCTTGTAATTGCGCTCGTACCGCTCCGCTGAACCCCTATAACGGCAACAATCCTTTTCTTTTTTAATGTCATTTACCTTCTGAATTGGAAGCGTCGTTTATTTTAGTTTTCATATCTTTCAAAATATTTCCCCAAATATCTATATTCGGCTTAAGTTCGAACTCGACTATATCGGCAAGAAGAACGTAATCCTGTTCTACCTGCGTCGATAAAACGGAAGAAAGAATTTTTTCGAGGTCGTTAAAATAAGACTGCACGCTTTTGCCGTCGTAAACCATGTTGTTGTAATCAATTTTCAAAAACTGGGATATTTTTTCCATAATCTGAATAAACATAGTAAGTCCGCTTAAATATGCCGAAAAATCTTTAAACCCTCCGGCGCTGTTTCCCCATCTTATTTCATCCGTAGTTTTTACTATTCCGGCTTTAAATTCGTTTAAAAACGTTATTGCGGCGTTTAACGAACCGTTTAAAAGCTCAAGCTGATTCATAGTTGTTATTTTAATTTCGTCGGTATCTCCAAGTTTAAATGCTTTTGATTTATCGGCGTCCAGCATTAAATCGTCGTATTGTGTCTCGTTTATGGCTATGTTTTTTATTACTTTGCCTTCAGGAATAAAACTTTTTATGCTGCCGCCGTATAAAATGTCGTACATACTGCCGGCGCTTAGAACGGTATCGGTTAAATTCCCGTCGATATATAGTTTCATGCTGATTCCTCCGTTATCTTAATATGGTTAAATGATGTTTATAAATTTTTAATTTTATCTAAAAATATTAAAGAAACCTTTTTAAATATATTTAACTGAAGCTTATACCTCGAATAATTTTTAAGCGAATCAAGGGCGAGACCGAATAAATCGTAACTGACGGAACTGTTCTGGTTTATAACGTGAATCTGGTTATATAAAGACAAGTCGTCGTAAACCGAAGAGATATATTTTAATTCAAAATCGATAGATTTTATATTGCCGGTATGTTCGTCTATTTTTTTAGAATTGAAAGGATACGTAAGAGCAAGATTGACCATTTTTTTAGTCTCCGATATACCTCTTTTACATAAAGCGATAAGGGTTTCAACGGACTTTAATTCTTCTTCGATATCTAAACTAAGATTATATTCTATGCCCTCGAAACAGTCAAGAAAAAGTTGAATTTCGTTTTCGTCTATTTTCCAAAAATCTCCTTCGTAATAATGTTCAAGGGCTAACTTAAGCATTTTAAGCTTCAAATCTTTAAAATTTAATTTAATTTTTACGGCGGGCAGATAATCGATGAATTTTTTAGAATCAAAACGGGATAAGTAAGGAATAATGCCGGTATTTTTGTATTTAAAAAGTTTTTCCGCATAGCCTGTTTCAGTTTTTAATAGCATTAAAGACATATCGTAAATATATTCAGGTTTAATTAATCCCTGACAAACCGGATTTAAGCATTTTAAATTAAAATCGCACGGAAAACATCCTATATCCGGCACTACGAGCAGCCGGTTTTCGACATAAGGTCCCGTTTCCAAAAAGCCTACGTTTCCGGTGTAAATAACGATTAATTTAGTTCCGACGGCAACCCCTATATGCATCGTTCCGGTATCGTGGGTTATAAGAAGATTTGAGCGGCGCGTTATATAAACAAGGTCGGAAACGGAAGTTTTACCGGTAAGGTTAATCAGCCTTTCGTTATTAACGATGCTCTCTATAAAACCGCCTGCTTTAACGTCGTAGTTTGCCCCTAGTAAAACTACTTTAGTTTTGGTGTCGCCGTTTAAAAACATCTTGGCAAGTTCCGCAAAATAGTCGTAACGCCATTTTTTTAGCTCGGTCGATGCTCCTATGGCAAAAGAAACGATATTATCGCTTTCTTCTATACCGTATTTTTTTAAAACTTCAAACTCCTTATTTCCGCTATTTCCATCATGTTCTTCACTATTTTTTTTTGTATCTAAATAAATTTTATTTACGTGCAGTTTATGCTGCCGAGTTTTATTTGCGTCTATTGTTCTTTCGTAGAGATCCACAAGGTTTAAAACGCTTACTTTTCTGTTTTTAACCGCGGAAAATATATAAGCTATCATTTCGTCGTTGGATATTATAATTCCTTCGCGGTTTACCGATATTCCTATATTTTTTAACGAATTTAAAATATAAAGGAAATAAACGCTGAATTCATCGTGGGAAAGGTTGACCGCAAGGTCGTAGTTTACGTTTAAGATATCGTCGAATATATCGTTTAACGATTTAACGACATCTATCGTAAATTCAAAATTATTTGCTTTCAGGAGTTCGGACAGTCCGGTAACGTCTATAGGTTTAATCTCATCTATATACGGAAGGAACGGCGCAATCTCCGCAAATTCTTTAGAAATTATAAGTTTAACATGGCTTTCCGGATAGGTTAATTTAATTTTTTTAAAAAGAGCGGTGGACTGGATGAGATCGCCCATGCGGGTGAGATTCAGTATGATTATATTTTTCATAGCCTATTACAGCCCTTCGAGTTTGACTAATTTTGTTTTTATCGCCCATAGCATTAAAATCATTGCTTCAGATTTAGACAACCTGCCCTTTCCGCTTTTTATGCGCTCCGCCATATCTCTTATAGAAAGCGATTTCTTGTCGGAAAACTGCATAATTAAGTCGTGAAGTTCTTTGTTTCCTTCGGTTTCTTTCAAAAGCTCCAAGATATTTTGCTTTCTGGTTTCAAGTTTAGATTTTATCTGTTCGTATGAACCAAGAAGTATTATATTCATCATCTCGCGGACGCGGCGTTCGTAAGTATGATTTTTAACGACGGTTTCCCTGCCGTGTGCGGCAATGGCGAGCCTTTCCTCTTCGTTTGCAAGATAGTACTTTATTTTTTTTCTTAAATCGTCCACCGTATCAAAAACTACCAAATCTTTTCCGTCCTCAAAAATTCCGTCCATGTACCTGCGCCTGTCCACAAGCTGAAAACCTCCGCAGGCCAAAATTTCGTAAACCCTGGGATTTAAAAAATCTCCGTTTGGATTTATGTCCCAGTGCCACTTAGAAGAATGAAGGTTGATATTTATTTTGGAATAGTTATATATCTTAACCGCTTCCTCTTCCGTAAATCTTTTGCCTCCGTCCTGTATCAACAAACTTAAAGGCAGTCCGACGTACCAGTCGCTTCCCCATATTTTAAAATTAAAATCGACAAGCTGTGCGAAAACGTTTATTCTGTTGTAATAACCCGCACCTGCAAAACTTACGTCGGAGCCGTATTTTATCCTGTCTTCTTCGTTAATTTCGGTAATTTTTTTATGAAAATTTGGAAGGCAGGCCAAAGGAAGATAATGATAGTTATCCGCCCCAATATTTTTAAGCTCCGCAAAAAAATCGTCTTTCTGTATAGTAAAAAAATAATCCACATTTTTTACTATGGTATTCCAGTATGTAAACGTCCTGAAATCTTCAACGAACCAGTATGCAGTTTTAATACCCATGCTTCTTAGTTTAATCATGGTTCTTTCAGTAGCAGGAGACTGAGCCATAAAAATAACTAAATCCGGCGGTTCGTTAAAAACCGAAGAAAGAAGAGCTTCGGACATAAGGTTTACAAGACTTTGCTTTAAAGAATTTACGTGGTCTTCGTTAGGGGTAAATTCACCCATATATTTATATGCGTCGTAAAATTTTGAAAAGTCGAGTATTTTTGCGTCGTAACCAAGATTTAAAAGAGCCGAATACAAATAATTTCCGATTGTAGAAGAACCGCCGTACATAGGCTGGACAACCAAAACCTTAAAAGAAGACGGCGTAAAGAACTGGTTAATTCCGTGAAGTTTATGTATCAGGGTATATTCTTCGGGAAATATTTTTTTATACGACGGCAGTTCGCAAAATAATATTACGCCTTTATCCAGTTCAAATTTTTGGGAAACTGCGGAAACGTCTAAATATTGGTTTTCGCTTACGCTGTTCAAGACCGTAATAATAGTATTTATATTAGAATTAGACTGCAATTCGGCAACGTCGAAATTATTTTTTATAAATTCAAAAGATTCTTTCGTCGGCTCGATGACTTCTATTTTTATTTTTTTTTCGTCTTTTTTTAATAAATCGGTTAAAGCTTTTACGTGATAACCCGCCCCAAACCCGAAAATTAAAATTTTATCGGGTATTCCTTCCGAATTAATCCTGTCCGTAACCTGAGCCGCCCATTTCTGCGCTTCCGAAACAGGGTCGTAAACGGAATGGACGGTTATTCCGTTAATCTTAAAAGATGGGGCGGAGACGGCTTTGGTTTGAACTAACTCGAAATTTAAATCGTTACGGCTCATATTTGAATTATTCATATATTTTATTAATTTTTTTTAAAACATTTTTAAAATTTTAACGGCGTTATCTAAAAGCAAAATTATATCGTCAAAACTTTTCTGCATTCCGGAAGAATTTAATTCGTCTATAAAATAATCGCAGGCAAGTTTAAGATAACCGTAGTTTAAACCGAGAGATTTAACGGCGTCTTTAAATTTTTCGAAATATAAAACGTTTTTTTCATCTCTTTTATCTTCTTTGCTAAACGATTTACCGGCGTTTTCAAAAACGTCTTTTATAAAATAAATTTCATTTATTAAAGAGCTAAGAACGCTTTCGTCTATTTTATAATATTTGTTCGTATATCTCAAAACATTATTTTTATCTATTTTTAGGCTATTTTTTGAAAGCACGCTAATCCAGCAGAATTTTAATATTTCAGAAGCAAGTTCGTTTTTTGATATTTTTCTTTTATATAAAGGATAAAAATGGACCGAATCTAAATGTTTGCAGACTGCTACGGAAAAACTTCCTTTTTTTGCGTTTGCGATAACTCTTTTTTTAAGGTCGGAAAATTTAATTCCCTGTTCTTTAAAAGAATAATGCAGTTTATTTTTAATAATCTGCATAAAGGCAAGGTTAAAAACGTCTTCGGGGTTTATATCGTTTTTGCATGCGTAATTAAATCGGCATGGTTCATGCTGCATGCACGGATAACATTGCATAACAGAATGGATTACATAAGAATCATTTACGTGCGGACCTGTTTCATAAAAATTGGCGTTGCCGATATAAATAGAAACAGACGGAATGTTAAAAATCTGCGCTATGTGCAAAGTTCCGGTATCGGATGCGATAATTAAATCGAAGTCTTTTATAAGATAAATAAGTTCGTTAAGTTTGGTCTTTCCCGTCAAATCAATAATATTTAGGCCGTCAGACAGTTTGCTTTTTATTTCTTCTGCGGCGGACGATTCTTCGGCCGTTCCTACGATTATTATTTCGCAGTTTAAATTTAAAGAAAGGATGCTTATTAACTTTGCGTAATTTTCGGGCTGCCAGATTCTTTTCGGATGGGTTGCTCCTATGGAAATGCAAATTCTGACGGACTCGCCGCTTAACAGTTTTTTTTTGCTTTCGGTTTTCTTTTTTAAGTTTATAATGCTATACGAAGTCTTTATTTCGGCGGGTTTTTCGGTCCCTATAAGAGAATATAAATCCGCAATGTTTATCCTGTTAAGACTCCGGTTTTTTACGATATTAAAAAGATAGTTTGCCGCGCCGCTTCTTGAAATAGATTCTGCTGTTTTTTGAGATTTATCTAAAACGATAAAACCTTTCTTTTTATTTTTAAAGAAGCTTAAAAAAAGAGCATTCGTAAAATCGTAGTTTAAGTTTACGGCAAGATTATAATCGGAAGTAAAATCGGATAAAAAGCTGCCAAATTCGTTTAAACGCTTAACGGAAATTCCGAGAGGGTTTAAAAGGTTTTGATATGTAACAAAATTTATTTTTGCGTTAAAAATATTTCTGATTTCGAATATACTTTCGTCTATTAAAATATCGATTTTTTTAGGTTCGACACCGTTTTCGGAATATGATTGCGCTAAAGTTTCTATAAGCGGAACAGACTGAAAAAAATCGCCTATTCGTCTCGTCTGAAATACAAATATATTCATTAATTATATTCATTAAGCGGATACGGCAATGCCGCCCGAAACAGGTTTGCCTGAAATGCCTGACTGAACAGATTCGGCATTTATCGCAGAATTAACGCCGGAAACCGTAGATTTTTGATTCTGCATTCTGTCTTTTTCTATTATAATCTTCCATCCGTTTAAAAGATTTTGAAGTATAACGAGCGACTCGTCAAGTTTGTGGGCATCTTTTTTTAAGTTCGCGGTAGTAAGGTGAATAGACAAAAAAGTATAAAGTTTATTTAAATTTTTTGCCGTTTCGCCGCCTTTTTCCATATTGAGACGGGCATTAAGCTCGTTAATAATGGAAACTGCATTGGATATATTAATAGACTTGCCGGCATAATCATTCTGAGCAAGCCTTTCTTTTGCTTCTTTTACAAAATTTATAGCGCCTTCGTAAGCCATTATTATAAGCGTTCCCTGATCGACGGTATTAACGTTTATGTTTTCGTATTTTGAAATTGCATCCATAATAAAATTTATCCTCCTTAAAATTTATTTATATACTAAATTATAATTAAGCGCCTTGAGCTATCATCTGCTTAATACTGCTGGTCAATGCAGAATTAGTCGTCTGCATCTGTCCAATGTAAGACTCTAAGCTTGAAAACTGTTTCGTGTACATACCCATTTGGTCCTGAACCAATGCTTGCTGTAAAGAAATCTGGTTATTCATCGCCGTAATCTGATCGTTTATATCCTGTTCGCTGAACTGTATAACTCCGTTTGCAGGATTTGTATATGTATTCAAAAAATTAGTCATGCCGCCGGGTTGAGAGGCACCGTCAGCAGTGGGCGAACCGTTTACCAACGAGCTGAAAAACTGCTGAACCTGTTGAGGATCGGATGTTAACATATTGTTTAATTCCGTAGTGTTAAGCTGAAGTTTTCCCGATCCGCTCGAACTCTGAGTAATTCCGTAAGTAGAAGGAAGACCGGCATTTCCGGAAAGACCTGGGGCTTCGCTTCCTATAAAGCTATAAAGATTATTTACCAGATTATTCAAAGAAATGTTGCCTCCGAGAGGACCTAAAGTTTCCGATTTAGTGTTCCCCGAACCGCTCGAAGTTACGGTATTCTGTGAGGATACATCGCCTATTACTTTGTTGTATGCCGAAATAAAACTGTTTACCGCATTGTCTATAGTATTAGTATCCAAACCTACAGTTATAGTGGTAGAACCGGTAGAAGCAAGACTTAAAGTAACGCCCGGTATAACATTTTTTACCGTATTTGACTGGCTTGTTATACTGATGCCTTCATAATTTAATGTTGCATTTGCAGCTGATTGAGTCGTGGTAAAAGTAAGAGCCGTGCCACCTGTAAGATTATCCGTAACGGAAGGCGCATAATTGGTTCCGGTATTATTGCTTGTAAGGACAAGCTGATAAGGATCAGAGGCAGCGCCGTTGTTAATAATAGAAGCTGTTACGCCGGCGTTGGAATTATTTATTGCCTGCGACAAATCCGCTAAAGTATAACCTGTGGTAGAGTTTAAAGCTACATCAGTAGTGTTTCCGTTAACGGTTATATTAAACGTTCCCGTCGAACCTGAGCTTGCAACGGCAGTAGAAGTAGACGCTACGCCCTGCGAAGCGATTACTCCCGCAGTGGCAAGACTTGAAACGGTTACGTTATACGTTCCCGGAATTGCGGAAGAAGAAGCCTGAGCAGTTGCGACGGAAGCATCGCTTGAAGCTGCCGTATATGATTGAAACAAAGACGGCTGTCCGAGAGCCGAGGCGGACGAACTTAATGCCGTAATATCCGAACCTATAGACTTCCATGCAGAAAGCTGATTATTAAGCGGCGTTTCTTGCGCCTTCATCAATGTAATAGGCGCAGAAAGAGCTTTATCGAGAGCGTTCAATATAGCCGTATAATTAATTCCCGATTCAGGACCGGTTCCCATAACTATAAGACCCTGGTTAGGATAAGAACTAGGGGTTAAACTATTGCCTATCGAAGACGTTGAAGATACGGACATTTTATATCACCTCTTTTAGATAATAAGGGACAAGATGCAGTTTTATAACTTACCGTTATACAGCGAACCTTTCTGGTAATTAGACATTATTTTTAAAACCGAATTAGGCGGAATTTGCGCTAATACTTTACCGGTTTTAAAATCCACTACGTTAATTACCGCCCCTCCGGCGCTTGCATCCCATTTAAAAAGCATTGCCTGAGACAACATAGGCGAGGGATTAAGATTAGCCTCGATTTGTTTGCTTAATTCTTTTTCTTTTGCCGACCCAGACTGATTTGAAGATACATTCGCCGATTTATTTGAGGCATTACCTGCAATGTCGGTATTTTGACTTGCAGCATTTTTATTCGTATTAACGTTTATTGGAATATTGACGTTGTTAGGCTCGGTCAAGTTGGTATTATTATTAACGTTTATCGAATTTATGTTTAACGATAAATTATTCATGATATATCACTTCTTTTTTATTTGAAATATTGGGGACAGATTTGAAATCTGTCCCCAATATTAATTTAATCTATTCCCAAATCATACAAATTTTACTTCAAAAGGGTCAAAAGTCCCTGCGGAACCATGGAAGCCTGAGAAAGCATAGCTTCACCGGACTGCGCCAGAGTAGAAAGCAATGTAAACTGGGACATTTCCTGCGCAAAGTTGACGTCCATAATGTTGTTATATGCAGCCTGAGTGTTCGTTCCTTCAGTCTGAAGGTTTCCAAGTATCTGCGTAACCCTGTTCTGATAAGAACCGAGCTGACCGCTTATACCGGCGACCTGATTAATAGCCGCCTGAACAGCCGTAAGAGCTATTAATGCACTGCCGTTAGTGTTCAAGTTAACGCCGATGGCTGTCCCTTGTCCTGACTGCAAAGCAGTAGTAACGCTGCCATTGGAATTTGTAATACCTAATAAGCTAGCGCTAACGCCCTGAATAGAAACAGATATTTGATTGGTTACAGTATTTGCGTTAGGACCAATTTGAAATGAAAATGCACTAATTGAACTGCTTGTAATAGCTCCCGATGCACCTGCTGACACTGCATTTAAAAGAGATAGTCCGTTAAACTGCGTAGAATCAGCAATCTGCGTAATTTCCGAACTAAGTTGCTGAAATTCGCTGTTTAACGCCTGTAAGTTTTGCGTGCTATTTGTTCCGTTTGCCGCGTTTGTAGCAAGGGTCTGCATCGTGCCAAGCATTCCCTGTATGGTAGAAAGAGCGCCTGAAGCGATATTGATTAAGGAATTTCCGTTGTTGGCGTTTGAAGTTGCCTGATTAATGCCGAGAGACGTTGCATTCAAGCTCTGCGCTATTTCGTAGCCTGCCGGATTGACCCAAGCTCCCGTTATCTGCAAACCGCTGGAAAGTTCGTTTAACGCTTGCCCTAATTGGTTATTGGTATTTTGAAGATTGTCAGTAGCTATGATGGCTGACTGGTTCGAATTGATAAATAGACCGTTATACATTTTTTTATCCTCCGTGATAAATATTCCGGCGTCCGTGCCGAAATTGTTAAATTAAGTTACTTTTGCTTTATCTTTTTAAAACTTATTTTTGGAATAGATTAACACCTCGCCGCTTTTAGAAAAACATCGACTAAATAATTAAAAACCTTAAATATTCACCTCCTTAATTAATTTTTATCTGATATTTTCTAAATTATCAGATGCTTAACCTATCCTTTCATAAATTAATCGTCACATCAATTTAAAAACTTTAATTTTGATTTTTATTAATAAAAATCCCTATCTCTTCGGCTACCGCGGGCGGAGTTAAATTTTCGGTGTATATAACAAAGTCTGCCTGTTCATAATATTTTTCTCTTTCCTTAAGTTTTTCGGCAATGGTTTCTTCGGTAAAACCGCTTCCGCCCAGAACAGGTCTGTGTACTTCGGATTTTATTCTGTCGTAAATAGTCTTTGCGCAGGCTTTAAGGTATATGACAGTCCCTATATTTTTAAGCAATTTAATGTTGCCGTTAAACGCCGGCATTCCTCCGCCGGTAGATATTACCCAGTTTTTACTTTCATGGCTGTTTATTTCTAAACATTTTTCTTCAAATTTTAATTTATATATGTCTGTTTTATTGTTATCTATTCTTTTCAAAATTTCGGTTTCAAGATTTCTAAAATAACTCTCGCCTTTTTGTTTAAATATTTCCGTAATACTCATACCCTCTTGCGCTTCTATTAAACAGTCCAAATCAATAAAATTAAATTTTTTATTTTTTGCAAGAATCTTCCCGACTTCAGTCTTCCCCGCTCCCATAAAGCCGATTAGCAAAATATTAGTTTTTGTTTTCAATATTTTATTATAAATTTTGTTTTTTATAGTCTATTTTTTTAACATTAACTCAATTAATAAACCTATAATACCAACGAAACCAATTTGAATGCCTATAAACCATTTTATCAATGTTAATACCGCTTTATTTAGATCATCTTTAGTTGCAAAGGTCTTTAACATATTTTCCTGACTTTCTTTTTTGCAATTTTCGTTCATAACCTCGAAATATTCGGTTATGGTTTTTGCCTCCTTTTCGCCTAACTTGTCTTTAAGCGCATTAAATATATCGATTATACTTGCATTCATATTGATACTATTTCTCCATAATAAAGATTTGCTATATATTTAAAGTATATTAAACATATAAATAAAAGTCAATTTTACTGCTCATTTTTTATATATCCGTCGTAATTTCTTTTAATTTCGGCAAAACTATCGCCGCCGAATTTTTTGAGGAAAAAATAGCATATAGAAAAAGCGATGGCGGATTCGACGACGATTGACGCCGCCGGAACGGCGCATACGTCTGACCTTTCGAGAAAGGCTTTTTTTGCTTCGCAGGTGTTTAAGTCAACGGTGTCAAGATAGGGTTTCATTAAAGTGGGTATCGGTTTCATTGCGCAGATTACGCTTATTATTTCCCCGTTAGACATTCCGCCTTCTATGCCGCCGGCATTGTCGGTTTTTCTGTAAAAACCGCACACGGCAGAATCCCTCCTTTTCTCTTTATCGCTGCTTTGACTGTATATCGAATCGTGGCATTCCGAACCTTTCAGATAAGCAGATTTTACGCCGGCGCCGATTTCTACGCTCTTAATTGCCTGAATGCTCATTACGGACATCGATATATGGGCATCCAATTTCTCGTCCCACTGTGTAAAACTGCCAAGACCCACCGGTACGCCCTTTACCTGAGCCGTAATCAGTCCGCCGACGGTATCGCCTTCTGCTTTCATTTTGTCGATATAATCCTTAGTTTTTTCTTCAAGTTCCGGATGCGGCATGCGGAGCTCGGAGTTTTCGATATTTTGACGAATAGCAGGGTCGAAAATATCTATAGAAAAGCGGTCTGTTTCGGCTGTTTCGGAGAAAAAGGGGTCAGAATTCAATTCTGACCCCTTTTTCTTAGCCGCATGTGTGTCAGGCAAAATTTCAGCCGTCTCAATTCCGATTCCGCCGATGTTCAGCACGGCAGAAGCAAACTCGATGCCGAAATTTTTCAAAAATATCTGGCAAATCGCTCCGACCGCAACCCTCGACGCAGTTTCCCTTGCGCTGGAACGTTCCAAAACATTTCTAATATCGTCTAACCCAAATTTTATCGAACCGGCAAAATCGGCGTGACCAGGTCTCGGCGTATGAATTTTACTTTCTTCCGGAACTGGTTTATATACGTCCATCCTATCGCGCCAGTTTTCGTAATCCTTATTTTTTATAAAGAACGATATCGGAGAACCGGTAGTTAAACCGCCCCTGACTCCGGATAAAAATTCTATTTTATCGGTTTCTATTTTCTGCCTTGCGCCCCTGCCGTAGCCCGACTGCCTAAGCCTCAATTTTTCGTTTATAAACTCTTCGTCTATTTTAACGCCCGCAGGAAAATTGTCTATTATTGTAATAAGTCCCTTGCCGTGCGACTCCCCAGCCGTCAAAAATCTGAGCATTTTTACTTACCTCCCGATAACATTAATAACTTAGCAATTTGAATAAAGTCAGAAATAAAGGTGTCAGAATTGAATTCTGACACCTTTATTTCCTTAATATATTTTTCTTTATCCCTCTATCATAGCATAGGCGTTATGGTTATGAATGCTTTCAAAGTTTTCCGCCTCTACCTTGAAACGCTTAATATTTTTATTCTTTTTGAGTATTCCGGCTACGCATCTTGCGACGTCTTCTACAAACATAGGATTTTCGTAAGCATGCTCCGTCAAAAATCTTTCGTCTTCCCTCTTTAACAGCGAATAAATTGGGGAACTGGCACACGATTCAACATCGGCTATAATATCTTCAAACCATATCAGTTTATCGAACTCTATCGAAACCGAAACTATGCCCCTCTGGTTGTGCGCCCCATATTTCGATATTTCTTTTGAACACGGACAAAGAGTGTTTATTGGCACCTTGACGCCGATTATTATAACGCTTTCGTCGTCGGAGCGGATAGCGCAGGCGGACTCTTTCTTATCGGCGATAAAGGGGTCAGAATTCAATTCTGACCCCTTTATCGCTATCGATCTCTTTATTTCATTTATTTCTGTTTTTTCCTGTTTAGAAGCAGCAGCTTTTCCGTCTTTTATAGTTCCGTTATAATAGCAGATATACTCCATAAGGCTTTTCTTTCCGCTGACGGGAGCGGTTTTTTCTATAAAATACGGGAATTCAATTTCGACGGATGCGGAACCTGCGTTTAAAACTTTCTTTATTTTTCTTAAAATATCGGGAAAATTAACTATGCTTATTTCGCCCCTGTATTGGTTTAAAACCTCTAAGAAGCGGCTCATATGCGTGCCTTTGAAATAATGCGGAAGGTCAACGTACATATTTATGTCTGCCACGGTATGCTGGAATGATTTTGCTTTATCGAGAACCGATATAGGATAATGAAGGTTTTTTATCCCGACTTTATCTATGGCTATGCCTCTTCCGTCTTTTGAATTTTGAACGTCCGTCAACATTGCTTAATTTTATCAAAAAAACGGAATAATTAAAAGTCTTGACGTTAACCGTTAATTATTCGGGGTGTTATAAATATCATAAGTTCGTCTTTTGAATAGGTCACGCTTTTTGTTTTAAAAAGCCAGCCAAGAAGTGGAATGCTCATAAACCCAGGAACGCCGCTGTTGGAAACGGTCTTGCTCATTTGGTAAACGCCGCCTATTACGACAGTCTGTCCGTTTTTGATAATAACCGTTGAATTGGCGCTTTCCGTATCGAGAGTAGCCTGGGCTCCGGAAACGGGCGGAGCTACGGTATTATTCGACGAATTAATTACAAGTTTAACGTTTCCGTTTGCCATTATATGAGGAGTTATTTGAAGCGAAATCTGCGCCGTTATAGCTTGCGGAGCAGCCGTTGCTCCGACGCCTGCTACGCCAGGCAGATAAAGGGTCTCGCCTTTCTCAATCGTAGCGGTCTGGTTATTAAGAACGACAACCTTTGGAGAAGCGATTGATTTCGCTCTCGACAAGCTTTCCAATGCTTCTAAGGTTGCGTTAATGCTTGCGTAAGAGTTTAATATGCCTACCGTAAAAGTTCCTGCTGCAGCCGAAGTAGTAAGCGTAGGACTTAAACCTGGTCCAGCCGGATTACCGGTTGTTTGACCGCTGAAATAATTTGGCGTAACGGCGGCGCTTGAAGAAGTCGGAGCTGCTCCGAGATAACTGCCGTTCCAGTTAATGCCGAGTTGGTTTGAATAATTTTTTTGCACCTCGACCATCTTAGCTATAATCTCGACTTCAGGCGTTCTTTTATCAAGCATTTTTACCAATCTTACGGCTCTCGCAACGCGGCTTGGAATATCGGTAATCAGAAGAGAATGAAGTGATTTATCGTAAATGACCCTTCCCTGAGAACTTAAGACCGATTTAACTTTAGCCATCAACCCGCTTGCAGAAACGTAATTAATTGGAACGAGCCTCGTTATTTTATGCTCGGAAATCGCTCTAGCTTTTTTCTCCGACGATACTATGGTCGCTATCGTTCCTGTAGAGTTTATATAATAAATTCCATCTTTTTTTATCATGCCGAGACCATAAGCCTCTAATATAAGGGACAGTATATTTTTTAGCGGAACGTCTTTCATTTTCATCGTGACGGTTCCTTTCACGTTTGAGCCTATCAAAACGTTCATATTGGAAACTTTTGCTATCATTTTTATAACATCGACTACGTTAGCATTTTGAAAATTGAAGCTGACTCTCATATCGGAAGGATCGACGAAAAATTTTTTGACTCCGCCTACGCTTCCGCCGCCGTTGGTTTTTTGCCCCGCATAAGCCGACGATAGACTATTTATTCCGGCGGACAAAACAAAGAATAATATAAATATAAAAGACTGCAATAATAATTTTCTCTTTTTCATATTATTTTCTCCATAGCTAAAATTTGATAAATTATCATATTGTTGTTTTATCTTTATTGTTATTGTTCTATCGTAACGGCATAACTAAATTCATAGACCGCATTTGACCTAAAATATTATAAGTCCTTTCTATTAAATGCACGGCATTAGACGTAATAGAAACTACTTTTGCTCTGTTGACGCCGATCAAAGAACCGTCGGTAACTATATAAGACCTTCCTCCAGGAGTTTGAACCATAGCAAAATATTTTCCTCTTCTGCTCATAATGCCGACTACTTTCAGGGATGAAACGGCGTACTGCAATAAAGGCAATTCTCCTGATTTAAATGACGTTGTCGGTCTTTGGGTATATAAAAAAGTCTGGAACGGATCTCTTTTTAAATAATAAGGATAAGCGATATCGCTGTTTTTTAATTTTTTAACCGTTTTACTTTTATTATGCATTCCGATGCTTTTAACGCTGCCGGCATAACAAAACGGGGCGTAAAAAACTAAACCGGCTGATAAAACTAAAATTGCGGCAAACGATGTAAATTCATAAATAAACTTAAACCGTTTCCATTGTTTTATTTTTTTAGTTACATTTTCGGACATATCGTTTGTATTATATATCGTGGTTTTATTAATAATTGGCATTTTATACCTCGTTAACTCATTGCCTTGCTTATTTCTATGGTTTCTTAACCGCTGCAGCAGGTTTTTGCGCCGGTTTTACCGGAACTTTCGGCTTTATCGCCCCTATAAACGAGAAAGTCGTTCCCTGAAAAGAAACCGAAACGTTACCGCCTTTAGCTTTCTTTGAAATAGACACGTCGTGCACATCCACTATTCTTTTCATAGACGCAAGTTTATAAAAAAACTTATATACGTTATAAAAATTTCCGCTTATATTCATCGAAAAAGGAACGGTTTCGTAAAAACCTTTAGTCATTCCTTTATTAGGTTTAAACATATTTAAATTAAGATTTAAAACTTTTTCGTAGTTTGAAATTTTCATTAAAAGCTGAGGTATATTTTTCTTTGAAGGAAGTTCTAAAAGCAAACCTGCAAATTCTTTGTTTAATTTTTTATCCTGCCTTAATATAAGCGGATAGCTTCTTACCAAAGTTAAATATGAATTATATTTAGCCGTCGCCGCGTTTAAAGCATTCTGTTTCTGCGCTTCTTTAGATTTTAATCCCGCATATATAAAATAATAGTAAACGCCGATAATAACTATAAACAAAATTATGCTTATAATTATCCCCAAAACCTTAGGATTTTTTAAATCTATTTTAGATTTTATAGATTCTAAATTCATATTATTTTTTGCCTTTTACGTTCATAGTCATGCTGAAATTTTGCAGTTTCAGCCCCTGTTTTTTTGTTTCGGAAGTCTGTATTAAACTTACGTCGTTAAAAAAACCTGTTTTGCTTAAATTATTCATAAATATAGACTCGACCTGTCCGTCCAATGCAGTTCCTGAAACCGATATAACGCCATTATTTGATTTTAAAGAATTAATCCATGAAAACCTTGGAATTACGTCGGTAATGTAATATATATATCCCAGCGGTCCCATCTGAGCTTTTTTTAATGTTTTAATAATGTTAATCTTTTGCAATATTTGGGCATCTTTTGCTTTAAGTGCGTTAACTTTCTCGACTTTAGGCATTAAAACTATAGTTTTGGCGTTATAAATTTTTATATTTTTATTTATATCTTTTATTTTACTTTCTATTGAGGACTGCATCAAAAAAATAACAATTCCTCCTGCTATAACCGGAATTATTAAAAAGATAAGCATATTGCGCAGGCTTCCGGCTTCTATGGAAATTTTTACTTTTTTAGGTTTTTTATTTAAATTGATTTTAATCAATTTATTCCGCTCCTCTTAATGCAAGACCGACGGCAACCCCGAAAAAATCGTGAATATCGTCGGACAATTCATGCTTAAACAGTAAATTTCTAAAAGGATTTAAATTTGATGCAGGAATATTAATCTTACTCTCTATTTCCTGCAATATATTGCCGAGCAGTGCAGAACCGCCCGTCAAATAAATTTTCTTAGGATACTGCTTGTCGTTATTAGCCGCAAAATAGTCTATAGTCCTATGAATTTCGGAAATAACCCTGGTCAAAATCATATCTAAATATATATTGAATTCCGATTTAAAATCTTCGCTTCTGTTCCCCATATTTCCGGTTTTAATATTTTCGGCTTCGTTAAAATTCATTTGAAATTTTTTGGCTATTTCTTCCGTAATGTTTATTCCGCCGATAGGTATATCTCTTCTGAATAAATTAGCCCCTTTTTGAATTATATGTACGTTTGTTTCCGACGCGCCTATTTTTACTATGGATATAAGTTCGTCGAATTCTTCCGGATAATTAAAATTAAACATATTTTCTAAAGCTATGCAGTCCACATCGATTATATATGGATTTAGACCGCACTCATGAAAAAAATCGGACTGGTTTTCAATTATATCTTTTTTGCCGGCAATTATCATTATAGCGTTATTGGAAGGTTCGGACGGCGAATCCCCCAGAACCACGTAATCCAAAGACACTTCGTTCATGTCGTACGTTATATATCTTTGAGCTTCGTAATAAATCGAAGATTCAAGTTCCGACGGTTTCATTTTTGGCATTTCTATGGTTTTAATTATTACGTGTTTACAGGGTATTCCGATTACTACTTTTTTTTCGCTGACGCCGTGCTTCGCAAGAGAACTTTTAAGGTATGAAGCGGTAGAAGCCGCATCGTTTATAATACCTCCGCTAACGGCTCCGGAAGGAAGGTCTATTATATCTAAAACGTCTATATAATATTTATGTCCGCTTTTAGAAAGTTCAATTACTTTAATAGAGTCGGATCCTATGTCTATACCCACGCTCTTTTTTGAACCTATTCCAAATTTAAGCGCCATGAAAACCTCACTTTATTATAAAAATCGGCAATATATATACAAAACTTTATATATAAAATATTAAATTATTTTTTAAATTTTATTTATATAAAACTTAAATATATAACTATAAAATACCTTTAATTAAATTAAATGTCAAGTATTTTTATTATTTTTTATAAAAATTATAATCTTTTTGATTTTATTTTAATTCTAAAAATCGTATAATATTTCTTAAAAAATTAATAACGCTATGAATAAAAACAAAATAACCGCTTACTCTCTTTCTTTAATCCTTGTTATTTTATTTGCCGTCAGGCTAATATTGATATCTAAAATAGATCTTATTCCCGAAGAAACTTATTACTGGCAATGGTCTAGACATCTTGCTCTTTCATATTACGATATGTCTCCCATGGTTGCCTATACTATCGCGTTAACGACTTTTTTCGGCAGATTCAATTCTCAGTTTTTCGTCAGATTTGCGGCTCCGGCTATTTCTTTGCTTTTGTCTTTGATTGCATATTCGGCTTTAAAAAAAATAACCGGAAAAAACTTGCAACCGTTAATATGGGCTATTTTATTAAACGCGGTTCCGATATTAAATATCGGTTCTATTCTAATAGTTTACGGAAATTTGCAGATGCTGTTTTTTTCTTTGACGATTCTGCTATTGATATATTTTATTATTTCCGGCAAAGATTTTTACTGGTATTTAATCGGTATATCCACCGGACTCGCATTACTGAGCAAATACACTGCCGCATTTATTTATCCGATAGTTTTAGCTTTTCTTCTTTTAAGCTGGAAACACAGGAAATATCTTTTTAAAAAAGAGCCGTATATAGCTTTTTTAATATCGTTAATTATATTCGCTCCGGTAATAGTATGGAACAGTCTTAACAACTTCGTATCGTTCAGGCATCTCATGACGCTGTCGGGCGGCTATAGAAACTTCCATATATTTTTAAATAATCTTCTTTTATTTATATTATCGCAGGCGGGTATTATTTCTCCATTTTTATTTTTAATAATAATGGTTTCGATGTTTGCTGGATTATATATTGCATTAAAAGAAAAAAACGACGTTTATTTAGTCCTTTCCTCTGCATCTATAATACCTTTTTTATATTTTTTATATCAATGCACAAAAACCATGGTTCAGCCTAACTGGCCGGTTTTTTTATATTTTCCGGCTTTCCTGCTTGCCGCCCTTGTAACATACAGACTTTATGAAACTTCTAATAAGAAAATAAGAAAAATAATCGTTTATTTTTACGGTCTTTCATTTTTTACAGGAATTCTGTTTTCGGTTGTTATTTTTATTTCTCCTTATTATCTTCAGGTAGGAAAACTGTTTAACGTTAAGGTAAGCAAAAGCCCTTTAAGAGATATGCTGGGATGGAAAAAGATGGCCGAAGACACGGATTTTATTTTAAATAAATACAAAAAAGACCGGCTTCTTATAGCCGCAAGAAGATTTCAAACGGCAAGCGAACTTGCTTATTACGTTAAAGGAAGACCTCAGACATACTCCTTTAACTATTTTATTAGAAACAACGAATATTCGCTATGGAATAATTTTAAAAACAAAAAAGGACGGAATTTTCTTTACGTGATAGATACAAAATACGGAAAAAACTTGGAAAAAAGCTTATGCGATAATTTTAAAAGCTGTTCTTTAGTTAAGAAAACAGTAATAAAAAATAAATTCGGACAGAAAATCAGAACGGTTAAATTTTATATACTTAAAGATTTTCTTTACAGAGATAAATATATGTTTAAAAAATTCTCGTCCAAGGAATTTTAAATTAAAATTTAAAAACCTTTTTCGTTAAGAACTTTTAAAGGTTCGGAAATCATATCGCCGAATTCCGCTTCTTTTTTCGAAAAGCCGAAAGCTAAAGCCATTAACTGGGTCAGATAAACAATCGGAAGTTCGGAGTCTTTTCCGAATTTCTCGACTATTTTCGGCTGATTAACGTCTAATGCACCGGCGCATTTAGGGCATATAAGGGCTATAACGTCGGCTCCGGCTTTTTTAGCCTTTGAAATCGTCTGCGAGCATAACGTAAAAGACGTCTCTTCGTCCTGAACTACGTTTCTGCCGCCGCAGCACTGTACTTCGTTGCCGTAAAAAACGGTTTCCGCGCCTAAAGCTTCCAAAAATTCATGCATAAAATGCGGTCTTTCGGAATTATCCATTTTAGGTTTTTTATCGGTAAACGTGTACATCGAAGGTCTGGAATAAAGGCACCCGTAATAAGGAGCGACTTTAAGCCCTTTAAGAGGTTTAACGACGTTCTTTTTTACTTCTTCGACGCCTTTTTCGTTATACAAAAATTCAAGAATATGCCTTGCCTCGCCGTCAGGAATATATTCCTCGTTAAATTCGCCCGCTTCTTTAAATATTTCGTTAACGGCGGAAAGTTCGTTCCGGTTTTCCTTAACTCTCGCAATCGACCTGCTAAATTCGTGATAGCATACCGAGCAAGCCATAACTAAGTTTTTAGAGCCGAGCCTGTTTTTAGCAAGCATCATATTTCTAAGGGGCATATACATAGAAGCCGCACCCTTGGATTTCATCTCGCCGATTCCGCAGCAGTTATAATCCGGAATTTCGACAAGCTCGATGCCCATTTTTTTTGAAACTAATTTTGAACTGTTATTGTAGGCTCTGTCTATAGTCAATAATGCGCATCCAGGATAATACGCCGCCTGATTTTCCTTTAATTTATCCATTTATCTAAACCCCCGCTTCACCGTTTTCAATAGTATTTAGTTTATGTAAATAATTTTCTATAGCTTCTTTTGACCTGCTCCAGTTATGGGGCTTGCCAAGTCTTAATATAGAAAATGCCCTGCCGTCTTTAGCCATTTTAAAAATAGCGTCTCTTTCTATCTTTCCGAGCAGTTCTTTAGTTTTGCCTGATTTTTGCATTGCAGACGTATGAAGTTTTGCGAGATCCAATCTTCCATGTCCTATTATCATATCTTCGTATATTTTTTTTACTTCTTCGTCAAGTTTTAATTTAGTTTTTACTTCTTCGGGAAAATATTTTTTTATTACAAGCGCGAGGGCTTCCATCATTTCTGCGGGATTTACCTGCTTTGGGCATCTCTGCGAACATTTATAGCATCCCACGCATCTCCAAGCGACGTCTATATATTTTTTCAGCTCTTTTAAGTTGCCCAACTGCATCATGTAAATGAACGCTCTTGGATTAAATCTTCTGTATAAAGGCGTCACGGTGCAGCTTGCGGTACACATGCCGCACTGCCAGCATCTGTTAATTCTGGAACCTACTACTGTTTTTTTTATTTCTTCAAAAAAACTTCTGTCGAAATCGGAATCAACACGTGAAATAATAAAGGTATTCCAACGGCCGGAAACATCTACGCCATCTATAACTAAATTTTTTTCTTCTTTAATATTATCGTCTTCTATAAGATGTCGTGCGATTATATGCTCGCCTTTTTCCACGACTGGTCTTACGCCGCCGGAATTTCCTGTATTATGATTTTCTATAGCCATATTTTTTCCTCCTATTTTATTGCCTGTTCTAATTTTTCGATACCGAGAAGTTTTTTCATTAAAGTAAATCCATCCGGAACGCCTACAGACAAAGACTTGGATTCGGCGTACACCATTTTAAAAACATAATCGGAATACATATAGCTTAGCAAAATATCAGCTCCGTAAGGACGTTTCAAATTAAGTCCATTTTTACCGGACAGTTCGTAGAGATAATCAATTTCGTCTTTCATTTCACTGATACTGAATGGCATAATATACGGATTACCTTCCCAAGTCCTTTTTAAAAAATCTGCCATATAAGGCAGACATCCGGTTCCATTATCCTGCCTGTAAACCCATGAAGTCCAAAAAACATTCTTATCAGGTTCATAAAAATGCAAAAGCTCTAAAGCTATGTCTCTTTTAACTATAACATCGTCATAAGAAAAGAATTCTAAAAAACGTCCTATTCTTACTTCGGCGGACTTTTTATTATCTGCTAAAATTGCGAAAGAATTTTTTAAAGTTTCGCTGCTTATACCGTTTAAAATTTTTTCCTTATGCCTTCTAATCGAAAAAATCATGGATAATATTTTATCCAATATTTCTTTTTCTAATTCTAATTTACCTTCGTTTTTCGATGCGTTTACCGCATCGGATAAAAACTCCTTTATAATTTTAGTTTTAAATCTTAAAAGACCATCAAAAAACTCTATTTTTTCATCCGGTAAATTTTCTCTTACTATTTCGAAAAATTTTTCTTCGTATCTTTTATCTATTTTGTTATTTTTTAGTATGTAAGGCATTTTACCTGTTTTTTACGGCATAAGTATAAGCATTCATAGCGGCAGCTGCGCCTTCGGTAATAGAATCCGAAATAGCCTTAGGCCCGGTACACGCGCCCGCCAAAAAAACTCCCGGTTTGTTAGATTTAAACGGTGAAAGCGTAACGTTTTCCGGCTTTAAAAATCCGTGTTCGTCAAGTTCGATGCCAAGCTTACTTGATATTTCAGGAGACTGGGATCCGCCTTCCATGCCTGAAGCAAGCACTACCATATCGAAAGGAATTTCGAACGGCCCCCTTAAAAGCGTGTCTTCTCCTTTACATACGACAGTGTTATCCGGTCCGGAAGTAATTTCGGCAATTCTGCCTTTTACTATCTGTACATCATGTTCTTCCATGGCTTTCCAGTATAAATCCTCAAAAAAACCGTACGTTCTGATGTCCATGTAAAATATGTATGCTTCACAGTCGGGAAAATGTTCTCTCATTTCAATGGCCTGTTTTACGGAAACCGTACAGCAGACCCTTGAACAGTACTGGTTGCCGACATGCCTGTCCCTTGAACCTACGCACAGAATAAACGCTACTTTTTTGGGCGGCTTTCCGTTAGACGGTCTTACGAAATTATTTTCTCCCATCATTCTTTCGAGGTCTTTAATATCTATAACGTCGTCGAACAACTGATAAGAATATTTTGCGTCCCTTGCCGGATCGAAATGCTCAAAACCGGTAGCGACTATAACGGAATCAAATGTTTTAGTTTCGCTTCCGGAGGTAGACTTTATGACTGCGTCGAATTTTTTTCCGTTTTCTTTAAAATCCGAAACTTCGGAAGAATAATAAACCTTGATATTATCGGCGGACTCGGTTTTTTTAATAAGCTCTCCTATTACGTTATCAGCAGGCTGCATATCCGGAAACAAAAATTTATATTTGAATTTTTTAGGGTTGCCTCCGAGAAACGAATCTCTTTCGACCAAAGTCACGTTAACTCCCAATTCCGAAAGCATAACGGCCGCATTCAAACCTGCCGGACCTCCGCCTATTACTAAAATATTTTCAGACATAAAACATCCTCCATTAACTCGCCGTGTTAATTAATATTAATTAATCTTTTTATTTTTGTCATTCCTGCAAAAGCAGGAATCCAGTTTTAACTTTTTGGATACTCGTATAAATTAATGGTTTTACCTCCAGCTTTAAGTTCTTCGAGATACGCGTTGTATTCTTCTTCCGATTTTTTCCAGTCTATTCCTATTTTTTCGCATAAAGGTCTCCAATCGGTCGTATGCCACTGAAGTTGAACTATTTTAAAAACGTCCGCTCCGCAGGCTAACGCAGCAAACATAACGTCCGCCATAACGGGAACCTGTTCCGTATAGCCCATAGCTTTTCCTATCCATTGGTTTTTATCCAAGGTAGTGGTGCATCCCGTATCTTGAGTAATACAGACATCGGAATGGGCTTCCCTGACCATCGGCCTTATTTTTCTGTCCATTACGAAAGACCTCGAAGCTTCCCTTTCAGTTAATATATGTCTGAAACCGAAACCGCAGCAGTCGTACCATGTAGAATAATCCGCAACCTGCGCTCCGAGAGCAAGCATTACTCCAGTAGAAACGGCAGTTCTTTTTCCTGCGTAAATGTCTTTGTCGTAAATACAGTCCTCAGGAATCATTTTATATGTATGGCAGGCAGGATGAACGGTCGCTATAATATTGCTTAAGTCGTATTTTTTTAACTTTGCTATTTCAAACCGCATAACGTGAACCCATTCGCTGTAATGCACTATATATTCGGGAATTACTAATTCTCTTCCTATTTTATGCATAATTCTGCGGACTTCGTCACGCAGTTCTTTATTTTCGACGAGCAAATTTCTCATCTCTTTATAATCGCCGAAAGTTGTAGCACAGTGAAAAAGCGGAAATAAACCTAATTCGTATGCCCTGTGCCAGTTTCTTACGGCGACGGCGGCAAGTCCCACCGGATTAGATGTTCCTGAACCGTGGTAATTCCAAGCGGTACATGATGTCTGATTTCGTTCGTCGACGTATTCCAAACCCATCTGATTCATAAACCACAGCAAAGACACTGGATATCCAGGAATATTACCGCACTGTCCGCAGGATTTATGATGCCATAATTTATTGGTAGGTACTTTTTTCTTCCAACCGAGCAAAGTTTCTGCTTCTATAGCTTTATTTTCTTCTTTTACGTGTATTACCTTGACCTCGCCTTTTGCTTCGAGTTCAAGAAGTCTTTCATGTATATCTTCGAGTTTTCTTCCGGCAGTGTGGATAAAATCCGATTTTACGTTTGCAAGACCAAGCCTGTTGCTGATTTCTATAGCCATATTTATGTCTCCTTATTTCGGGATTAACACTACACGGGAATGACTAAACTTTAATCTAAATATTTACCTTATTTTATAATTCCCGTCTTTTTTTCATTGCAGTATTCTTTTTTTGTCATTCCCGCATATTCTTTGCCTGCGTTTATCAACGCATGCCGTTTATGCATGCAAAGGATAGCGGGATCCAGTTTTTTATCGTCATAATTAATAACTTTTTCCCGTTAAGAACTCCTGACGTCGTCCACAATATCCTGAATTATTTCGTAAAGCGAAGGGTCGACGGATTCTATTATTTTAAAAACTCCTGCTTCGTCGAATATGTCGTATAACTCTTTCATAGTTTCCGGAGCGACGTCCCATGCCAAATTGGTAACCTGAAGAGTCGGCATAGGAATAGCCTTTCTTTTTACTGCAAGATCCGTCGAGGCATATCCTATATGAGGACCCCAGTCCGGAAAAAAATCCGGCTGTATCATGTCCGGAGAAAGCTGGTTGCCGTATGCGGTAAGTTTTAAAAGCACCCTGGAATAAGGTTTTAAAACTTTTTTTGCCGATTCGAATCCTCTTCTAACCGCAATTTCCCTTAATATAGCTATAACGCCTCCGGGGCTGTTTAAAAATGGACAAATCATTGCGCAGGTAAAGCACTGGAAGCAAGCCCATACATATTCGTCCATCATAGTCCAGATAAGTTCGGGGTCTTTTGATTTCATTTTTTGAAGTACTATACGCGGAGAAAAATCGAAAAATCTGTGGGGCGGACATCCGCCGGTGCAGACGCCGCAGTTTAAACATCCTCTGACATATTCTTCATACCGGAAATCTTTTCTTGCTTCTTCGAAAATCTCTTTTTTTAATTCGGCGGGAACTATACTTACTCCATTTTCATCATATTCCATAAAGCTCTCCTGCTTTACCGTTTTCGTTTATATCGGCTATAACTAAATAATTTCAATTATCTATTTATATTTATATTAAATATTAACACAATAAATAAAAAAGTCAAATTAACTTAGTTATATTTATAATAACACAATAAATCAAAAAGTCAAATTTATTAACAATTTTTTTTACAACAATTTCTTATTAAAGAAATTTTTCAAATCTTGTCTTCTATATTTTCTACGTTTTCCATTGCATCATACTTAGCTCTGCCGTTTCCGCCGCCCATCATATCAAGTTCCGATGAAGAAGCAAAAAAATGTTCGTCCGGAACAGCCGGCGCAGAATGTAAAATCTGTAAATACTGCAGAATTGTAACGAAAAATAAACCGCCTATCATGTTACCGACAATAGTTAAAGGTACATAGCTATAAAGCCAAGAAATATATGAAATATGCGAACCTGTATTTATGGCTATTAAAATTTCCGACGACGCCACAACTATATGGCTGAAAGAGTTTAAATAAATCATAAAGCCGACGACCCATATAATAAATATTCTTGCAAGAGTGCCGCTTGACGCTATTAAGAGCCAAGTCATAAGAGTTATAAGCCAACCGGCAAAAATAGCGCTTAAAATCATTACGTATGGCGTTCTGTCCATATAATTGTTTGCAACGCCGTGTATATGATTAATAACGAAAGACGGGACAATCTGATTCAGCGATCCCGCTATTACTAACGCAAATATAAAAATACCTGCCATGTTTCCGATAAGCGTAAGCGACCATAATTTAAAAAGCTCAAGGATTCTGCCCTTTTTTGCGATGACTGCTGTTACGGGAACTAAAAAATTTTCGGTAAAAAGCTCGCTTTTGCCTATCATTAAAAACATAAAACCGATAGGGAAAAACATTGCGCCGAATATTTTAGATATATTAGCGCCAACTAAAGGAGCGGTTGCTCCGGCAACGTACGAAGAAGCAATGATGCCGAAAGTAACGTTCATACCGGCAATAAGACCCGACATAGACATTTCTAGCCAACTTCGTTTAAGTCTTGCATGTCCTACTTCGACCGAAGCATTAAAAATTTCGGAAGCCTCTTTCCCTCCTGGCTTTTCTATTCCCTTGATAGCGCCTATACGTGCTTTGGTGGTTTCTAAAATTTCGTTTATTCTTTTCGATAAATATAAAGAATGGTGAATTTCTTCGGCTAGATTGTTTTCTATGAGCGCCCTTACTCCAGGATCTTCTATTACTTCTAATCCCGCGGTATAATCGTTAATTGCGTTTTCTTCTATTTTTAAATCGATTCTAAGCATATCGAGAGGAGCAGAAACTTGATGCGACGCCTCGCTCACGCCCTTCTGCGCTTCTCTTATAGAATTTAAAGTATTAGGCGTTCCGCCAAGTTCGGTTATTTTCTCCCTGATATTTATTATGTGTCCGCTTTCGGTAGATGCAAACGATTTTAACGCTTGGACTAAAATGGGATCCTTAAGCGTTTTAGCCTGTTCCACATACAGGTCTCTTCCCGCTATCTCGGCGGCAAGATATTTTTGAAGCAGAGCTATAGTATCCTGTACGGCTTTGGTATTTTTAGAATGTCCGGCGCTTGAACCGCTTTCTCGTTCATCGTTTTTTAAATATAAATCCGTCATATTATCATTATATATCAAGTCTGTTAATTTGACAACACGATGTCATGGCAATAATGCCGGTGCATAATGCCGGTACAATAATTGACTAAAAAGTCATTATACTGTAAAATAACTGCTTATGGAACCGAAACCTACGCCCGTATCCACAAAACCAGTGTCCACAAAAAGGCTTTTAATTGCCATACTTTCGACAATAGCGCTTGCCGATTTCGGACTTGGATTAAATACCGTCGTGCTTCCTCTTTACGCTAAAAGTCTCGGCGCCAGCATAATCACTATAGGTTTAATAATCGCTTCTTTCGGACTGGCACGTATATTCGTAAATATTCCTATAAGCATTATAAGCAAAAAACTTAATGCGCAATATATACATATAGGAATACTGTCTATTTTTCTGGGAGCAGTCGGCTACCTGATTTCCACTTCATATTATCAGCTTTTCCTATTTAGATTTCTCGAGGGATTCGGTTCAGGCATAATTAACACGTCTTCTATGATAATCCTGACTAAACGCCTTTATAAAGAAGAAAAAAGAGCAAAAGTTTTAAGCAGATATATGATAGCAAGAAGACTTTCTATGGGGTCTGCGCCGTTTATCGGAGCGGCAGTCGCTTACGAATTTTCCGATAAAGCCGCATTTTTGCTTTATGCCGTAATAATGGCAGCAGGTTTAATAATAGCTTTTTACAATAAAAAATTCCTAAACAGCATAAATAATACGGACAAAACATCCCTGCAAGATAATTCGGAAAACGCAAAAGAAAACATAAAAATACAAACGGATACGGAAAATAATTCCACAGAAAATATCGATATCGCTAACGACGCCGAGACTTCTATAAAAACCGCCGAAGCAGATAAAAAAATCGGCATGAATACCCGTAAAAAATATTTTTCTCTACTTTATAATTTTAATTTTATAGCATTATGTTTTTTAACGTTTACTTTTTTCTTTTCAAGAATAGGTTCGAGAAGGGAGCTTGTTCCTTTAGTAGGATACAGCATAATGGACTTAAATAAAGCCGACATAGGACTTCTTGTTTCTATATCGGCGGTAATAGGAGTCGTTCTTACGTATTATTCCGACAGAGTTATAAACGTGATGGGGGTTAAAAAATCTATAATAACCTCTTTTATTATTACGGCCGTAGGAGTTTTAAGCTTTATAATATTTAATAACCTATTATCGTTCGGATTATCCATTATTTTATTAAGCGCCGGCGGCGGATTTTCTGGTCCTGCAAGAAACATTTATTTAATGGACAGCGTGGACAAAAACCATTATGACGAAGCAATCGGCATATATAGGACATTAAGCGATTTCGGTTTTGTTCTTGGACCTATTGCCATAGGAGCGGTTTTCGATTACTTTAATTATATAAATGCATATAATTTGGTTGCGTTTATACTTATTTTTGCCACGGTTTTATTTGGATTTTTCGCCAAATCTTATCGCAATACAAATGCGCCGGTCGTTGCAGATTAAATATTGCAGACTAAATGTTACAGACTAAATACAAAATATACCGTTTCGGCATTAACTAATTTTAAATTATTTCAATTTTATTTCATTTAGCTATAAATATTGAACAAGGAAGAGCATTTATTATCCTTTCGGCGGTGCTTCCAAAAAGAATTTCTTTTATTCCTTCTTTATCTCTCCCCTTAAATCCTAAAATTAACAGTTTTTTGCCGGTTTCTTCGATATAATCGATTATTTCCTTGCAAGGAGCGCCTTTTTTGACGACGATAGCAATATTGGACTTTTCCTTTGCAAATCTATAATTAAGGCCGCGCATTACCGATTCAAATTTATCTGCAAGATTTTTTTCATAATTTTCCAATTCTGCTTGCGTAGAATCCTTGAGTCCCCTAATTAATTTTTCATCTATAACGTGCAGAACGGTGAGGAGTTTAACTACGTCGTCCGGTATTTTCAAAATTAACGGAATGGCTTTAAGCGAAAAATCGGAAAAATCGGTAGCAAAAACTATCTCGTCAAACAGATTTCGGCAACTTGTTTTTGCATCGTTCTTAAAATCGCTTGAAGAATGAAACAAGACTCTTCTCATAACAAGTATCGGCTTTTCCGTTTTTATAATTATGTCGTACAAAGGAGAACCGTAAAACGAAAAGTACCCCTTATTTTTTGCACCAGCTTTTTTATCTAAAACTACAAAATCTATATTTTCGGCTTTTGCTTCGTCGGCAATTTCCTCTGCTACGTCACCTACTCTTATAACATATCTTACGCCGAACCCCGACTTTTCCAAATATTTTTTAATATCCTCAAGCTTTATCTCTGCAAATTTTCTTATTTTATCTTCGTCTTCTTTTTTATAAACGGAATAAAGGCTGTGCTGAAAAACGGAAGGGTCTATTACATGTATCAGCACTATTTCTTTTAAGCCGATTTTCGAATAGTTTACGAAACAATCCAAATTTTCGTAATAAAAATCTCCGAAATTTACAGCATACAGAGCCGTGTTAAACATATTTGCAGATCCTTATTTATAACGTGTATATGTATAATTTTCTTTTTCAAAATTCAAAATATTCTAAAAAATTAATTTAATTATACTCTCTTGTATTATAATGTGTCAATAAACAAACTCCATAAACAAAACTTTATTCCGCTTAATGTTTTTTTGTATTTATGTTTTTTATTGACTTAAAACCTCATATTATAGTAATATAAAATAAATTAATTAAACATCACTTTATTTTATATAATGGGGCTGTAGCTCAGTTGGCAGAGCGCTTGCATGGCATGCAAGAGGTCGTCGGTTCGACCCCGATCAGCTCCACCA
>JAJZBN010000063.1 GCA_021798875.1 bacterium | reverse complement strand
AAAACTAAGATAAATAAAATTGTCGAGGCAATATTTTATCGAAATACTCTTTAAGCTTTGGTTTACTTATATTTGAGGTGGTGGGCTGCGCCGGGATCGAACCGGCGACCTACTGATTAAGAGTCAACTTATATATCTAATAAGTTATTAAAATTATTAATAAATAAATTGATTTTATAACTTGGTAGTAATATAGTAGTAAATTAAATCTTTTCCTTTCTTCTTACGGAAACTTTTGTAGCACTTCTTAATACGGGCGGGATAGTTTTTTCAAATATCGAAAAATAATCTTTTTTATCAAACTCTACCCCGCCCCATTCCGTCTCTATGACTACATATGAGTTTTTACTATATTCCGGGTTCTCGATATTAATTGCAATCAACAATTTAACCATTTCGTTAGGATCTATATTTTTTCTGGCATGCCAAATCATCTTGCTTGCATTTTCAAATGTAGCAGGTATTTTGTTTACCGTTATAAATTCCGCAATGTCTTTTTTAATGTTATCGTCGAATATATAATTTCTGTTTTTGTTTACCTTAAGCGGTTTTTTAAAATATTTCTCAAAGTGGAAAAGGGTTCCTGAGTTTGATTGAATTGCGCCGTATTCATGTAGTTGATTTAAAAGACCAATCGTATATTTTTTAACGCCGTTTTTATATAAATACTTAATCTCGTCTTTGTAGTCTATTGTTTCCGGAGCAAAGAAGGTTTCTTTGCGAGAATCGATGATTTCCGGAACAAACTCCGGCTCCGGTTTTTCAGAAATAACAACGCTTTCATAATTTTTAATAAGCCAATATATCTCATCGGCGGTCAATTTTAAATCACTTTTTTCATTTTCCTCTTTTTCGATCTCCCAAATTTTATCGAATGTTGCTCCTCTGGCAGAAAAAATTAAGAAATTTAATCTGCGTTTTATGTCTTTGCCGGTAAGACGGCTTGAAAGAATAACAATATCTTCGGGTTTAAGGGCTTTAAGATAATTATCGATAGTATCGTCTTTAAAATATTTTTCTGTGTCCATTATAAATTTTGCAATTCTTTTTTCAATGATGCTTTCAATTTTTTTTGATAGATTTCGCCCAATATAGTCCGATCTTACTTTTTTACTGGGTTCATATAACATTTTCCGCCTAGGATCAATTTTCAAATAATTTGCGATAAAAGTCCAACGTAAACCTGTTTTCTTTAATTCCTCTACTATTTCGGACTTTACAAGCATTATAGATTACCTTCTATTCTAAATTATACAGGTTTAAAAAAAAAGCGCAAATAATCTTTAAATTATCAGTATAAAGTCTCATAAATAAAGCATTTTGTCGATATTAACACATCCGCAATTTTGCCAATTACATATAGAAATTTAGAGTTATAAAATAATTAATATGAAAACCGATGAACTGAAAAAAGATACTGTAAATATTGAGATGCCGCTTTTAATGAATATGCATGAAGCGGCATCCGCACTCGGCATTTGTTATCGTTCCATTCAAAACCTTGTGTATTCACGTAAGATAGGGTTCGTGCAAATCGGCAAGAACTACAAATTTCGGCCCCAGGATTTAAATGAGTTTGTTGAAAAAAACTTCATTAAACCAGTGAAATAAATTATCCATAGGAATAAAAAAATGGACGTTAAACTAACGGCTTTACAAAGACATCTTGAGTTAAAATACGAAGGGCACGATTTTAACTGGCGGGAATCCGGCAGTAAGAGGATTATAGGCTTATGCCCCGAACATGGCGACAGGAATCCGTCGTTTAATGTATTCCTACACAACGACAAAGCATATTTCAAATGCTTTTCCTGCGACTTTCACGGCTCTTTATACGATTTTATTCAGAAAGATATCACTCCGGAACAAAAAGAAAAATACGCATTAAATAAAGAAAATCAAAAACGCCTATGGGAAGTTTTTACTAAAATGAAAGACTACCTATTAAACGGCGACACCGTAGAAGCCGTTTTTGCAAGAAATTATTTGACGGAAAAGAGATATTTAGATATGTCCGCCGTTAAAAAAAGTAATGTCGGATTAATAGCCATAAATGAAGACTACGGAATAGACGACCTTTTGTCCGGCGGGAATAAAATATCTAATTACCACGGCTGGCTTGTATTCGCGCATACTAACGTCAAGGGCGATATTTGCCGGTTAAAATTCAGGGAAACGGACAGTAAAAACATAAGAACGGCAAATATTAAGGGCTATGAAGACGAACCGGCGGCGTTAGGGCTTAAAAATATAGGCGGAAAGGACGGCGGGGACTACCTCATAAGCCCATATGTTTACATTACCGAGGGCGAGTTTAATTATTTACAATATCTTAACTCCACTAACTTAGGCAATATAATCTCCGCAGGGGGCAAGGACAATATTTCGCTTAAACTTATAAATACCTTTGTTAATTTAGACTTCGTCCCCGTAATAGCCTTAGACCAAGACGATGCCGGAAAAAAGCAATTGAGAAAAATTTACGAACAAACGCCAGCCGGCAATAGAGAAAAAATCGTCTATTGCGAATACGGCGGACCCGCCGGGGACGGAACGGTTAGTAAAGACTTCGACGATATATTTAAAAACAAAAGCGAGGTCGGCGTAAGCGAAGTCTTATCCGAGCTTAAATTTAAAACATTAAAGGACCTTAACGAAATAATCGAAGAAGAAAAGCTTAAGAAAGAAGAGCGAATTGAGAAGTTTATCGAAGAACACGTAGGCAACATAGGCAAAGGGCTTAAGGAAATTTATTTAGACAAATATAAAATCATTAAAGAAAACAAAAACCAAAATATAATTAAACCGGCAATTAAACTCAAAAAAACTATAGAAAGAAAACGATCAGACGTATTTGGATTGCCTGTCGAGTTGGCCAGTATCGGGCTTATCGCGGGGCTAACCGGAACAGGTAAGACCGAATTTACTATGGAAATAGGCGATATTTTTGCAAAAAGCTCGGAAAATAATATCTGCCTTTTAACGTATTATGAGGGCTCCGATAGTCATATCCAAGAACGTCTTATTAAAAAGGGAATAGATAATTCAAATCTATTTTATGTTATTAAACCGGATTTTCAGACAATTGAAACTTTTGTTGAGAATCATCAAGATAAAAAAATATTAATTTTTATTGATTATCTGCAAAAAGCAGCTCGGCATTTAAGAACGCTCGATAAAAAAGAGAAAAAAACAGAAAATAACGGACTAAGCGTATACACGGATCTGATATTTGAAGATTACGATAATCTGAGAAATAAGTTTGGTAATGTTTGTATTTTTTATTTAAGCAGCTTCAACAACTCTGGCATAAAAGAACTCTCTAAGGAAAATAAACCAGACCCTGTTCAAATTGCGGTATCAATAAAAGAAAGCGGAGATATAAGCTACGACATAGATTATGGGTTTGCATTATTTTTTGCGGATGCAAAAGAAATGAACGAGAATAAATGGTATCCAGGCCGTAAAAATGGCGAGACTTATAGAAAAAATATGCTTTTATACCCTTTTAAAGATAGCCGATTAGACGGCGCGCTAAAAAATAATGCTTATGTCTTTGATCCCGAAACAAGACGATACCAATTGATTGTTCTTGCTACAAAAAATACAAAAAATACGAACAGAGGCGATGATGAAAACAAAGACTCAAATAACCCGGAGAAATGGATATAAACAAAAAGAAATCCCAACATCAAGCATAACGCAATGCCGTAACATATTTTTTACTCCCTATCTCAAATTGCCCCCTAAACTAAGGGGTATAAAATCTAATAAGGATTTCAAAATAAACGACCACGAGGTCATTATAGAAAAATTTTTTACCCTTTTAACCGAAAAACATCGAGATGTTTTAATTGCGTGTTTGCTCTCATGCCATAATAAAGGGTTGAAAGAGGACGGCAGTCTTGCATTATTATTTTCCTTACGGCAGGTACTAAAAAAACTTGGTGTAGAAGAACACAATCAATTATGGCTGATAGGAAAATTAAAAGAGTTAAGATTTGCACCGTTTACGGTAATCGATAAGAATGATAAAAACTTGCAATATCCCTTTACGATTCTAAGCGAACTAAAACTATCCAAAGTTTTAAATGAAAATATAGACGGCGGCTTCATGAAAAATAAAATATATTACTATTATGCGGCAATTAGCAAGGAATTTATCGAATTTATGCATTACGATGTCCAAATTTATATAAATAAACATATTTTAGAATCGATAATCGAATTAAAAAGTGCAGAAGCAAAAACTTTAGCATGGTACTGTCTAAGCCAAAACAAGCTAAACAAAGACTTAGAAGATGTTTTAAAAGAACTGGGTGTTTTATCTGATAAAACAAGCAAACAGGTAAAAAGCCTTAAACTAAATAATATTAAAGAAGAATATGAAAATTTAAGAGACAAATTCGGCATAGAGGTAAAATCAATGCAAAACAGACGACTTGGGGTTTTTTACACTAAACACAAATCAGTATATTTCCGAAACAATAAAAAAGAAATTAAATTTATAAATTTTGAGAAAGAACAAAAAAATGAAACATTTAGCAATCTAATTAAGGAAATTAGTCAACCTATTTAATACGACAAAAAGTAAAGGTCAAGTTATTTAATACGACAGGTCAAGTGATTTAATACGACAAAATGGCAAAGGTCAAGTTATTTAATACGACACCCAAGAGTATTCCAAGAGAATACTCAAGAGGGAAAAGAAAAATATTTTAATAATATTTTCTTTTCCCTAACTACTAAACTAACGCAGCCCCTCTATATATTCATATTGGGCGACGGGGAGCTGCATCTAAATAAATTATTTAAGTATCTCAAAGCGATTATTTGATAGAAAAGAGGAATTTCTTAAAGGAAGAAAATAATTAACTTCTTAAACAGATGGAAAAACTTCGTTATAAATTATAAATGATGAACGAAAATAATTTTTAAGTATCTCAAATTTTGCCTTATATATAAAGATATGGAAAAGGAAAATATCAATCTTTTTGCAGTAGATATTGCGCAGGAGGATAAATCTATTAGATTGTCTGTCGGGGACCCTGCGGGTTTAAATTGGGATTATGAAAAAATTGTCGTCGGTTACAACGACGGTTATGAGTATTTAATGGCGCCGGAAGAAACATATCTATATGATTTTTTGATTAAAAATTTAAGAATAATAAATAAAACAATTCCGGTTTTCATTAAAAAAATAGATGAATACGAAAAAAAAGCATATTGTTCTCAAAATCATTGGATTTTTATGAAAAATATAATATTCGATAAATTGAAAATTAATGTAAAAATAATCAAAAGATTGCCCGGCAGGGTGACCGTCGCGGAGACATCTCAAAATTACGATAAGGAAAAGGTAAAAGAGTTATCTGCTAAAATTCATGAAAGAATATTTATTAAGGCGCCCGGAACAAAACCGTATGGGGAGAAAGGAGTAGTTTTGACGGCGGATTATTTAATTAGTCATTTTTCTGAAATTAACGGGAGATTTTTTTTAGATAACTTTGTTCTATCTGTAAAGGGTGACTTTGTCCAAGTTTCGCTTATTAATCGTAAATTCGTTTTTTTTAAGCAAATTATCGACGGTATTTTTCACAGAAGAGAGGTTGTTATAAGAGAAGCGGCGGAAATTCTACTGAAAGAAATTAGAAAAAAATGGGGTATCGACCCTTAATTTTTTCTTTTGGCCGCCGAAATGGCTTTTATACCTAAAAAAAAGTATTTAATTGACCTTAAAACGCAAATTATAGCGTTTTTTTGATTTCACTTTAAGGTAAGTAAACCTTTGTTATATAATCCCTGTTATGTCCAAGCTCTTGGGAAACGGCTATTTTAGAATCTTTTTCGGAATGACCCTTTGAAACTAATTCTGCATATCTTTCCTGAGCTTCGGAGTGCCTTACGGCGTGCATGTTAAACCCCTGCGCTTTAATTGAGTTCGACAAGTGATCTTTTTCCTGCTTTAGGTTCCTGTCCATCCTGTATTCACCTCCTTTTGCGTATTTTTGCAGTTCCTTAATCTCCTTTGCTTTTTCATCCGAGAGTGTGATATTTCTCGGTCTTCCGTTCTTGCACCAGCTGCCCTTTAGTTCTAGAATATTTTCTTTTAAAACGGAATAGCCTTTGGCAAGGGCAAGTCCGGCGTGGATAGCCTCTTCCCGCCTTAATCCTGCAATTTCGGCAATTTTAAGCTGGGTATAGATGTTTACATCCTTTTCTTTAAAATAAGCAAGCTTTTCGTTTATATCGATACCTTTTGCCTCAAGGCTTTTATCTTTATACTCTATTACCCGCTTAAGTCCCAGTTCTCCGTTGCTTGCCGTTATGTTCGTTCTTTTCGTTTCAAAAAGAAAAGAGCGCAGGCTCGATACGTAATTAATAATCGTTGCGTCTTTAAGCCCTTGGGCTTTATAATAATCTGCCATTTTTTTAATATCGGCATTAGTCCATGTTCCTATGTCGCTCTTTCGGTTCGCTGTTACCCCAATGCCATAATTCCTGGCGTTATGCCCAATGCGCCGCATGTCCTGCCTTATGTCATGATCGGATTTATTGGAAACAACGGATAACGGAGCGTCCATTTTGTGAAAATGCTCAATTTCTTTTAATTCCTGGTTTATTTTGTATTCGATTTTAGTCATTACAATATCCTCCGTAAAATATTTATTATTATTTTAGACAAACTTCCAGCATTGGCATTTTACCCTGCGTTTTAATTCAATTTATTTTAAGGTCGAAAATGTCTTTTCGTATGGCTTTTTAACTGGAAAGACAATACCAGTTTTTGAAAATCCTTGGGATAAAGCCATAATCCTATATTTTTTTTGCATTGTTTTCCGGTTTAAAGACCCGGCAAGTCTTTTAGTTTTTTAAAGTTGACCTTGTGTTTAATAAACAACTATGCAAGATTTCGGCTTGCGTTAGAAAGATATTCACTTTTAATGAGGTTTAGCTTAGTAGAAAATAATTCCCTTTATAAAATCTTTAATCCCGCCGGTATTTTCATCGTTTATAAATAAACTTAAAAATCACCCGGGAAATAAAAATCTTACAAAATCAAAAGTAAATAAGTT
>JAJZBN010000062.1 GCA_021798875.1 bacterium | reverse complement strand
GAAACAATATTATTAATCAATACACGGTTAATGTATCTAATTCTGCGGCGGATATAATATTGTCTCAAATAGGAACTAATCAAGGCATAGATGCCAGAGTAGGCGTAGCAGGTATGCCTTTGCCGGGGTATTATTATTACACAGTAGAGAATCAGGTTTCTCTGTGCAGTCCGCTTAAATTAGCAAACGGCAGCCCGACAAACGTAGAAATAAACAACACGTATAATATTTATATGGCTCCCGTTCCTTCAGCTTCGAATGGGATAACCTGTCCGTCTTTATCATCTAGCAATATAATTCCGATTACAAATAGTAATATTGTAAACCCGGATAATCTTCCCCAAAACAACGGACAAATCGGTTTTAGTTATTTTGGCAGTTACGGCAATGCTAAGGGATATGGAAATAATTTTTATTTTTATAAAGGTCAAATAGACGTAATAAGTCAAGATAATAAAAATGGGAATACAATGTCCGTAACTGCCCATACTGGTATGACGTTTAAGTATGGACCTTTGAAAGAGGGCGGGTAGAATTTATTTATGATTAAAACAATTGCAACTTATAAATAATAAGGGCGTTATATATATTAAAAGAAGGAGAAAATCATGCTAAAGGTATTTAAAAATAATGCAAAGTTATTTTTAAAAGGATTTGTTTGCCGATTTTTTATATTTGCAATTTTAGCTTCGGCATATATGACAGCGACGATATCTAATACGGCTTTTGCGCAAGGTACTCTTATCACAAATAACGCGAATATTTTAATATTTTTAGATACATCAGGTTCTATGATGTGGAATCAGCAGCAAAATTACGGAACTAACGGTAAATACGATCCTCCGGAAAGTTGGGCGGGAAGCGGCGATAGTCCTGTATGGGCTCCGGGTTCTAACTCCTTTTTTTCAAAGATTTATAATGCAAAACTTGCGATAGGAGGCGTCGTAAGCAATTTTTCCGATATGAATTTTGCCTTTGCTTCATTTCAACAAAATAGCAACTTCGGACAGACGGAATACTGTGTATATTCAGACGATGCAACATTTACAAATCCTTCGAATTTACAGCATTATTCTTTAAGTTTAGGAGGGACAGGAACCCCGGATGAATCCGGCGCTTATTTTAACAATAATAATTATCCTTTTGTAGAAGTTTATGGTAATGGGCAGTATTGCGGAGCTCCTACAGGCGAGTTCCAAAGCGGGGGCGTAACTTACTATTTTGTGTCATATGATTACCGTCAATATATAACGAACTATCTGCCTCCTCGTTCTTCGGTAATTTCGAGTCTTAGTCCATGGTATTTATATTTTCCGGTGCAAAGCGGAGGGACTCTGGGAACGGGAACTGCAAGCGTTGACGTTGCACAGCCTTTTCAAAGCGGGACAATAGTAAATAGCGATATTAATAACCTTTTATGGACAAGCGAGATATACGGAAGCAATAGCTTAGACCCTGCTGGTGCGCCTATTTCTGGGCTTAAAGCAGGCGGAGGCACGCCTATGTCGGATTCCGTTGCCGATATGTACGAGTTTTTTGACAATGCGATAACAAACAGCAGTTCAAGCAGTTCGGCAAACGAGTGTTTAAGGTATTTTTCGATAATAGTGACGGACGGAGAGGCAAATATGGGATGCGACTGGAATGCGGACGATATTCCTCCGAATATTAATATCAACACATCATGCACTAACGGTAACATTAACGGTATTCCTAGTAACCAAACTCCTTTGGAAGTTTATGATATTTACAATCTCGGTGGTCCAAGTAAAAAAATAAAAAAACCGATAGTAACCTATATGGTTGGTTTTGGCTACAGTCCGACCAATCCTACCAGTTATCTTCAGGAAATGGCAGACGCGGGTGCAGGCATAGACCCGAATAAATATTATACTGTATCTAACGGAGGAATATCGCCGACGTTAAATTTTGCCGCAACGCAGGGTGCAACGCCTGACACCCTCGATATTACAGGTGCCAATCCTACAACTAACGGCATTATTGTAGGAGATACCGTTTCCGACAACGGCGATACCAGCGTAACCTGTGAAACCGGTAATAACTATAGCATGACGTATAATAGTCCAAGCGACTGCGCTACAGTAACAGGCGTTTACGATAATTCAGGAACTTCTACTATCATAACTCTTTCTAACTCCTTAAATACCTTATCTAACGGTATAACCGTTTCCGGCACCGTTTACCTTGCTAACAATTATTCGGTTTTAGTGCAGTATCTCACCAATATATTAAAACAAATCCAGTCTCAAACAGAATCTTTCACTTCTCCGGTAATACATCAGGTTTACGGTTCAAATAACGATGTGTATTACGCAAATTTTACGCCGTCTATGCCTCACCGCTTATGGGGTGAAGGCAATTTATTCGAATTTGAGCTTAATTCATCAGGCGAACTTGTCAATTCAAACGGAGTTGTCGCCGAAACATGCTCTAATCCAAATGATACCATTGCAACTTGTCCTGTAGGAGATATAGAAGTAAACACAGACGATTCTATATGGTCTGCGGGAGAACAATTAACGGGTAATTCAAATAGAAAAATTTATACTTCTGAATTAGATTCGAGCAACGGGCAGACTTCCACTCTGGCTTTTAATACGTCAGAAGCTTCTGCGTTGGCAACATTAATGGGAACGACTACGGCAAACGCAACAGATAATGTAATCCCGTTTGTTTTGAATCCTGGCGCAAATCTTGGAAGTCCATATACCGACTGGAAATTAGGAGCTATTTATCATTCCGACCCTGTTTTTGTAGGACAGCCTTCTGTCTTCCCTTATTTTTCGGTTCCGTCGTACCAGGATTTTGCAAATAGTAACAGCGGTCGTACTCCGGTTATTGTAGTCGGAGCAAACGACGGAATGCTGCATGGATTTAATGCGAATAACGGAGAGGAAATTTTTGGTTATATTCCTCCCGATTTGTTGACGGAACTTCCTCAGTGGTATGCTAATTCTTTAAGTTCCTCTACGCCTTTTTTTGTGGATTCTACGCCTTCAGTTTCCGACGTATATTTCAATAATCTTTATGTCGTTAGCGGAGCACTTAATACTAACAGTGCAAATATTTCTAACAGCACATTTATTAATGACAGCTGGCATACAATCTTAATAGGCGGAGAAAGAGACGGCGGAATGAGTTATTATGCCTTAGGTATTACAAACCCTTCAGCTAATAATTATCCTGACCCTTTATGGGATTTTTCCGACGCTTATTCTTCCAGCAATCCTAACGGCAATATGGGATATACGTGGTCAAAGCCTGTAATATCTTATGTATGCCTGCCTTATTCTACTACTTCAACAAACGGGATTTGCGCAAATAATCCTTTAAATGATCCCGAATATGCTAAAATATATGCTGGGTTTGTAGGCGGCGGCTATTATACTTCCACTTCGGCTTCGGCTGGTAATGCTGTTTATGCTCTTTATGCATCGCCAAATCCAGTTAATATTTCTTCTACGACGACACCAAATTATGCCTATGAGCAGATATTATGGAAATTCAACAGTGCAGATGCCAACAACAAAGCAGCTCCTTATATGAAATATTCGATACCTTCCGCTGTTTCGCCTATTTTTAGTCCTAACGGCAGGATTGAAGCCTTTTATGTAGGGGATTTAGGCGGACAGATGTGGGCTTTCGATATTCCAGACTATACTATGCCGTATGATTCCAGCGGGACATCAAACTGGAAAGGATGCAGAATTTTTGCTTCCAATTCACCCCTTAAAATTTTTTATCCGCCGGCGACCACAAATGATGTTTCTAATAATTTTTGGCTTTTTTTTGGAACTGGTAATAGGGCAGAATTAAATAATACTACAAGTACAAATACGAATGAACTTATAGGCATAGATACCGGCCAAACCACTGTAACCCCGGTCGGCACATGTCCGTCGGGAGCTCCTTATACGGAAACTAATCTTTATAATGCAACTAACACAAGTGAAACCGTGACCGTAACAAGCACGAATTCAAGTGGAACTAGTACTACAACAACAAATTTATCGGTAATTTCTAACGGAGATGTCGGATGGGTAATAGATTTGCCTAACGCCAATGAAAGAGTCGTATCTTCTCCTGTAGTTTATGATAATATCGTATATTTTACTACATATGCTCCATCCTCTACATCTTGCGGACATGGCACGGGTCGGCTTTATGCTGTTTATTATACTAACGGGGGAAGCGCAATCGAAAGCAACGGAACTATTTCGGAACCGATAACCGGCTCCGGTTCAACTCCTACTTCATCTACGGAACAATCTATCAACCTTGGAGAAGGAGTGCCTTCGGCTCCGGTTATATCTGGCAATACTCTTATCGTGACAACTTCCACAGGGAAAGTTATTACGGAGCAGGTTCCAGGTCCTGTTGCCAACATAACGCCGACATCATGGTTCGGATTACCGTAAATATTTATATAGAAGAGTGGAATATTAGGACGTGTTCCTGATTTTGCAGGAACGGCGGTTTATAATGTATAATTTTTAATTAATAAGGAAGGAGTAAGATGATGATATTTGAAAAAAAAAGATTTTTAATAAAACTATTTGTTATTGCATTTATAATATTAAGTATTCCCACAACCGTTTTAGGCGGCAACCGGTTGTCAATGAAGTCAAAACCAGTATTAACTTTAGTAAGCGGCAGTCCTGCCATAGTTAAACCGGCTTATGGGACATATTATTTTGCCGGTACGATTAAAAATATAAGCAGTTCGTCCATAAAACTGTATAATGGTGCAACCTGCATTATTACGGGTTCAACCGTATGCAAAGCCCCTATGTCCGGCGGAAGCATGATGGATATGCAAACCGTTTCCTGTTCGACTTTTATCAAGGGTGAAACGGTTCAAATTTTAGCCGTAAAGAATTCAAGCGGGGAGCTTGTCGCAACCGAAATTCATGAAGCCTTATTCTAACAATAAACCGATCTTTAGGGCAAATGGGTAATGATTTAGTCTTTATACGAAAGCGCATGATAACGGATTTCCTTTTAAGTTTATACTGCTGGGCGGTTATTTCTTTTTCAACGGTAATATTTGGCATAGTTGCGGTTATATGCTCGTTTTTCGGCGATAAAATTCCGCATAAGATAGCAAAATTATGGGCAAAGACGATATTGAAATCCTGCAAGATAAAAGTGAACGTCACGGGTACAGAAAATATATCCCAGCAAAAATCTTATATTATTACGCCTAACCACCAGAGTTATTTCGATATATTCGTTTTGCTTGCTTCGCTCGATTTAAATTTTAAATTTATTGCAAAGGCATCTCTTTTTAAAATTCCTTTTCTTGGCTGGTCTATGAAAAGGCTCGGATATATTGCCATAGACAGGGAAAATTTAAGAAGCGCCCTTAAAAGCGTTAAAAAATCGACCGAAATAATTAAAAACAAAACATCTATACTTATTTTTCCCGAAGGAACGAGGTCTTTGGACGGCAAACTTTTAAGTTTTAAAAAGGGCGGACTCAATATGTTTTTGAAACAGGGCGGCGTAACCGTTCTGCCGGCTGCAATTAAAGGAACGGTAAATATTTTAAGAAAAAACAGTCTTGCAGTCCATCCGGGGCAAACAGTCGAGCTTCATGTTTTAAAACCGATAGACGCCGCCGAAAAAGGCGATAGTAATATTATAATCGAAAAAATAGAGCAAGAAACCAGCGCTTTTTTGGAATCCGGAACATAAAATTCTAACGCGGGATTAGGATAAATATTTTAATTGGAAAAAGTAATGTTATAATGATAAAATAGACACAATGCGCTGGAGGTAAAATGAAAAATATTTTGAAATTTGCGGGAATTGCAAAAGGTATTTATAAAGAAAATTATATCGAAGAATTAAGAATCGAATGGGAACAGCGGGAAATTAAAATAAAAAAAATTAATTAATTTAATGCCTACTACGTTAAAAGCGATACCTCTCGGCGGACTCGGTGAAATCGGTCTCAATATGATGGTTTACGAGACCGAAAAGGACATTATAATAGTCGATTCGGGAATTATGTTTCCCGAAGATTATATGCTGGGAATAGACATGGTAATTCCCGACATAAGATATTTATACGACCCCGAAAAAAAGAAAAAGATTAAGGGCATCGTTCTTACTCATGGGCATGAAGACCATATAGGCGCCATACCTTATGTGTTAAGAGAGTTTAATATCCCGATATTCGGCACTCCGTTTACCCTTGGAATACTCGAAGAAAAATTAAAAGAACACGACCTGCCTTTTAAAGTGTCGCTTTTTACGGTTAAAACAGGCAACTCTATAACACTCGGCGACTTTGAAATAGAATTTATAAGGGTAGCCCATTCAATAATCGACGGAGCAAGCCTTGCCATAAAAACGCCGGTAGGAACAATAATACATACGGGAGATTTTAAGCTAGACCAGACTCTCGAAAAAAACGCCGCAACCGATATAAACAGGCTTGCCCATTACGGAGATAACGGGGTTTTAGCTTTATTTTCGGATTCTACGAATATAGAGAAGGAAGGGTTTACCATATCGGAGAACGATATAAAAAAAACTTTCAGAAATATTTTCAGGGATAATAACACAAGAATTATAGTGGCTTTATTTGCTTCGAATATTCACAGGATTTCGGAACTTCTTTCGCTCGCAGCCGAATTTAATAAAAAGGTTATATTCAGCGGCAGAAGCCTTATGACTTACACTAAGGTAGCCAGAAAATTGGGTTATTTAAGCATTCCGGAGGAAATTTTAATAGACGAAGAAACTATCGGCTATTATAAACCGGAAGAACTTTTAATACTTACTACAGGCACTCAGGGCGAAGCGATGTCGGCGTTATCGAGAATTTCCGTCGACGATCATAAATACGTTAAAATTAGACCTAACGACCTTGTTTTAATGTCTTCCAAGTTTATTCCAGGAAACGAAAAAGCTATATCCAAAATAATAAACAATCTTTATAAAAGAGGAGCGGAAGTCTATTACGAAAATATATCCGCAATTCATGTGTCGGGACATGCCAGCAAAGAAGAACTTAAATTTATGATAAATATAGTTAAGCCGAAATTTTTTATTCCCGTTCACGGAGAATTAAAACACCTGTATCAGCATAAAAAACTTGCCGTTAATTC
>JAJZBN010000061.1 GCA_021798875.1 bacterium | reverse complement strand
ATATCTCATTATATATAATATATAGCAATATTATATACCGAAATTATATAAATTGCCAAGTGGATAAATAAATATGGATAAATAAATATTGTTTTTTGTCAATCCAGCAAATGCAGTCGGGAGTAAGCAAATAAATAAATCTTGTATCTTAAAATCAGCCTATATTAATTAAATAATAACACAGTTGCTGACACCTCCTACGTTATTTTATGTTATTATTGAAATTTACTATAATTTAATAAAAATGTTATAATTAATTTATGGAAAACAAGAGAAACATAGATTATATATTAAATTCTGCTAAACTAATAATCAATGAAGAAGTAGAAAAAGCAGGGTATAAAACAGAAGCAGTTTATCTTTTCGGTTCCCGTGCAAGAGGCGATTATAAAGAAGATAGCGATTGGGACTTTTATGTAGTAGTAAATAAAAATATGGAAAGAGATATAAAGATAAAGGTATCCGGAGATATCAGGAGGGGAATGAGAAATAAATTAAAAATATCGGCGGATATACTTATTCAGCCTCTTAATATCGTAAACGAAAGAAAAAATAAATCGGGTTACGTAACATACTTTGCTTTAAAAGAAGGTCTGCCTGTATGAACGATGAATTGGTTAAACTCTGGATAATTAAAGCCGATAACGATCTAAAAACTTCTAAAGACGAAATAAACACTATGGATCCGGCTACCGATACCGTGTGCTTTCACTCCCAGCAATGCGTTGAAAAGTATTTAAAAGCATATTTAGTTTTCAAAGGCATTGAGATAATAAAATCTCTAAAAACACATGATATTAGCGAATTAATAGATTATTGCAAAAATATAGATAAAGATTTTGAACAATTAATATCGAATAACGACGCAGATAGATTAACGAATTATTCTATTGAAGCGAGATATCCCGACGATTTTTATTTACCGTCCGTTGAAGAATGTAATCAAGCAATACATATTGCCGAATACGTAAAAGATTTTGTAAAATGTAAAATTATGAATCTAAGCGGCAATTAGGGCAAACGGTATATAAGCAAGTTGACAACTATTAAAAAAACGAAGCAAATGTTTTTTATTAAAAAACTTATAGAATCTATATTATTTCCGCCAGGGATTATAATTTTTGCTTTTTTGCTTATAGCCTTGCTTTCTTTTGCTATTTTAACGAGAAAAAAGACTAAGCTCGCAGTATCCCCAGAGCCATCAGGACGCAAGCCCGCAGGACGCAAGTTTTTATTAATACATTTAATTTCGTTAATTTCTTTAATTTCCGCAATCTGCATTTATCTATTTTCGATACAGCCCGTTTCGAATATGCTCTTAATTCCTTTGGAAACAAGCTATCCTGTGCCATCGCATAGAATAATCAAAAAGCCTTCCGCCATAGTCGTTCTTTCTTCCGGAGCTAATAACAGGCATACTCTCGGCGGTGATACATTCAACAGGCTTTTCGAAGGTTATAAGTTATACAAGGAATACCGCGTTCCCATAATCGTTTCCGGCGGCAGGGCTACCTCCACATTTTCATTGGCAAAAGCAATGAAGAATGTTCTTGTTTCTATTGGCGTCGATAAGCGTTATGTTATAACCGAAGATAAAAGCGACGATACATATCAGAACGCCATGTATGTTTTAAAAATTTGCAAAAAAAAGAATTTTAATCGTATTATTCTTGTGACTTCGGCTTATCATATGCCGAGGGCTATGCTGTTGTTTAACGAGGTTAAATATATAGATAAAATAGATAAAACAGGTAAATTTAAAAATATCAAAATCATCCCATATCCTTGCGATTTTAAGACGAATCTGCATTATAATACTTACGGCTATTTCCCGCAGTTGGTTTATCTTTCGATATCATCGGAAGCCATACACGAATATATCGGGTATATTTATTATTATATAAAAGAAAGGATTTGACGGTTAACAACAGGGTTGTCTATTTTTTTCATTGTTTTAAAATTTAAGGTTTAACTTTATAACTTTATAAGGTTAAACTTTGTCTTTATCTTTGCTTGCCAATCCCGCAAACTCAGTCGGGAGTAAGAGATTAAATAAATCTGACCCCTTGTATCTTAAAATCAGACTATATCAATTAAATAATAACACAGTTGCTGACACCATTATTATGACACCATTATTAATTATTATTAGACACCATTATTAAAAAAAGCGCACAGAGGACTTAAACGAATATTTCATAAATTAAAAATATGATATAATAGTTTTATGGAAAAGATAGCAGATAAAAAAGTTGATATTGCAAAAAAAATTATTACGGAAGAAGTTGAAAAAGTCGGCTATCAGGTTGACAGGATAATTTTATTCGGTTCCAGAGCAAGAGGGGATTATAAGGAAGACAGCGATTATGATTTATTTATTATATTAAAGCAAAATATACCTCATGATGTTGAAAATAAATTATTTGTAGCCTTAAATAGAAGAATGAATAAATTAAATATAGATAACGATATAATAATAACTTCTTCAGGCGAACTTAAAAAAAATAATAACGTCGGAAATATCACTTACTACGCTCTTAAATATGGAGAGGCCGTATGAACGAGGAAACCGTTAGCGAGTGGATTAAATATGCCGACGAGAGTTTAAATGCGGGAAAACAGCTTTTTAAAAATAATCCCAATGAATTTAAAACTACAGTATGTTTTCTCATGCAGCAGGGAGTGGAGAAATATCTTAAAGCATATTTAGTGTTCAACGACATTGAAATTAACGAAGCTAATAAAAATAAAATTCATAATGTTGGAAAATTAATTAACGATTGCGAAAAAATCGATCCAAGTTTCAATAACCTTTTTAAAATCAATCCTGAAATTTTATCTAACTACGCAGTAAATTCAAGATATCCATTTCTCTCTAAAACCATAACATTAGAAGATGAAAAAACAGCTATATCAATTGCCGAAAAGGTAAAGAAATTTATTAACGAAAAAATAAATATTAAAAGAAACCCTAATCCCAATTTAGAATAAATAAATCTGACTTTATTTTCTTTATTTTGACACCTTTATTTTTTAAAAGGAATAATGGTGACAGATTTATTTATTCGGCTCGTATTCAAAAAATAACGCAGATAAATGGAGTGATATAGATTTAGCTCTTTTAACGGATAAATTCATCGGCGATAGTTTTGATTTTACGCTTCTTCTTATGAAAATAGCCAGAAATATAGACTTTAATATAGAGCCTCACCCGTATATTGTCTATCCGCTAATATTATAATCCAGCAGCTTATAAGTTTTAATCCGTTTCTTGTGCATTGCAGTTAGAAGCGGAACATTTTCGTCCAAATAATCATAAATGTAAATATTTTGTTTATCTTTATAATTTCTGGATAATCTTCCCGTATATTGAACTATTCTCCCTTTGAAAGATACCGGTATGGTCAAAAATAGAGCGTTTAATTCGGGTTCGTCGAAACCTTCGCCTATATAAGAGCCTGTAGCGAGAACTACCCTTTTCGAGTCTTTGGAATAGTCCTTTAACCTATTCAGCATTTCTTTGTTTGTTTTATGTCCTGCTCCGCCGTAAAAAACCGCTATAAAATCAGTTTTATCCTTCAACATGTCTGCTAAAATATCTATGTGCTTTTTTCTTTCCGTTAGTACAAGCGGAAAAAGCCCTTTCTTTAAGGCGCAGGCAATATCTCCTACGATAAGTTCGTTCCTGCCTTTGTCTTCTATTAAATCGTTCCATAAGTCGTTAATATTAATTTTATCTCTTTCTATTTTTGTTCTGCATGTTTCATTTATATCTTTAATGTTTTCAACAGATTGGTCGTATTTGTTAAATACAGGCGCATACGAAAATTCCGTTTTTTTAATAATAACGTCAACCTTTAAAAAACCCTCTTTTAAGTCTTTTTGTTTAATTTCATGGCATATTTTGCCGCACTGCATATTGATTATCGCCTCATGACCGTCTTTACGGTAAGGAGTTGCGGTAAGACCTAAGATATATTTGGCGGCAGTCTGGTTCAATACCTTTTCGAAAGAAAAAGCCCCAATATGGTGACACTCGTCTATAATAATAAAACCGTAACGCGATATATGATTATTATTGCCCATGCGGGAGTTTAAACTTTGGATAGTAGCTATATCAATATTTCCGGTCGGGTTATTTTTCCCGCCGCCTATTATGCCTATTTCTTTTTTATCTATTCCGAGCAGGGCGGATATTTGCAGCTGCCACTGTTCCATTAAAGGTTTCCGGTGGACAAGTATTAACGTAGATGTTTTTCGTTTTGCAACAACGGCTATAGCTATCACCGTTTTTCCCGTTCCAGGAGGGGCTACTAATATTCCCGAATCGGCGTTTAAGATAGAGTTAAGAGCGTTTTGCTGAATACCGGTCAGCATTCCATTAAAAACCGTTTTTATCTTTTTTCCTTTAAATCGTTTATCGTGATTATTTAATTTAACGTTATAATCTTTTAAAATTGATTCGACGCCTTCTAAACATCCTCTCGGCAAAGAAAGGTATTCGTTCGTTAATTCGGCGCAGGAGATTATGCGCGGCGTAGAATAGGTCGATAGCCTTAACTTCTGTTTTTTGTAAAATTCAGGATTTTGAAAAGAGGCGAGGCTTTTTAGACTGCTCAGTAACGGGGACGGCACGCCGCCGGATTTGATATATATACGGTTAGACTGAATACTTTCGACATATTCGGGAAGATTTTCGATAGTTTTAAGTTTTTTAATTCCTGTTTTTTCCGATTTTAAATTTAATGTATTTAACGTATCCCACGATTCTTCTTCAGAAACAAAACCATTGCTTATTTCAATAGTATTTTGCGTTTCTTCAGCTTTGCTTAATATTTTCAGTACATCCTTAAGATTTATCTTTTTAACGGAACTTAAAAAATTCCATTGATTGTCGTATGGTGAGCAATTTTCATCTATAAATACGCTGTTGCCGTTTAATACGGCCTCTTTTTGAAAAGGCAATGCTATTAAATTGCCGAAGCCTCCTTCCGGCATTGTATCTTGGTTCGGAAACATCCGGTCGTAGCTTTTCATATCGAATTTAAAATTTTTAGAGATTGTTTTCGTTATAAGATATGTTCCTAGCTTCCTTGCAGTGATAGCAGGTATCTTGTCTTTAAAAAATATCCAGAGATGTCCTCCCTCACCGGAGCGCGACCTTTCGATTGCGGAATGAAGATTTTCTTCTAAGCATATCGTTTTTAGGGAAACGGCGTCCTCAAACCAGTTATCCCCGTCAAAATCGAATGCAAGAAAATAACATTTTTCGTCTTTAGTCAGAGGATATATGCCTGCGATATGTTTTCCAGTGAGGTGCATCTTCACAGCGGAATAATCATACGGCAGAAATTTCCTGTTGGAACAATTCGTGCATTTTACCTTCGGTTTACGGCAAAGAGCAGGAATCCACTCGTTTCTGCATACGGGACTGTATCCCTGCTTTCCAGTTTTATGACTTTTCCATAAACGCGCATACAAATCGTCTCTGCCCATAAAATAATTTTTAAAAATATTAATTTTTTCGTCTGCGGTTAAAAAATCTTTTAAAGTTGAAGATGAAACGGCGGAATAGGAAGAGGAGTATGGATTGTCGATAGACGAGTTAGAAGACGATATTGAACTTCCTGTGCTTTTATTTGCTATAAGATTTAATTTATTTATATATTTTGTTTTTAATTCAGTCAATAAAGCAATTTGACTATCAAGTTTTTTAATCTTTTTTTCGATAATTTGTATTTCTTCGCCCGTTTTTAAAATTGTTTCCGTTTCAGTTATAAATTTCATATTTATTTATAGGATTGTTTTTTAAATATAATAATAAAGATACTTTATATTCAAATATTAAGATTCTTAACCACTCCAAAAAATGGCCGGCAGTATAACGAATAATGGTGTCTATTTATTTTTTTTGCTCCTGCAATATATTCTATAATAAACTGCTTAAAAAAATCCATTAATAAAAAACCTTAAATAATGGTGGCAGATTAAATAATGGTGACAGATTGTGACAGATTTATTTATTCTCTTACTCTTGCCTGCGTTTGCAGGTTTTATTAAATTTTATTTCAATATATTGAACCAAAAGGCGACATTGTTGAGATAAAAAAATATTGAAGATGCCAGATTCAAAAGATAAACCTCACAGTTTAAAATATTCTATAATAAACTGCTTAAAAAAAATCTTTAGTAAAAAAAAATTAGTAAAAAATCTTGATTAAATAAATAATATTTATAAATTTTATTTAATCATGAATGGTGCAACAATAAGTTCAGGGTCCTTAGATTTATCGTTTAATTTTGCCTATTTTATTATATTTTAACATTTTATAGTTTACGTTCTTCATAAAATTTTTCATATTTGGCAATAATTAATAATAATGATATCTTCAACTGCTTGAAAAAAATATGTTTATATTGTATCCTTACAATAAGGAGATAAGAAATTATGCTTGCAAAAAAAACATCTAAAAATCAAATTACCTTACCTAAAGAAATAGCTTCAAAATTTCAAGGTGTGGATTATTTTGATATTAAAAAAGACGATAATAAAATTATTTTGATTCCCGTAAAAATTTCTCACGCCGATACAACTCTTAACGAAATAAAAGATAAAATGGAAAAACTTGGAATTACCGAAAATGATATAAAAGACGGGATAAAATGGGCAAGAAACGAAAAGTAAAAAGGGTTGTTTTAGATACTAACGTAATATTATCGGCTCTGCTTTTTAAGGGCAAACTGTCTGAAAAAATAATAGTGTCCGATTTATTTATTTTCTTACTCCTGCCTGCGTTTGCCGGTTTAACTATAAAAAAGTTATGATGATAAAAATTGTAATATTTTTGCTTTAATTTTATTTTATAATTTAAAAGCCACAGTGCGACGGCAGCAAGGCAAAAACATATCAGGTTCGCCAGGTCAGAGATATAATTTTAAAATATAATTTGGGAGGCAGTTTTGATGCATAAATACGAAATTATTATTTACTGGGATAACAGGGACAATATTTACATTGCAGATGTTCCGGAATTGCCCGGCTGTTCCGCTCACAGCAAAACATACAGTGAAGCATTAGACAACGTTAATGAAGCTATAGAATTATGGATAAATACCGCTAAGGAATTTGGCGACCCAATACCCGAACCAAAGGGAGCTCGCCTTATGTACGCTTCAATCAATAATGGTGTCAG
>JAJZBN010000003.1:105893-136129 GCA_021798875.1 bacterium | reverse complement strand
GGTTGGAAGTTTCGACATGCTTCTTGAGAGGTCTCTCATTTTTGCGTATGTTTCTATAATGTCTAACGTGGTCTGGACAGCTTTAGGACTTTTTATTATCGTGGCAAGCATGTATAGGCCTTTTTCGATGAAGGCTTTTAGGTCGGCGCTTGAATGCTTAATTTTATTGAACTGGTCGAAATTTTCGACCAGTTCTTTTTTCTCGGAATCTGTAAGTTTAACAATATAACCTTCCGGAAACTTATCGGGATTGTTTTTGACAGCTTCGTTTATTCTTTTAGTTTCTACTCCGTATAGCGCTGCAACGTCGCTATCGAGGATAACTTTTTCTCCACGGATATCGATTATTTTGTCTTCGACGGTTTCGAGCTTAATTAGATTTTTCTCGGTCATATTTATTTCTTTTTTTAATTTTTTTATCGTTTTATTATACCTATTTTAATTTAAAAAATATTTAAAAGGCAAATGTAAAAAAATTATTTTTTATTTAATTCTATTCTGAACCCACTTGTCAAGACATTTTTTTATTAATTTTAAATCGGTCTCTATTGAAACCGAAATACGTAACTGCGGTAAAATTACAAAAGAAGGTGAAAAGTATTTTTGCTTAAGAGATTAAATTGTAGGAGGGTCAAATTTAAATGCGTAAGGGGGGGGGGAGTCAAATCTCTTGGCAAACAACAATTTGTGTAAACGGTTTCAAAAAAGAAAAATCAAAGCCCTTAAAACGCAGTTTGAAAGGATTTTTTATAAGTTATTAAGAAAAAATATATCTTTATTAGAAATTTCAGTTATCTCTGAAGCTTTCACCACGGTTTCTTTAAAGGAATAAGGGCATTCTTCAGGAATTAAACTAAGTTTTATATCTGTATCGGATAATATTATATATCTTGCTTCTTCCCACGCATTATTAAAGGCTTCATTGAAGATTTTTTCTTGTTTTAATCCTGTATTTTGTTTTAAAACCTTTTTTATATTAAATATAGAATTCGCTATAGTATTTATCCAGCTCTTAGTTCTTAACTCCGGCTGATTATCCCATTTATATATATGAGAAAGAAGATTTGCAAAATAACTTTCCAACTTATAATATTCAGATTTTCCCAAGTCTTTTACCTCTTCCGCTAAGTTAATATAATCTATTTCGTCTAATTTGCCTTCTTTAAGAAGTTCCGCGTTGGTCATAACCCAAGTGTAATAATCGGTATCGTATAAACCGGAAAGATTATTTACGGCAGATTTTTCTTTTACGTTTAACATAATTTAATACCTTTTAAAAATTAATAACTCTATATAATAAAATATAGCACTATATGGAAAGATAATCAAATAATTTTTGCTATCACGCAATCTCTAATATATATGTTGTTAAATTGCAAGTAAATTTAGCCGACAAATTGCATTTATTTTCACTCACCATTGGATTAATTTAAAAAACTAATTAAAATAAAAATAAATAATCGTACGTTGCTTATAATTCTTTATCCATGGCGGGAAATACTCAGGCTTCTCGCTAAAACATTTCCAAGGAACTAAATTTGGGCTTTTGATAACTTTAAATGCAATAGACGGTTACGTATTATCCTGGCTTGGATCGTTAGGGTTTGCTATTTGCACTGATTTTATAATAAGTTATAATTGGATAATTATTTTATGAGAGGTTATGCGTCCTTATGCAGAGCACATAAATTTCTACTGTTGTAGATTTTACGTCCCCAACCTGCCAAAAGACTATTCAGAAGTTATATTGAATTTTTACTGTTGTAGATAGTTTAATGTTCCTATAACTTTAAATTAACATAAAACGACATATCTTATGAAAAAGATTGAGAATAGTATAACGGAGAACTTTTATTCAAGAAAAAACCTTCCTTTACGATAAATACGTTGAATTAAAGAAAGCCGACAAAAATATAACAATGGCAACTCTGTTCAGGAAAGGCTTCAATCAAACCGTTAAAGACATCGAAAAACTTATGACGGATTTTGAAAAATCTTGTACAAAATGGGCACAGTCGAAAAAATTAACTGCTTTTAATATACTGTAAAGCTTTGATTTTACTGGTGAGCCGCGCGGGAGTCGAACCCACGACCACCTGATTAAAAGTCAGGTGCTCTACCTGCTGAGCTAGCGGCTCTTTATAGTCAGTTCAAATCTTTTATAATTATATAATTATAAAATTATAATGGAAGTAAATGAGTAATGTTCGGGAAACTATAATTTAGACCTGTCGCTGCATAAATCCCAAGTCCTACAACTATTACAACGGTTATAATTACTACTATCCAAGTTATTTTGTTTGCTGTTTTGTTATTGTTTTCCATATTAATTAATCCCCCTTAATTCCCTTAATTATTTAAATTAACAGCGATTTAAAAATATAATATCAATTTCAATATAAAACTTTATTATATTAGCAAAAAAAAATATTAATTGCAAGAAATAAATTGCGCACTATAAATTACGCAATTTAAATATAATTTTCAGCTGTTTTGAAATATTCAAAAATTAAGTGACTTTAATCACATATTTATAAATAATATTCCCTTATAATTAAATCCATAGATTTTTAAGATAACAAATTAAATTAAAAAAAATTTAAATTAAAACAAATTAAAGAGGAGAGCATGTATGTTTTGTATTCAGTGTGAAGAAACTTTAAATCAAACGGGGTGCGTTAAAAGCGGCGTTTGCGGCAAAACTTCGGAGGTGTCTGACCTGCAGGATCTATTAATATTTAATCTAAAAGGAATTGCAATGCTGATGGATAAAATTGAAATTAGCGACGGCGATTACGAAAAAGATTATTTTTTTATTTTACAGGGATTATTTACGACCGTAACAAACGTTAATTTCGACGAGAAAAGAATGTTTGATTTAATCAATAAATCGATAGATATAAAAAACAAATACGTTAAAATATTAAAACAATCGTCGCCGAACAAATACGAAGATATTAATGAATTTTATTTATGGGCTCCCGAAAATAAGAGTCTTAAAACATATTTAGATAAAGCTAAAGAAATAGTGCTGCCGAATAAACTAAACGATACGGAGTCGTTAGGCGAACTTCTTCTTTACGGATTAAAAGGCATGGCTGCTTATGCGTATCATGCATATGTATTAAATTATTCAAGTCGTGAGGTTGAAAAATTTATTATTAAAGCATTAAGTTATTTAACTAATGAAGAGAAAAATTTCGACGTTTTATTAAATTTAGTAACCGAGTGCGGTAAAGCAGGAGTTAATGTTATGGAGACTCTCGATAAAGCAAATACCGAACATTACGGAGAACCTGAGCCGACTAAAGTATTAAACGGAACTAAGCGGGGAAAATCGATTTTAATAAGCGGACACGATTTGTTTGAACTTGAAAAATTGTTGACTCAGACGGAAAACAAAAATATTAACGTTTACACTCACGGTGAAATGCTGCCGGCGCACGCTTATCCGTTTTTTAAAAAATTCAGTCATTTTATAGGTAATTACGGCGGAGCATGGTGGGAACAGGAAAAAGAATTTGCAGAGTTTAAAGGACCTATAATAATGACAACTAACTGCATTAAAAAGCCTTTGGAAAGTTATAAAAACAGGATTTTTACTACGGATATGGTTGCGATGCCCGGAGTTAAACACATAGCAAATCATGATTTCTCGGAAGCTATTAATATGGCGTTGAATTCGGAGGAGATGCCGGAAGATATAAAAGGCACTATCGATGTCGGTTTTGCAAGACAAACTTTAATTAATTCCGCAGACGCTATAATTAAAATGGTTGGAGAAGGAAAAATAAAGAAATTCGTCGTTATGGCAGGCTGCGATTCTAACGATAAAGAAAGAGTATATTATTCCGAACTTGCAGGTAAGTTGTCGAATGATTCGGTAATATTGACGGCCGGCTGCGCTAAATATAGATATAACAGGATGAATTTAGGGGATATAGACGGTCTGCCGAGAGTTATAGATGCGGGTCAGTGCAACGATTCATATTCGCTTGCTATAGCGGCTCTTAAATTAAAAGAAAAATTAAATTTAAACGACATAAACGACCTGCCTATTTATTACGAAATTGCATGGTATGAACAAAAAGCGGTTATAGTCCTGCTTGCACTTCTTTATTTAGGAGTTAAAAATATCAGGCTCGGTTATAAACTGCCCGCGTTTTTATCCAAGAACGTGGCGGATTTTCTTGTTAAAAATTTCAATATAATGGGTGTTTCTAACGTTGAGGATAGTTTAGAATATATAAATGGGAATAGATAAAGATAAAATAAAAAAATAAAACAAAACGGAAGAAAGGAGGCTAAAAATATTTTACATCCTTTCTTCCGTAAAAAAATTAAATATATTTTTTAAATAATCAACCCCATTTCTGTTTGTTTATGTGGACGACTATTTCGGCTTTAGACATCTGCCTTACTTCCCATGCAGCTTTCTTTGCTTTTTGAAATACGTTAAGACATCCAGGGTCAAGATTGTCTTCGATGCCTGCTTCAGCGACTTCCAAAACTTTAGTGAGTAAATGAGTAAGATCCATATGCAGCTGATTTGTTTTTCTTGAGCGGTCTATTATTTGCTCAATATCTGCGGCAACTTTTTCAAATTTTTCTTTTGGCGCTCCGCATCTCGGACAAAAATCAGGAGCGGAATCTCCGTCGTGAATGTAACCGCATACCGAACATTTCCATTTCATAGTTAACCTCCATTAATATTAAAGTTAATTAATTAAGTTAAGAATTGTTAAAGTTCTTATTGTTTTAATTTTATCATAAAAAAAATAAATTGCAAGAAATTTTAGGACTAATTATTGAATAGTAAGAAATATTTATATATATAAACACGGAAAATTCAATCAAGAGTAAGGAAATAAATAAATCTGACACCTTTAAAACATTCTGGTTGACAAAAAGGTTATCGATGTAATAAAATATTAAACTCAGTTTAAATAAATGCAGGTATCAGGTATAAATAATAGAAACAAGATATATTTAAGGAGAATAATAAAATGTCAAGAGTTTGCAGTATTTGCGGTAAAGGTATCCAGTTCGGAAATAACGTTTCGCATGCAAATAATAAAACCAAGAAAGTATCTTTACCTAATTTACATATGGTCAAGGCCGTTACCGCTAACGGCGGTAATAAAAGAATAAAAGTCTGCGCAAAATGTCTTAAAGCTGGAAAGGTAGTCAGGGCGGTTAAGGTCGGCAAGTAATAGGAAAACAAAAGCCGCCGGCTTATGCCCGCCGATTTTTTCTTAAAAAAGCAATCTGTTCCAAGTGATATGTTCTTGGAAACATATCGAACAGATGTATTTTTTCTATTTCGTAGCCAGCTTCAGCAAATTGTCTTAAATCCCTTAAAAACGTCATTGTATCACAAGATACGTATATTATATATAACGGATTTAAATCCGTTATATTCCCTGTAAGACCTTTAATACCGGATCTCGGCGGGTCTAAAATTATTAAATCGAATTTTTTATCTTTTTCAATTTTATCAAGAAATTTCGATACATCCGATTTAACGAATTTAATATTGCTTATATTGTTTAATACGGCGTTTTTCTTTCCGAGTTCTATGGCGAAATCGTTAGACTCGACCCCGGTAATCTTATCGGCGTAAGACGTTAAAAAAAGCGTTATATTTCCAAAACCGCAGTATAAATCAAGTGCATTAGAAAATTTTTTTTCGCCTCCTTCCGTTATGGTTTCGATATAACCTGTTATTGCGTTTATTATGTTTTCGTTCTGTTCTTTATTTATCTGGATAAATGACGGTAAATCGTATAAAAATTTTTTATCTTTTATTGTCAAAAATTTTTTATTATTGTTTTTGTCGGCACTTCCGGCCGCGTATTTAATGATTTTTTTATCGGGGTATTCCATAAAAATATTGTCGCATTTTGTGCCGGTAAATATATCTTTAATAAACTGCTCCGGTAATTTAAAGTTATTTTTAACGCGTAGAATTATATTCTTTAATCCGGCTTCGCTAAAGGTTAAGAGAGAAATGTTTTTAGTGATTGGCCGGTAATATTTTTCGCTTAGCAATATGCCCCCTGCTTTTTTCAATAATTCGTTTAAACCGGCTTTTGCAAGGCGGCATTGCTCGATATTTACTACGTCGTGCGAATATTTTTTATAAAATCCTATATCTTTATTATGTATTTTTAATCCTATTTTCTGCCTGTAATTAAGATTTTCTTTTGCCGGATTAAATTTTATATCTACGTCTGTCGTGGAAGAATTTGAGCCGAAAGTTTTTTTAAATTCTTTTTTAAAAATTTCGGTTTTCCAGTAAATTTCGGTATCATAAGATATATCGAGATAATCGCATCCGCCGCAAATGCCGAAATATTCGCATACCGGTTCCATTCTTTCTTTGGACGGTTTTATGATTTTATTTATTACTGCGAAGTCGTAATTTTTATGCTCGTCGATTATCTCTATTGTTAATGTGTCGCCCGGAACGGCATAAGCGACGAAGACGACTTTGGAATCGGCTCTTCCCACGCCCCAACCGCCGTAAGACAAGGAATCTATGTTGATTATTTTAGATTTATCCGACAATGTAATTTTTAGCCCCCTTGTTTTTTAAACTATTATATTATATTATTTATAAGATTTAATAAATATCTAAAGATAAAAAGATAAAACGATAAATTAAATAAAAAAAATAAATAAATAAGATAAGGTCAAAAAATAATTATGAAAGGCATTATTCTTGCCGGCGGAAGCGGAACGAGGCTTTATCCTATAACTCTTAGCGTCTGCAAGCAGCTTTTGCCGGTTTACGATAAGCCCATGATATATTATCCCCTGTCGAGTCTTATGCTTGCGGGGATTAGGGATATTCTTATAATAACGACCCCGGCGGATTTAGATAAATTCAGGACTATATTCGGAGACGGCAAGGAGTTAGGTCTTAATATAGCCTATACGGAGCAGCCTTCCCCCGGCGGACTTGCGGAAGCTTTTATAATAGGCAAAGAATTTATAGGAGCGGAAGACGTTTGTTTAATTCTCGGCGACAATATTTTTTACGGACACGGTATTCCCGAAAAGTTTAATTATGCCAAAAATATAATAAAGCAAAAAGGCGGAGGAGTAATTTTTACTTATTACGTTGAAGACCCACAGAGATACGGCGTTATAGAAACAAGCGCCGACGGAAAAGTTTTGTCTATCGAAGAAAAACCGAAAAATCCAAAATCAAACTATGCCGTTACCGGAGTTTATTTTTACGACAACGCAGTCGTTGATATTGCAGGTTCTTTAAAACCGTCGGAGAGGGGAGAACTTGAGATAACCGACGTAAATAGCGAATATTTAAAAAACGGCAAACTCAACGCAATAACGCTGGGCAGAGGTTACGCATGGCTTGACACCGGAACGCCGGAAAGCCTGCTCGATGCTTCAAAATTTATAGAAATGATGGAGAAAAGGCAGGGGCTTAAAATCGGATGCATAGAGGAAATAGCTTATAAAATGAAATATATTTCCGAGGGCGAACTTATAAATCTATCTAAAAAATATGTAAAGAGCGGTTACGGCAATTATATTTTGAAAATAATAAATGAAAATCAAAATAAAATAATTTAGCCGTTTTAATCAAACAATAAATAAAATTTATTATAAATATATGCAATATAAAAAAAGGTAAAAAAATATGAAATTAAAAAAAATCATTACGACGGCTTTACTGACCTGCGTTTTTGGACTATCGGCGGGACTGTTGCTTTCCGGATGTTCAGGAACTAACCAGGCGTTAGAAAAAGATCATATTATGAACGACGGCTGTTTCATAACGTGCTATAATAATGTACATAATGATAAGTTAGGCAAAAAAAATGTCCATGGCGGAAAATACGCAGATTATTCGGGCGGCAAATACCGTCCCGCCAGGAACAACAAATCTCCCCGAAAAATATACGGATGATTAATGCAGATAAGTTTAACCGTCATAGAATTTTGGAGCATAGCGGACTGGTGCGCTTTTGCTTTGACTTTAGCGGGAGTTTGGCAGTTAAGCTCGCATAAAAAATCGGGTTTTGTTATAAACGTTTTTGCTTCCGTAATATGGGTCGCCATAGGAATTCATTCCGGATTATCCGGACTTACTGCATTAAATATAATTTTAATGTTTATATATCTCAGAGGTTATATTAAAAAATAAAAATAAGAAAAAGATGTCGGATTTTTATGCATATGAATAGAAACAATAGAACTTTTAAAACTTCGGCAAATTTAATATAATAAAATAATAAATTGCTTTTAATTTTTGATAAGGCCCTATAGTCTAGCGGTTAGGACGTTGCCCTCTCACGGCAATAACACGGGTTCGAATCCCGTTGGGGCTGCCATTTTTTTAAAAAAATTCAAATACCGCTAAAAATAAAAATTTGCTTAAAATACATTAAACATATATAAAAAAATACAATAGTTAAGCAGTTGGAGATTAAGCATGCCTTACGTAAAAAGTTCGCTAATAAGATTAAGAACTAATCTTAAAAGAAAAATTATAAGATTTCAGGACAACTCGATATTTTATTTTTCAAGATGGATTTTTTTCGGAGTTTTAATAGGTATAATAGCGGGTGTAGGAGCAATAGTTTTTAACGCACTTATAAGGTTATTTAGGTTTATCTTCCAGGTAAGTATGGCTCATTACTATTCGCCGAGACCGGAACTTATGGGGCAGACAGGAGCTCCAGCCGATAATCATCCTATACGCTGGGTTATACCTTTAATAATTATGCTCGGCGGTTTAATATCGGGGATTTTAGTCTATACTTTTGCGCCTGAGGCGGAAGGTCACGGAACGGATGCCGCAATAGACGCTTTTCATAATAAGGAAGGATATATAAGAGGAAGGGTTCCTATAATAAAAACTCTAGCTTCTTCGGTTACGCTCGGTTCCGGAGGTTCAGGCGGCAGGGAAGGTCCTGTAGCTCAGATTGGCGCAGGATTCGGCTCTGTATTAGCGACATATTTAGGTTTGCCGGTGCCGGACAGGCGGACGATGTTGGTTGCAGGCATAGGCGCAGGCATAGGCGCTATTTTTAAGTCTCCGCTTGCAGGAGCAATGTTCGGAGTAGAAGTTCTGTATTCCGAAATGGATTTCGAAGGCGGGGCGCTAATGCTTTCTATTATTGCGGCTATAGTAGGATATTCGCTTTATGCCTATTTTTACGCAGGTTTTAATCCGGTCGTCAGGACGCCCATGTTTACTTATACAAGGCCTATTACTTTATTTTTTTATGCCGTTCTTGGTATCTTTTTGGCTTTTGCCGGTCAGTTTTACGTACGTTTTTTTTATTTCATTCATGACGTTTTTAAAAAGATAAAAATCAAGCCTCATTTTAAGCCGATGATAGGCGGCGCCGTAGTAGGAATAATAGCTTATTTTTTTCCGGAAATTATGGGTGTAGGTTACGGCTGGCTGCAGCTTGCGGTACTTGGAAAACTTGCCGTTATAACTTTAATTCTTTTAGGACTTTTTAAGATAATAGCTACGTCTTTTACTATCAGTTCGGGAGGCTCGGCAGGCGTTTATGCGCCGTCTTTGGTGATAGGCGGAGCTTTTGGAGGAGCCGCCGGAATGATTTTTCATATATTATTTCCGCATTTAATACTTTCTTCGGATATTGCGCCTTTTGTTCTTATAGGCATGGGAGGTTTTTTTGCAGGAGCCGCAAAAACCCCTATTTCATCTTTGTTAATGGTTTCCGAAATGACGGGAAGCTACGGTCTTCTTCCGCCGTTAATGCTTGTTTCGGCAATAACTTTTATAGTCAGCGGAAAAAGAAGCATATATAGAAGCCAGAAAAAAAATAGAATGGATTCTCCGGCGCATATGAAAGATTATTTGATTAAGCCTCTGCAGAGATATTCCGTAAGCGACGTTATGGAAAGCGGCGATACTGCAGCCGCTAAACCTATAGACCCGGATATGCCGCTGTACGAGATGATTAAAATATTTTTTTATTCCAATTTTTATATGCATCCCGTTATAGATAAAGAAGACAAAATCGTCGGCATAGTTAAATACGATACCGTAAAAAATTTAATGATGACGTCGCCCGATGATTCAAGAACCGCAAAGGATTTAATGGATACAGGAAATTTGCCTAGAATCAGACTGACCGACACATTAGACATAGCCGTGCATAATTTTTTCAGAAAAAATACAGACGAACTTATAGTAACCGATAAAGACGGCAGATATAAAGGTATTTTAAGGAAAAGAGACGTCGTGCTTGCCATAGAAGAAGGGCAGAAATCGCCTTCTTCTTCGTCAGGCACGCCGAACGACAGCTTAAATACTGCAAAGATCTCAGATTAATTTTAAAATAATAAAAAATAAAATAAAAATAGGTAAAAAATTATGAAATGTGCTCTTTATTACAGCAATAAAGACATAAGAATTATAGAAAAAGATATTCCTAAAATTAACGATGACGAAGTTCTTTTGAAAGTAGAGGCGAGCGGTATATGCGGCAGCGACGTGATAGAATGGTACAGAAAGGACAAAGTTCCGCTTGTTCTTGGGCACGAGGTAACCGGCATTATAGCGGAAACGGGAAAAAACGTTAAAAAGTATAAAACGGGCGACAGAATTTGCGCTGCGCATCATGTTCCGTGCAATACTTGCAAATATTGTCTTAGCGGACACCAAACGGTCTGCGAAACCTTAAGAACTACAAATTTTGAACCCGGCGGTTTTTCCGAGTATTTAAGGCTTCCCGAAATAAACGTTAAAAACGGCATATATCTTTTGCCTGATTCCTTCAGTTTTGAAGAAGGGACGTTTACCGAACCTCTTGCCTGCGTGGTCAGAGGGCAGAGGCTTGCCGGAGTTAAACCTGCCGACACGGTTATAGTTTTTGGCAGCGGTCTTTCGGGGCTGCTCCATATAAGTCTTTTAAGGACAACCGGCGCAACCAAAATTATAGCGGTAGATATTAATGAAAAACGCCTTGAATACGCAAAAAAATTCGGAGCGGATTATATTTTTAACGCAAATAATTTCGACCCCGAAGTTATTAAAGATATTAATGAAGGATTTCTGTCGGATATAGTAATTTTATCTACCGGAGCTGATAGCGCAATATTGCAGGGGCTTAAATCCGTAAGGCGGGGAGGAACCGTTTTGTTTTTTGGGGCGGCAAACGACGGAGCAAAACTTCCTCTTTCTATAAACGAAATATTCTGGAGAAGCGAAGTTACTTTATTAAGTTCTTATGCAGGGTCTATATTAGACCATAAAACTGCTTTAGAACTTATAAGTTCCGGCAGAATTAACGTAAAAGATATGATAACGGACAGATTTCCTATCGAAAACATCGTAAAAGGTTTTGAATTGACGGCGCAAGCGCAGGATTCCCTAAAAGTTATAATAAATCCTTAATAACCGCCGCGTCGGCCTTTGACCGACACTTCTCCTTAAAAAGGAGGGGAACACTGCGGGAATTTATCTATTACTATTGCCGAATGTTATGGTAAAGTTTTTAACCACCCTTATTTGTAAGGAGGGGAGTGCTTTTTGACGCTAATAACGGTGCAAGTTTATGTTTTTAATCCTCCTCCTTTTTAAGTATGGGATGGGCAGGCGTCAGTCTGCAGGGATGGTGTTATTATAGAAATATTATTATATATCGCAGACGCCGCCTTTTTCTTTTTCGAGATAGCACATTACTATGCCTGTAAGATATAAATCCGTAACGTATTCGGAAACCATCCTGTGCGTATTAAAATGAGGCGCAATGGAGGAAACGGACATTTTCATTATTTTTAAATATTCCGAATAGTTTTTGTAATATAAATCTAATATATTGAATTCTAATTTTCCGTATATATCGTTTATGTCCTGTAAGTCGTCCGAATAGCTGAGATCAGTCCATGCAGGTCTCGGACCTATGCCCCAGCCGTTAATTCCTTCAATGCAAGCTTCGAGCCACCAGCCGTCTAATACGCTGAAATTTGGAACGCCGTTAAGAGATGCTTTCATTCCGCTCGTTCCTGACGCTTCAAGCGGTCTTGTCGGATTGTTAAGCCACAAATCTACTCCGGCAAGTATAATATTAGCTTTATGAATATTGTAATTTTCCAAAAAAGCTATTTTTATTTTTTTAGTTTTGGACGCAATATATTTTGCGGCATCGTGAATAGATTTTATCATTGCGAGGCCGTCTGTGTCGGCAGGATGAGTTTTGCCGGCAAAAATGAGCTGAATATTCCCTTTCTTTTCTGCAATATTGATTAGTTTATCGGGATTCGAAAGTATAAGATTATTTCTTTTGTAATGAGTTATTCTTTTAGCCATGGCTATTGTAAAATCTGTAGGTATAAAAGAAGAATCGGTTTCCGAATTTATCATTTCTATCAGCGTTTCTTTGCATAAAATATGCGTCTGCGCAAAGTCGCCGTCTGGAATGCAAGCCGCTCCCCTCAGCAGATCGGGGTCTTCTTCCCATCCTTTAATATATTTTGTATATAGCATTTTATGGTGAGGAGAAGCCCATTTGACGTGATGTATCCCGTTTGTTACGTATTTTAGCTTATAGCCTTCGAATATCTGTTCCGAAACATACTTATGTTTTCTCGAGACCGCTACTACGTTTTTAGCGTTTTTAATAGCCAGCCACGACAGGTTTAATTCGTCTTTTTCTTCAAGATTTTCTCTGTAAATATCGTCAAAAACTTTTTCTCCGCAGTAACCCGAGAGCAATTCCTTTACGTCGTTTATCGGAAATCTGTCGAATGCGGCGGGGATCGGCGTATGCGTCGTAAATACGACCCTTGCTTTTACCCTGTTTAAATCGTCCATATCTTTCATGAGTCCGGCTATTAACAGAGCCGAATGGCTTTCGTTTATATGGTAAAGAAAAGGCTTATAATTTAACGCTTTTAACATTTCGTATCCGCCTATGCCTAGAATTATTTCTTGTTTAAGCCTCGTTAATCCGCCCTCTATGTACAGCCGGTCGCATAATTTTCTTGTTTCGGGGTCGTTTTCGGGTGTGTCCGGCGTTAAAAAATACGCATCGATTTCGTTATTTCCCTTAGTAGATTCTACTACATATTTAAAAGCGGTTATCGTTACGTCTTTGCCGCCTATGGGAATTTTTATTTTTATATTTGTAGGCTGCATATATTTTTCGATATCCCATTCCTGAAAAGAGTCAATTTGTCCGCCGTCGTTAGAGAGTTTTTGGCTTATAAAACCGTTCTTCCATAACAAAGTTATGCATACCGCGGGAACCTCGAGATCGGCAAAACTTTGCAGCGTATCTCCGGCAAGAATTCCGAGTCCGCCGCTGTATGTGGGAATTCTGCTGTCCACGCCGCACTCCATAACGAAATATGCTATCATAATAGTAATTCTCCAGTTATATATTATTTATATTATTTTTGGATAATCGATTTTGCATTATATATTATTATAATTGCTTTATTAAATCAACATATTTAATGTTTTTTAATTTTTATATTTTTTACGCCGATAGCTGCAATTCCGCCGATAACGCAAAGATAGCCGAGAGCAATAAAGACGTCTCCGTAAGCTCCGATTAAAGAAAATTCGCTTATCATATAGTCAAAAATTTTAACCGAATTAGACGGATAAATTATCGTCCTTACGACGGAACTTCCTCTGCTAATTAAATCTCCGCTTAAAAAATTTATTATTCCGTGGTATTTGCTGAAATTATAATTTATATCTCTTGCATACTGATTTAAATGGTATATCTGCCTTACTGCCAGCTCTTCCCCTGACCATGCTATTCCAAAAGATGCTCCTATCTGAAATAAAACGTTGTAAAGAGCGGATGCATCCGGAATTTGCGGGAAATCGGCCGAATTTATTACGGTCATCATAACCGGAGCGTTAATAAGCCCTACTCCTATACCGCGCAAAAACTGATTATTGATAAGGAATGGAATCGATGTATGAAGCGAGATGCTTCCCAGCGAAAAATTGGCCGCCGCAAAAATAAGCATGCCCGCAAGCATTAAATATTTCGGTCCGTATTTATCGGAAATTTTTCCTGCTATAGGAGAAGCGATAGCAACGGCTATAGCAAAAGGCGCCATTAAAAAACCGGCATGCATAGCGTTATAATTAAGTATATTTTCTATGAATATAGGCAGAAGAAACATTGTGCTGAAAATACCCCCCGCTCTTATCATGTTAACTAAATTTCCGGCGACGAAATTTCTTTTTTTAAAAAGGGAATAGTCCATTAAGTGTTTTTTCGAAAAAAGTTCGACGACTATAAAAAGTATAAAAGACGCAGCGCTTATAAGTTCGTTAAGCCTTATTACGGAAGAATCCCACTCCAATGTCTGCCCTTCGTTAAGTACGTATAAAAGTGTTCCAAGACATATAGCTATAAGAAAAAAACCTATAAAATCAAACTTTTTAGCAAAAGGTTTTTCCGGTATATCGTTTTCAAGCAAAGTCAAAGTGCCGATAAAAAGAATTATTCCTATGGGAACGTTAAAATAAAATATCATCCTCCAGTCCACGTAGTCCACGAAATATCCGCCTATTATAGGACCGAGAGCGGGAGCTATCATTATGCCTATAGTCCATATTCCCATTGCGGTTCCTCTTTCCTGCGCTTTAAAATATTTTGCGATAAGGTTTACCGATATCGGAATTAGGCCTGCGCCCCCTATTGCTTGAATTATCCTGAATATTATCATTATTCTGTAGGTAGGAGAAAATCCGCAGAATGCCGAACCTATTAAAAAGAAAACTATAGATACCGCAAAAGGAATTTTTAGTCCATATTTCTTGCTGGAAAAACTAGTCAGAAGAATAACAATGGAATATGTTATGGTATAAGCTATAATGACCCAGTCTATAGTTATTACGTTCACGCCGAAGTGGGACATCATTTTGGGGAGAGCGACTATGACTATATTTATATCCAGTATAGCCATAAAAGATGCTATAACGGCTATTGAAAGAACAAGCCATTTATAAAGCCTGTGTTCTGATATTTTATTCATTAATTAATTGCTTGCTTAATTTATATTGAATTTATATTGGTAAGATTATTTATTGTTTAACATTATTCTACGAAGTTTTTTAACTTTCCGATGTTTTCTATTTCGATTTCAAAAATATCGCCTTTATTCAAACTTCCTACGCCGGAAGGAGTTCCGGTAGAAATTATATCTCCCGGGAAAAGCGTCATAATTCCGGAAATAAATTCAATTAATTCGTAAGGATTGAAAATTAAGTTCGAAGTATTGGAAGACTGTTTTAATTCTCCGTTAAGATAGCCTTTAATTCTAAGATTTGAAGGATTTTCTATTTCCGTTTCTATATATGGTCCGATTGGCGCAAAAGTGTCAAAGCTTTTAGATCTTGTATATTGAATATCTTTTGCCTGTAAATCCCTTGCCGTTACGTCGTTCAAACAGGTGTATCCGAAAATATAGTCGTCAGCCGTTTCTTTTTTTACGTTTTTTGCGGTTTTCCCTATTACTACCGCAAGTTCGGATTCGTAGTCCACCTTTTTTGAAACATCGGGTCTTACGATAGTTCCAAGATGAGGGATAATGCTTGAAGTAGGTTTTATAAAAAGCAAAGGTTCGTCGGGCAGTTTTTTCTGCATTTCCGCGGCGTGATCTTTATAATTTAGTCCTACCGCTACAATTTTAGTCGGATGAATCGGAGGCAAAAATTCTAGATCGTCTAATTCCAACTGTTTGCCGTCGTATTGATATTTTAAATCTTCTTCAAAGCTAAACTTTTCTATAATATTAACGAACGACCTGTCTTTATCTGTAGAAAGAGTTCCGTAATACTCCCTCATTTCCCCTGTTTTATGCCTGAACCTTCCGAATTTCATTGAGCACCTCCTTATTAAAATAATTAAATTAATATCTTACCGGCATTAATTTTATTAATTTTATATTATACACCATAAGCAGAGATACCGTCAAACTAAACTATATTGCATATTGCCCGTATTTTTATTGACATTTTGTAATAAATTATATTAAATAAACATTTAAATTATTTTTTCAAGTAAAAATCGACCGGAGGCAGAGTTAATATGATACATCTTTCCCTTTTTCATGCCGTAATTTTAGCCCTTATTCAAGGAGTTACGGAGCTTTTTCCCGTTTCCAGCCTTGCACACGGGGTTATAATTCCATCTATTTTAGGGTGGAAAATCAACAGGCAGTCTGAAGGATTTTTACCTTTCCTTGTCGTTCTTCATCTTGGAACCGCGTTAGCTCTTCTTATATACTTTTATAAAGACTGGATTAATTTATTTAAAGGTTTTTTTGCAGGCATAAAGAGCAAAAACCTTAATATAAACGAAAATTCCAAAACATTATACCTGCTTGCGCTTGCCACTATACCGGCGGGACTCATAGGGCTTTTGTTCGTCCATAAATTAAAAAAACTGTTCGGAATAACGTCTGTAGCCGCGGCATTTCTAATGGTTAACGGCGTAATTTTATATCTTGGCGAGAAACGCAGAAGGAAACAGGGTATAGCAAAGATTTCCGATATGACCGTAACCGCCGCTCTAATCATAGGAGTATTTCAGTCTTTTGCGCTGATTCCGGGTATATCCCGCTCCGCCATAACTATGGTTGCCGCTCTTTATCTCGGTTTTAAGCATGAATATGCCGCAAGATTTTCGTTTCTTCTCGCTACGCCTATAATTCTTGCCGCCGGACTTCTTGAAGTGCCTAAAATGCTTAAATTGCATATGTTCAATTTTACCGCAGTTTCTTTAATAAGCGGCTTGGTTGCCGGCGTAGCCGCATATTTGAGCGTTTACGCGCTTATGAAATATTTTAACAAATACGAAATTAACGCTCTTTATCCTTTTGCATTTTACTGCATAATTTTCGGCGCTTTCGTTCTTACTTACAGATTCATTTGATTTTCGGCGTTATTTATCCCCGTTAAAATTGTATTATTTTATATTCCGATTGTGATATAATATTGTTTTTTAATAAATTGTTATAACAATAATGTCTTATGGAAGATTTTTTAAAAGATTTCGAGGATAATATAGGTCTTGAAAAAAATAGTTCCCATAACACCGTGACGGCTTATTTGGCGGACGTCAGGGCTTTTATGAAATATTTGCGCGAAGAAACATCGGTCGATTCTATAAAAGACGTTACGGAATTAGAGATAAAAGGTTATTTAAGCGAAATTTACGGAAATTTAAAAAAAACCAGCCTTGCGAGAAAAATAGAATCGATAAAATCGTATTTTAATTTTTTGGAAAAGAAGCGTATAATCAAACAAAATCCAGCTTTTTTATTGGATTTGCCTAAAATAGAAAAAAAACTGCCGTTTTTTTTGACGGCGAAAGAAGCGGATTTTTTATTAAACAATTATTTAGACCTGAAACTAAAAAAAGACAAACTGGAAGCAATTAAGTGCAACACCGCAAATTCGCGTATTTCGGATAGGTTGGAAGCACGGGAAGCAATAAAATATTTTGAAGCGTTAAGAAACGATTTAATTTTAGAATTTTTATACGGCAGCGGATTAAGAGTCAGCGAACTTGTCTCCGTAAAAATGTCCGATATAGAAATTGAAAAAGAAAGCCGTTACGTAAAAATTTTAGGAAAAGGTTCTAAACACAGAATAGTTCCTATTACGGATATTACCGCCGAAAAGATTGAGGCATGGAAGCATTACTTAGCTGCAGTAGGTTTAACTTCGAAAGAAGGATATATAATTATAAACAAAAAAGGGGAGATGCTAAACAGGAGGACGATTCACAGGATTGTTAAAGAGTCTATGCTGATAACCGGCCAGTTTAAAAACATTTCTCCGCACGGCTTAAGACATTCTTTTGCCACCAATCTTTTGGATAACGGAGCCGATTTAAGATCTATTCAGGATATGCTCGGACATTCAAATTTATCGACAACCGAGAAATATACGCATTTAAGTATTAAAAAACTTATAGACGTTTACAATAAAGCGCATCCGCTTTCCGGAAAATAAAGCGGTTAGGCGATTATTAATTAAATAAATACGGGAGATATAAATTTATGAATAACGGCAATAACGAAGGAATAAAACTTCTTGGGACTACTATAATCAGCGTAAGGCGTAAAGGTAAAGTCGTCGTTGCCGGCGACGGACAGGTCACTCTTGGTAATACAGTTATGAAGCATAACGCAAGAAAAGTAAGGAGGCTTTATAACGATAAAGTAATAGCAGGATTTGCCGGAGCTACCGCAGATGCATTTACGCTGTTTGAAAAAATGGAGGAAAAGCTTTCCAAATATAACGGGAGCGTTAAAAGGGCAAGTGTCGAACTTGCTAAAGACTGGAGAACCGACAAAATATTAAGACGGTTGGAAGCTATGATGATTGTCGTCGATAAAACCGATTCATTTGTTTTGTCGGGAGCCGGAGATGTTATAGAACCTGACGAAGACGCACTTTCTATAGGGTCGGGTGCGCCTTACGCGCTGGCTTGCGCTTTAGGACTGCTTGAAAAGACCGATTTGAGCGCAAAGGAGATTGCCGAATTCTCTATGAAAACGGCTGCGCGCATATGTATATACACAAACGAAAATATAATAATAGAGGAGTTATAACATAGATATGGCAAAAAAAATACAGGCAGGCAAAGACAACAAAACTAAGGATATTAAAGTCAGAGACGAATCAAATGCATTATTAAAAATAGATTTTCTTACGCCTAAAGAAATAATTAAAGAGTTAGATAAATACGTTATAGGGCAGGATAAAGCAAAAAAATCGGTTGCTATAGCCTTAAGGACTCGTTTCAGAAGAAATAACGTTCCGGATGAAATAAGAGACGATATAGTTCCAAAAAATATTTTGCTTATAGGACCTACGGGCGTTGGAAAAACCGAAATAGCAAGGCGCATAGCTAAACTTTCCGATTCTCCTTTTATAAAAGTCGAAGCTTCTAAATTTACAGAAGTGGGTTATATGGGCAGGGACGTAGAATCAATGGTCAGAGATCTTGTGGAAACAGCTTTTATAAATGAAAAAGCTACAGAAACAGAACAGGTTATCGATAAAGCCAAGCAGAATGCCGAAGAACTCCTTCTGGATATTTTAATTCCGCGTCCCCCGCAGGCGGCAAAGAAGAACGGTGCAGTAAAAGCAGGTATAAAAGACGAATCCGATAAAGACAGCTATTATAATACAAGAGAAAAGTTTAGAAAAATGTTTTTAGAAGGAAAATTAAACGACAGATTCGTAGAAATGGAAGTTAAGTCTTCAAATAAGGCGCCTATTCCGGTTATAGAAATATTTTCACAATCGGGAATGGATGATATAGGACAGGACTTTAAGGATATTTTTTCAAATATTTTTCCGAAACAGAAAAAATTAGAAAAAGTAAGAGTTTCGGAGGCTTTTGATATATTGGTCCGTGAAGAAAGCGAAAGGCTCGTCGATAACGACAAGGTAGTAAAAAATGCCATTCAAAGGGTTGAAAATTCTGGCTTGATATTTATTGACGAGATAGACAAAATTGCTTCGAGGGAAAAATCATACGGTCCGGACGTCTCAAGGGAAGGTGTTCAGAGAGATTTACTCCCTATTATCGAAGGTTGTAACGTAATGACTAAATACGGCATAGTAAAAACCGATCATATTTTGTTTATCGCTGCAGGCGCTTTTCACGTTTCTAAACCTTCCGACTTAATTCCGGAACTTCAAGGCAGGTTTCCTATCAGGGTAGAGATGGATTCTTTGTCTAAAAAAGAGTTCGTCCGCATATTAACGGAGCCTAAAGGCGCTTTAATTAAACAGTATATAGAACTTCTTAAAACCGAAAACGTTGTTTTAAATTTCGCCGAAGACGGTATAGAAAGAATTGCCGAAATTGCCGAAGAAGTTAATCTTAAAACGGAAAATATCGGAGCGAGAAGACTGCACACCATACTTGAAAAAATTATGGAAGACGTATCTTTTGAAGCTCCGTACGGGAAAGCAAAAAAAGTTTTGATAAATAAAGAATATATAGACGAAAGATTGAAAGAAATAATTAAAGACGAAGATCTTTCAAGATATATTCTTTAAAAGTGAAATAAATTGAAGTAAAAATAAAAAATATAATATAAATAAAATGGAAGAATATATTAAAAAAGCTAAGGTTTTGCTTGAAGCCCTGCCGTATATACAGGAGTTTTCCGGCAAAACTTTCGTGATAAAATTCGGAGGCTCGATAGCCGTAGATACCGCTTTAAAAGAAAGTTTCATTAAGGACGTTATACTTTTAAAACTTATCGGAATAAATATTATTATTATTCACGGCGGAGGAAAAGAAATCGACGTTCTTTTAAAAAAGCTCGATATAAAGGTGAATTTTTTTGAAGGCTATCGAATTACGGACGAAAATACCATGGAAGTAGTCGAGATGGTATTATCCGGAAAAATAAACAAAGACCTTGTTGCATTAATAAATAAATTCGGCGGGCGCGCCTGCGGTTTATCCGGAAAAGATGGAAATCTTATTACCGCGGAAAAAATAAATTCTGACAGCGTCGATTTGGGTTTTGTTGGAGAGGTTAAAAAAGTCGATAAAAAGATTTTATTAACTTTAGATCCGTCGTTTATTCCGGTTATAGCTCCGGTAAGCATGGACAAGGAAGGTAGAACCCTTAATATTAACGCCGATCTTGTAGCATCGGCGGTAGCCGGTGAACTCGAAGCAGAAAAACTGATATTTTTATCAGACCAGGACGGGCTTTTAGATTCCAACGGAGAACTGATTTCGTCCGTTACGACGGGTGAAATCAAAAAATTGATTAAAGACGGAATAATTTACGGAGGAATGATACCGAAGGCAAATTCATGCGCCGACGCCGTAAAACTAGGAGTTAAAAAAGTACACATGATAAACGGTTCCACGCCTCATGCTATTTTGTTGGAAATATTTACTAAAAAGGGTATAGGAACTCAGATATCGAATTAATATAAAGTATTTCTTTTAAACGTATTAAAAATATAAAATGGTGAAAAAATAATGGATACGAAAGAACTGACGAAAAAATATATAATGAATACATACGGCAGATTCGATTTGACTTTGGTTAAAGGAGAAGACTGCTTTCTATATGACGAAAACGGAAAAAAATACTTAGATTTTGCATCGGGAATTGCCGTAAATAATTTAGGATACGGTAATAAAGCTGTAGAAGATGCTGTTATAAGCCAGGTAAAAAAACTGATACACACGTCAAACTATTTTTATACCGAACCTCAGGCTAAACTTGCGGAAAAATTATGCGTAAATTCGTTTGCGGACAAGGTTTTTTTCTGCAACAGCGGAGCTGAAAGCGTAGAGGGAGCAATAAAATTAGCAAGAATTTATGCAGGTAAATTTTCCAAAAGAGGATATAAAGTAATAGCTATGCAAAATTCTTTTCACGGCAGAACTTTCGGCGCGCTTTCGGCTACCGGACAAGATAAATACCATAGCGGTTTTGAACCACTTTTAAACGGATTTGAGCACGTTAAATTTAACGATTTAGAATCTATAGAAAAACTGATAAAAGGCGAAAACGGCAAAGACTATTGCGCCGTAATATTGGAACCTGTTCAGGGTGAAGGCGGAGTTAATATATCTGATAAGGAATATTTAAAAGCATTAAGAAATTTGACGGCGCAAAACGATATATCTTTAATTTTCGACGAGGTTCAGGCTGGACTGGGAAGGACGGGAAAACTTTTTGCTTATATGCACTACGGCGTCGAACCGGATATAATGACTCTTGCAAAGCCTTTGGCGGGAGGACTGCCTATAGGCGCAGTGCTTGCGAACGAAAAAACGGCTAAAGCTTTTGAACCTGGAAATCATGCTACGACTTTCGGCGGCGGACCGTTGGTCACTGCGGCGGCTGCCGCTTTTTTCGATGAAATAACTAAAGAAGGATTTTTAGACGAAGTAGTAAATACCGGCGAATACGTTAACGAAGCGCTTAACGGTTTAAAATCGAAGTTTTCCGGTTTGATTAAAGACGTAAGATCTATAGGTTTAATAAGTGCTATAGAGTTTTATTCAATTAAATCTAAAGATATAGCCGTGAAATTAATAGACGAAGGTTTTCTGACTACTACTGTTCAGGATACCGTGCTAAGACTGACCCCGCCGTTGATTATCAAAAAAAACCACGTAGATCTATTAATGGATGCCATAGTTAAAATTCTAGAGGGTTATAAATAATAAAAATATAATGAGGGCGCTCTTAAGAGCGGACGGTTAATTAAAATTATGAAATCGGCAAAAAATTTCTTATCGGTATATGATTTTTCTAAAGACGAAATATATGATGTTCTTTTAAGATCTGATATTTTAAAGGCTGAAAGAGGAAGAAAAAATTCCTGTCTCGAAGGCAAAAAAATAGGAATGATATTCGAAAAGTCTTCTACGAGGACGAGGGTATCTTTTGAGGTCGGCATAGTCGAGCTTTGCGGACATCCTATTTTTATGTCGTCAAGAGATCTTCAACTGGGACGGGGAGAGCCCGTTAAAGATACCGCAAGAGTGTTAAGCAGATATTTAGACGGCGTCGTTATAAGGACTTTCGAACAGGAAAGAATTGAAACTTTTGCGAAATATTTCGAGAAACCGGTAATAAACGGACTTACCGATTTATATCATCCTGCGCAGATATTAACCGATATATTTACCGTTTACGAAATAAAGAAAAGAAATTTAAAAATCGAATGCGGTTCCCAAGTCGATGCAGAAAACATTATAAAAAACTTGAAAATAGTTTATTTCGGCGATGCGAACAATATGGCTAATTCATGGATCAGCCTTCAGTCCATAATTGGTTTTGAACTTATTTTAGCTATGCCCGAAGGATTTGAAATAAACCCTGAAGTTAAAAAAGAATCCGAAAAAAAAGGCGGTAAATTCAGCGTAATAAACGATAAAATATATGCGGCAAAAAATGCCGACGTTATTACTACCGATGTTTTTATAAGTATGGGGCAGGACGAAGAAAAAGAAAAAATAGATAAATTAAAGCCCTTTATAATAGACGATAACGTAGTAAAAAACGCAAAAAAAGACGTTATTTTTCTTCACTGCCTTCCCGTCCATAGAAACGAAGAAGTTACCGAAGATGTATTTGAAAGGTTTGCGCCTATGGTTTTCGAGGAAGCGGAAAACAGGCTGCATGTCCAGAAAGCTATTATGGAAAAAATTTTCGTAGGAGGATAATATTTTATTATGGCTCGATTAAAAAAGAAAAGCAAAAGTGCGGGCAAAACCGACGGTAAAGACAAAATAGTCCTTGCTTATTCCGGAGGACTCGATACTTCCGTAATTTTAAAATGGCTGATAAACACTTATAAAGCCGATGTTATTGCTTATTGCTGCGACGTAGGACAGAAAGAAGACCTTGCGGCGGTTAAGGAAAAAGCTTTAAAAACCGGAGCTTCGGAAGCTATAGTCGAAGACATGAAAGAAGAATTTGCCGAAAATTATATATTTCCGATGCTCAGGGGAAACGCACTCTACGAAGGCGCTTATTTACTTGGTACATCTATCGCAAGACCTTTAATAGCAAAAAGGCAGATAGAAATCGCTGCCGAAAAAGGCGCAAAATACGTCGCTCACGGCGCTACAGGCAAAGGCAACGATCAGGTAAGGTTCGAACTTGCATATGCTGCCGTTAATCCCGAAATAAAAGTCATAGCTCCATGGAGGGAGTGGGATATAGTTTCCAGAGCCGAACTTATTAAATATGCCGAAGATAACGGAATTCCGGTGCCGGTAACCAAGGCGAAACCTTATTCCAGCGATAAAAATCTATTTCATATAAGTTATGAAGGCGGAATTTTAGAAAACTTAGAAAACGCACCGGAAGAGTCGATGTTTGAAATAACGGCTTCTCCAGAAAAAGCTTCGGACAAACCCGAAAAAATAGAAATTGAATATAAAAACGGAAATCCTGTATCGTTAAATAAAAAGAAGATGACTCCGTTAAACATAGTCGATGCGCTCAATTTAATAGCCGGCAGAAACGCTATCGGGAGGGCGGATATAGTAGAAACAAGAATTACGGGTATGAAATCCAGGGGCGTTTATGAAACTCCGGCAGGAACGGTTTTAAGTTTTGCGCACAGGGTAATGGAATCAATAACTTTGACCGGCGAGGAAATAGAACTCAAAAACAGCCTTGTTCCGCAATATTCAAAACTTATATACGAAGGAAACTGGTTCAGTCCGGAATTAAAAGCTATTCAGTCGCTTATCGATTCTACTCAAACCTCCGTTAACGGAACAATAGGTTTAGAGCTATATAAGGGAAACATTAAAGTTTTATACAGGAAATCAAAAAACAGCCTTTATTCCCAAAATATCGTTACTTTCGAGGACGATAAAGGCGCTTATTCCCAAAACGACGCAACCGGTTTTATTCACTTAAAATCTCTTCGGTACAAACTTACAAAACGAAAATAAAATGAAAAAGAAAACAGAAAACAAAGATGCCGCTCTTAAACATAATAACTTCGTCAGGGGGCGTTTTAAAGAGGATATATCCGAAATTACCGCTAATTTTACGGCATCGTTGGATATAGACAAAAAACTTGCCGATTTTGATATAGAAGGCAGTATCGCCCACCTCTGCGCCATAAAAAAAGCCGGCATAGTTAACGAAAAAGAAAAAAAAGATATAGAAAAGGCTCTTTTAAGAATTAAAAAAGAAATTAAAACAGGCGAATTAGTCCTAAATAAAAAATATGAAGATATTCATATGAATATCGAAAAGAGGCTTATCGAACTTCTGCCTTCTTTGGGACCGAAACTGCATACCGGACGATCAAGAAACGATCAGGTATCTGTCGATTTCAGGCTTTACGTAAAAAATGAAATTAAGAAAATTGCGGAGGCGCTGATAGCTTTAAGGGAAGAACTTGTTTCTTCTGCTTATTCAAACATAGAAACCGTAATCCCCGGCTATACGCACTTTCAGCATGCTCAGCCGGTATCGCTGGCGCATCATTTGTCCGCTTACTATGAAATGTTTGCGAGAGATTTTAAAAAATTAATTTCGTCTTACGAAACCGCAGACGTTTTGACTTTAGGAAGCGGCGCGCTTGCAGGAGTAGATTTTGATATCGACAGATCTCTCGAAGCAAAAATTTTAGGATTCGGAAAAGTTTCCAGAAACAGCATGGACGGTGTTTCCGACAGGGATTTCGCGATAGAATTTAATTTTTCTCTTTCTATGATAGCCATGCATCTTTCCAGATTTTGCGAAGAACTTATTATATGGAACAGTTTTGAATTCGGTTTTATAAAATTAAAAGACGAATTTACGACCGGTTCAAGCATTATGCCGCAGAAAAAAAATCCTGACGTTCTCGAACTGATCAGGGGCAAAACCGGAGGAATAATATCTAATCTTATTTCGCTTTTCATTATGATGAAATCCTTACCTCTTACTTACAACAGGGATATGCAGGAAGATAAGAAACCCGTGATGGAAAGCGCTTCGACGGTTTACGATTCGCTTTCGATATTTAAAGAAATAATAAAAACCGTGGAATTTAATAAGGACGCTATGTCGAAAGGACTTAAGAACGATACTATTTATGCCACCGATATGGCGACTTATTTCGTTAAAAAAGGCCTGCCTTTCAGAAAATCGCACGAAGCAGTCGGCAGAATAGTAAATTATGCAGAAAATAAAGGTAAAAAACTTTCGGAGTTATCCCTTAAAGAATATAAAAATATTATAGATATTGCAGACAAAGATATATTTAACGTTTTTAATCCCGAAACATCGGTAAATTCTAAAAAAACTATCGGCGGAACAGCATTTAAACAAATAAAAAAGACTTTAAAAGATTATGAAAAAGAGATCGGAAACGATAAACTATTTTTATCTGCTCTTAAATAAAAAAAGAAGTTATGCGTTTTCAATACTTTATGTTTTATTGACCGCAGCATCTTTTTTATTATTGTCGGGATGCGCTAAAACCGGTTATCCGCAGCCTCCTAAAATCGTTCCGCCGCTTGCTCCCGTTATATTGAAAGCCGAAAAAAATAAAAATATCGTTCATATAGTTTATCGTTATGTTTACGATTTAGGTAAAATTAAAGGTTTTTTAATTTATCGCAGATATTATAAAAACAAAAAAAACGCCGTTAAGCTGCAGTGCAATTCGGCAAAACCTTTCGCTTTTCAAAATTTAAATTTTAAAAAAAGATTTAGCTTGCAAAATAGTAAATTTTTTTATAATGTAAATAGTAATGTTTTAAAAAACGGCTATTATGTTTTCTGTATAAAAAGCGTGGGTAATTTCAATATTAAATCGGATTTTTCTAATTATAAAATCATATTTATTAAAATTAATTAATATGTTATTATAAAAAATAAAATTTATTAGAGGTACGATGCAATGACCATGCAAATTAAGAAGGATAAACTTAATAAGGCCTTTTTTTTATTAAGCATAATTATTATAGTAATTCTTGCATTTCTGCTTTTGCAGAAAAGGTTTGGTCTTTATTTTAAAAAGGCTCCCTTTTCGCTAAAGTTGGTAAGAGTTATCGGCACGGGTTATCGCCTTAAAGGTCCGGCCGGCGTAGCATTCGGTAGAAGAAATAATATTTACGTAGTCGATTCGGGCAATTCAAGGATTATGAAGTTTAGCATAAGCGGACGCTACATCCGGCAGTGGGGAATAGAAGGTAAAACTACAGGCGAGTTTATGGTTCCGCTTTTTGCGGCTGCGCACGGCAATCCTGAAAGAATTTACGTGGTAGATTCAGGCAATTCAAGAATACAGGTTTTTAAACCTAACGGAGATTTCGTATCCGAATTCGGCATATCTAAAAATCAAAAAAGAATGCTTATGCAGCCTACCTGCGTCGCATTTTCCGCAGGCAAAATATATGTCGCAAACTCCGGAGCCGACGACATTATGGTTTATTCAAAAAACGGCAATTTTTATGAAAGCATAGGAAATTCTTTAATTAAAAGTAATGAAGGGAACGCTCTTTCGGGAAAAATAAACGGAAGTAAAAAAAACGTAATTGTCGGAAAAAAGAACAAAAAAGGCAAAAAAAATAAAAAAAATTCCAATTCTTCTAATAGTTCAGGTAAAAGCGGAATTAAAAACTTAACTATTGCGTTTAAACTTAAAAAACCGGTAAGCATTACATTTTCTAAGAAATATATTTACGTTTCCGATTATGCTCTTTCAAAAATACTCGTTTTTAACAGGCAGTTCGATTATATCGGCGCTATCGGAATAAAAGGACAGTCGGGACATATGCTTTATCATCCCGTCGGTATAGTTTATAAAAACGGTTATCTATACGTCGCTAATTACGGAAGAAGTATTTTAACGGTATTTAAATTAGCCGGCGGTTATAATGTGGTAAAAGCTTACAATTTTGGAATCCCCGGCGCCGGCAAAAATAATTTTAATCATGAATCAAATATATCTATATCTTTAAACGGAAAATATATTGCGATAGCCGACACTAACAATAACAGGGTATTGATATACCGCATATTTGGCAGTTGATTAAATGAAAACCAACGTTGTTATTATTGGTGCAGGTCCGGCCGGTTCTTCTGCGGCGATAGCTTTATCCAAAAAAGGAATACCTAATATTCTCATAGACAAACGAAGAACTATCGGATTGCCGGTTCAGTGCGCAGAGTTTGTTTCTTCCAATATAAGTTCCTATGTCGATTTGAGTTCAATGCTTTCCGCGGTAAACCAAAAAATAAAATATATTTACATTAATGCAGGAAATAAAACTTATAAACACAGCGGCAGCGGCTATATTTTAAACAGGGATATTTTCGATTTAAATCTGTCTGAGAAAGCCGTGCAATTAGGTTCAAAATTGTTTGCAGGTTCAAGGGTTTATAAGATAGACAGACAAAAAAACTCCATAGAAGTGCTTGACGTTTTAGAAAAAATAGTTTACGAAATTTATTATGATTACCTAATAATAGCGGCAGGTCCAAATAATATTTTTAAATCTTATAATTCCCATATAGAATCTTATATTTATGCGCTGCAGATAAAAACGGAACTTTTAAAAAAATTAGATTCGGTGTTCTGTTATTTTAGGAATTATATACCTTACGGCTACGGCTGGGTTTTTCCGAAAGGCAATCATGCAAATGTCGGTATCGGCGTTGAAAAACCTGTTTCCGACGTTAATCTTTCGGCCTGCTTAAAAAAGTTTGCCGATGAATTAAAAAGCGAAGGTCTTATAGGAAGCGAAGTTATAGAAAAAACATCCGGGTTGGTTCCAGTATCAGGACTTAACGATTTAACCGCGGATAATATAGCTTTTTGCGGAGACGCCGCAGGCTTGACTCACCCCGTTACCGGCGCCGGAATTTTAAATGCAGTAATATCGGGAAATTTAGCAGGAGATTATGCGGCGGAAAGCGTTAAAGCATCTAAGAATTTTTTAAACGATTACAAAGAAGAAGTAGAATCAATTTTTAAGAAATCTTTTTTAACCGCTGCTAAAAAAAGGTATCGGTTATATCCTTTAATGACCGACGAATATGGCATAAGCAAAAATATTAAGTTTCTATGGCCGTCTTTTGAAGAATATTACGTTTAAACGTTAAACCTTCCGATAAATCTTGTTTTATATCTTATAAAGAGTTAAAATTAATAAATGGTTAATTTTTAACGAAAAAAATAAAAATACCTTAGGCATAATACGTGCTAAGAAAATATTAATAATAGTTTATAAATAATGTATAAATGCAAAAACTGCGGCGCAGTTTCTTTAAAATGGGTAGGAAGATGCCCCGAATGCCACAGTTTTAATACTATGGAAGAAGTTATAGCCGGTGAAAATACGCCCAAGATTGTAAAGTTTAAAAAAACTCCTCCGCCTGTTTCGCCAGCCACGGTTTTAGACTGGCAAAATTTTCAAAATATAGCAAGGATAACAACCGAAATAAAAGAATTCGATTTATCGGTCGGTTCCGGACTCGTAGCGGGGCAGAGCATTCTTATAGGGGGAGAACCCGGAATAGGAAAATCGACGCTTATGCTTCAAGTTGCCGAAAAAATTTCCTTAGCTGGGCTTAATACTTTATATATTTCCACCGAAGAATCGTTAAACCAGATCATTTTAAGAGCAAAAAGATTAAAAATAGATTCTAAATCCCTTTTTTTTCAAGCGCTTAACGATATTAACGAGATTTTATATTCTATAGAAAACGGAAATTACGGTTTTGTAATAATAGATTCAATTCAGCGCATAACAATTCCCCAGTCCGATTCTGCTTACGGCAGCGTTAACGGATTGAGGGAAATAGCCCATGAGATTACGTCGCTTTGCCTGAAAAAAAATTGCGGAGTTTTTCTTGTATGCCATGTTACTAAAGAAGGGGGGTTTGCCGGACCAAAAACTTTAGAACATATAGTGGATACGGTTCTGTATTTTGATTCAAGTAAAAGAGATTCATACAGGATTTTAAGATGTTATAAAAACAGGTTCGGTTCTACTGATGAAGTAGGAATATATGAAATGTCGGAAAACGGATTAAAAGGCGTTAAAAATCCGTCGGCTTATTTCACTTCCGAAAGGCAGGCGGATTCGCCGGGTTCGGTTGTAGTGCCGTGCTTAGAAGGAACGAGGGCGATGCTTGTCGAAGTGCAGGCTCTTGTAGTTCCGTCTTATATGCCCGTTCCTAAAAGAGTTTGCCTCGGCATAGATTCCGGCAGGGTTTCTATTATTTCCGCCGTACTTGAAAAAAAAGAAGGAATAAAGCTTTCCTCAAAAGAAATTTACGTTAAAATATTCGGAGGCATAAACGTCCAGGAGCCTGCCGTAGATTTGCCCGTGGCGCTTTCGATAACCTCGAGCTACTTGGAAAAACCTCTTCCTCCAAATTTTATAGCCTTTGGGGAAGTGGGATTAACGGGGGAAGTCAGGGGCGTCTCCAATCCTTCTGCAAGGATAAAAGAGGCGTTAAATATGGGTTTTTCCGATGTTTTGCTTCCTCAATCCAATGTAAAAGACGTAAAAGACGTTAAGGGTGTTTCCGCCATAAATCTTCATCCGTTAACAAAATTAAAAAAAATTATTGAATATTTAGTCTAACTAAAATAAAATAAACGTCAGGCAGTTAATAAAATAATTAATTAAAAAATAAAAAAGAGAATCTATTTTGCAAAATATTTCTTTCGATTATATAGAAAACGAATTAGAAAAAGTAGAAGAGCAGTTCGA
>JAJZBN010000003.1:8630-105883 GCA_021798875.1 bacterium | reverse complement strand
TATACTTCTTATCGTAGCTTCAAAATTATGCGGTTACGACGGGAACGACCATATTTCGCTTGCGGCCGTAATAGAATTTATTCATACGGCTACCTTGCTTCACGACGACGTCGTAGATAATGCTCCGTTAAGAAGGGGTAAGGCATCCGCAAATACTATTTTTGGAAACGAAGCTGCCGTTCTTGTGGGAGATTATTTATTTGCTAAATCTTTCAAAGTATTGTCGGATATTAATAATATAAAAGTTATAAAATCTTATTCCGACGCGACTACGCTTATGGCGGAGGGGGAAGTAAAAGAATTAGTTAAAACTGCGGATATAAAAACCGGCGAAAAAGATTATTTAGATATAATTATTAAAAAAACGGCTGTTCTTTTTGCATGCGCTTCCGAAGTCGGCGCCATAATTGCCGGCAAAGAAGAAAAATGCGCAAAAAAACTTTATGATTACGGCTTGAATATAGGAATTGCTTTTCAGCTTATGGACGATGCGTTAGACTATATTTCGGATAAAGAGTTCGGTAAATTTATAGGCAACGATTTAAAAGAAGGGAAACTCACGCTTCCGCTGATACATGCTATAGAAAGAGCAAATAAAGACGAAAAAGAAGTTATCACCGATATAATTTATAAAAAGAGACTGACATCCAAGGATCTTAAAACGGTTTTGTCGCTTGTTAAAAGTTACGGTTCTATCGACTATACTATATCGAAGGCAAAAGATGCAATAAAAAAAGCAAAAAAGAATCTCGATATATTTCCGGACTCAAAGTATAAAAACAGTTTAATAGATATTGCAGATTATATAATAGACAGGAAATTATAACTTATGAACGACTTTATTTTTAAAGAAAACGAACTTTATTGCGAAGACGTGCCCGTTAAGGAAATTGCCGGAAGCGTCGGAACCCCGTTTTATCTATATTCTTTGGCTACTTTAAGGAGGCATTTTAACGTTTTCGACGAAAGTTCCAAAGTTTTAAACTCATTAGTGTGTTACAGCGTTAAAGCTAATTCAAATATCGCTATACTTAATTTTTTATTTAAAATGGGATGGGGCGCCGATATAGTTTCCGGCGGAGAACTTTTCAGAGCAATTAAAGCAGGAGTAGATACGGGAAAAGTGGTCTATTCCGGCGTAGGAAAGACCGAATCCGAAATAGAATATGCGATCAAATCTAATATTCTTATGTTTAACGTGGAATCTCTGCCTGAAGTTTTTCTTATCGATAAAGTAGCCGGCAGGTTAAATACTAAAGCAAGAATATCTTTTAGGATAAACCCTAACGTCGATCCCAAAACTCATCCTTATATATCTACCGGTCTTAAGAAAAATAAATTCGGCATAAGCATAAAACATGCTATTTCGGCATACGAAACGGCAAAGGAATTGAAAAATATAGATGTAGTAGGGCTTGACTGCCATATAGGCTCGCAGTTGACGGAAATAGCTCCTTTTAATGATGCGGTGGAAATAATAAAAGAGCTTTTAGACAGGATTACCGCCAAAGGTTTCGATATTAAATATCTGGATCTTGGAGGCGGACTCGGTATAACTTACGAAAATGAAATGCCGCCTCATCCTTCTACGTATATGAATTCTATTAAAAATATACTAAAAAATTACGACGGAACGGTTATTTTCGAACCGGGCAGATTAATAGTCGGAAACAGCGGAATATTCGCCGCTAAAGTTACATATGTGAAAGATACTGGAAGTAAAAACTTTATAATAACGGACGGAGGCATGAATGATTTAATCAGACCGGCTCTATATGAAGCGTATCATGAAATAGTACCGGTTATAAAAAAAGAAGGGCCTAAAATTAAAGCCGATATAGTAGGTCCCATTTGCGAATCAGCCGATTTTTTTGGAAAGGACAGAGTTTTAAATTCGGTTTCGGATGGAGATTTAATTGCGGTATTCAGTGCAGGCGCTTACGGTTTTTCGATGTCTTCCAACTATAACTCAAGACCCAGGGCGGCAGAAGTACTCGTCGATGAAGATAAATTTTATGTAATTAGAAACCGCGAAACTTACGAGGATTTAATAAATAAAGAAATTATACCGGAAAATATAAAATAATCTGATATTGCTTTGCAAAGAGACATTCATTATCGTATGCTTCAGCAAAGCAATATATAAATTAATAAAAAAGGAGTTTTAAATATGTTTAAAGGAGTTTTCACGGCAATAGTAACGCCTTTTAAGGGCGGCAAAGTAGACGAAAAAGCGCTTAGAAAACTGATAGAATTTCAGATAGAAAACGGAGTTTCGGGAATAGTTGCGTGCGGGAGCACCGGCGAATCAGCGACGCTTTCGTTTGAAGAGCATATAGACGTTATTAGGATTGCTGCCGAAGCGGCTGAAGGCAAAATTAAAGTTATAGCCGGAACCGGTTCCAATAATACGGTAGAAGCCGTCCATCTTGCAAAAGAAGCGGAAAAGTTTAAAATAGACGGACATTTGCAAATTACTCCTTATTATAATAAACCTACGCAGGAGGGACTCTTCCTTCACTTTAAAACGGTAGCCGCAAGTTGTTCCAAACCGGTAATTCTTTATAACGTTCCTACCAGAACGGCGGTCAATATTCTTCCGGAAACGGTATTGAGGCTTGCAGAAATAGACAATATAACTGGAATTAAAGAAGCAAGCGGTTCTTTGGAGCAGGCAACGGCTATTTTGAGAAAAGCGCCCGATAAATTTTGCGTTTTATCCGGCGACGATGCTCTTACTCTTCCGATAATTGCCGTAGGAGGTCACGGCGTTATTTCGACGGTTTCAAACGTTGCGCCTAAAGATATGTCCCTTATGACGGATTATGCGTTGAAAGGAGACCTGAAATCTGCAAGAAAACTTAATTTTAAACTGCTTCCGCTTATTCATGCTATGTTTATAGAAACTAATCCTATACCGGTAAAAAAAGCTTTAAACATAATGGGATTTATAGAAAATGAAATAAGGCTGCCTTTATCCGAAGCATCGGGAGGCAGTATAGATAAGATAAAAACAGCCTTAAAAGAATACGGGATACTTCAATAATGGAAAAAACGGGTATAATAGTTTGCGGGAGTAAGGGAAGAATGGGGAATGCTATAATCTCCGTTCTTTCGGATTATTCGGATTTATTATTTATAGGCGGCGTAGATTCAAATTATGCCGAAGATGAAACAACCGTTTCGCCGTTTAAAGATTTGGCCGAATTTGAAACCGATAAAGTTTCGTTTGGGAAATTTTTAACTTTAAAAGAAGCTCTTCATTTAACCGATGCAATTAAGAAAAAAGTCGTTATAGATTTCACGTCTAAAAGCGCATCTTTGATACATGCCGAAGAGGCGGCGCTTTATAATGTTCCTATCGTTATCGGTTCTACCGGATTTTCTGAAAACGATTTAAAAACGGTAGAAGATTACGGAAAGCGTATTCCTATAGTGTTGTCGGGCAATATGAGCTTAGGAATTAACGTTTTAATGAATATCGTATACGATGCTTCAAAATATCTTGGGGTAAATTACGACTGCGAAATAATAGAAATGCACCATAAAAAGAAAAAGGATGCTCCAAGCGGAACGGCAAAAATGCTTGCGGAATCGGTAGCTAAACAGAGGCATATCGATATTTCCGAAAAAGCCGTTTACGGCAGGTGCGGAGACGTAGGAGAAAGAAAAAAAGACGAAATAGGTATATTTTCGGTAAGAGCCGGAGATATAATAGGAGAACACAAAGTAATATTTGCAGGAAACGAAGAAATAATTGAAATTACGCATAAGGCGGTATCCAGAAATAATTTTGCGCGCGGCGCAATTAAAGCGGCTATATGGCTTAGCGAAAAAAATAAAGGATTTTACGATATGAGAGACGTTTTGGGGTTGAATAAATATGAATAAGACAAAGTATATATTTATAACGGGCGGCGTAGTTTCAAGTCTTGGAAAGGGCATTGCGGCTTCATCCATAGGAGCTCTTCTTGAAGCAAGGGGACTCAATATAACAATGCAGAAGCTTGACCCTTATATAAACGTAGATCCTGGAACTATGAATCCTTTTCAACACGGAGAGGTTTTCGTTACCGACGACGGAGCCGAAACCGACCTTGATCTCGGTCATTACGAAAGATTTACGTCACTTTCTCTTACGAAAAAGAACAACTTAACAAGCGGACAGGCTTACGATGCAGTTATAAGCAACGAAAGAAAAGGATCTTATCTCGGCAAAACCGTACAGGTAATTCCTCATATAACAGACGAAATAAAAAAAAGAATAATAGAAGCGTCGGAAGGCAAAGACGTTGCGATTATAGAAATAGGCGGAACGGTAGGCGACATAGAAAGCCTTCCATTTTTGGAAGCTATAAGACAGTTTAAATTAGATAAAGGCAAAGACGACGTTTTGTATATTCATTTAACATTGGTTCCGTTTATTAAAACGGCGGACGAGCTTAAAACCAAGCCGACCCAGCATTCCGTTAAAGAATTGAGAGCTATAGGCATAGAGCCTTCGATTATAATATGCAGGGCGGACAGAGTTTTGCCGCAGGACATAAGGGAAAAAATAGCTCTTTTCTGCAACGTAGAAGCAGATGCGGTTATTACCGCTAAAGACGAAGAAAGTATTTACGACGTTCCGCTTTCCCTTCACGAAGAAAAACTCGATTCCAAAATAATCGAATACTTAAATATATGGGCTAAGTCTCCGGATTTAAACGCATGGACAAATATATCCGAGACCTTAAAAACGCTTAAAAATTTAGTTACTATAGCCGTAGTAGGAAAATACGTAAATCTTAAAGAATCTTATAAAAGCTTAAACGAAAGCCTTATTCACGGCGGCCTTGCCAATAACGTAAACGTAAATATAAAATATATCAATTCCGAAGATTTAGAAGGAGACGACTGGAAGGATAATCTTAAGGAATTAGAAGGATGTTCAGGCATATTAGTTCCGGGCGGTTTTGGTTCCCGCGGCATTAGCGGTATGCTTAGGGCAATTAATTATGCCAGGATCAACAACATTCCTTATTTTGGAATATGCCTTGGAATGCAGCTTATGACCGTAGAATATGCAAGAAACGTATTGGGATTGAAAGACGCAAATTCTTATGAATTCGATGAAATTACGCCTGATCCCGTAATCAGCATAATGGATGACCAGAAAGATATAGGCAATATGGGCGGAACTATGAGATTAGGCGCCTATCCTTGCGTAATATCTAAGAATACGCTTGCCTATCAAATTTATTATAAAAACAATAAAAAATATCCGTCTAATAATAAAAACTGCGTAAAATTGAATCATGACGGAAATATTATTATAAGCGAAAGACACAGGCATAGATTTGAATTCAACAATAAATACAGAGAAAAATTTAAAACTTCCGGTTTTGTTTTTTCCGGTACGTCCCCCGATGATAAACTTATAGAGATTTGCGAAATTAAAGATCATCCGTGGTATATAGGGTGTCAGTTTCATCCCGAATTTAAATCTTCGCCGCTGTATCCTCATCCGCTGTTCAGAGAATTTATCGCAGCCGCAGTTAAATATTCTAATAATTTATTAGCTGTGCAGTCTAAGATTAAAGTTAAGCTCAAAGCTAAGCATAATATAAAGAAAGTCGAAGTCAAAACAATTAAACATAAAAGAAAAAGCAGAAAAACCGCTGTTTAAAAATATTATTCAAAATTTTTCGTATTTTCACATGGATTTAAATTAAACGATATGAAAAAAATAGATGTTTTTACAAAAGAAGATTTAACGTCGGAATTAAAATTTAAATTTAATAACGACTATCCTTTTGTAATTGCCGGTCCTTGCGTAATAGAAGATGCCGCCGTTATGGACGATATAGTTTCGACGCTGAAGGCGTATTCCGAAGAATTGAATTTTAATCTTATCTTTAAGGCTTCTTACGATAAAGCTAACAGAACTTCGGTTGACTCTTTCAGAGGTCCGGGTATAGATAAAGGTTTAAAAATATTAAGCAATATTAAAGCAAAATACGGCGTTCCTATATTAAGCGACGTTCATAGCGCAAAAGAAGCCGAAATTGCCGGCGGCGTTCTCGACGTTATACAGATACCTGCTTTTTTGTGCCGTCAAACCGATATTATTTTGGAAGCGGCGAAAACCGGAAAGGTAATTAACGTTAAGAAAGGTCAATTTATGGCACCATGGGATACGAAATTTATAGTAGAAAAAATTGCGTCGGCAGAAAATTATAAGGTGATTTTGACCGAAAGAGGGGTAAGTTTCGGATACAATAACCTTGTAGTAGATTTCAGGTCTATTCCGGTAATGAAAGAAACCGGAGCTCTCGTCGTATTTGATGCCACGCACAGCGTTCAACTTCCAGGGGGAGGAGGCGCCGTTTCTTCGGGGAACAGGGAATACGTTATGCCTCTTGCAAGAGCGGCAGCAGCGGCAGGAGTCGACGGTTTGTTTTTTGAAGTACACCCCAATCCGCCGAGAGCTTTAAGCGATTCGGCAAATTCAGTCTATTTGAGCTCATTTAAAGATAATTTAAAAAATATCCTGGAAATATCTAAATATAGTAAAATATAAAATAAAAATGACGCAGCATAATATATTAAAAACGGCCGAAAACGTTTTAAGAATAGAAGCCGATTCGGTATCCGCGCTTATAAATAGGCTTGACGATAATTTCGAAAAAATGGTGCATTGCCTTATAGAAATTAAAGGCAAAGTTATCTTAACGGGAATGGGAAAATCCGGTATTATCGCCAGAAAAATATCTTCTACCCTTGCAAGTACCGGCACTCCTTCTTTTTTTATGCATCCGGCAGAGGCTTCTCATGGTGATCTTGGAGTTATTTCTAAAAACGATGCGGTAATAGTTTTGTCTAACAGCGGAAACACCAAAGAAATAGTTTCGATATTGCCGTCGATAAAGCTTATAGGCGCTAAAATTATCGGATTTTCCGGCAATAAACGTTCGCGTTTATTTGAATTGTCGGACTATTTTTTCGATGTTTCCGTAGCACAAGAAGCCTGTCCTTATAATATAGCGCCTACCGCGAGCACGACGGCTCAGCTTGCAATCGGCGATGCCCTTGCGGTTGCTCTTTTAAAGGAGCGTAATTTTTTGGAAGAAGATTTTGCAAAACTTCATCCTGGTGGTTCTATAGGCAAAAAATTTATAAAGGTAGAGGATTTAATGCATAACGGCGAAGAAATACCTTTAGTCCGTGATACGGTTTTATTGAAGGACGCTATTTTAGAAATGAATTCTAAAAGATTAGGGCTTACAGGAGTTATAGACGAGAATAACTTTCTGTGCGGCATAATAGTTGACGGAGATTTAAGAAGAGCGATGCTTTCTCCGACGGATATAATAAACGAACCCGTAAAAAACGTAATGACTAAAAATCCTAAAACTATACTGAAAAATGCGCTTGCCGTTAACGCTCTTCAAAAAATGGAAGAATCTAAAATTACTTCGCTGTTTGTAGTAGAATCGGATGACGATAAAAGACCGTCCGGAGTGATTCATATTCACGATATAATAAAAGCAGGAATAATATGACTAAAAAATTATATTTTTCCGATATAGAGATTTTAGTTTTCGACGTTGACGGAGTCTTGACGGACGGAAAAATATATTTATCCGAAAACGGAGTCGAAACAAAAACTTTTTTTGCCCATGACGGGGCAGGTATGAAATTGGCTAAAAAATCAGGATTAAAAGTAGGCATGATTTCAGCAAGAACAAGTCATGCAGCTTCTTTAAGAGCCAAGGAGCTCGGAGTAGATTTTTATATCGAAGGTTGCAAGGATAAATATAAAGCGCTGAAACCGTTATTGAAAGAATTTAAAATAGGCATTAAAAATTTATTTTATATGGGGGACGATATAGTAGATATAGAACTTTTAAAATTAGCCGCAATTTCAGCCACGGTTCCTAATGCGCCGGAATACATAAAGGATTGCGCCGATATCGTAACCTCTAAAAACGGCGGGTGCGGCGCGGTGCGGGAGGTTTGCGATATAATTTTAAAAGAGAAAGGATTTCTTTTGAAATTTTTAAATTCGTTGTAATTAAATTATATGTCTTTGGACCGTAAAACTATAAGAATAATCGCGCTTATACTGTCTTTATGCTTTATAGCTATTCTGGTAGTTTTTCTTATACTCCACTATCTTCGCAGTAATAAAGGGCTTTTCAATTTTAAGATATCAAAAGGTTATATAAGTCTTAAAAAAGTAAATTATAAATTTTATAAAAAAGGAATTCTTGCTTATGAAATTTTTGCTAAAAGTTTAAATTATCAGTCTAAAAAGAAAAATATAATAAAATTAAACGCCGTTAAAATTTATATTTTCGGCAAAAATAAAAAACCTGCTTATATAATAATCGGGAAAACCGGAAAACTTAATACGGTTTCCAAAAACGTAATAATTTCGGGCGGCGTGACGATAATTGGTTCAAACGGCATGTTGATTAAAACGGCTATAATAGATTATTTTGCTAAAAAGGACGAAATAGCTGCTCCGGGCGGTATGAAAATTAAAAGCAAAAATTATTTTATTTCAGGAGAAGGATTTATCTATTACGTAAAAAAGAAACTATTCGTTTTACGGAAAGACGTTCATTTTTTATCCAATAATAACGTTAATATACAAAGGTCGTCTAAATGAAAATTAAATTTTATTTTTTAATCGTTTTTATTTTTTTGCTTATATTTTTATTATTTCAAAATAATTTATCTTTCGGCGCTTCAATCGGCAATAATTTAAAAAAAACGAATAAAACGCATAATAAAACCGATATAAGGTCAGATTCTTTAACGGTCGACAATAAAACGCATATTGCCGTATTTACGGGTCACGTGGTGGCTCTTAAGGGCAAACTGAAGATACTGTCATCCGTACTTAAAATTATATATTCTAAAAAAAATAAGATTAAAATACTTATTGCCACCGGAAAAGTGCATATTATAAAAGGCAAAGACAATATTACGGGAGGCAGGGCGGTTTATTACGACGAAAAGAAAATTGCCGTAATAACGGAAAATCCGGTGGCATATGAGGGGAAAAACAGAATAGCCGGTAAGAAAATAATAATTAATTTTAAAACAGGTATTTCTACGGTAATCGGCGGTCAAAAACGAGTTAATGCCGTAGTTTATTCAAAAAAGTCTATCGGCGTGAAAAAAAATAACGTAAAAACAAAGACGCAACGATGATAAAAGCCGTAAATTTAATTAAAAAATTTAAAAAGAGAACGGTAGTAAATGAAGTCTGCCTTGATATTAAGCCAGGAGAGATAACAGGTCTTTTAGGTCCTAACGGCGCAGGCAAGACGACCACTTTTAACATGATTTCGGGCATGCTTAGACCGGACGGCGGTTCTATATTTTTGGACGACGTCGACATTACTAAACTGCCTATGTATAAACGCGCAAGGTTAGGTATAGGCTATTTACCTCAAGAGACTTCGGTATTCAGGAAACTTACGGCAGAAGAGAATCTGACGGCTATTTTTGAACTTTTAAAAATATCCGAAAAAGAAAAAAATCAGAGGCTTAACGATTTAATAGAAAAATTCGGGCTTGAAAAAGTAAAAAAATCTTCGGTAATGAGTTTATCCGGAGGGGAAAGAAGAAGGGTAGAAGTAGCCAGGTCTCTTATACTTTCCCCAAAGTTTATACTTTTAGACGAGCCTTTTTCAGGCATAGATCCTATTGCCGTAGAGGATATGCAGGATATTCTTATAGGTTTAAAGAAAGATTCGATAGGCATTTTAATAACCGACCATAACGTAAGGGAAGCTTTAAGAATATGCAACAGCGCATATATAATAAATGACGGAAAAATAATAGAAAAAGGCTCTCCCTCCCACATTATTTCCAGCTCGATAGTTAAAAGATTTTTCCTCGGAGAAAAGTTTAATTTGGGTATTTAGATTTAAATGTTATATAATTAATATATAATAAGCTTTATAATAAATAACTATATAATGTAATTGAGTTATTTGTCTTTACATCTATTTAATTAATTAACAAAGGATTATAATCTGAACTGATTTTTCGGAGTTTTTTTTATGAGCGGTATGGAACTTAGACAAAATCTTAAGCTGTCTCAACAGTTGGTAATGACCCCGCAGCTGCAGCTTGCTATCAAGATGCTTGCTCTTAATAATATCGAACTTTCGGATATGGTTAAACAAGAAATATTGGAAAACCCGATTCTTGATACCGAGTCTGCAGGCGCAAAAAATGAAGACGAAGATACACTTTCGTCTAATATTCCGGACGAAGAAGATTTCGAATCGGAACAAGGTTTTAAGGAAATTGCGCAGTATTTGGTAAACTATAACGAACAGTTTGTAGATTTATCTAAAAACGACGGTATTTTAGGCGCAGGAGACAAAAATTATTTAGAATATAAATTAGAGAGCAGTTTTTATAGAGGAGAAACGCTTTACGAACATGTTATGGAACAGGTTAGAACCGGTAATTTTTCGGACGATGAAATTATACTTGCCGAATATATCGCAGGCAATTTAGACTCCAAAGGATTTCTTGCAGTTTCGACGGAAGACCTTGAATATTTTGCAAAAAAAAATATTTCACGAGATATAGACGATACGTTTGTATCAAACACGCTTTATAAAATTAATATATTGGAACCCGCAGGATTAGCTGCCGATAACGTAATATCGAGCCTGAAAATTCAGGCGGATGTTTATTTCAAGGACGACGTTCTGCTAAAAGATATAATAAATAAGTACTTAAAAGAAATAGCCGCTAAAAATTATCAAAAAATATGTAAAGAAACAAAAACAAGTTTAGAAGAAGTTTTGCATTCCGTAGAAAATTTAAAAAAATTAAATCCAAACCCTGCGGCTAATTTCAGCAAAGAAGCGCCGCGTTACATCGTCCCCGATCTTTTCCTAAAAAAAGAGAACGATCGTTACATAGTATATATGCAGGACGATTCGATTCCGGAGATAAAAATAAATTCGTATTATAAAAAAGTTATCGCCGGCGAAATAGCGGTGTCGCCGGATATTAAAAATTATGCGGAAGAAAGATTTAAATCTGCTATGTGGCTAATGAAAAGCATAAATACGAGGAAAGAAACTATTTTAAATATTGCGCAGAAAATAGTCGATAAACAGTATGAATATTTCGATAAAGGAGGATGCAGCCTGAAACCTTTGATTTTAAAAGATATATCGGAAGAGCTAAATATACATGAATCTACGGTTTCCAGAGCCACAGCAAATAAATATTTAAGCACTCATCTGGGAGTATTCGAACTTAAAAGTTTTTTTACCGGAGCTTCATACGGCGAAACTTCGTCCGACAATGTTATGACTAGAATTAAATCTATTATAGATTCGGAACATTTTAACGGCAAAGTTTATAAAGATATCGAAATCGCCGATATTTTGAAGAAACAGGGTATCAATATAGCAAGAAGGACTATCGCAAAATATAGAGATATTATGAATATACCCCCTTCAAGCACAAGGCACAAAAATATTTCATATTAATAAACCAATACATTAACAAAAAGGAGACCAAAAAGATGAACATTGCAGTTACATTTAAGCATATTGATTCCAGCGATGCCATAAGGCAGTATGCAGAATCAAAATTCCAAAAATTAGAAAAGTATTTAAGCAATATTATGGATGTGCACATTACTTTAAGCATAGAACGCGTCGACCATAAAGAATCGGGCGTAGCGCAGATTAAATTAACTGCAAAAAACCTTACCGTAAATGCCGAAGAAAAATCTAACGATATATACAGCGCCATAGATCTTTTACTGGAAAAAGTAGAATCGCAGATTAAAAAACATAAGGAGAAGATGAGAAGAAAAGAACATGCAGAAGAAGGAGCGGCCTTATTTTCGGAAACAGACGAAGATTCGTCTTTAGATATTGCAATAAAAGACGATTATGAAAGGCAGCCTTTAACAGTCAAAGAAGCCTTGCATAAGTTAGAAAAAAGAAACAAAGATTTCATTATCTTTAAAGATAAAGAATCATCTAAGATATCTTTTATTTTTAGGGGCGACGACGGCGAAATTTCGATGATAAAGCCGGAACTTTAAAGAAAAAGTCAGATTATTTTACTCAATATTTTTTATTGCTTATTGTTTTTTTTCATATGCGTAAATAATATCTGACACTTTTTCTATAGTAAATAAAATTTAAACTTATAAATTAAATATAATCGGCGTGTCTATTTATCAATCAAAATCCGAAGATACGGAAAAACCAAATATAGTTATAATAAGCGGTATTTCCGGTTCAGGAAAATCATCTGCTTTAAAAATACTTGAAGATAGAGGTTTTTTTTGCGTAGATAATATGCCGATGATATTGCTGCCTAAATTTTTTGAATTAGGGCTGGCCGCCCGCCTTAAAAATATACTTTTTATTATAGATATACGAGAAAAAAGTTTTTTAAAAGAGTTTGAAGACTACATAAAATTTTTAAAAAGGCGGACATGTTTTTTTAAATTTATTTTTTTAGATGCGAGAGACGACGTCGTAATAAGGAGATATTCCGAAACAAGAAGAAAACATCCTCTCTCGGAAAGCGATATAGCTACGGCTGTTAAAAAAGAACGCAAACTACTGAACAATGCAAAAGTAAATGCCGATGCGGTAATAGATACTTCCGATATTAAAATACACGATTTAGAGGGTCTTTTGTCTGCCAATCTCGACGGTCTTTTATATTCGGGAACATTCTCGGTGAAAATAATCTCTTTCGGCTTTAAATACGGCATTCCTCTTTCAGCCGATACGCTTTTTGATGCGCGGTTTCTGCCTAACCCATTTTTTATACGGCATCTTAAAAATCTTACAGGTTTCGATTCGGAAATAGCAGAATATATGCTGTCGTTTAAAGAAACTGATGAATTTATATCGCGCATATCGGATTTTTTAACTTTTACGCTTCCGCTTTATAAAAAAGAAAATAAATCTTATTTTACCGCAGCTATAGGATGTACCGGAGGCGTTCACAGGTCTGTGTTTGTAGTCGAAGAATTAAAAAAAAGACTTGTCGGCGTTAACGAAGATTATGGAATTACTTTTTACCATAGGGATGTTCAAAAGAAATAAAACTTAAAAAAAACCGCAAAATTTATTGATTTTATGATATATTTATTATATGATATTATCATATAGTTATATAAAATTTAGTTAATTTTTTTGGTATATTTTTTAAACATTAAATTAAAGGTGGTTTATTATGAAAAATAAAAAATCGAGTTTTATTTTTACTTCGGAATCCGTAACGGAAGGTCATCCCGATAAAATTTGCGATAAAATATCGGATTCTATTTTAGATGCTTTTATAGAGCAGGACAAACATTCTAAAGTTGCTTTAGAAACAATGGTAACCACCGGTCTTGTTGCTATTGCCGGCGAAGTTACGTCAAACGGAACGGTAAATTACCAGGATATAATAAGAAGCGTGATAAAAGAAATAGGATATGACGATTCATCCATCGGCTTCGATTATAAAAGCTGCGGAATAATAGCGGCTGTAGGGAAGCAATCTTCCGATATCAGAATGGGTGTGGTGCGTGAAAAAGACGAAGACCAGGGTGCCGGCGATCAGGGCTTGATGTTCGGCTATGCAACTTCAGAGACGGAAGATTTTATGCCTGCGCCTATTTATTATGCCCATAAATTAACAAAAAGACTTGCCGAAGTGAGGAAAACCGGAGTTCTTGATTTCATAAGACCGGACGGCAAATCTCAGGTTTCCTTCAGATACGTTAACGGAGAGCCTGAAAAAATCACATCTATAGTCCTTTCTACTCAGCATACGGAATCCGTATCCCAAGAAAAACTTAAAGATGCCGTTATAGCTGAAGTTATAAATAAAACCATACCTGCCGATCTTATGGATAAAGATACGAAGTTTTTTATTAATCCTACAGGTCGTTTCGTTATAGGAGGACCAAACGGAGATACCGGTTTAACCGGAAGAAAGATAATAGTCGATACATACGGCGGGATGGGAAGACACGGCGGAGGCGCTTTTTCCGGAAAAGACCCTTCTAAAGTCGACAGAAGCGGTTCGTATATGGCAAGATATATAGCCAAAAATATAGTCGGAAGCGGTATAGCAAAAAAATGCGAAGTTCAGATAGCTTATGCAATAGGTGTTGCCGAGCCGGTTTCGGTCATGGCAAATACTTTTGGTACGGGAATATATCCGGATGAAGCTATTTCCGATGCAGTATCTAAAGTTTTTAGTTTAAAACCGTATAATATAGTTAAAACATTAGATCTTTTAAGGCCGATTTACTCTAAAACATCTAATTACGGTCATTTTGGCAGATTCGACGAAGATTTCGTTTGGGAAAAGCTTCTTAAAATTGAGGAAATAAAAGAAGTATCGGCTAATTTAAGCAAGGTAAAAGAGTATGTATGAAATTAATATAATAATGGTGGAGGCTGAATGTCGGATATAAAAGATATTAAACTTGCAAAAGAAGGTAAAGAAAGAATTTTATGGGCAGAACAGGATATGCCCGTTTTAGGTTTAATAAAAGAACAGTTTGCGGACAAGAAACCTTTCGAAGGTTTAAAAATGGGACTTTGTCTGCATGTAACGGCGGAAACAGCTAATCTTGCCAGAACTTTAAAAGAAGGCGGCGCCGAAATATCTCTTTGTGCATCAAACCCTCTTTCGACGCAGGATGATGTCGCCGCTTCCCTTGTAAAAGATTTCGGAATAGACGTTTATGCTATAAAAGGGGAAGATTCAGATACTTATTACAGCCATATAGAAAGCGTTCTAAAAAAAGAACCTAACGTTACGTTAGACGACGGAGCAGACTTAATATCCGTAATACATAAAAAACATAAAAAACTGATAAAAAACATAAAAGCATCTATGGAAGAGACTACTACCGGCGTAATCAGACTGCGTTCTATGCAGGAAGCGGGAGAGCTTAAAATACCGGTTATTGCGGTAAACGATGCAGATGCAAAACATCTCTTCGACAACAGATACGGTACCGGGCAGTCAACTATAGACGGTATAATAAGGGCAACCGATAAACTGCTTGCGGGTAAAAACTTTGTAGTTTTGGGCTACGGCTGGTGCGGTAAGGGGCTTGCGCTTAGAGCCAGGGGAATAGGTTCTAACGTGATAGTAACGGAAGTAGATCCGGTAAAAGCGCTTGAAGCAGTAATGGACGGTTTTAGAGTAATGAAAGGAACCGAAGCGGCAAAAGCAGGCGATATTTTTTGCACCGTTACCGGCGATATAAACGTGATTGACGTCGAGCATTTTCAAAACATGAAAGACGGCGCTATAGTATGCAACTCAGGTCATTTCGACGTAGAAATAAATATTAAAGGATTAAAGAAAATAGCAAAATCGATAAAAAAGGTAAAAGATTTTGTCGAAGAATATACCCTGAAAAACGGCAAAAGAATATATTTACTTGCGGAAGGAAGACTTATTAATCTTGCAAGCGCTCACGGACACCCTGCAAGCGTTATGGATATGAGTTTTTCTGTGCAGGCTCTTTCTGCAGAATTTGCGGTTCTTGGAAAAACAATGCTTCCCGGCGTTTACGATGTTCCTAAAGAAATCGACGAAAGAATAGCATCTCTAAAACTTAAGTCTATGGATGTAGAGATTGACAAACTGACTGAAGAGCAGATAAAATATCTGAAATCCTGGCAGGAAGGAACATAAATTATTTATTTATATCGTACAGATATTTTATTCCTTTAAGCGTACAAAATTCATCGATTATATTTTCGGCATCGATATTTATTTCGTTAAAAATTAACGAAGATTGTCCGCCGGTGAAGATAAGGCGGATATTTTTATCGCCGCAAACGCCGTAAAAATCGCATATATCGTTTACGAACCCTTTTATTAAATATAAGATTCCGTTATAAATACCGGATTGTATTGCAGATTCGGTATTTGTGCCTATTAAATTTTTAGGTTTATTTATTTTAATTAAAGGCAATTTTTCCGTAGATTCATACAGGCAGTTTGCAAGGGAATTTATCCCCGGATATATGATGCCGCCTAGGAAATCGCCGTTTTTATTTACAGAATCGATGGTTACCGCGGTACCTATATCTATTATTATCTGGAATTTTTTATCATGCGAATTTTGATTATAAAAATGAGACCAACAAGCGTTTGCTATTCTGTCAGAACCCAGTTTAGCGGAGTTTTCAATACAAAGAGTTATATTTAACTTTATTTCGGACGAGATAAAAAAAGGCTTTAACTTTATTTTGTTAAAAAAATTATCGTAAATAGGGCTTGCCGAAGGCACTACCGATGAAACGCATACCCCCGACAATTTTTTTAGGGCTGTATTTTTCGACAAAAACTTTTTTAAATCCTGCTCCGTAGAAATTTTTTCCGTGTCTATTCTGAAAGTTTCTATAGGATTATATTTTGCATCTTCGAATATTCCGAACGACGACGACGAGTTGCCTATATCGCAAGATAATATCATAAAATAAAATTATATATATATTTCTCCGGATACTACTTTTTCCAATTCGTTTTCTCCGGTTTTTAGCAGAAGAGCTCCCTTAGAATCTATGCCGACGACTTGTCCCGTTATTTTTTTATCTTTAACGTTTATTTCTACCGTCTTACCCATCATACCAAAATATTTTTGGTAGCTTGTCAAGATAGGCGATAATCCGGTAGATAAAAACATTTCATAATATTTGTCAAACTTGTTAAGTATAGAAGCTATAAGAGTATTCCTATCGATTTGTACGTTAGATCCGTTATTTTTTTTTGATTCTATTAAAAGAGATGTAGCAATATCTTTAATATTGTCGTCCATATCGTTTTCAGCAAGATTTACGTTCATTCCAATTCCTACTATTATATATTCTATTGTCATATTTTGAGTAGCCATTTCAGTTAAAATACCGCAAACTTTTTTTGAGTTTATAAGTAAATCATTCGGCCATTTAATTTTAGGATTTAATGAGGTTGTTTCTACTATGGCATCAGCTGCCGATACCGCTGCCAGTATCGTCATACCCTGAGCATTTTCCGGAGTTATTTTAGGTTTTAATATTATAGACATGTATATATTGCAGGCACATGGAGACGTCCAAAATTTTCCGTTTCTACCCCTGCCTTTTTCTTGAAAATCGGCTATAACTACGCTCCCATTTTTTACGCCTTTGGAAGCAAGATCTCTTGCTAATGTATTGGTGGAATCAACTTTTTGTTCATAGTATAAATTTTTGCCTATAAAAGAACCTTTTATTTTTTTTTTGATTTCAAAAATATCGATATAATTTATTTCTTCCATTAAAAACCCCTCGTTTAAAATAAAATTTCTACTATTATATATATATTCTATAATATTTCTATTAAAAAATTAAGATAAATTTACCGAACGAAATTTAGGGAAAAATCGGCCGGTATAACGGAATTAGTCAAAGAACCCATAGAAATATAATCTATGCCGGTTTTTACGGCTATATCGCGTAATTTTTCGACGGTTATGTTGCCTGATGCTTCGGTGAGAGCGGCATTATCTATAATTTTAACCGCTTCTTTCATAGTATCTATATTCATATTATCGAGCATTATTATGTCTACTCCGGATGCAACCGCTTCTTTAACTTCAGCAATACAAGAGGTCTCTATCTCTATTTTAAAATTAAAACCTGAATAATGTTTTTTTACGGCGCCTATTGCTTCTTTAACTCCTCCGGCAAGTTTAATATGATTATCTTTAATAAGTATTCCGGAAGACAAATCAAATCTGTGATTTTCTCCTCCGCCTATTTTAACGGCATATTTTTGCAGTATTCTTAAACCGGGTATAGTTTTTCTGGTGTCTAAAATTTTGGTTTTTAAACCGCGTAATTCGCCGGAAGCAATGCTTGATGCAGTAGCGATTCCCGACATATGCTGAAGAAAATTAAGCGCCGTTCGTTCGGCATAGAGAATATCGCCCGCCCTTGCTTTAAGACTTAAAATTTTCTGCATTGCATTGACTCTTTCTCCTTCCCTGCAATAAAAATCTAAGACATAATCGTTCTTTGTAACAATTTCAAATACTTTTGAGAATATATCGAGCCCGCATATTGTACATGCTCTTTTTGCCGTAACCTCGCAGTTCATGACAGGATTGTTATTTTCCGATACGACGGCATCGGTCGTTATATCTCCCCCTTTTATATCTTCGTTTAAGGCGTTATAAATAAGATGTTTTATTTGGAAATCGAATATTTGCATTTATTAGGACTGTTTAATTTTTTCTATTTCGTCTTTTACTATTTTTTCAATTATGTCCGGAAGCATATTTTTCACTGTTTCCGCGATATCCGGTTTAATTTCGCTAATGGCAGATTCTATAGCATTCTTAAGATAAGAATCCATGTCGGCAAGGTTCTGTTCGTTTAAAATTTTCAATTTTAATTCTCCTTTTTCTTCGGTTGAAGTTTTTTCTTCGCTTAATGCAATATTAAATCCTGCGAAAGGTTCATTGAAACCCCGATCTTCTTCTTGTTGCGTTTTATCGTCGGCAGCGGCAGACGGATGCTTAACTGGTAGTTCTTCTGTCCCTTTTAACGTATCGTCGTTAATTTTAAGTCCGTTTTCCGGAGAGTTAAGATCAAAAATACCGGTATTTATAGCATCCGTACTATTATTTATATTAACGTTTAATGAAGTTTGATTTTTATTTTGATTCGGTTCAAGACTCGTTAAATTATTCTGTTCCGCAACAGTTATTTGCTCAGATGCTTCTCCGAGTCCTTTTAGCGAATCGTCGTTAATTTCAATTCCGCTTTTTGGAGCGCTAAGGTCAAAAATGCCGGTATTTATATCATCTACATTGTTAACGTTCAGGGATGTTTGATTTACGTTTAGCGAAGACATTAACTCATTAAGCGGATTTGATTCTAAAGAATCGGAAGATTCGATACTCCATAAAGAATCGGCAGATTTTTTAATTTCTTCCGATTCCTGGTTGTTTTTTTCGTTAATAAGCTGACCCTGTTGATTTTTTGATTCCATTGAGGTTTCCTCAATCTTTTCGTATGAAAACGGTTCCGAAATATTTATTTCCGCAATATCGGTCCGTTCTTCTATTTTTTTAATATCGGGAGTAGGTTCCGTTTCTGATTTATTTTGGGTTTCCATAATCGATATAGCCGGTTCGTTTTTTTCTTCGCCGGTTTGCTTTATATCATAGACTGAACCAGTTTCTGTTTCCTGCATCAGGGTTGTATCGCTCGCTGCCTTTTCGGACTCTGCCGTTCCGGTTTTAATATCGTAAGAACTTTCATCTGTCGAAAGCCGGTCGTCTTTCTTGTTTAATTCCTGGAATTCTTTGAATATGGCGTCGTCTTTGAATAAATTTTCAAACGCTTGGCTAAGTTCTGCGGATTCGATATCTGAATTTCCGGTATCAAATGTATTATGTTCATAGCTGCGTGCATTATTATCTTCCTTAGTCGATACGTTGTTTGGTGTGTTTTGAAAATCAAAATTTTCGTCGTTTTTTTTATTTTCAAAATCTGCAATGTCGAATATCTTATCGCTTTTGTTCATATCATTTTCTGCAGAGTATTTTGCTTCATTCACTATGTTTTTCTTATTTTCCGGAATATCTTCCTTAATCTTTCCTGATTTATCTTCTTCGGGAATAGACAGTGCTTTTTTGACTTTTAAAATAAACGTATCTTTATCGAAAGGTCTGTATATAAAACCGTCGGTTTTTAATTTTATAAGGACGTCTCTTTCTTTATCGGACAGATCCGAGGGAACCAATAAAAGAAGAGGAGTTTCGGAAAACTCTTTGCTTGTTTTAAGTTCCGTTATGCTTTTTTTTAGATCCGTGTCTATAGTATTATAGCTCAGTACTATGATATCGGGTTTAAAATTTTTAGCCGCTTTGTAAATAGAAGAAGGGTCTTTGATAAGATTGAGGTTGAATTCGGTATTGTCCTGTAGTATCGCAGTTATAGCTCTTTGCATAGATTCGCTTTCGTCTATAAAAATTAGATTATACGACATAACAACCTCCGTCATCTTTAAAATATTTATAATTTTTGGTACAATATAAAATTACTATATCAAATACGGCTTAGATTAATTTTAATATTTTTAAATAATATAGTCAATAATTTTAAAGCAATTTTTAAAATAATAAGATATATAAGATAATATGTCAACTATAGATAGATATATTTTTAAGCAGATGATATTTCCTTTTATTTTCGGTCTGATTATTTTCACTTTCAGCGTTACCATAAATAGGATTCTTTTGCTGACGCAGATGGTTTTAAATAAAGGCATCAGCATATCTGCCGTTTTAAAACTTGCAAGTTTGACAATACCTGATTTTATGATAATAACTTTGCCGGTTTCTTTTTTGCTTGCATTGCTTGCTGTTTTCGGCAAGATGACGCAGGATAACGAAATTACGGCATTAAGGGCTTCTGGGGTCAGCATCTTCAGGCTAACTAAGCCTGCAATTTTATTTTCTCTTATACCGCTTGTTTTGTCTATACTTTTTTCGTTTTATATAGCCCCCAGGTTTAATTTTTTTTTTAGGGTACTTGCGGTTAAAGAAGTTAAAAAAGCCGCTCTTTCGGCATTGAAAAAAAATTCGTTTACTAACAGATTCGGTGGGCTTAAAATTTTCGTTAAAAGCGTAAATACGCAAAAATCTACTCTAAAAGGCATTTTTATATTAAATAAAGTTCGGAACAACCCTGAAACTTTAATTGCAAAAAGCGGCAATATTAAATACGACAGGAAACTTAATACGCTGTCTTTTTATTTGAAAAACGGCTCTATACAGAATCAGCAGCCCGATTCTAAAAATTTTTGGATTATGCATTTTAAAACATATAAGATTAACGTTAAACTTAGCGGACTTTCCATACCGGGAAAAAACAGTTCTATTCATTTTTTAACGTTTTCTAAGCTTTTACGAAAATACATTATTCAAAAAAGTCCGGAGATGAAAAATATTTATCTTTCGTATATTTATAAAAAAATAGCTATACCGGTTGCAACGCTGCTTTTTATATTCATAGGTATGCCGTTAGGCACCCTTATTGAAAAAAGAAGTTTATTCTTAGCAATCTCGTATACCATAATATTTGTCGTTATTTATTATGTTTTATTTACTTCAGGTTTTTATATGTCTTTAGGTAATAAAATCAATCCATTTATAGGAGTTTGCGGAGCAGATTTATTTCTTGCCGTTTCCGGTTTTGTGCTTTATATTAAGGCTTCTCTAAAATAATTATGAAAATACTTCAAAAATACCTTTTAAGCGAATTTTTAAAATATTTTGCTGCGACCATCATAAGTCTGGTATTTTTTTATATAACAATAGATTTTATTTCAAATATCGGGGCATTTACGAAACACTCTCCCGAATTTCAGTATATAATCATTTATTATCTTTATAAACTGCCCGAAATAATATACAGGGTATTGCCGCTATCCATTCTTTTATCTACTCTTTTATCTATTTCCGCTTTCAATAAAAATAACGAAATAACCGCGGTGAAATCGTCAGGACTAAGTATGCTGAAATTTTTTGCTCCGCTGATCGTGCTCGGTCTCGTTATATCAGTTGCATCTTTTTTGCTTTCAAACTTCATAGCCGTTCGTACAAATGTTTTAAGAAGAGTAGTTATGCAGAGAGATATAAATAAAAACAAATCTTACAACGAAAAATCGGTTTATAAATATACTACTAAAAATATTTTAATCCATTACAAAAGATGCATAATTACGGCGGAGATTATGTATCCATCCGATAAAACTATAAAAGGAGTAAACGTCTACGTTTTTAACGATAATTTTATTCTTTTAAAAAGATATATCGCGAAGTCAGGGCATTTCGGCAATAAAGGTCTTGTATTAAACACGGGACAGGTTGACTATTTCAATATGAAAAACAAAATCGGAGAATTTGAGCAAAAATATTTTAAAACCGTTAAAATCCCTCTTTATATTAATTTAAATTTTTTCAGGTCAAATACTCTTAGACCGGAGTTTCTGTCTATAATAAATCTTTCAAAAATGGTCGCAGTAGCAAAGAAATCCGAATCGGGTTTAAGTTACGTTCTCACGAGTTACTATTCCAAACTGTCGTTTCCGCTGATAAATTTAATTCTAATACTAATAGGAATATCTATAGGGCTTATGATCGGTAAAAAAGGTAATTCCCCCGTTTCTATAGGCATAAGCATAGTATTTGCTTTTACTTGGTGGGTTATAAATTCGATAGCATTGTCTTTGGGCGAATCCTCCCAATTAAATCCGTTTCTTGCTGCTTTTATGGCGGACATAATATTTTTGTCGTTCGCCGTATATCTTATAACGGGTATCGATTAATTAAAGTTCAATACTTAATCCGTCGTAAGAAGGTATTAGTTTTTCTGATTTACAGGAGCATATTTCTTTTATTTCGTCGTAATCTATATTATGCCCCATATGCGTGAAATAAGTTCTATGCGGGTTTATTTTTTCGGCAACTGTAATAGCTTCGGCTATGCTAAAATGCGTTTTGTGTGAATCGAACCTGAGGGCATCTATCATTAACACTTTTATGCCTTTAAGTAAACTTAAAGAAGATTCCGGCATGGACGACACATCCGTAACATAGGCAAAATCATTTATTCTATAACCGTTTATTAAATTTTTGCCGTGATATACTGGAATAGGGGTTATAAATAAACCTGGTTTGATTTCCAACGATTCTTTTATTATATTAGTGATTAGGTAAGGTTTGCTCGATTCGGTTTTTTCCTTAAAAATATAGTCGAATTTATCTTTAATAAAATTTACGGCCGTTTCAGAGGCATAAATAGGTATAAATTTATTATCCTGCTTTTTTAGATAGTTAAACATTCTTAGATCGTCTATTCCGAAAATATGGTCTGCATGCGTGTGAGTATATAATACCGCATCTATATTGACGATATTGAATTTTAATGCCTGCGTTCTTAAGTCCGGCGCAGTATCTATTAAGATATCGAAATTATTTTCGGATACCAGAATAGAAGGTCTTAGACGTTTGTTTTTTGGATTTTCCGAAGTGCAAACTTTACAGCGGCATCCTATTAACGGGACGCCCGTCGAGGTGCCGCAGCCGAGGACTAAAATTTTCATATATTTTTATGATACAATAAAACAGGAGTTAAAGCAAATAGGGCAATAAAAAATGGATAAAAAAAATTCCGAAAAAGTTAAGATAAAAAGGGAAATTATTTTTGCGGCGATAGTTTTCGTGCTTGTAGTTTTTTCTACTTTTGAAGAACTGCGTATGATATCTTTTTCAAACATCTCCGTAACGTCTAAGATTATCGTTTATGCCTATATAAATATTACGGTAGTCCTTTTTTTACTTATGTCGTTTCTTGTATTAAGAAACGTTATAAAATTAATAATAGAAAGAAAACGGGGAGTAATAGGCGCAAAATTAAGAACTAAACTTGTTGGTTTATTTGTTATAGTAAGCGTAGTTCCTTCTCTTTTTATGTTTGTCGTAATGATTGCCACAGGTTTTGCCGCCAACGTTATTAATAAGTGGTACACTTTAAGGTTAGAAAAGGCTATGGATTATACTTCGGCTATAATCAGACATAAGAGCGCCTTGATAAAAAGCGCAAAAGACGCGTCGGTAAATCGTAAAATTGAATGGCTTGAGCATTTTTACAGGGAGTATTCGCAGATAAGGTTCATAAAAAATCCTATGGAAACCACTTATCTTATTTTCTTTTCTATATTTACGCTTATCGTTCTTTTTATTTCTTCATGGGTGGGTTTTTATTTGTCGAAAAAAATGACTAAGCCTATTATAGATCTTGTGGAAGGCACAAAGAAGGTGGCTTCTGGAGATTTAGATATTAATGTTTCGAAAGAAAGCGACGACGAAATAGGAATGCTTATAAATTCGTTTAATTTGATGGCTTTAGATTTAAAAAAGAATAAGGAAGAGATAGAAAAAGCAAATATAGATTTAAAAAACGTCAATGAAGAAATAGAAAGAAGAAGAAGATTTATGGAAGTAATACTTAAAAACATACATGCAGGCGTTATAGGCATAGATTCAACCGGCAGGGTGAGAAGCATAAACAATGCCGCGGAAGATATGTTCGGGATAAATTATAAAGACGCCGTAGGCAAAAATTATAAAGACGTTTTTGCAAAAGACGTATTTTCGGATATCAGAGGCGTTATAAAAAACCTTGCAAAAACCGACAAAGAAAATCTTACAAAAGAAATAAAGTTGAACATAGATGGAGTTTTGAAGGTATATATAGTCAACATTACTACGATGAAAGACGAAGTTGGAAATTATATCGGCTTTATCGTTGTATTAAACGATACTACGGATATGATGAAGGCTCAAAGAGTCGCCGCATGGGAAGAAGTTGCAAAAAGAATGTCTCACGAAATAAAAAATCCTCTTACGCCTATTCGTCTTTCGGCAGAAAGATTAAAAAGAAAATACGGAGAAAAAATATCGGCTGAAGATAATACTTTCGGAGAATTGGTAAACACTATTATAAAGGAAGTGGACGATTTAAAGAGTTTGGTAGATGAATTTTCGCTTTATGCAAGGCTTCCAAAGTCAAATTTGGAACCTGCCGATATAAACGCTTTGATAAGAGAAGTAGTCGGTCTGTACAAAAATGCCCACAGGAATATTAACTTTATAGAACATTTACAGGATGATTTGCCGAAGGTTTCTATCGACGGAAGACAGATGAAAAGAGCTTTTATGAATTTAATAGAAAATGCCGTATATAGCGTTAATTTAAAAAATTTGGAAAAAACGGGCGAAGACTATAAACCCGAAATTAGGATTTTTAACGAATTAACAGAGCTGACGGATAAAGAAAATCCTAATCGAAAATCAGCCTTGAAGATATCGTTTTCGGACAACGGAACGGGGATAAAAGACGAAATAGTTCAGAATATTTACGAACCTTATTTTTCTACTAAACAGGGCGGAACAGGTCTTGGTTTAGCTATTACAAAAAATATTTTAATGGAAAACAATGCGCAGATACGATTCGAAAATAACGAAAGAGGAGGCGCAGATTTCATAATATTTATGCCTTTATAAATAATAAATATTTTCGACGAATCAAATGTAGGACGGAATAAATATTGCTCATTTTATTTATAAATGTAAGTATGTAAAATATTTATTTACAAAAGAGGTAAACGTGAAGGTTGTATTAATAGTTGACGATGAAGAAAGTATTAGAAGCTCTCTTTCAGGAATTCTTAAAGACGAAGGCTATTCCGTAATAACCGAGGCAGGCGGAAAAGCGGGATTAAACGCCTTTGCCGAAAAATCGCCCAATGTAGTATTATTGGACGTCTGGCTTTCAGATTCCGACGGTTCGGATATTTTGCGCGAAATGGTCAGAATAAACAAAAACATTCCGGTCATTATGATTTCCGGTCATTCCGATATAGATACCGCAATTAAAACTATTAAAATAGGAGCTTACGATTTTATCGAAAAGCCGCTTTCTCTAGACAGACTCGTTATTACGGTAGAAAACGCGATAAAGTTTAACAGTCTTAGCGAAAAAAAAACTATTCTGGCGGAAAGTTTGCCTAACAGTTTCGAACTTATCGGCGAAGCAGAATCTATTAAAAGTCTAAAAGAAAAGATATATAAGGCTGCCCCGTCTTCGGCGCCGGTTCTTATTACTGGAGAAAACGGCACCGGCAAAGAGATTGCGGCAAGAGCCGTTCATCTTAACAGCCTGAGGAGCAGCGAACCTTTTATCGCAATTAACTGTGCCGCTATACCTGAAGAGCTTATAGAAAGCGAAATTTTCGGTTACGAAAAAGGCGCTTTTACGGGTGCGGCGGCAAGAAAAAAAGGAAAATTCGAATTAGCCGACGGAGGAACCCTTTTTTTGGACGAAATAGGCGATATGAGCCTGAGAATGCAGTCTAAAATATTGAGGGTTTTGCAGGAAGGCAAATTTCAAAGAGTAGGCGGAGATAACGAAATTGAGTCCGACGTCAGGGTTATCGCCGCTACCAATAAAGATCTCGAAGAGGAAATTAAATCAGGCAGATTCAGAAACGATCTTTTTTTCAGGCTAAACGTTATTCCGCTCTATATACCGCCGTTAAGGGAAAGAAAAAGCGATATACCGCTTTTAGTAAATTATTTCGTTAAAATTTTCGGCGGTAATACCGGCAGATTGGAAATAGACGGCTCCGCATTGGATTTACTGCAAAGTTATAACTGGCCCGGGAACGTCAGGGAACTGAAAAATATTATAGAAAGGTTTTCTATTTTAAATTTATACAATAAGGTAACCGCCGAAGACGTCGCCGCGGAATTAAAAATCAAGTATCCTGCGATTCCGGAAAATAAAGGCAATGTTAGTACGGAGCAGGAAAACGTTATTATGAATCAATCTTGCCGCGACTATTCATCCGGCGAAAATATATTGCGCCGTGAAGACTCAAATAACATCGAAAGTATTATGTCTGCCGATTTATTCCAGCAGGCAAAAGAAAATTTTGAAAAAGCATACCTGATTCGCAAACTGAAAGAAAACGGAAACAACGTAACTAAAACAGCTCAAATTATCGGCATGAGCCGCCGCAATCTGCAAAAAAAAATATCTGCGCTTAAAATAATTTTTTAACAAAAAAAATTAGTAAAAAAAATCTTGACAAAATTTTTTAAAAAAAATATAGTTATTATAAATTTAAATTATGATATAAAATAAGTATATCGCTTATAATTTAATCAAATCTTTGAAATTCTTTAGGAGGATTTATGGATGTCGCACGCGGGGAATCTTTTTTTAAATTCGGTATCTTAATCAAATCGTTTGAAGCCTTTCAGCGGATTAAAGCAATAATTCTTCTTCTAGTGACTTTTATAATTTCGTTTGCTATAGTGGGTGGCTCTATGGCTATAGCTGCCGATATGGCGTTTAGAGGACATTTTGGAATAGCAAAATTTATTGTAGCAATCGGAGTGATATTATATATTATAATTTACCTGATAGGTTATACGGCTACTGGAAAAATATTAATGGAATACGCAAGAAATAAGGCGTCTATTCCCGTAACGGATGCGATAATATTCGGCATATTTTCATTTTACCGCATTTTAGTTTCCGAGATAATATTGGCAATAGTCCCTATCGTAGTATTTATAATTTCCCTTATTTATTTTTTTATAGCAAAAATACCGGGATTAGGAAAGTTATTAGCATTTATAGGAATACCCGGATTCACCATAATTTTTGCAGTAATGTTTTTTGCCATTCTTTTAATTAATTTTATGATTAACCCTTTAGTGTTTGACGGCAATAATCTAAAAGAAATAATATTTAAAGCATATAAAATTTACAAGAAACATTCCACTCTTCTTTTTGGTTACTTTATCTTTTTAGTGCTGGTATTATTTATTTTAGCTCTAATCTTTATTTTATTATCGGTCGGTTCTCTTACCCTTACAACTTCAATATTAGCTATAACGAGACCTACTTATCTGTTTGACGGCTATGGATACGGCGGTTCTATGATGGGGATGCTTGGAGGAGGCGGTATCATTTCTTCGCTTGCAGGGTTCGGCTGGTTTGTAGGGTTCGGCGTAGGTATTATATATATGCTTTTAATAGTTCTTCTTGCAGTATATTTAATGTTAGGACAGAACTATATATATTTAGATGTTACGTCCGATATGAATTTCGACGACGTAGATGCGCAATTTAACGACGTTGCTTCCAAATTGAAATCAAATGTCGAGAAATATAAAGAAAAAGCAGCTAGTATGAAAGGAGGAGTTAAAAACTCTCAAACAACATCCGGTGAAGATTTTGCAAATACCAATCCGGTGCAGCAGTCTTCACAGGAACAAACGACTCAGGCAGCGCCGCAGTCAGGCAGCGTTAATGCAGACGCCAAAACAGAAGCGGGATTAAAATTTTGCACCAACTGCGGAGCGCAAAATCCTTCCGATGCATTATTTTGCGAGAATTGCGGGAGTAAACTAAATTAAATTGCATAATATAAAAATAAAATCCATTTTTGCATCATTTTAAAACAAAGAGGAAATAAAAATGTTTTTTTGTAAAAATTGCGGCACCAAAATAGAAAACGATAACGCTAAGTTCTGTCCTAAATGCGGACAGAAATTTGAACCTAAACAAACTTCTGGACAGCCTACTTCAGCTAACGCTAACGTTTTAAAAAATGCAAATGCTTCGCCGTCCCCTGCTCAAGCTAAAAACGATGCAAGCATAGTCGGCAGAGCCGAAAGTTCTATTCAAAACGGCGCAAAAGAAGACAGCAGTCCAAAGAATCCAAGCGGCAATAATTCTTCCGCAACCCCAAAAGTGTCTAAAATACCTAATCAAGACGGCGGTAAAAAAGGAAATGGATTATTAATAGTTCTTATCGTTTTAGCCGTATTGTTAATCGGCTCAGGCGGAACATTGTTTTATTTGTTTAAAACCGGAAAGCTTAAAAAAATTGAGAAAAAAATATACAAAGTTCTCCATATTAAAACCAAAAATAAATCCGAAAGTAATAGAAATAAGCACAAACATAACGGTAAATCTTCAAAGAAAAATAAGAAGAATAAGAAAAACAAAAAAAACAAGAAAACTTCTAAAAATAAATCTAATTATTCTCAATCTTCGACGTCGGGTGCTTCGTCTGTTTCTGCCCCTAGTACTTCTTCTGCTCCGACTTACGTATATTCAAATAATAATTCAAACAGCTATAATCAAGCTGGAGGATTTTCCGCTTTTAAAACTTACTTAAGTTCAGCAAGCGCTGATATAACGAACATTTCGCCTCTCGGCAGTTCTGCGGAAAATGCGCCTGCCGTTATAATTTCAAACGTTACGGCGGAAAACGTTAATGCTTCCCCCGGAAGTACGATAAATATGCACTCTACATTTTATGCAGCGACGCCGTCAAGTCCGTCTTCTAATAGCGTAAAATTGACATACGAAGTTTACGGAAACGGTCTTACCGCTTATAATAATTCATACGTCAACGTAGATAAACCCGGAATTTATTCCGTTAATCTTGCCGTAAAAATTCCGTCTAATTTTCCGACAGGAACATATACTTATGTATTGACGGTAACTTCTACTGCGACTATTGAAGAATCTCCGGCGGCTTATATAAAGGTGCAGTAGTATTTATATATTAAATTTAAATATTTATAATATAATAATTTATTAGGACGATGGATTATGAAAAAAATAGAAAAAAATATTAAAAATAAAAAAGTTAAATTTAAAATAGCGCTATTATTAACATTGCTGTCGGTATTTTTGATAATTCCAGGTTGTAAGGTGGTCGGAAATTTACATATCGATAAATCTGGAGGAGGCTACGGCACTTATAGACTTATAGGTATTACCGCATATCCTGTAAACAAAATAAAAAAGCATTTTTTAAAAAAGTATAGTTATGTTAAGGTTTCTAAACCTGTTATAGATAAAAACGGATTGTTAAATTATAAGGTGTTTGTAAGGTGGGTTGATGCAAAAAGAGCAGGAATAAAAAGAACTGTTGACAAAAAGAATAGTACCATAAAGTTAGATTTCGGCTATATGAAAAATATTAGTGAATTAACCGTTAAAGTTCCTGGAAATATTTTAAAGAAAAACGGTACGGATGGGAAAATTAAATCTGCAAATATAGTAGTTTTTAATAGTTCGGCTTTAATTGGAAAAACCGCTTATGTTATATATCGTCCGTATAACGATATTTTATCTTTTTTATCTTCCGATACCTCAATTATAATACTTATTGCTATTTTATTTATCTCGTTTACAGGTATAATTATTGTATCAATTCTGTTAATAGCTAATAAAAATAAAAAAGTAGAATAAAGTATAGTTTTATTTAAAAAATAAGGAGAAAAATTAAGATGAATTTATTTCAGAACTTGGCTCCTCTTGCGGGAATAATAATAGGTTTTATTATTTTAATAGCTATTGCAAGAGGTAAAAAGGCAAATTCAACATCATTAGTGTTAACTAAATTTTATGTAAACGAAAATGACCCAAATAAAATATTTGTTTCAATATCCGGCAGAGGTGAAGGGATAATTGCTTGGCTATTAACCGTATTAAAAATATACGGCGAAACCACATTCGAATTGAATGACGACTGCATATCTATGAATTATTTGAGTATGCAGGGTAATATTAATCATGTAATTCCGCTGACATGCGTTTCAAGCAGCTATTGCGGATATTCGCAATCGATTATAGCCCTTATCTTAGGAATATTTTTTTCGATAATAGGATTTTTTATGTTATTGATTAATTCAATTAGAATGCAAGGGTTATTCTCATTATTTTTTGGAATTATTTTATTAATAGCTTTTTTCTTCTCTAAAAGATTATTTATAACCGTTGAAACAAGAGGGGGGCTAACGCCCGGTATAAAATTTAAACGCAGTATAATAGGGAATGTCCCCGTGGATTTTAATAAAGCAAAAAGCGTTGTCGAAATTATAAAAAATAAAACAATTCAAAAGACCGCGTTTCCTATTATCGGAGGCAGCGGCAATGAAGGAATAAGCCGTATTCAACCATATAAAAATGTGGATAATAGTATTTGTTCAAACTGCGGTTTTAAGAATGCTTCTGAAGCAAAATTTTGTGAAAAATGCGGAAATAAATTAATTTGATTTTAAGCAGTTTTAAAATTCGTTTCTCGTCAATTTCCGCAGGATTATTTTCAACGGCAAACCCCATAGTAGAGAAAGCCTCTTTTGCAATTTTTTGAAGATTTGTTATTCAACTATAAAGATTTTTATCTTGACTCAAATTTATATATTATATATACTGACAAGTAATATACTAATGAGTATACAAATTAACAAAAATCTTTTTGGCCGTATTTTGATATTTTGATTATTTATAATTTATGAAATTTTTCGACAGGGTTAAAGAAAAGGAATTTCTAGCAAAACTGCGGCAGAAATCCGAAAAGCAAATGATAGTAGTTTACGGCAGGAGAAGAATCGGCAAGACGATGCTGTTAAAGCACGTTTTTCACGACGCTAAATACCTGTTCGTAGATACAAGATCTAAAGAAACCCTTCTTAAAGATTTTTCCGGACAGATATTCGACGGTGTTTTCGGAAATTGGGAAGCTTTTTTTAAGCATCTTTTAAGCAATAACGGCATTGTTATAATAGATGAATTTCAAAACTTTTTAAGAGTCGATAATTCGGTATTTTCTATTCTTCAGAAAGTCTGGGACGACCTTGATTCAAACGTCTTATTAATATTGTGCGGTTCTTATGTCGGCATGATGAAGCATATATTTTTAGACTATAAAGAACCACTCTTCGGAAGAAGCGCTTACCAGATAAATTTAAAAGAATTCGATTTTATTGAAACTGCAAAAATGCTTAATTCTTTTGGCTACGATACGGATGAAATTATAGACAGGTATTCCGTATTCGGAGGCATTCCAAAGTATCTCTGGTATCTTAAAAACAAAGAAGATTTTAAAACGCAACTTCAAAATCTATTTTTTGACGAATTAGCCCCTCTGCGTGAAGAAGGCAAAAATCTTCTTATAGGAGAGTTCGGCTCCGAACACCGCGGATATTTTTCCATATTGGAAAAAATAGGCTGCTTCGACAAGGAAATAGGCGAGATAGTCGATAAAACAGGAATGGAAAGAACAAAGGTTATGAAGTATATAAGCGAACTTGCGGATTATTACGGCATAATAGAAAAAGTAGAAAATAAGCTCGGCGCCTCTAAGCGCGGCATTCGCTATAGAATAAAAGACAATTTTTTAAATTTCTGGTTTAAATATATTTACTCAAATCAGGACAAAATTGAGTTTAATCCTGAATATGCTTTTAATTTTGCGGTTAAAAATATAAACGAATTTACCGGCAGAATATTTGAAGAAATTATAAAATCTGTTATTCCAAATCTTTTTAAAGCAGGTCTAATACCTTTCCTTCCGGAAACCATCGGAAAACATTGGGGAAAAATTCCACATTCTAAAGAGGTTTACGAAATAGATATAGTGGGCGAAAGCAAAGATGCCGTATTGTTAATAGAATGCAAATGGCGCAATAAAAAAACTTCAAGAAAAGATATTGATCATTTTTTAAATAAATGCAATTACATAAACGATAAAAGAAAACTTGTTAAAGTTTTCATAAGCAAATCAGGGTTTGAAAATAACGTATTTTCAGACAAAAATTTCCTTGATATCATTAAAATTGATATCAAGGAAATTGAAAAAGTAATATTTGAACATAAGTTAACTACCCATCAATAAATTGAAAGACTTCCAGTTTTGACGTATACTAAAAATTACGCTGCAAGTTTTAATTAAATCTTAATCAATAGCTGTTTTCAAGCAGTTTTAGCACTCCTTTCTCGTCAATTTCCGCTGGATTATTTTCTATGGCGAACCCCATAGTAGAAAAAGCCTCTTTTGCAATTTTTTGAAGCTTGTCTTTTTGGACGCCGAGGTCTTTAAGTTTTACGTTAAGATTTAAGGCGGTAAGTATTTCTTTCGTTTTTTCTATTAAAGACATAGCATATTCGTCGTCGCTTTTACCCGCTCTTTTTATTCCAAAATGATGCGCTATGAGCATATAGTCTCTTTTGCATGCGTTCAGATTATATTTCATCGATTCCAAAGCCAGAACGGCGAGCCCCGCTCCGTGCGCAACATTAGGATAATTTCCGGATACCGGATGCTCCATTGCGTGCATTATTCCTACGCCGGAAATATCTATTGCAAGCCCCGCAAGCGCAGAAGTAAGCGCCATATTGCCTCTTGCCTGCATATTATCAGGTTCGTTATACGCTTTAATCAAATTATCTTTCAAAAGATAAAACGCCTGCATGCAGTATGCCGTAGAAAACTCGTTTTTGGATTTTCCGGTAAACGCTTCAAAAATGTGGACAAAAACGTCGAAACCGGTCGTCGCCGTAACATAAGGAGGCATTGACGAAGTAATTTCCGGATCTATTATTGCTTCTTTAGGATACATACATTCGTAACCGAAACCTGGTTTTTCTCCCGTTGCAGGATTGGACATAACCGAATATCTGTTTACTTCGCTCCCCGTTCCTGAAGTCGAAACTATAGTTATTACGGGAATCGCTTCTTTAGCCGGAGTTTTTAAGTATTCCCATACCGGAATATCTCCTTTTGCCGCAACGGCTATTGCTTTTGCCGAATCAAGAGGGCTTCCGCCTCCCAAACCTATTATTAGACCGATGCCTTTTTGCTTTGCTATTTTTGCGGCTTCGTCAATTTCCGTTATCGTAGGGTTTGGGGTTATGCCGTCGTAAACGGTTGCCGTTATCCCAGTTTCCTTTAAAATTTTAATAAGTTTATCTAACGTTCCCGTTTTTTGCATCGAGTTTTTTCCCGTAACTATTAAAACGTTATCGGAATATTTCTTGGCGATTTTTCCCGCTTCAGAAATAATACCTGGGCCAAAATGTATTTTAACCGGATTGTAAATAGTAAAAGATTGCATAAGTTTACCTCTTTTAATAATGTTAATATTAATATTGCAAATTAAATATCGACTATTATATCACACAATTTTGCGTCTGCGCCAGAATTGAATTTCAGCTCATAGTTAGATAAAAACGAATTGTTACAAAAATTTAACATAATTGTAATAAAATTGTAATAAAAATCTGTTATGATAATAAAGAAATAAATTTTGCGATAAGATAAATCAAAAATTTAAATTTAATTATGGAGGAGATGTATGAACAAAAGCAGTAAGAAAAAAATGCTGTTGGGCGTTGCAACAGTTTCTGCGGTCGTCGGATTATCGTTTCTTGTTTCCGGATGCGCTAAATCTAAAACGCCTACGGCAAGTTCCAGCGCAAAAGTACCTGCCGGAACCCTAACTATTTCAGGTTCTACTATGCTTTACCCGTTAAATTCCGTATGGGCGGTTAAGTATCATAAACTGCATCCTAACGTTACGGTTTCGGTTGCAGGAACTGGTTCGGGTTTTGGAATTTCTAACGCTGCCGACGGCAATATTACCATAGGAGCGTCGGACGCTTATCTCACTAAAGCGTTCAAAAAAAGGTACCCCAATTTAATTAACGTTCCGGTTGCTCTCGACGATGCGCAGGTTATCTATAATATACCTGGAATACCAAACAACGTTAATCTTAAAATGACGCCTAAATTAGTCGCCGAAATTTATATGGGCAAGATTAAAAACTGGGATAATCCTGCATTTAAAAAATTAAATCCGCAGTATAAATTTCCGAATCTTCATATTTTCGTAGTCCACAGAGCGGATGCAAGCGGAACTACATTTGATTTTACCAGCCTTTTAACCGATACGTCTAAAGCATGGGCAAAGAAAGTAGGAAGAAGCTTGTCTCCCGATTGGCCTACAGGCAGCGGTTATCTTGGAAGCGATGCAGTCGTCGCTGCCGTTAAAAGCACTGCAGGCGGTATTGGTTATGTAGGTCTCGGCTGGGTTTTGGAATATCATCTTGCGAGCGCCGCTATGTTGAATAAAGCAGGTAATTACGTCGTCGGTTCGGTTAAAACAATAGCCGCTGCGGCTAATTCTGCATTAAAACAGGGTGGTTTTCCTGCCGATTTCGATAAATCTATAGTTTGGAACGTTTATGCTAAGAACGCATATCCGGATTCAAATTTCGAATTTTGGATGATTAGGAAAAAACAGCCTAATCCCTCTACGACGAAATCTATTAAAGACTTGATAAACTGGGCTTTAGGTCCCGGTCAGGCCGCAAAATATACTGTTAAGACCGGTTTTGCACCGCTTCCAAAATCTGTTTTACCCAACGTAAAGAAACTTTTGGCGCAGGTAAAATAAAATTATTAACTGATTTATGTTAACGGCGCGATTTGCAGATTAATAAAAATCCCTTATCGCGCCGTTTAGTTTATTATAATTTATATTATATAATTATTACCCGAGTTATTTTTTTTAGAAAAATTAAAAATAATATGCTATAATTAAAAAAAATTAATTTACGCCTAACCTGAATAAAAAATATACGCTATAAAACAGGCATAATACTTTAATGTTCAATTTAAAATATAAAGACGATTTTTTTAAATTTATTCTATCGGTGTTTGTTTTAGCCGTAGTAGTAATTTTTTTAATAGCCGTTATAGTTATATTATACTATAGTTACCCCTCAATAAGCAGGTACGGCATATCTTTTTTATGGAAAAAAGAATGGAATCCTCCGGCGGAAATATTCGGCGCTTTAACTTTTCTTGCCGGCACTTTTTTTGTTACGTTTCTCGCTCTAATTTTTGCTATTCCTTTAAGTTTAGGTACCGGCATTTTTTTACAGGAATATTGTCCATTTTTTTTAAGAGGTATTTTTACTATTATTATCGAAATGCTTGCGGGCATACCAAGCGTAGTTTTCGGCGTTTGGGGCGTATTGACCGTAGTACCCTGGATAAGGGAATCCGTCGAACCCTTTTTTAGCAGACATTTTTCGGGAGTACCTTTTTTAAAAGTTGAAGAAAATATAGGCTACGGTATTCTTGCGGCCAGTATAATCGTGGCTTTTATGATATTGCCGATAATAGCTTCTATTACTAAGGACTCGCTATCTTCCGTACCCAAGCTGGCTAAAGACGGAGCGCTGGCAATGGGCGCTACAAAATTGGACGTTATAAAAGACGTTTCTATGCCATATGCTCTTAACGGAATATACGGAGGAATAATTTTAGGATTTGGAAGAGCTATAGGCGAAACTATAGCTACCGTGCTTTTAATAGGTAATCAGGCGATAGTACCAAAATCTTTATTCAGCGTCGGATATACTATATCTTCAATGCTTGCCAATACTTTTACTTTTGCAGTTATAAGCCCAATATATGCTTCTGCGGAAGTTGAACTGGCGCTTATTCTTTTACTAATAAGCCTTATGGTTAATATCGTCGGAAGAAATATTTTAAACAGGGTCATAGGCGGAAGATTCAGCAGGTCACAGTTTGGCGGCGGTTAATAAAATATAGACAATTAAAATAAAAATAATAAATAATAACGGCAATAATCATAACTAATTTATATATGCTTAAATATAATAAATATATATAGTATATTATTATGGAACATCAACAATTCGAACCAGTTTTTCCTATAGATAAAGGTTATCTCAAAAGAAAAAAAATATATAATAACCTTGCATTCCTGTTTGCGATAGCAGCTTTTCTAATTGGAGCTTTTCCGGTTTTCCATATTATTTATAAAGCTTTTGCTATAGGTTATAAATATCTTAATTTTAATTTTATTTCTACGCTGCCGACTGGTTTTCCTATAGGCGCAGAGGGCGGTATATTAAACGCTATTATAGGCGACGTATATCTTGTAGTTATAGCATCGGTCTTAGCAATTCCTCTGGGCATCGGGACGGGTTTATATTTATCGCTTTTCGGTAAAAAAAGAACGAACTATTTTTTAAGGCTTTTAAACGAGCTTATGATAGGAATACCGTCTATAGTATGGGGTATCGTGGGATTTTATATATTTTCCACTAATGCAGGATTTGGTTTCCATTTCGGATTTTCTGCCCTTGCAGGAGGTTTGACTCTAGGATTTATAATGACACCTATAGTAGCATTGCTTACGGAGCAGGCTGTTAATCAGATTCCTGCCAGCTATATAGAGGGTGCGCTTGCGCTGGGAGCTACTAAATTTCAGGCCGCAAAATCGGTCATACTTAAAGCGGCGCTTGGCGGCATATTTATCGGGATACTGTTAGGAGTAATGAATATTATCGGACAGACTGCACCCCTTTTATTTACTAATTACTATAATACCGGTTTGCCTACAGGGGTTACAGGTCCCGGAGGGGCGGTGGGAGATATGGCTATGCTCATTTTTATATATATTCACGAACCTTCCAGGATATTGCATTACAAAGCAGAAGCGGCTTCGGTTGTTTTATTGCTGTTTATATTTTTATTAGACCTTGGATTAAGACTGATAAACTATTTAGTTAAAAAATTTATTCTATAAAAAAAACAAAAAAGGAATCGTAATTTTATGCCAAATGAGAACAACGACTTAAAACCTGTAAAATCGGACGACGGCAATATCGATAATATAATAGTAAACGTAAAAAATTTAAATTTTTATTACGGGAATTATCATCTGCTAAAGTCGATAAATCTTTATTTTAAAAAAAATTCGGTATGTACGCTTTTAGGACCTTCGGGATGCGGCAAATCTACTTTTTTAAGAACCTTGAACAGGATGAATGATTATACCGAGGGCGCAAAGCTGACCGGCGAAGTTTTGATAGACGGAAAAAATATATACGATAAGTCGGTTGACGTGGTAGAATTAAGACGGAATATAGGCATGGTATTTCAGAATCCTAATCCGTTTCCCAAATCTATATTTGAAAACGTTGCTTTTGGGCTAAAAATTCACGGCATAAAAAATAAGGATTTTATTGTAGAAAGAGTAGAAAAATGTCTTAAATATGCCGGTCTTTACGATGAAGTCAAAGATAAACTAAATAAGTCAGCTTTGTCTCTTTCGGGAGGACAGCAGCAGAGATTATGTATTGCAAGGGCTATAGCTACAAATCCTTCTATATTATTAATGGATGAACCGACTGCATATCTTGATCCGGTTTCAACCAGCATCATACTTGATTTGATTAATTCATTTAAAAAATATTATACTATTATAGTCGTAAGTCATAACGTTCAGCAGTCCGGCAGAATTTCCGATTACAGCGGGTTTTTTTTAGACGGGGAACTGATTGAATTTGACGAATCGGGTAATTTTTTTACAAGGCCTAAAGACAAAAGAACGGAAAACTTTATAACAAGCAGATATTAAATAAAATATTGAATAAATATAAAATACATATAATATTAGAGACAGAGAGGTTACGGTGAATATTTTAGATAACGAATTAATGAAATTAAAACGCAGTGTCGTCGAGATGGGTGAAATAGTTGCAAGTCAGCTAAGCAGCGCAACCAAATTTTTATTTGAAAGGGATAAAAATCTTGCGGAGCAGACGATTAAAAATGATTTGAAAGTTAATTCGCTTGAGGTAGGCATTAACGAGAGTTGTATAAAACTTCTTGCTCTTTATCAGCCAGAAGCGGCAGACTTAATGTTTATAACGACTACTATGAAAATAATAACCGACCTTGAAAGAATGGGAGATTTATGTGCTTCGATATGCCAGATAGGGCTAAAACTTACCGACGGGCCGTCTTTTTCTGAACAATTTAAATGCGTTTATTCATATTTTGAAGACGTTGCGGCAAGAGACGACGAGATGCTTAAAATGGCCATTAAAATGTTTTCCGACGGCGTTAAAGAAAATTTAGGGCTTAAAGACGTCATTATAAAAGATGAAAACGTTATAGACTTATTGTCTCATAAAATTGTTGTGGATATAATAAATAATTCGATAAAAAATTTAAATACCTTAGAAAATAATATAACCTATATCTTTATTGCCCGCAAGTACGAAAGGTTTGCCGATCACGCCCAAAAAATTATGGAGCTTTTGCTTTATATGGACATTGGCAAAGATTTAAGGAATTTGCCGGAGTATTAATCTTTTAATCCCATGCCGAGAGCATTGTAAACGCTAATCACATCTTCTTTAACCGATAAATTTTGATTTATGAGATTGTATTCCGCATTAAGCAAGTTTTCTCTGTAGGTAAGATAAGTTATTTTAGAAGAAATTCCGGTTTTATACTGTGCTTTATAAATATTGAAAAGTTTTAGCGCATAACGGTAATTTTTTTCGTAACTTTTTAGAGTTTGAGTATCTTTTTGGAAATCTGCAAGTGCGCTGTCGGTTTCGCTGAAAGCGTTTATTACCGTATTTCTGTAATTCAATACAGCCTGCTGATACTGTAGTTTAGACCTTTTATAAATGCTTATATTTGTTTTATAATTAAATATGGGTGCAAGAATATCCAACCCGAAATTCCAAACGCTGTTAGCGTCGGTGATAAAATTATCTAAGCTGGGACTTGCATATCCGTAACTTCCGGTAAGGTTAAATACGGGAAAAAAATTAGCAAGACTTTCTTTTTTAGCGTAAGCATATGCAAGAACATTATACTCTGCTTCTTTAACATCAGGTCTTTGTGTTAAAATTTCAGATGGAATATTCGGCGGTATTAACTTATAATAATGATTATTATTAAAGTTTAAAATGTTTTTTATGTTAGATTTAACGGTTAGCTTGAATCTTTCCGGAAATTTTCCCAGATAATATGCAAGCGTGTTTTGCGTAATATCTTTTTGCTTTATAGAATCGTTAAGATCGGTTTTTAAAATTTCAAGGTTTGTTTTTGTGTTTACTATTGGTCCTGCATTTATTAGACCGTCTTTATACTGTACTTCATAAAGTTTTAAAATTTCTTTTTCCGCTTTGTACTGTTTTTTTAAATTAATTACTGATTCTTTCAAAGCCTTAATTTGGAAATAAGCCTGCGCAACATTGCTTATAAGCGTAAGTTTAACCACATCGGCATCTTCTTTTGATACCGAGACGTTAGCTTTTGCCTGTTTAACGGCATTATTTATCTGGTTCCATACGTCTAATTCATAAGAAGCGTTCAAACCTGCCTGGTTTAGATTATAAATAATAGTCGAGGGAGAACCGGAAGAAGATCCTCCCGAGAATATGGAAGTTTCATAGCCTGGCATTTTGTTTCTTGTCGCTTCATAGCTAAAATTAACGGTGGGAAATAATTTGGATTCGTTCTGCGAAACATATGTTTTTGCTACCTGTATATTTTTTATAGCTATTAGATAATTTAAATTGTTTTTTAATGCCTTTGATACTAAATCGTCAAGTTTATTGCTTCCAAAATTTTTCCACCAGTCATTTTTTATTTTAAAATTTTCGTTATTTAATGCATATTTAAATCTCTTAGGGATTTTAACCGTAATTTTTTTTGGATGCGTAAATAAACTGCATCCGCTTAGAAAAAACATAGACCCTAAAGCCGTAAAAAAAAATAAGAGCAAAACTTTTTTAATTTTCATAATTTTTCGTTTTATTTTGTATCTTTTTTTATGTTGTTTTTTTATTGACTGAATTTTAAATTTATTATATTCTAATTATACTGACTATAAAGTCATATTGTCAATTAAAAAATTTATAATTTAATAATTTATTTTAAATTTAAAGGTATCGATATGATTAAACGTTTTATAATAGTTTTGCTTGTTTTGATAGTTATTTTCGGAGGAATATTCGGATACAAAGCTTATAAGGGTTATGAAATGGGACAGTTTATGAAAAATAGGAAATTTCCTCCCGTTTCGGTGTCGGTAGCCGTTTCTAAAATAGGAAACTGGCAGCCCTATATACATACTATAGGAAACGTATCAGCTATAAACTCGGTTAACGTAACGACGCAGGTTGCAGGACAGGTTAACGGCATATATTTTAAATCGGGAGAGTTTGTTCATAAAAATCAGGTTTTGGTTACTCTCGACGATTCTCTTCAGATTGCACAGTTAAAACAATACAAATCGCAGTTTATAGCCGATAAATTTAACTATGAGCAGTACAAAAAAGCCTATGCTCAAAATGCCGTTTCTAAAGCGTCGTACATATCTATGCTCTCTACATTAAAGCAAAACGAAGCGCAAATAGCTCAGGCGGAAGTGACTATATCCGATATGACGATAAGGGCGCCGTTTTCCGGAATAGTAGGGATTAGAAATTCAAGTTCGGTAAATCTAGGTCAGTATATACAACCAGGCGCAAATATAATACCGCTTTATTCTATTAACCCGATTTATATTGACTTTACAATGCCGCAGAACGATTTGCACAGTTTGAAGGTAAATCAAAAAGTTAAGATTGAGTTAGATTCATATAATAAAATCTTTTACGGCAGGATAAAAACTATAAGCATAGACGTTAATACCGTTTCCCGCAATATAACCGCCAGGGTTATAGTTGACAATCAAGGAATGTATTTAAGGCCGGGAATGTTTGTTACGGGCAGAGTTTTATTGCCGTTGATACATAACGTCGTGACGGTTCCGGCAACAGCGATAACATATAATCCATACGGCGATTTCGTTTACGTGGTCGTTAAGAAAAACGGCGTAAATATCGTAAAAACCGATTATGTTAAGACTGGAGAAGAAAGAAACGGAGTGGTAGTTATACTTAAAGGCTTAAAAGCCGGCGAAAAAGTCGTTACGGCAGGGCAGGTAAAACTGAGAAACGGCATACCTGTAGCCATAAAAAACGAAGGCACAGATAATAAAAGGAAAAATAAATTTAAAAGCAATAGTAAAAGATAAAGATAAAAGGTAATTAAATGAACGAACTAAAACCGCAAACAAAGAAGAGTTTTACCGACATATTTATTCAACGTCCGGTTCTTGCAATAGTTATAAGTCTTGTTATATTTATACTTGGAGCAAGATCTCTTTCCGAATTGACGTTAAGGGAGTATCCGAAAGTAAAAGATACGCTTATAACCGTTCAAACGGCTTATCCGGGAGCAAGCGCGCAGGTAGTTCAGGGTTTTATTACAATGCCTTTGGAGAGAGCCATAGCTTCTTCGGAAGGCATAGATTATATGACTTCGACGAGCACCGAAGGCGTAAGCACTATCCAGGTTTTTATGAAATTAAACTTCAGCCCCAACGCCGCTCTTGCCGAGGTGCTTTCTCAGGTCAATTCAGTATTAAACCAGCTTCCTAAACAGTCTCAACTTCCGGTTATTACTAAAACCAGCGTGACAAATCTTGCATATTTGTATCTGGCGTTTACTTCAAATACGTTAACAAGTTCTCAGATAACGGATTATTTAACCAGGGCGGTTCAGCCCAAAATTCAGGCTGTAAGCGGGGTTGGACAGGTTCAGATTTACGGAAACAAACAGTTCGGTATGAGAATATGGCTTAACCCTAAAAAAATGGCGGAATTTAACGTTACGCCCATAGACGTTTCAAACGCCCTTGCAAACAATAATTATATTGCTTCTAACGGTTACACTAAAGGAAATTATGTTCAGGTTAATATTTCCGCAGACACTATGCTTAAGACCGTAAAACAGTTTAGGAATTTAGTCGTTGCCGACGACGGAGGTACATTAGTAAGAATTAAAGATATAGGAACGGTAGAAATGGGAGCCGTAAGCAACGATGCCGGAAATATAATGAACGGCAAAAGAGCCGTAGTTATGGGTATTTTTACGACTCCTACTGCAAATCCGCTGACCGTCGTAAAAAAACTTACGGATATGATTTCTTCGTTAAGAAAACAACTGCCTGCGCATATGAAACTTAGGGTTGCTTTTAACAGAACTATTTTTATAAGCAGTTCTATTAACGAGGTTATTAAAACGGTTGTAGAAACCCTTATAATAGTTATAATAGTTATTTTTTTATTTCTCGGTTCCTCAAGAAGCGTGGTTATTCCCGTAATAGCTATACCTTTATCGATTATAGGCGACCTGTTTATAATGTATTATCTAAACTATTCAATTAACTTACTGACCCTTTTAGCTTTCGTCCTTGCTATAGGGTTGGTCGTGGACGATGCTATTATAGTAGTCGAAAACGTAAGCCGTCATATAGAAGAAGGTAAAAAACCGTTTGACGCGGCTATTGTTGCGGCAAAAGAGCTGGGCGTGCCTATTATCGCTATGTCTATCACTTTAGTGGCGGTTTTTCTCCCTATAGGTTTTATGGGCGGTCTAACAGGAGCGCTTTTTACGGAATTTGCCTTTACTCTTGCCGGAGCGGTGCTTATTTCCGGAATTTTAGCCTTAACTCTTTCTCCTATGATGACGTCTAAATTTTTAAAAGAGGATATGGGTAAAAAAGGTCTTCCGCATTTTCTTGACATAACTTTTGATAAAATAAAAAATATATATTTAAAAATACTTCACGGCGTTCTTGATTACAAACCTGTGGTAGCTTTAGTTATAATAGTTGTTTTAACCGCCGCATATTTTTTATTTATTACAACAAAAAGCGAGTTGGCCCCCACGGAAGATCAAGGCGTCGTTTTTGTACAGGGCACCGCATCGCCTACTTCTACCTACAAAAATTTAAAACATTACGCAAAGCAGATAGGGCATATTTACGATTCTTTTCCGCAAATGAACAGGTATTTTATGGCATTGGGAGCTTCAGGCAACAATACCTTGATATCGGGTATGATTCTTAAGCCGTGGAGCCAGAGGAAATTAACCCAGATGCAGCTTACCCCTATGGTACAGGAAAAACTAAATTCTATAACCGGTTTGCAGCTTGCGGCGTTTGCGCTTCCGAGCCTCCCAGGTTCGCAGGGTCTTCCCGTTATGTTTGTTATAACATCTACGGACAATTATCTTGAAATGAGAAGCGTTGCGCTTCGGCTTGAGCAAAAAGCGATGCAGAGCGGACTGTTTTTGTATATGGATAAAGACCTAAAGTACGATGAACCTCAGATAAAAATTATTATAAATAAAAACAAAGCGCAGAGTATGGGTATTAATATGGCAACTATTGGCGATACGCTTTCTACCATGCTTAGCGAAAATTACGTAAACTGGTTTGAAATGGACGGTTATAGCTATAAAGTTATACCTCAGGTAATTCAAAAATACAGGTATGACCAAAATTTGTTAAAAAATTATTATGTAGCGGCTTCAAACGGAAATATGGTTCCGCTGTCCAGCTTTGTGAGTTTTAAAACCGTTACGGTGCCGGAGTCGTTAAATCAGTTCGATCAGCTTAATTCCGTTACTATATCCGCTATACCCAAACCTGGAGTTACTATAGGGCAGGCGTTGAGTTTTCTTGAAAAAACGTCCAAGAATATTTTTCCTAAAGGTTTTTCGTATAATTTTGCAGGACAATCGCGCCAGTTCGTTCAACAAGGTTCTGCCATGATAGTAACGTTTTTCTTTTCCCTGATTATAATTTATCTTGTTCTTGCCGCTTTGTTCGACAGTTTTATCGATCCTGTTATTATATTAGTAAGCGTTCCTATGTCTATAACCGGAGCGTTAATATTTTTAAGTTTAGGTTTTGCGACTATTAATATTTATACGGAGGTAGGGCTTGTTACTCTTATTGGACTTGTAAGTAAACACGGCATTCTTATTACAAAGTTTGCAAACGATTTGCAGAAAGAAGGCATGGATAAAAGATCTGCAATAGAGCAGGCGGCTTCTATAAGGTTAAGGCCTATACTTATGACTACTTTTGCTATGGTTTTCGGCGTAGTGCCGCTTCTTCTTGCTACGGGAGCAGGCGCAGTCAGCCGGTTTGACATAGGTTTGGTTATAGCCGCCGGACTCGGAATAGGCACCTTTTTGACTATATTCATAGTTCCTACGGTATATATGTTTTTCGGCAAAGACTTGCACAAAAACAAATAAAAAAGGTGTCTAATAAAAAATAAAAAAGGTGTCAGATTTATTTATTTGCTTACTCCCGACTACGTTTGCTGGTTTTTAGCTGCGTAATAATCGTGCTATCGAAAAAGGTGTCAGATTAATTTTCCGCAAATATCTTTTATATAAATTGAATATTTCGTCTGCGGAAAATAAAATCTGACACCTTTTTCTTAACACATTTTTCTTTGCGGAAAATAAAATCTGACTTTTTATTGATAAGTTTTCTATTTTCGAAGTCTGGGATCGACAAGGGCGTAAGCGATATCGGCCAAAAGGTTGCCGATAAGAGTAAGTACCGCGCCTATTACTAATATTCCCATTATAGTCGGGTAATCTCTTGCGAGGACGCTTTGATAGAAAAGTCTTCCCATTCCGTTTATATCAAAAATAGTTTCTATAATAACGCTTCCTCCTATAAGTCCCGGAACGCTTAATCCGAGGATAGTGATAAATGGAATCAGGGCGTTTTTCATTGCATGCTTGTATATTACGGTGCGTTCTTTAAGCCCTTTAGCTCTTGCCGTCAGGATATAATCCTGCCTGTAAACTTCAAGCATATTGCCTTTTAAATAACGAGAAAGTCCGGCTATACCTCCGAACCCTGCGACGAATACGGGCATAATTAGATGTTTTGCTATATTTGCGATTTTGCCCCACCAGGGGAGAAAATTATAACCGGCAGAGGTAATACCCCCTATAGGCAGTAAGTGCAAATCTATTCCGAAAAAAATAATTAAAAGAAGCGCGACCCAGAAAGACGGCGCAGCAAAACCGATAAAAACCAATACCGTCGTAATTTTATCAAAAAGGGAATCGTGCTTAACTGCCGACATAACCCCAATAGGAATAGAAAATAGAAATATAAAAAACATAGCAAGAGTATTTATTATTATAGTAATACCGATAGTTCTTTTTATTTCGGTAATGACGGGTTCGTGATCGGCGGTAAAAGAAACTCCGAAATTAAGGGTGGCTATCCGTTTAAGCCAGTCGTAATACTGAGTTAAAAGAGGTTTGTTTAAACCGTAAAGTTTTGTGAGCATCTCCCTCGAAGCAGCCGAAACCTTCGGATTTAAACCTAACTGTTCGGTAAGGGGATTGCCCGGAGCAAGGTGTATAACGAAAAATGATATTAAAGTGATGCCTATTAAAATAGGTATCATAAAAAAAATTCGTTTTATAATATATATTCCCATAATTTAAGCATTGCAATAAAAAAATTTATTTTTATAAAGCTATATTATATATTATAATATTCGATAATTAAAATTAAAAATATGATTTAAATTATGAACGAAATAATAAACGCTTTTAAAAAAAATAAACTTGCTTTATACTCTTTGATTTTTATATTGCTTATTATTCTGGCGGCTATATTTGCGCCTTATATTTCTCCGTATAATCCGGATAAAATAAATGTAAACGCAATACTTCAACCGCCGAGTTTTACGCATCTACTCGGAACGGATCAGCTTGGACGCGATGTTCTTTCAAGACTTATTTACGGCTCGAGAATTTCCGTAGAAGTAGGTTTTATATCGGTTTCCATATCCCTTTTTATAGGAATAATTATAGGCGCGTTTGCAGGGTATTATGCAGGTTTTATCGACGGTTTTTTAATGAGGTTCGTCGATATTATGCTGACTTTCCCGTCTTTTTTTCTTATTCTTGCGGTAAGCGCTATTTTAAGGCCGTCTATCATAAACATCATGATTATAATAGGCCTAACCTCATGGATGGGCGTAGCCAGGATAATCAGGGCGGAATTTATGCAGAACAGGGAAAAAGACTATGTTTTATCTGCAAAAGCGGCAGGAGCTTCAGACCTTTATATAATGTTTATAGAAATTTTACCTAACGTTGTCGCTCCTATTTTAGTATCGGCGACGCTTGGGATAGCAGGAGCAATCTTAATACAGGCGTCTTTAGCTTTTCTTGGGATTGGTATTATGCCGCCTACGCCGAGCTGGGGAGGAATGCTTTCCAGAGGGAAAACTTATATAATGGTAGCATGGTGGCTGACGCTTTTTCCGGGTATTGCAATTTTACTTACGGTTCTAAGTTTTAATTTAGTCGGCGAAGCTGTCAGAAATGCCCTTGACCCTAGATATTCGTCTGAGAAATAGTACAGTCACAAAATGGAAAAAAGAAATAAATATTTAAAAAAAAGCACAAAAATGCTAATATAATATATGTATATGAATTATTGAATTAAATTTTAAAGAGGTTATTACAATGAACGTTCGCAGACTGCCTAAGGTAATTATTTTATTTTTATCCGTTATTTTTATTTCAGGCGTAATGCTTACCGGTTGCGCTACTACCCGCAATATTATTGGAAAGCCGATACCTGCTTCCAGCGTGGATAAAATAATAAACGGAACTACTACTAAATCGCAGATAATTTCCATGTTCGGACCGCCTTATTCTATAAAGACTAATCCGTTCAAACCCGGCGTAGTCACTTATAAATACAGATTCAGGTATAAAAAATACGTTCATTTGGGAAATGAAATTCTTACTACTTCTACGAGAAAATTAAAAGAAAAATTATATATAGTTATCAAAAACGGAATAGTTATAAGCCACAGTTTTACGACTACAGGGAACACTTCGCTAAGGAGGATTTTAAAAAAAGAAAAACAATGAAAATAAAATTTACGAAACTTCATGGAGCCGGTAACGATTACCTTTATATAGACGGCATTAACGATATTCCTTTATGTTTAAACGCCGATAACGGCAGTAATTTGTTTAATGAACTTGCTGTTAAAATAAGCGACAGACATTTCGGAGTTGGTTCCGACGGTATTATCATAATTTTGCCGCCTTCGTCAACTTATGAATCTTCCGATTCTTTAAAATCAACATCCGGCGTTAAACCTGATTTTAGGATGAGAATGTTTAACGCGGACGGTTCCGAAGGAGAAATGTGCGGCAACGGTATAAGATGTTTTGCAAAATATGTTTATGATAAGCATCTTACCGATAAAAAAATTATAAACATTGAAACGCTTGCAGGAATTAAGACTGTCGAAGTTTATTTAGCCGAAGGAACCGGCACGGTTAAAGAAGCAAAAGTTTTTATGGGTATTCCAGAGTTCGAGTCCGGTAAAATTCCGGCAATTTTTAAAAAACGGGAAATAATAGAGGAAAAAATAACTGCAGCGAATAAAGATTTTACCGTATCATGCGTTTCAATGGGAAATCCGCATTGCGTTACTTTTGTAGAAGACGTAAAAAATTTTGACGTTCATTATTATGGACGCTTAATAGAAAACGATGCCGCATTTCCTAAGCGTATTAATATAGAATTCGTCGAGAAACTTGACGACGGAAACGTGTTGGTAAGAACATGGGAAAGAGGTTCGGGCGAAACTTTGGCATGCGGCACAGGAGCTTGTGCAGTTTATTCCGTTATGAAAAAAACCGGTAAAATAGGCAGCGAAAAAAATGAGCTTAAGGTTAATTTATACGGCGGAACGCTTAAAATATCCGGAGATTTAAATAACGGCATATATATGGTCGGACCTGCCGAAGAAGTTTTCGACGGTTATTTTAATTTTTAATTATGAAAAAAAAAATCTTACTCGTTTTTATTGTATATTCGCTTACTATCCTCAGCTCTTTTTTATACGTCAATGCTTTTTCTTATACCGATTATTTAAGCAAAAATGCGGAACCTTACCTGAATTATAATAACGAAGCCGTTTTCAAAAAAGCTTTTAACAGTTTTGTTTCCGGCAGATATAAAGCTGCAGCGGGAGAGTTCTGGCTTTATTTGCATGACGGAGGCACGACGCTCGGTAATTTTGCGCTTTATTATCAAGGATTGTCTTTTATTAATCTTAAAGAATACGGAAAAGCAAATTATGTCTTAATGAAACTTGCAATCTCTTATCCCAATTTCGTCTTTTATAAAAACGCTATTTTTTATCTTGCCGTTTCGGAAGAAAAAACAGGCAGCTATGTTTCCGGAATATCCCATTTTAAATATATTATTGCCCGTTCAAAAAAATCTTCCGTACGTTCTTATGCAATGTACGATATATACAAAGCATATGCTAAACTGAAAGATTATATGCTTGCGGATAAATACTTAAAGAGGCTTTATATAGATTATCCTTACTTTTGCAAAACTCATCATATAAAAATAAAAAAAACCTCTTTGAATCTCTCCGAAAAAATTAAACGCGGAGAAGATTTATATTATGATTCTTATTATGCGGAATCTATTGCTCTGCTCAAGACGGCTGCTTTAAAAAACAAAAAAGCAAAATTCATTATTTTAAAAGATTTAATGAAGATTAAAAGTCCTTTGTTTTTAGATAAAGCCGATGAATGTTTAAAATACGAAAAAAATAAATCATGCTATGAATATTACGGAGTTAAAAATTTAAAAATATTAGATTTAAAAGCACGTTATTATTATATTCAAGGACAAACCCAAAAAACGTTTTTAATTTTAAACTCTATATCAGAGAAATATGGGTTTCTTGACCGAAGACTTAAAAATATTTATAGGAATATTTTATGGAGTTATGTTTTAAACGATTTGAAATCAGGAGAATTATTGAACGCGGCAAAAAGGCTTAAATCTTTTTTTATTATCGATGATTCCGTAAACGGTAACACCGCAAGATTTTTATTCTGGTACGGCATTATACTTGAGAAATTAGGCTATAAAAAAAGATCCCTTTTTTATTTTAACTTAATAAGGGCGTCCAGGATTTTGAGGTATTCTTATTACGGTATTATGTCGGGTATATTCGAACGCAGACTAACAGACGCCGCAGATTATTCTTCGGAAGTTTTGGACGACGGCGATATACTGAATCATAGTATTGTATCTATAAAGTATGCATCCGAATTTAAAAAAGCAATAAATAATAATAATGCCTTAAAATTAAGATTCAAGAGGCTAAAAGCGTTTTTGAATTTAAATATTTACTCTCTTTCTAATATAGAACTGCAAAAAATAGCTTTAATGAATGATAATAATAAAAATTTCGACGTTTTTTTAATATATTTGCTTTATAAAAAAGGATATTACGGAGCAGCAATAAACATTGCTTTCACTTTAATTTTTAAAAATGACGGCTACAGACATCTGCTCTTAAATAAAAAATTTCTAGAAATTCTTTATCCGAAGCCTTATTACGGCTATGTAGAAAAATACTCTTTAAAGTATGGTATTCCGGTAGATTTAATATACGGAATAATGAGGCAGGAGAGCCTTTATAATCCCGTATGTTATTCCAGCGCAAACGCTATAGGGCTTATGCAGATTATTCCGTCCACCGGATACTATATAGCAAGTCATACGGGCTGCTATAATTTTAATCCTTCCATGCTATACAGCAAACACATAAATATAAGTTTCGGCTCATATTATTTAAAGACTCTTCTCGATCAGTTTAACGGAAAAAAATATCTTGCTATAGCTTCTTATAATGCAGGACCTGGAGCCGTTTCATACTGGAAAAATAATCTTTTAAAAAATTATGCAATGCCTCTTTTTATCGAACTTATACCGTTTAATCAAACAAGGACTTACGTTAAAAGAGTTTTGTCAAATTATTACGTTTATAATTTTCTTTATAATTAATTAACCGATATGAAGAAAAGTGCCGATTTAGAAGATGCAGCAAGCAAAAGTACCGAAGAAAAAGCAAAGCAAAGGATAGCAGAGCTTACCGATGCCTTGAATTATCATAATTACAGGTATTATATGCTTGAAGATCCGGTTATTTCCGACTTTGAATTCGATAAACTAATGCGCGAACTGTCCGATCTCGAGCAAAAATATCCTCAATTCGTAAGACCGGATTCGCCGTCTAAAAGAGTAGGCGGCGCTGTCAGCGAAAAATTCAACCAGGTTAAGCATAACGTCCCCATGCTTTCCTTGGATAATGCTTATTCACGAGAAGAAGTTTTAGAATTCGACGGAAAAGTAAAAAGATTCATAGGATATGCGGCGGAAGAAAATATAGATTACGAATGCGAACTTAAATTTGATGGACTTGCGGTTGAAATTGTTTATAAAAACGGCTTTTTCGTTCAAGGTTCTACCAGAGGCGACGGCATCACGGGAGAAGACGTAACCGCAAATTTAAGAACGATTAAAACTATCCCTTTAAAGCTTTTGAAAGATATAGATTATATTGAAGTGCGCGGGGAAGTCTTGATGGATAAAAAATCTTTTAAAAGTCTAAACGAAGAAAGATCAAAAGAAGGTTTGAGCCTGTTTGCAAATCCAAGAAATGCCGCTTCCGGCAGTATAAGACAGTTAGACCCAGATATAACAAAAAAGCGTAATCTTATAATGTTTGCTTACGGGGTCGGCGATTATTCCATAAAAGACGGATCCGATTTTAATACACAGTTCGAGATGATGAATTTTTTAAAAACTGCAGGTATTAACATAAATAAAGAAATAAAATTGGTAAAAGGTATATCGGGGGCGATAAATTTTTTTGATGATATAGTCAAAATAAGAGAATCTCTGCCTTTTGAAATTGACGGTATAGTTATAAAAGTAAATGATATTATGCTTCAAAAAAAACTTGGCGAAATATCTAAAAGCCCAAGGTGGGCCGTCGCATATAAATTTTCCGCCAAGCAGGAATCGTCCGTCATAATAGATATAGAAGTTTCCGTAGGAAGGACGGGAATTTTAACTCCGGTCGCTATTTTAAGGCCTGTTAATATCGGCGGTGTTGTAGTCAAGAGAGCTACGCTTCATAATCAGGATGAAATAGACAAGAAAAATATAAACATAGGGGATAAAGTTCTCGTAGAAAGGTCTGGAGACGTCATTCCCGAGGTGGTTAAAGTAATATCCAAAGGCGTACGGAGCGGATCGTTTAAACTTCCTGAGTCTTGTCCGTGCTGCGGCTCTTCGGTAGTTATAGACGGGGCAGCCCACAGATGTATGAACGAACTTGCATGCCCATGCCAGATTAAGGGGGCTATCGTTCATTTTGCATCGAAAAGAGCTATGGACATAGAAGGACTCGGTGAAAAAATAGTCGATAAATTGGTGGAAAAAGGATTAATCAAAAACGTCGCAGATATTTATTATTTAAAGCGCGGAGATCTAAGCGGGCTTGAGGGTTTCGGAGAAAAGTCGGAAGAAAATCTTTTTAATTCTATTGAAAAATCTAAAAATATATCATATGATAGATTTGTTTATGCGCTCGGCATAAGACATGTCGGAGAACATATAGCCGATTTATTAGTCAGGTATTTCGGCGATATAGAAGGAATAAAAAAAGCGGACATAGAGGAACTGTCTTCCAAGTATGGAATCGGAGAAGAGATAGGCAGGTCTATTTATAATTTTTTTAGATTGGATTCTAACGTCGAGGTCATAAAAAGGCTTTTTAATGCAGGAGTTTATCCTTATAAACCAGAAGTTCAAAGCAGAAACGAAAACGGTGCCGTTTACGGAAAAAGTTTTATTTTTACCGGAACTCTTAAAGATTTTACGAGAGGAGAAGCTGAAAATATAGTTAAGGCGGCAGGAGGCATCATAGAAAAGACGATTAAAAAGAAGTTGGATTACGTAGTCGTCGGTTCCGATCCCGGTTCGAAGTACGATAAAGCCGTAAAACTTAATCTTAATATAATAAACGAAGAAGAATTTAAAAAAATAATCGAATCAAGCAAATAAATTAAACTTTTAATAGCGGGTGTGTTTATGTCAAAGTTAAAGTACTATGTTTTAACAATAGTTTTTTTATGTTTAATCGTTTTTATAAATCTGTCTTCTGCGGCTGCATTTCTTACTCCAAGGCTTACGAGAAGTATTCCTGTCGGCAATATGCCTTACGGAGTTTCTTTTTCTTCTAACGGAAACTATGCCTTAGTGACCAATGCGAACGATAACACCGTATCGGTAGTGAGTATGGCGACCAAGGGCGTCGTTGCTTCAATAAAGGTTGGAGTCCATCCGACAGGGGTAGCTGTTGCTCCTTCGCTGACCTTTGCTTATGTTTCAAATACTGCTTCAGGAAACGTAAGCTTGTTAAATATGTCCACTTTGACCAAAGCTTTAAATATTCATACCGGAGGAACGCCGTTAAATATAGTTTTTACTCCCGACTCAAGATACGCGTTTGTTACTAATATGCACGATAACGATGTAGACGTTATAAATACAGTTCAAAATGCCGTTATTAAAAGAATAAGGGTAGGCAAAGAACCTCAAGGAATTGCAATTTCTCCAAACGGAAAGATAATAATAGTGACTAATGCCGGAGGCTCGTCCATTTCAATAATAAACGTATCGACGTTTTCGGTTATACGTAACGTACACACTGGATTAAATCCAACTTCGGTAGCTTTTTCTCCATCCGGAGCGCCGGTAAAATATTTTTACGTCGCATCCGGCAAGAAAAATAAAATTTACGTATATAACGAAAAGAATTTTGCATTAATAAAAAAAATTAAAACCTTATCTGATCCTTCATCCGTAGCTTTAACTCCCGATGGAATGATGCTGTTTGTAGTAAATTATCAAAATATGGCGGTTACTATATATAATGCCGTTCATTTTAATCATATCAAAACTATTAATATGCCTGCCGGTCCTATAAACGTATCTGTCGCTCCGGACGGCAGCGCAGCTTTGGTAACGGTAACCCGTGCGGCAAGCACTGCTTTTATAAGAATAAAGAAAACTAATACGGTTTATGCCAAAATGGGTCCGCCTTCCCCTGTTAAGGTAGGCACTCCTGTTTCCGGAGTACCTGGTCAAACTCCGGCAGAGGCTGCGGCTGCTATAACGGCTCCGCCTTCACCTGCTCCGGTTTATACGGCGCCTCCTTCAAATTACGTTCCCCAGCCTTTTGGGAAACTTGCCACTGTTTATACGGGCAAAGGACCTACAGCGGAAGCTATTACACCGGACGGAAGATACCTTTACGTAATAAATACTCAGGCATCGACATTGAGCATAATAAATATTGCAAAAGATGAAGTTGTTAAAACTATTAAAGTCGGTAATTATCCGTCCGCAGTCAGAATTTCGCCTGACGGGCATTACTGCTTCGTCGTTAATTCGGGCTCTAATACCGTAACTATAATTTCTACGGGAAATTACTATTGATTAAAAGAAATCTTTATATATTTTTTAAGTCTTTACCGTTTATTTTATTTATACTGTTTACTCAAAAAAGGTTTGTTATTTTTGGAGGCAGGCGGACTTTAAGTCAAAAATATCACTTAAAGTCCGCAAAATGGCTGACGCACATAATCGCTTCATTAGGACCGACCTTTATTAAACTGGCTCAAGTCATATCTACGAGAGCCGATTTTCTGCCGCCGGCTTATTTAGATGCCTTAGCGACTCTGCAAGATGAAGTTCCGCCAGTTTCTTTTATTAAAATTAAGCCTGTAATTGAAAAAGATTTCGGGAAAAAAATAGGCGAAATATTTGAAAAATTTAATGAGATTCCTCTTGCGGCGGCGTCGGTAGCGCAGGTGTATTCCGCAGTTTATAACGGCAAAGACGTAATAGTTAAAGTAATAAGACCCGATATCGAAAAAAATGTCTCGATAGATATAAAAACCTTAAAGAGCGTATTAAATCTGTTAAAAATATTTTTTCCGCAAAATAAATCTATACATTCGATCTCGACGGTTTTAAGAGAGTTTAGCGTTACTATTTACGAGGAAATGGATTTAAACCATGAAGCAAAAAATATAAAAGAATTTAAGAAGATAGAAAAAGAATTAGGTTTTATCATAATACCTAAAACATATCCAGAATTAACTTCAAAAAATATTTTGGTTATGGATTTTCATATAGGCACTAAAATAACTAACTTTAAGAAAATTAAGGAATTCGGTCTCGAACCTAAGACGATAATAGATAAACTTATTGAATTTTATATTTATCAGGCTTTAGTGGCAGGAGTAGTTCATGCAGACCCGCATCCTGGCAATATCTTAGTAAACGAAAAAGGCAAAATAATTATGCTGGACTTTGGACTCGTAATTCATATGTCCGAAGATACCAAGGAAAATCTTATTAAAGCCGTGCTTGCCGGAGTCAGGGAAGATATTCCTGGAATAATCGATGCATATTATGCGCTCGGTATTATTAACAAAGAAGTTTCGCGCCAGCTTTTAGAAAGTATGGCGGCTAAATTATATAAAGTTTTAAGCCAAAAAGATATTTCCAGTAAAAAGATACAGATTATAATAACCGAAATAATGAAGAGCTTTTATGCTTTTCCATTCGAGCTTCCGCAAAATTTAGTATATATATTTAAAACTGCGGCTCTGCTCGAAGGTATAGGGACAGCCTATAATCCTTCCTACAACTTGGTAAAAGATATTATTCCGGTAGCTAAAAGATATATAAAGCAAACCGAACTCGGAAAAACTTTTTCGCCTATTTCTTATATTAAAAACGGATTCAACCAGATTAAAGAATTTTTTAACGACACAAGAAGACTTATGCACGCCGCCTACTCCGAAAATTTCAGGGTTAAAATACATCCTACAAATATATCGGCTCTAGAGAATTTTTTAATCCACGTCATAAAAAGATTGATTGCCGCCGTTACCGGAGGTTTTATAGGAATAATATCCGCGCTTATATTTATCGAGTATAAAAATATTTATCTGCTTATAGCCGGTTTAATAGTTTCCGCCTTTATAGTATTTTTGTCGATAGCTTTTCCTATTAAAACTACCTACGGTTATTCGACTCTTCTTGACGTATTCAGGCATGGAAACGATGAATAATTTTAAAGGTGTCAGATTTATTTATTTTCTTACTCCCGACTGAGTTTGTGTACCGTCAGGTTTTTTTAAATAATTTTATATAATATTAAAAATATGAAAGACGAAAATAAAGTTAAAAATTTAGGAGTTATTATTTTAGCGGGGGGATTAGGAACAAGGATGAAATCCGAAAATCCTAAGGCGCTTTCAGGTTTGCTAGAAAATCCGCTGATATTTTACGCTATAAAATCGCTAATAGACGCGGGAGAAAGATTTAATCGCGAATCTTGCGGCGAATATGGTGAATCCTTTGGCGGCATAAAAGCTAAAATAGATAGAATCGTAACCGTGATAGGACATAAAGGAGATTTGGTAAGGCAATATATAGAAAATGAAGCAAGATTCAAAGCGGAAAATATTTCGTTTGACTTTGCCGTTCAAGAGCAATATCTTGGAACCGGAGATGCGGTTAAAAAAGGGCTCGAAGTTTTTAAGGACGATTCTAAAGAAACCGACGTAATTATTTTGCCTTGCGATATGCCGTTAATAACCGACGAAACGTTTGCCGAGACTATAAAATTTCACATATCGAATAATTCCGATTTAACTGTTATGTCGGTCGATGCTAAAAATCCATATTCATACGGCAGAATTTTGAGGGATAAAAAAGGCTGCGCGGAAAAAATAATAGAAGAGAAAGAGTTATGCGATTATCCTAAAAATACCGCTCTTATAAAAGAAATTAATTCGGGGGTTTACGTAGTAAAACTAAATCTTTTAAAACAGTTTATTAACGAAATTAAACCTAATAACAGAAAAAAAGAGTTTTATTTTACCGATATAGTCGATATATTTTACAGCGCAGGATTAAAGACTTTATGTTTTAAGGCCGTCGACGAAGAGGAATTTGCAGGCGTTAATTCTAAATACGATCTTCTTAATGCGCAAAAGATAATGCAGAAAAGATTGATTAAAAATCTTATAGAAAAAGGCGTCGATTTTATATCAGACGAAAACGTTTACATAGGTTATAACGTTGAAATAGGCGAGGCATCCGTTGTTTATCCGGACGTTTTTATTTCCGGAAATACGAATATAATGAAAAAAGTTGTTTTAGAAAAAGGATGCGTAATAAAAGATTCATCTATTATGGATAATGCGGTTATAAAGAGCTACAGCGTTATAGAAAATTCGGTCATAATGAATAATGCTCAAATTGGACCTTTTGCAAGGATAAGACCGGAAACAAAAATATCGAAAGGCGCAAAAATAGGCAATTTCGTAGAGGTTAAAAAATCTTCTATCGGCAGAAACTCCAAAGCGTCCCATCTGAGTTATATAGGAGATTCCGTTATAGGCGAAAACGTTAATATAGGAGCAGGCGTTATAACCTGTAATTACGACGGAGAAAAAAAGCATATTACGGAGATTGAAGACGGATGTTTTATAGGTTCGGATTCTCAGCTTGTTGCACCGGTTAAGGTCTGCAAAAATTCATACGTCGGTTCCGGAACTACGGTAACTAAAAACGTTCCCGAAGGAGCGCTTGCAATTTCAAGAGTGCCTCAAAAAAATATCGAGGGCTGGGCATTAAGAAAACAAACGGCAAAAAAGATTAAAAAAGATTAAAAACGATTAAAAAATTTTAAAAATAAAACTTTAAAACTTTAAGCAATATTTCTTTAATTTAAAAAAGTAAAAAAGGGAGATTTAAGGGCATGTGCGGTATAATAGGTTTTTCAGGCGGCGGTAATGCGGATTCTAAACAGGTTGCCTGCGAAAGTTCCGTAGATATAGTTTTAAACGGACTTAAAAGCTTGGAATATAGGGGGTACGATTCTTCAGGTGTTGCATATTACGATGAAACCGACAAGACAATAAAATCGATTAAAAAATCAGGCAAACTCGCAAATCTTTCGGCTGAGTTAAGCTGTATTAAACCCGTTAAATCCAATATTGCGATAGGACATATAAGATGGGCCACGCACGGCAGACCTACCGACGATAATGCCCATCCCCATTTAGACTGTTCCGGAAATATAGCGATAGTGCATAACGGAATAATAGAAAATTATGCTGTTTTAAAAAATAAGCTTATCGGTAATGGACATAAATTTATTACTCCTACCGATTCAGAAGTAATTGCCCATTTAATAGAAGATTATATGAAAGACGGAGCTAAAACTTTTTACGAAGCAGTCAGGCTTGCTTCGCTGGATCTTTCGGGCGCTTTTGCCTTTTTGGCGATGAATGCCGATGAAAAAAGCATATGCGCCGTAAAATATGGACCGCCTTTAGTTATGGTAAACAAAGATAAAGAAATTTATTTTGCAAGCGACGTTTCGCCCCTTATTCAGTATTCCGACGAAGTTATATATTTAAAAAATTCGGAAATAGCATATTTTAAAGACGGCTTGCTTAAATTGACGGATTTTAAAGGCAAACCGTTAAATAAAACCGTTACTAAAATAGACTGGGATGCGTCGAGGGCGGTCAAAACCGGCTTTTCTCATTTTATGCAGAAAGAAATATTCGAACAGCCTTCATGTCTTTTAGACGCTTTTTCTTCCCGCATAATTTCGGTAAAAAAAGACGGCTCGGCCGCAGGTTCAAATAAATCGGATTCCTTCTTTTCCGGATTTAAAATTATGCTGGAAGACGTAAGATTGACGAAAAAAGATATCGATAAAGCGGGCAGAATAATTATAACGGCATGCGGCTCTTCCTATTACGCCGGTCTCGTAATTAAATATATTACCGAAACTATATGCGGTATTCCCGTAATAGTAGAATACGGTTCCGAATTTAGATACGAAAATTTTCCCGTTTCAAGAAACGATATTTTTATCGGCATTTCGCAATCCGGTGAAACTGCCGACACAAACAGCGCTCTTGAGATTGCAAAAGAAAAAAAAGCCGGCATACTTTCCATAACCAACGTCCCTGGTTCGCAGATAACTACAATGTCGGACAAAGGAGTAATATATACGCACGCCGGTCCGGAAATAGGCGTAGCCTCTACTAAGGCTTTTACTACTCAGATAATGTGCGGTTTGCTTTTGGCTTTGCGCATTAAAGAGATTAAAGATACTGCTTACGTTGTAGGAAAAAATTTGAACGGAGTTAATTTTTTCGACGAAATCGTGAATCTTCCAAAGAAAGCGGAGCAAATTTTATTTTTAAATGATTCTATAAAAGAAATAGCAAAAAAATATTATAAAAATACAAATTTTTTATATCTCGGCAGAGGAATATTATATCCGATAGCTCTTGAAGGCGCTTTAAAATTAAAAGAAATTTCATATATTCATGCGGAAGGCTATCCCGCAGGAGAAATGAAGCACGGACCTATAGCTTTAGTCGACGAAAACATGCCGGTGCTGTTTTTACTGTCGAACAATATGCTTGCCCCTAAAACAATATCTAATATAGAAGAAATAAAGGCCAGAGGCGGCAAAGTCATAGCCGTGGCGGATTACGAACCTGATATAGACGGAATATCGGATATTATTAAAATACCGGCGTCTGCCGAAGTTCTCAGTCCTATTCTTTATACTATTCCTCTGCAAATTCTGGCATATCATATAGCCGCGCTTAAAGGCACGGATATAGACCAGCCGAGAAACCTTGCAAAAAGCGTGACCGTGGAGTAAAATATTAACCGTGAATAATATACAAGAAACAGATTATTTATCCGGACTAAACGAAGAACAGCTTAAAGCCGTAACCCACTCTGAAGGACCGCTTTTAATACTTGCGGGAGCGGGTTCCGGAAAGACCAGAGTCATAACTTTAAGGGCAGTCCATCTTATAAAAACCGGCAAAGCAAAACCTTATAATATACTCGGCGTAACGTTTACCAACAAAGCTGCCCGCGAAATGAAAGAAAGAATAAAAAAAGCGCTTAAATATAAAGAGCATGATGAATTTTTCGGTTACGACGGATATCCCGAAGTCAATAATACCGGTATGCGCAGTAGCGGCGCCGTTCAAGGACTGCCGGAATTTTCAACTTTCCATTCGTTTTGTTTAAAACTTTTAAGAAGACATGCCGATTTAGTCGGTTATGAAAGGTCTTTTGTCGTTTTCGACGAAGACGATTCAGGAAAAGTGATTTCTAAAATCATTAAGTCGTTAAATTTAAACGAAAAAATAGTAACGCCGTCAAAAGTAAAATATTTTATAGAAAAAAATAAAAATTCTTTTATTACTCCGGATGAATCTTTCGGCAGCGTAAGAGCATGGGAGAAAGATTATGCCGTTATATATTCCGAATATGCAAAAAAGCTAAAAGAAAGCAATGCGATGGATTTTAACGACCTTTTGTTTAACGCCGTAAAACTGCTCCGCGATAATCCAGCCATTCTCGAACGTTATTCCAATCTTTACAAATATATTATGGTTGACGAATTTCAAGATACTAATTATATACAGGATAAACTTATTAAGCTTCTTGCGCAGAAACATCAAAATATATGCGTCGTAGGAGACGACGACCAGTCTATATACAGTTTCAGGGGCGCTACTATAGATAATATTCTGAGTTTTGAAAAAACCTATGCAGGCTGTTCGGTAATAAAACTTGAAAAAAATTACCGCTCTACCAAAAACATACTAAATGCCGCATCCGCTTTGGTAAAAGGAAATAAACTGAGAAAGGATAAAACTTTAAAGACCGATAAAAAAGGCGGCGGCAGTATAATTACTATATACCAGGCAAATAACGATTATTCCGAAAGCTATTATATTGCAAAAGAGATAAGACGGCTTATCAGGGAGGACGGATATTCTAATAAAGACATAGCTATATTATACAGGGCAAATTCGCAGTCGAGGGTTATAGAAGACAGGCTGTTAAAAGAAAGCATAAGATATAATATTTACGGCGGATTAAAGTTTTATCAGAGAAAAGAAATAAAAGATATTTTGTCTTTTATAAGGTTTGCCGTTAATCCGAGGGACGCCGTGAGTTTTGAAAGAAGCATCCAGTGCGTTCCGACGGGGGCAGGCGAAAAAACTATTAAAAATATGCAGGATATCGCCGCTAAAAACGGATACGATATTTTAAAAGCCTTAAAAAACGGACTATTTTCATCGATAAGGGGACTGGGCAATATGCAGATTCAGAGCATTTTAAGCGCAGATTCCAATGAAGAGATTTCAGCCGCTAATTCAAATTCTTCCGGCATAGCAAACTATTTTGACGTTATATTGAAAATAAGGCATATGATAGAATCTGCGATTTCTTATTCCAAAGAGAATACAGATTCGGAAATTGAAATAAAAACCGGAGATAAACTGGCTGATATAATCAATTTTACCTATAAAAATTCCGGCTATGAGAGTATGCTTAAGGCGGGAGTAGCTAAGTCCAACGAACTTGACGGAAACAGAATAGAAAATATAGAAGAATTAATTAACGCCGCGCACGATTTCGACGATATAACCGAATTTTTAGACCAGAGCGCAATAAACGATACTAAAGAAGAGCCTAATTCCGAATACGGTTCCGATATAACCAAGGTATCGCTTATGACTTTGCACAGCGCAAAAGGGCTTGAATTTCCGGTCGTTTTTATAGCAGGACTAGAGGAACATCTTTTTCCTCACATAAGGTCTTTAGACAACGAAATGTCGTTAGAGGAAGAAAGACGATTGTGCTATGTAGGTATAACCCGCGCCAAAGAAAAACTTTATCTTACATGGGCAAAAAGAAGGCGGTCGGGGAAAGATTATAAATATAATATGCCTTCGAGGTTTTTAAGAGAGATACCCGAAGAACTGATAGAAGAAATTGTAGATACCTATGAATATTACTAAAATTGTTTTTGCATTTAAAATTTAAAGGAGATTTATATAATGGATATAAATCACGTTATGAAATTAGCAAAATTAGATTTAAACGAAGAGGAATCGGCGCATTTTGCTTCCGAACTTAATAAAATTCTCGGATATATAGACATGATACAGTCTGCCGACGTTTCAAAAATAGAAGACATTATTGACGAACTTGATTACGACAGGTTAATTTCAAACGAAGGTTTGAACGAAAGATTTTATAAAGATTGCCGTATCGACGAGTGCAAAACCGACGATACGTTTGATTTTGAAATAGTAAAATCTAATGCGCCCAGCTTTGAAGTGCAAACTGCCGGTTCAGATTTGGAAGATACCGTAACCGAATCCGGTTTTTTTGTAGTGCCGCAGGTTATAGAATAAAAAAATAAAATATAAAGACAATTACGAGGACAGCAAAAAATGGACGATTTATGCAGGTTGACTATTAGCGAAATTGCCGGTCTTTTAAAAAAAAAGGAAGTTAAAAGCACGGATATTCTTAATTCCTACGTAAAAAGAATAAAAGCCGAAGAGCCGGAAATTTCCGCTTATCTTTACAACGACTTTGAAGAAGCCGAAAGAAATGCCGAAGCAGCAGATAAAATTATATCTTCAGGTTCAGATTATCCGGCGCTAACAGGAATACCTCTTTCAATAAAAGATATTTTTTTGATAAAAGGCAAAAGAACCACGTGCGCGTCAAAAATATTGGATAATTTTATAAGCCCTTACGATTCTACCGTGGTAAGAAAACTCAAAGAAAATAATTACGTTTTCTTGGGCAAAACCAATCTTGACGAATTTGCCATGGGTTCTTCGACCGAAAACAGCGCATATAAAATAACAAAAAATCCTTACGATTTAAACAGGGTTCCAGGCGGTTCAAGCGGCGGTTCCGCCGCTTCGGTTGCGGCCGATTTATGCGCAGGTTCTTTCGGAACCGATACCGGAGGTTCCGTAAGGCAGCCAGCCGCTCTTTGCGGAGTAGTCGGATTAAAGCCGACATACGGTTTGATTTCAAGATACGGCATAATTGCTTTCAGTTCCTCTTTAGATCAGGCAGGCATTCTCTCCAAGGATGTTACTGACGCCGCTATAATGCTTGAAGCCGTCGCGGGTTTCGACGAAAAAGACCAGACCACGAGAAAATTTAACGTAAAAAAATATGCCGAAATAGTTAAAAAAGCCGATAAATCCATATTGAAAGGATTGAACATCGGAATTCCGGCAGAATTTTTTTCCGACGGTTTAGATCCCGAAATAAATTCAAAGGTTTCGGAAATAAAGATTTTACTTAAAGACTTGGGTGCTAACATAATCGATATATCTCTTCCCGATACTAAGTATTCGGTATCGACATACTATATAATCGCTACAAGCGAGGCAAGCTCTAATCTCGAAAGATACGACGGCATAAGATACGGTTACAGGTACAATGAAAATGACGGGGGCGCAATACAAAGCTTGGACGACCTCTACAGAAAATCCCGTGAAGCCGGGTTTGGAAACGAGGTTAAAAGACGCATAATACTTGGAACTTTTGCGTTATCGGCGGGTTATTACGACGCTTATTATAAGAAAGCTTCTTTAGTCAGAAAACTTATTATAAAAAATTATAAAGATGCGTTTGCAAAAGCCGATATAATAATCGGACCGACTTCACCGACGCCTGCGTTTTTAATAGGAGAAAAAACTGCCGACCCTCTAAGTATGTATCTGTCCGATATTTACACTATTTCGGTTAATCTTGCATATCTTCCGGGTTTAAGCATTCCCGTCGGCGCCGTAAAAAATCCTACGAAAACGGACGGCATTCTTCCTGTGGGACTGCAGATTATATCCCCATGGACGACGGAAGACAAACTGCTTTCCGTTGCAAAAATTATAGAGGACGAAGTTAAGTTTAGGGAAAAAATAAAAAAATAAAGGTGTCAGATTTATTTATTTTGAATGATTATATTTTAAAGAGGATAAAATATGCACGGTAATAACGATTCATTCGAGGCGGTTATAGGGCTTGAGGTTCATTCCCAACTGCTTACCAAAACAAAAATGTTTTGTTCTTGTCCGAATATTTTCGGTATGGAACCGAATACCGCGGTATGTCCGGTCTGTCTTGCACTGCCCGGCGCTCTTCCCGTAATAAATATCGAGGCGGTAAGGCTTGCGGTAAAAGCAGCTCTTGCTTTAAATATCAATATTAACAAAAAAAGTTTGTTTGCCAGAAAAAATTATTTTTATCCCGACCTGCCGAAAGGCTATCAAATATCACAATATTTGGATCCCGTGTCTTCCAACGGCTATTTGGATATTGAAACCGAAGACTCTTCTAAAAAAAATAAAATCAACAAAAGAATAAGGATAAACCGCCTTCACATCGAAGAAGACGCGGGAAAATTAATTCATATAGGAAACCGGTCGTACGTCGATTTAAACAGGGCAGGCACGCCCCTCGTGGAAATAGTTTCCGAACCGGATTTAAGTTCAGCGGCAGAAGCTTCCGCTTATTTAAAATCGCTCAGGGAAATACTAGTATATCTTGGAGTTTCGGACGGAAATATGGAAGAGGGAAGCTTCAGATGCGATGCTAACGTTTCCGTCAGGCGTAAAGGAGACCCTGAACTCGGCACAAGAGCGGAAATTAAAAACGTAAATTCTTTCAAATTCGTAGAGAAAGCCATCGAATTTGAAATAGAAAGACAGATTGATCTGATACTTAACGGAGGGAAAGTAATTCAGGAAACAAGGCTTTACGATTCTAAAGAAAATATTACAAGGTCTATGAGAGGCAAAGAAGAAGCCCACGATTACAGGTATTTTGAAGAGCCGGATCTGCCGCCGTTAATTCTTTCCAAAGAATTTATTAACGATGTAAAAAATTCGATTACGGAACTACCAGCAGAAAAAAGGCGCAGATATGTTTCGGAGTATAAACTTACCGAATACGATGCGGAAGTGCTCACTCAGGATAAAGAAATTGCAGATTATTTTGAAGATTTAATTAAAGAAAACTCAAATAGAATAGATATAAAAAAATTAGCAAACTGGGTCATAAACGAACTTCTTTCCGAGTTAAAATTAAAAGAATCAGAAGAAAGAATGCCGTTATCGGCTAAAAATTTTCTTGAGCTTATAACTGCGGTAGAATCGGGAAGTATAAACAGAAATACCGGTAAAATCGTGCTTGCCGAAATGCTTTCATCCGGTAAAAGCGCGCTTGAAATAATTAAAGAAAAAAATCTTGCTCAGGTTTCGGACGACAAAGGCATAGAAGATATAGTAAAACAGGTAGTCAACGAAAATCAGAAAGAATTTGCCGACCTTATAGGCGGAAAAGACAAACTGTTCGGTTTTTTCGTCGGCGAAATCATGAAAAAAACAAAAGGTAAGGCTAATCCTAAAAAAGCTAACGAGATATTGCGCAAATATATAGAAGAAAATAAATAAAACATATAAGTTTTATTAGGAGGCTGAAAAATGGCTTTTTACACCCTAAAATTAAGAGACGACGACGTAGTCGAAATGATAGACCAGAGAAAACTTCCCCTTGAAGTAATTTACGTCGAATTAAAAACTTATAAAGAAGTTTACGATGCAATAAAAGATATGATAGTCAGAGGCGCTCCTGCAATAGGAGTTTCCGCCGCTTTTGGTTTATATCTCGGAGCTAAATCCTTGCTTGAATCGCCGGAAGTAAAAGACTACAAATCTTTCAATAAAAAATTTTTCGATATAGCCGATTTTATGTTCTCTGCAAGACCTACCGCCGTAAATCTCGGATGGGCTGTTGACAGGATTAAAAAGCTTGTTTTAAACGAAGAAAATAATAATTCCGATTTAAAAACATTAGTTGCCCGCATAAGAAAGGAATCCGTCAAAATTTATGACGAAGATATAGAAATTAACAAAAATATGGGAAAGTACGGAGCAGCTCTTTTAAAAGACGGATACAGCGTTCTTACACACTGCAACGCAGGAGCGTTGGCTACAGCCGGTTACGGAACCGCCCTCGGCGTTATAAGAGCGGCAGTTTCGGAAAACAAAAAAATATCGGTAATTTCCGACGAAACGAGACCATTCCTTCAAGGCGCAAGACTTACGACTTGGGAGTTAATGGAAGACGGAATACCGGTTACCCTTATAGCCGATAATTCCGCAGGTCTTTTAATGAGAAAAGGCGGGATAAACGCCGTTATAGTCGGTGCGGACAGGATAGCTTCCAACGGTGACGTTGCCAATAAAATAGGAACCTATCAGGTTGCCGTCCTTGCTAAAGAAAATAATATTCCGTTTTATGTTGCGGCGCCGCTTTCCACTATCGATATCGATATCAAATCAGGCGACGAAATTCCCATAGAAGAACGCGACGTTAACGAGGTAGTTTCCGTATTCGGCAAAAGAATAGCTCCGGAAAACGTAAAAGCGGTCAACTATGCTTTTGATGTTACGCCCAATAAATACGTTTCCGCCATAATCACCGAAAAAGGCGTATTATATCCGGATTATAAAAAATCTATTGCGGACGTTTTCCGTAAATGATAATATAATAAAGCATTTATAATTCCAACAGCCGTTATTAATATACTTTATTAAAGATAACGATATTATATATTAAGTAGTAAAAATAAAAAAAATATAAATTGAATTAATTTTATTAACTAACCGCAATAAAACTGAAATAAAATAAAAAAAATAAAATTTAAAAGAGCGAAAAATCATGAAAGACAAAAAAACGGCAGGTAAAAAAAACGGAAGTCCATTTGAAGGCTCAAAAGTATGGATGGATGGTAAATTTGTAGATTATAAAGATGCAAAAGTTTCCGTAAACAGCCATTCGCTTCATTACGGTTTAGGCGCCTTTGAAGGAATAAGATGCTACGAAACAAAAAAGAAAGGCTCCGCAATATTCAGGCTGGACGAACACATAGACAGACTTTACGACTCCTGTCATATTCTTCAACTGCCGATTCCATATGAAAAGAAAGAGATTAAAAAGGCTGTAATAGAAACGGTAAAGGTAAATAAATTTAAGGAATGTTATATCAGGCCGATAGCGTTTATCGGAGACGGCGGCGGGTTAGGCATATTCTTGAAAAATTACGATACAAGGGTTGCTGTTTCAGCCTGGTACTGGGGAGCATATCTTGGCGAGGAATCGTTAAAAAACGGCATTAAAGCTAAGGTTTCTTCATATGCAAGATTTCACGTCAATACTTTTATGGGTATGTCTAAATCGACCGGTCAGTATATAAATTCAATTCTTGCCAAAAAAGAAGCCGTAAGCGCGGGATGCGACGAAGCTATAATGCTTGATACTTCAGGATTTGTCTGCGAAGCAAGCGGAGAAAATATATTTGTTTATTCCGGCGGTTATATTAAAACTCCGCCGCTGTCTTCAGTTTTGCCCGGTATCACCCGTAACAGCGTTATAGAGGTTATGAGCGAAGAAATGGGTTTAACTATTAAGGAAGAAAGAGTGACGAGGGACGAACTTTATATAGCGGACGAGGTATTTTTAACCGGAACCGCCGCCGAAGTTACTCCGGTAAGAGAGATAGACGACAGAAGCATAGGAATAGGAAAAGCCGGTAAAATTGCCTTAGAACTTCAAAAAATATTTTTCGATATAGTAAAGGGCGGCAACAAAAAATATGAAAAATGGCTGACCTACGTTTAATTAGTTCTATCTGCTTACCCATTCATTATCTTTTATTTTAAATCTGTAAGGAAGCTTTGCATGTTCTGCGGCGTAATCTACCCCTATTCTTGGAGTTGCCGCTATTAAGTCGTCACCGATTTTAATATTTCTGTCTTCAAGCCATATTTCTAAACGGCCGTCCTTTTCGTCCTTATTGTTTTTTAAAATATTCTGCTCGCAAATCGGAATGCCGTTATGTTTTAAATTTATTCCGAGCGCTATGGTCAAAAGACCGGGGCCCGAAGTAATTCTTTTTGCGTTTATTTTATTTCTTCGTTTCAGCATAATATCTATGCCTATTTCAGGTTCTATCGCCCTTATAAGAACCGCATCGGCAAGATTTTCTTTTCCGGTTACTACGTTAAAAAGGTAATACATTCCGTATATAAAATAAACGTATGAATAACCGCCTTCTTTATACAAATTTTTATTTCTTTCCGTTTTTTTGTTTCCGTAACCGTGCGATGCTTTGTCTATGGCTCCGAGATACGCTTCCGTTTCGACAATCTTTCCTCCGGTTATGCCTTTGCCGTCTATGTCGGTCAATAAATATTTCCCGAGCAGTTCCCGTGCTATTTTAACGGTATCGTCTCGAACGTAAAAGGATTTGTCTAATTTTTTAAAAATCATCGGGAAGGCTGGCAGATTGCCTATTATTTAATTATATCTTGATGCGGACATGTTAATTATAAGAAATATTTGTTTTTATTTATAAATATTTGAAAAAGCTCTATAAGCATAGGCATGGAGTCGGCGATAAGATTGACGTGCCCCCCCGGTTTATGCCTCCAGTTTACGCTGGCTTCTTTAACTTTTATATTATTTAATAAAGCTATATATAGTATTTCCACGTCGAAAGAAAAACCTTTAATTTCCGATTTTGCAAAAATCTTTTTTGCCGTCTGCATTCTAAAAGCTTTAAATCCGCATTGCGAATCGAAAAAATTAATTCCAAGCAATTTGGATTTAATAAAACTGAATGTTCTGCCGACTAAATTTCTGAAAGGCGGCTGGATTATGACTGCGCCTTCAGGAAGATACCGCGAACCTATTATAACGTCGGTTTCGGGTTCGTTTTTAAAAATGTCTATAAAATTTCCGATTTCATACGTTTCCGTGGAAAGATCGGCATCCATAAAAAAAACGTATTCGTTTTCGTCGTTTGCGGAAAGTATTCCTTCCTTAACTGCCGCCCCCTTTCCGCTTTTAGTTATAGTTATTACCCTTAAATCGGTCGATAAAGAATCTTTAAGCACGTTTAACGTTCCGTCGCTGCTTCCGTCATCTACTACAATTATTTCGTATGAGTATTTTTTCGATTTAAGGTAAGACCTTAATGAGAGAATTGTCTGTTTAATTCTATTTTCTTCGTTATAAGCCGGAATTACGATGGACAAAGTAATCCTTGAGCTTTTGATGCTATAATTTTTATAATCTATGTTTTTAATCATATTTAAATATTATTTCCTTATAAATATCTTATAATGTTTTTAAATAATTTACAATTTGAATTTAAAAAATTTATAATTATAGTATAATATAAAATAATATAAACAAGATATGATTAAAAACCCAAAATTTATAATTCTTTTATACCATAAGATAGGAAGGTATCCCGAAAACGCCAAGTTTCCGGGCTTATACGTTTCCGAAGAAAATTTCGACAGGCAGATTAAATATTTGAAAAATGCCGGTTATTCTTTTTTAACGCTATCCGAATTAAAAAATATCTATGATTATTATTATGCTGATGAAGATAAAAAAAACGAACGGCTCAACGATGTCCGCGAGACATTAAAAATAAACAATAATAAAAAATATGCAGCGGTAACGTTTGACGACGGTTCTAAATCCGTTTATTCTGGCGGATTCAAGATATTGCGCGATAACGGCGTAAATGCTACGGTTTTTATGGTTTCTGGACTTATCGGCGGATTAAATGAGTGGGATATCGAAAACGGAGAAAATAAAGACGAAATGTTAAATTTATCGGAGCTTAAGGAACTGAAAGAATACGGCATAGAAATAGGCGCACATACCGTAACCCATCCGCATCTTACTCAAATTCCTCTGGAAAAAGCTTACGATGAAATATCCAATTCTAAAAAAAAATTAGAAGAACTTCTGGATATTAAAATAAATTTTTTTGCATATCCATACGGGGATTACAACGATGACGTCAAATCTATTGTTATAAAAGCAGGTTTTGAAGGATCATGTATTACCAAAACCGGCATAGTAAAAAAAGAGGCTGATTTTTTTGCATTAAAGAGAGTCGCTATAAGGCATAATACCGATTTTTTTAAATTTAAAAGAAAGATTTTTAAAGTCAGGCTTTTTTATTAATTTATTTTATTTTTATATAAGAAAAGCTATTAACTATTGTTGTCAAATTAATTATAAAAATCTTTTAATCATTAAATATGCATATTTATGAATATACTTATTATAAAATTAAGTTCTATAGGAGACTGTCTTCTTGCGACTCCCGCAATAGAGTCTGTCAGAAAAGGCTACCCTGACAGTTTTATTACTTGGCTTATAGAAGATAAATCTAAAGATATTGCACTTTTAAATCCAAACATCGACGAGGTTTTAGTTATAGATAAAAAAAATTTTAAATTTAGGGATTATTTGTCTTTAATAAAAAAAATCAGAAGTTTTCGCTATGATATAGTTATAGATCTGCAGGGCGTCGATAGAACGTCTATTTTTTCTTTTTTAAGCGGCGCTCCGGTCAGGTATTACGAAGAATATGCAAAGTTAGGATTTTTATGCAACAGAAAAATAGCAAGAAAGGGAAGACCGCTTGAGCATGCCGTAAATTTTTATCTTTTTTTGGCGGAGAACAGCGGCGGAGCAAAAATAGATAAACCTGAGCTCCTTCTTATTACCTCGCCGGAGGATAAAAAATTTGCCGAAGATTTCTTAAAAAACAACTTTGAAAATATCGAAAACAAAATACTTATCGGCTTAAATCCTACCGGAACATGGAAAACTAAAAGATGGCCGGTAAAATATTTTATAGAAATTTCAAATCGGCTGCTTGATTTGTTCGGCGATAATGTGCGCATAATAATATTCGGCGGCAAAGGGGAAGAATATTTGTCCGATGAAATATTGCAGGCATTAAACGATAAAAACGCTGTTTCCGCAGTCGGAAAAACGACGCTTAAACAGGCGAAAGAACTTTTATCTAAAATGGATTATTTTATAACGCCGGATTCAGGGCTTATGCATGTTGCGGCTTCGATAGACAGTCTTAAAACGATAGCTTTATTCGGGCCTACCGATCCAGGACTTACCGGACCGGTAGGAAAAAATTTTAGCGTATTAAAAGACAATCTTATATGTATTCCATGTTTTAAAAAAGAATGTCCTCTTAATAAAATAGACGATAAAAATTCTACAGAATGCGTATTATGTATGAAAAGAATTACTCCAGATAAGGTACTAGATATAATTAAAATTGATTATTTAAAAAAACATGAAAGATATTCTTATATTCGGGCATAATTATATAGGCGACGTATTAACTATTACGCCGGCAATAAGGGCTTTGAAGCTTAAATTTCCTGAAAGCAGGATGTTTGCGGTCGTTTCTAAAAATGCTTCCGCAGTTTTGAGAAGAAACGAAGATATTTATAAAATAATAGAAACGGATAAATTTAGCGGCATAAAAGGTATTGCAGCATTTTTTAAACTGTTTTTAACGCTAAGAAATATTAATAAAACAAACGGACGTAAATTTTATATTTGCATTAATTTCCTTACTTCTTTAAAGTTTACTATGCTTGGATTCATGCTTTCCGAGAAACAGGCTGGTCAGGAAAAGTTTTTAAATAATTTTTTTTTACGCTGCCGTATAAAACTTGACGGAGAAATAAATAATATCGATAAATCTTTAAAATTTGTCGAACCGTTTTATATCAACGCAGGTAATAAATATTTTAGCAAAGATTATATTTATAATATAGAAGACGCCGATATAAAAAATGCTAAAAATATTCTTCAAAATTCTTTTAACGGATACGGAACGGAAATAACAGATGAAAATTTTAAATTAGCTTTATTTTCTCCAGGTTCTACAAGGAAGGCCAAGGAAGCGCCGCCCTACTTATTTTCGGTTTTTGCGGACTTCTTGAACAAAGAAGGATATTTCGTAATAATCACAGGAAGCAAAAAAAATACAGGTATTTCCAAAGATATATACGATCAGATTGAAAATAAGCATATGAGCGTTAATTTGACGGGTTTAACCGATATATTTACTCTCGGCGGATTAATTTATCTTTCAAAATTAGCGGTAACGGTAGATAACGGAACAATGCATTTAGCTTCGGCGCTTAAAGTTCCTACTATAGCGTTATTCGGCTCTACAGACCCTGCGGTTTGCGCTCCTATGTCCGATAAAGTATTTATAATAGACAAAAAAATTGGATGTTATCACTGTTTTAAAAATTTATGCGATACCGAAGACTATAAAATTAAAAGATATCCGGATTGTATGAATAATATTTTATACGAAGACATTATAAAAGGATACGATTTTTTATTGAATACTCATTAAAGTTTAATTTTAAAAAAATTGAATAAAAATAATTTAAACCATATATTATATTTACTATTTAGCTGAATAAAAATAAAAAAATGAAAATTTCCGGTTTTACTTTTATAAGAAACGGCATATTAATGGGTTATCCGTTTAAAGAATCTATTATGTCGGCGCTTCCTTTAGTCGATGAATTTATCGTAGTAGTGTGCGAAAGCGCAGACCAAACTAAAAACGAACTCGAAAAACTAAAAGATTTAAATCCTAAAATTAAATTAATAGAATCCGACTGGAAAATTACAAAAAAAAGCGGAACTATTTTATCAGAAAAAACCAATTTAGCGATAAAAAATATTACCGGAGATTACGGACTTTACGTGCAGTGCGACGAAGGCATACATGAAAAAGATTATGAAAAGATTTTGCGCGTTCTTGAAGAAAATATTAACGATAAAAACGTTAAAGGCTTTGTTTTTGACTATATACACTTCTTCGGAGGCTATTTTTCTTATGCAAAACGATCGGAAAGAAAATTTTTTTACGATAAAGAAGTCAGAATTATAAGGAACGACGGAACGGTTTTTTCTTGGGGCGATGCTATGGGTTTTAAAGATATAAACGGCGTCAAAATAAACATTGAAAATAAAAATGCTTTGCCCTTGAACGTCAATATGTTTCATTACGGCAGAGCCAAAAATCCTGCGGCTATGTATAAAAAAGACAAAGAAATGGAAAGGCTTTACAACTTCCAAATAATTAACAGGCTGAAAAACTGGGTTTCAAATTACGACCCGCGCGTCGATAAATATATATACTCCGACTTTGGATGGCTTGAAAGAATCGACAGGAAAAATTTAGATTTTCATCCGGCGCCGTTCAGAGAGCTTGCTTCGAAACAAGACTGGGAAATAGACGATTTTAAAACGTTTTTGAAAGAAAAAAAAGGAATTTCGCAATTTTTTAAAATGCTTATTTACAGAATAGTAAAAGATTCGATAAACGAAACTTCCAACGCATATAAAAAAATAAAAGCTGTTTTAAAAAAATAACTTAGAATAACTTATAATAACGCAAATAACAATAAATTATATACTACAGTGAAAATTTTAGAATTTATTACTCCGTCAAATATTGGAGGCGCAGAGAATTACGTAGTCAATTTATCTAAAAAATTTATAGAAAAAGGTCACGAAGTTTTTATCCTGTCCGCAGTTGTAGATAACGATAAAAATCCCGATTTATCGGTAGAGCAATTTTTTTCTAAAAGCGGATTGTCTTTCAAAACAATAAGGGTCGGTTTTAAATATAATCCGCTTACTATATTAAGAGTCGCCTATTTTATAAAAAAAAATAAATTCGATATAGTTCATACGCATTTGTCTAAAGCAAATCTTATCGGAGCAATAGCTTCAAAAATAGCGAAAAAAAAATCTATTTCTACGGCTCACGGATTAAACAAAAAAGCGCAGTATAAGTACTGCGATTATGTGATTTGCGTCTCTAATGCGGTAAGAGAAAATTTAATATCCCAGGGAATGGATGAAAAAAAAATAGGCATTATATACAACGGAATAGATATTTCAAAATTTAATCCAGAAGCGGAAGGTCTCCCTCCAAGAAAAGAATATTTTTTAAATCATAATAATAACGACAAGGCTGTAAAACAGTTTGACGTCGGTGTGATTGCAAGAATTTCCCGCGAAAAAGGCGTAGATTTATTCATCGAAGCAGCTAAATTCGTTCTTATTAAAATACCTGAAGCTAAGTTTTTTATAGCCGGCGCAGGCAGCCTTAAAGAGGCGTTGATAAAAAGAGCTAAAGATTTAAATATTTATAATTCAATATATTTTGTAGGATTTTTGAAAGACAATTTAGTTTCTTTTTTAAACGAATTAGATGCAGTTGTTTTTCCGTCGCTGAAAGAAGGACTCCCACTGGCCCTTTTAGAATCGATGTCTATGAAAAAAATTGTAATCGTTTCAGATGCTGGAGGTATGCCGGAAGTAGTCGAAGACGGCAAAAACGGTTTTGTAGTTAAAAAAGGAGATATAAATGCTATTTATCAAAAATTAATTTTCGTGTATAATAATAGGTCAGGTTTAAACGAACTTGCCGATTGTGCCGCAGAAACCATTAAAGAAAGGTTTAACATCGAAAATTGCGCGGATAAAACTTTAGATTTATTTATGAAATATTTATAAAAACATAAACAGATAAAATGATCGTTTCGTTTTCTAAAAATTTGATAGATATAGTAAAAAAATTTAATCAGGCTAGAATACTCGTCGTAGGAGATATTATGGTTGATCATTTTGTATATGGAACCGTTAACAGAATATCCCCCGAAGCGCCTGTTCCGGTCGTCAACGTTAAGTCGGAAAAGCTTATGCCGGGCGGAGCCGCCAACGTTGTCAGCAACGTGGCTAAACTCGGCGCAAAAGTTTATATAGCCGGAGTAGTAGGAGACGATTATAACGGCGATATATTAAAAAAAATAATAGGCAATGTCGATACTTCATATATTTTAACATTAAAAAATTTTCAAACTATTATTAAAACCAGAGTAATTGCTCATAATCAGCAAATCGTGAGATTCGACAGGGAAGATAACGGTCAATTTAGTACTTCCGTTTACAGGCGACTTCTTGAAGGAATTAAGAATATTGCCGATGAAATAGATGCGGTAATAATTTCAGATTACGGCAAGGGATTAATCGAAAAAAAATTTTTTTTAGATTTAGTTAATTTTTTAAGAAAAAAGAATAAATTTATTGCTCTCGATCCAAAGGTTGAAAATTTTAAATTCTATAAAAATGTTTCTGTCTTAACCCCAAATTTAAATGAAACTTCAGGCGGTTCAGGCATTAAAATAAAAGACGAAAAGACGCTCGAAAAAGCAGGCAGAGCGGTTATGAAAAAAGTCAAACCGGATTACCTGCTTATTACTAGAGGAGAGTTTGGCATGTCGCTTTATTCTAACGATGGAATGAGTCCTTTGCATCTAAAAGCGCGCGCAAAAGAAGTTTATGACGTTACAGGTGCCGGAGATACCGTTATTTCTACGCTGACCGTTGCAAAAAGCGTCGGAGCTTCTATTTCCGATGCATGCTATATCGCAAACGCCGCTGCAAGCATTGCGGTTTCTCAGCTTGGAACATATGCAGTAGGCGTAAACGAGTTAGAGGAACTATTGCTTTCGGATTTTCGGCGAAGTAAAGAAATGCCGGCGTAATATTATATATAATATCAATAACAACAAGTAATAAAACGGGATTAATTAAGTATAGTTATAGTCCGATTTTTATTTAAATGCAAAAACTTATAAATATAGGGTTTGGAAACGTAGTTTTGCAGAGCAGAGTAGTAGCTGTGGTTTCGCCGAGTTCTTCTCCGATGAAAAGACTCAGGGAAACGGCTAAGGACGGCAATAATCTTGTAGATGCTACCGAAGGCAGAAAAACTAGGTCTGTGATTATTACCGATTCGGGTCACATCATTCTTTCGGCGCTTAATACTTCTACGATTATTGCGAGATTAGAGGGAAAAGAGCAGCAGACGTAATTAACGAAGTAATTTTAAAATATCGAAAATATAAAAATGAATAATGATAAGGAAAATATTGATTTTAGGAGCGAATCGCTTCACGTCGACGGGAAGCCTAAGGGCTTAATTTTTGCGGTGTCTGCTCCTTCGGGTACCGGAAAAACTACTTTATGCAGTATGCTTTTGAAAGATTTTAAAGATATAAAACCGAGCGTTTCTTTTACTACCAGGGCAAAAAGAGAGGGGGAGATAGAAGGCATCAGTTATCATTTTATAAGCGACGCCGAATTCGATAAAATGATATCGGCTGATGAATTTATAGAATGGGCAAATGTTTTCGGCAAAAAATACGGTACCGCATATAAATCGATTTATAATCCTGATTCTTTATACGATATTTTATTGGAAATAGATGTTCAGGGAGTGGAAAAGCTAAATAAAATATACAAAAACAAAAAAGATGCTGCTTTAAAAAGCGATTGTTTAATAACTATATTTATTACTCCGCCTTCTTACGAAGGATTAAAAGAAAGATTGAAAAAAAGAGGCGGGTTAAGCGGCGACGAATTAAATAAAAGGCTGGCTGCTGCATACGAAGAGATTAAGCACGGCGAATTTTACGATTATATTATTACCAACGATGATTTAAACGAAGCATATATAAAATTAAAATCTATCGTTATCGCCGAAAGATGCAAAAATTTTAATAAATTTAAAGCTTAAATCTAAAAATAATGATATAATAAATATATTACGGTGCCAGAATTCAATTCTGGCACCGTCACAAAATGGAAAAGGCCAGAATTCAATTCTGGCACCGTCACAAAATTAAAACTAAAACGGAGGAATTTAAATGGCAAGAGTAACTATCGAAGATTGTTTAAGAAACGTGGAAAATAGATTTACGCTTGTAATAATAGCGGCAAAAAGGGCAAGGCAGATAATGGAGGGATCCGCACCTAAAATTGTTTCAAAAAATAAGCCTATCGTGGTAGCATTAAGGGAAATAGCTCAGGGATATGTCGGCGTTAAACAGCGGAAGTAAAATAAACTACCCCATTTCTTTATGAGTATTTCAAACGAAAACCTTGTAACGGTTAATCCCTCCGGCGATTTCAGCGCCTTAAACAATATAATAGAGCTTTTTAGAAATAATATAAATACGCTAGACGATATAAGCATAGAAGAAATTCATACCGAAAAGTTCAAATTACTCAAAAAGGCTTATGCATTTTCAAAAAAAATGCACCAGGGACAAAAAAGAGTGTCCGGCGAGCCTTATCTTACCCATCCGATCGAAGTTGCCGCTATAGTTGCGGGTTTAAGGATGGACTGCGCTTCCGTAGTTTCCGCTCTCTTGCACGATACGGTAGAGGATACTTTAACGACGATAGAAGATATTAAATCAGAATTCGGCGAAGAAATTGCTTTTATAGTTGACGGATTGACTAAGCTGGGCAAGCTGAATTTTAAATCTTCGGAAGAACTTGAAGCCGAAAATATCAGAAAAATGATAGTCGCAATGGCTAAAGACATAAGGGTTATCATTATTAAATTAGCCGACAGACTTCATAATTTGCGAACCTTGGAAGCTCTTCCGAGAGAAAAACAGATTAAAATAGCACAGGAAACTTTAGATATTTATGCGCCTTTAGCTAACAGACTCGGAATATTTTTTATAAAAAGCGAGCTGGAAGACCTTTCTCTTAAGTATTTAAATCCACAGGCGTATAAAGATTTATCTTTTAAAATAAACAAAAAAAAGACGGAAAGAGAGAAATATATAGAAAAAGTTACGGATATTCTTAGGAAATATTTGGAAAAACATAATCTCAAAGCAGAAATATACGGAAGACCAAAGCATTTTTACAGCATTTACAAGAAAATGATGGAACAGCACGTCAGCTTTGAGGATATTTATGATTTACTTGCGCTTAGAATCATAGTAGATAACGAAACCGAATGCTATGAAGCGCTTGGCATAGTTCATTCAATCTGGAAACCTATTTCCGGAAGAATTAAGGATTATATTGCCATGCCTAAGGCAAATCTATACCGTTCTTTACATACGACGGTAATAGGTCCGGAAGGTATGAGGGTAGAAATTCAAATAAGAACTAAAGAGATGCATTTTATAGATGAATTCGGTATAGCTGCGCACTGGAAATATAAAGAAAACATAAAGGAAACAGAAAAAGAAGATCTCGAACAGTTTAACTGGTTAAGACAGCTTGTGGAATACCAAAGAGATGTTAAGGATCCGCATGAATTTTTAGACAGCGTCAAAATAGATCTTTTTCAAGAAGAAGTTTACGTTTTTACGCCCAAGGGAAAGGTTATAGCGCTGCCGAAAGATTCTACACCTATAGATTTCGCCTATTACATACATACCGAAATAGGCGACAAAACTACCGGAGCTATAGTAAACGGCGTTATGGTGCCTCTTAAATATAAGCTTTCAAACGGCGATATAGTAGAAATTTTAACGAAAGAAGGACATCATCCTTCAAGCGACTGGCTAAGATATGCAAAGTCTTCAAAAGCCATATCTAAAATAAGAAATTACGTAAGGCAGGAGGAAAGAGAATTAAGTATTGTCTCAGGAAAAGAAAATTTAGAAAAGGAATTTAAAAAAATAGAAAATAAATCTTTAGACTTTAAGGAATTATTAGCTATAACGATGCAGAAACTTTCGTTAAAAACCGAAGAAGAACTGTTTGCGGGCATAGGTTACGGCAAATACTCGCCGCAGTATATATTTTCTTTAGTTATACCTAATTATAAAAAGTCCGACAAATTATCTTTAATTACAAAAACGACAGGAAACGTAATAAATAAAATTATTCAAAAAATTAAGCCAAGTTCGGCAAAAAACGATGCCGTCGTTTCTTCGCTCGGAGACGGACTTCTTTATAAGCTTGCCGGATGCTGCCGTCCTATACCCGGGGATGATATAGTGGGATTTATTTCAAGAGGCAGGGGGGTTATAGTCCACAAAGCAGACTGCAGAAATATAATAGGAATAGACGAAAGCAGGCTTATAAGCGTTAATTGGAAAGAAACCTCTAAAAATAAATCAAATTTATCCAAAGTAGAATTATTCGAAACAAAAATAAGGATTATAACCGACGATAAAAAAGGTGTTTTAGCCGATATAGCATCTTTGATATCTGCAAGAGGGGCTAATATATCAAAAGCTCAGGTCCGAACTCTTATAGACGGAAGAGCAGTTCATTTGTTCGATATAGAAGTGAGAGACAACAAACAGACGGAATCTATTATTGACGGTATTAAATCTATTAAAGGCGTAATAAAGGTGAACAGAGTAGCTTAAAAAATTATAAAATATTAAATAACCGAAGTATTATTATTCGTTATTTTCTAAAAAATAAAACATATAAATAAATGGAAGCGAAAGATTGCTAAGCGGGAGAGATATTAACCCAGGCTTAAAAAATAAATTCTCCCCCGCCGCGCACAATTATTTTACTTTTGACAATTTTTACACGTGTTTATTCCAAGCAATGTGTATAATGCGCAAAAGCCCGTAATTCCTGTAATTAAAGCTATTAAGCCGACTATTATGAGTATAATCCCCAATACTTCTGCGCCCTTAAGAGCTAAGATGCCGATTATTATTAAAATTACTCCCAGAATAACTCTTATTACCCTGTCGGTGCCGCTTTCATTTGTTTTCATGACTATTGTACCCCCTTTATTGATAAAAAATTAAATATGTATATATGAATAATCATATATATTGATTAGTGTATCACATTTTAAAAAAAAAGCAATTAGTTTTATACTGCATTAATTATACTGCGTTAGCTATACTGGTTTTACATAGTCGACTATTTTAAAATTTAAGATTTTTAATTTTTGCAATTTCAATAAGAAAATTAATAGAGTTTTATAGAATTTATTATTGACTAAAGGTGTTAAAAATTATAGTATATCAGCATGTTTGTTATCTGATTACTTGAATAACGCTAAAATAATTAAAAAATTAAATGACGAAAAAGATAAAAAATAAAATTGCCTTTTACGTAGATTATGAAAGTTTTAATTCCAAAGAAGCCCCGCCTATCCTTTTTTTTATTTCTTTTTTGAGAAACAAAGGCTACGAAGTAGATTTTTTTGCATCGGAAAAAACGCTTATAGAAGCATTTAAAAATACCGCAAGCAAATATAATTCAAAAAACTCAAAATCTGTAATGCATTACGACGTATGTCTTCTTTCTTTAATGAGTTCCGATAAATTAAGAAAAATACTCCAGACGGCTATTAAAGTTAAAGAATACAGTCCTTTTACCGTTAACGTTCTAGGAGGAACAGGAGTTTACGGCTATTATAAAGATCTTATAGAAGCAGAAGGTATAGATGTTACAATAGAAGGCGACGCCGAAAAAATTCTTCCCGCAGTATTAGATAATATCACTAATATATTGAATCAAAATAACATAACAGATTTAAATAATAATAATGAACATAAGGCAGTGGCAGGGAACCTTAATCCGCTAATTTTTGAAAATTATCCGGAAAAATTAATATCGGGAATAACGCAGCAGGAAGCATATTATTGTACTCCCGAACATATGAATTTATTGTTTAAACGAAAAGGACGCTATCTTTCTCCTATAGAGAAAATACCGGAAAATATTTTTTTCGAAAGAATATTTTTAGAATCTGCGGTAAAATGTCCTATTTCAAATACCGCCATAAAATTAAACGACGGAAAAATCAGATTTTTTGAAAAAATAGATGTTTTGCATGAAGATTTTGATTTATTTTATTCAAATTATAAAAACATAATGAACGAAGTGGAATTTACCGAGACGATACTGCCTTTTCCTACGGAAACCGAGATAAATGCCGAATATACGGATTATCCTTGGGATATATACGATGATTTTAAGTTTGAATCCGTGGGTTTATATGCTCAAAGAGGCTGCAACTGGGGTAAATGCACTTACTGTTCTATAGTCAATTATAAATACAGAAAATTAAGCACGAAGTTCCTTTTAAAAGTTATAAATGAAGCGGGCAGCCATAATGTTTACGGTTTTAGTTTCGACGACGATCTTTTTGTCCAGAATAAAATATGGCTTAATGAATTTTTAGACGCCATTATTGACGGAAAGTTCAATGAAAAATTCAGTTTTACGGCTATGTTTAAAGTAGAACATATTACGGACGAAAACATTTTAAATAAGCTAAAGCAGGCTAATTTTGCCAAAATTCAAATAGGCGTAGAAAGTTTTCTGCCTGAAAAGATATCATATTTTTCCAAAACAAAAAAAGACAAAGAACGGTTATATATTGATAAAGCTAAAAAAATTATAGATTATTGCGCATCTATAAAGATCATTCCTTCGTCTTTTATTATTTTGACGGTACCGGATAAAAATTTTAGTTTATTCGATATAGTTTCCGAAATGGGAGAAATTATAGACGTTATAATAAATGTTTACGAGAGACATAAAGTCGTTCCTATCTTCTTGTTTAACGACTTTATAAACGCATATCCGAATGCCCCTTTGTTAAATAGCCGGACTTATTCTAAATTTATAGTTCCACTTTGCGGCGAAATAAAAAGTGTTAAAGACGATGAAGGCGTAAACGTGAATATGCTAAATTTAAAAACCATTGAAGTGCCGTATCTTTATAAATTTGAAAACTTAAAAATCGCTCATTTTATTGATTTGCTTATAAAAAATAAAAATATAAACGGCAGTCTGAATAGCGAAGAAGAAAAATATAGTAAATCTATCAAGCACGGCAAAACAAAAACGGCCGATGAAACCGGCGAAAAAGAGATGTTTGTATATATAGACAATATTCTTAATTCTCTGAGCGCCACTTTCGATTTATACGGAACCCCCGAATTTTTGTTATACGATGTTATAGACGGTTTAATTTCGGCGTACGACGGCAACGACGATATCGTAAAAAAAATTATAACGGAATATTTTAACGTAAACGATATAAATAAATTTAAAAACTATATAGCTTCCGGTAAAATAGACCGCAATAAGGCTATAGATATTTTCAGCTCCATAATAACCGGCTTTGACGAACTAAAAGCACGGCAAGAAGAAAAAAAGCTTAAAGGCAAATCTATAACAGGCGTTTTAAATGAAAGAATAAGCGCATTTATAAAGCAATATTATAATAATTTGCAATTATAATATTGCTTTAATCCGCCGCAATAAATTTTTATCTGCATAAAAACTGCCTATGTTTGTAAAGCAAAATCCATAATGCGGAAATATAAAAATATATAAATTATTAAATCGGTCTGATAGCATTAGGCCGTGAATTAAAGTAATATATTTTGTGTTATTGCCGTTTTATTTATCCTTATTTTTATCCGCAAGCATTTGCAGAGCCTTAAGATAGCTTGTTTTAAGCCTGTTGAACGATTTAGCCAGTAAGCCTATTTCGTCGTTGCCTTTTACTTTGAAATTTTCGTTGGATTTCCCCATTGAAACATCCTCTGCTAATTTAGTCATTTCATGAATAGGTTTAATTATAGCTTTATTGATAAAAAACAAAGCTACGATGAATGCCAAGAACGGAAGGATAAATATTGCCAATACTATTATCAAAGAGCTTTTTAAGGCTACTTTATCCATATATTTTGTAGGGACTAATACGCTTAACGAACCGACGACTTGCCCTGTTTTCCAATGCCAGCCGTGCGTATTACCGTATTTTTTGACTATAGCCTGCGTAATAGGCGATTTGTTTTCTGGATTGCCGTGACAAATCATACACCCATTTTTTGCGATTACAGGTTTCATAACGTAAAAGTAAGAACGTCCGTTAAAAACGTGATAGCCGCTTAATGATTTAATACCTGGATTGTTTTTAAATTTTTCAATGATTTTTTGTTGAAACGGATTAGCTTTATTTTTTAAATTTAACGGGCTTAAAGTAGGTTCTGAATATATATAATGAGGAAGAAATTTTTTAATAAGTTTGGCAACGCCAAGCGCTACAAATGTAGCAGATTCCGCCTGCATAACAAATTTGGGAGTGGCTTTCATTACGGCAGGTCTTAATTCGTTAGATGTATAATCTCTTGCCGATTTTTCGGCATACAGAACCATAGCCGCTTCATGCGTGAGTTCGTTTTTTTTAAATTTTTGAATGTAATAAAAAGAAACGGCGGCAACTAAAAGGTTAGCGCCGAAACCTATAATTATCATAATTATAGCAAATTTCATTTTTAAAGATGCATTTTCGAACATTTATGCCTCCCTCCTTATTTAAGCAATTCTTTTACAATATATTCCAATTTCGCTAAAATATATATACATTATAGATTTTATCATAAAAACATATTACTAAAATTAATTTAATTTTACATTATATTAAATTTTATTTCAATAAAAAAAAGATATAATTAATCGGTTTATATTTTTATGCAATAATTTAATTAAAAAAATATTATAATTATACAATAGTCTATATTAACATAGTCTATATTAACGGGAGGCCTATTGATGGAAACAGCTAAATTGTTTTTTGAATGCGAAAAATGCGGACAGCCGTTTGATTTAGAAATAAGCGGAGGAGATTTTAAAAGGATAACATCCGAAAACAAAGAATCGTCCAAGGAATATACGCATGAATTTAAAAGGGAGTTTTATTGCTGCGGTAAAAGTATAGAGATAAGAATAAGTATAAGGCGTAATAATTTTAACGAATACGAAACGCATGAGGTGTATTATAAGGGTTTGAGAAATTTTAGAACAGGCGATAATTTTAACTCTGTTATAAAAGAAGTATGTTTCAACTAAATCTATCATGCAATATAAATATAAAAAATATAAAAAAATAATTTAAAAAAAGGACGGTTCATAAATGGAAACTGATATGATTAAAGAGAAAAAAGAATTAGAAAAAGAAAAAAACGATTTAGAAAAACAAGTCGCAGCAATTATCGATAAAAAAGGAAACGGATTTTTCGATAAATACAAGAAAGAAATCGAACTCGATATAGAGCTTGCAATCAAAAAATTTGCTTACGAAAAAATAGAGAAAAAGGAAAAAGAAAACGATTTGGACAACATTAAGACCGATATTTTATCATTGAAAATATTATTGGATTATGCCGGCAGGGATGATTCGTGAACAACGGTTTATAAAAAATCCTTATCAAAAATCTTTATTGACAAAACAAAAGGATTAATAGTAATATATATTAGTTTTACTTCAAAATTAGGCGCGTAGCTCAGGGGCTAGAGCACTACCTTGACACGGTAGGGGTCGGCGGTTCGAGACCGCCCGTGCCTACCAGTAAAAACCGCAGTAAATAAGTTAAGTTATTTAGCCTAATGATTTGTATTCGTTAAACTTCAAAGGGTTTTAATTTAAGGAATTTGAAAGGAATTTATAAATTATTTGCATATACGCTTATTTATTTTGATAAAAAAAGCCTCAGTGTTAATGCGGCAAAGGAATGTCTAATTCTTTACAAATTTTAATAGCTAAGAAATCGGAAATTTCTTTATGTCTGGGAACCGGAACTTTTATGGACGGATTTTTGAGATTTATATAATGGGTATGTGATTCGCACCTTCCTTAAAAAAGACGCATCCATGCTTCTTTAGATGCCTTACAAGGTCTTTTTACTTAATGCTGTTGCTTTTTTTAAGTCAATAACTTTCTTATATATTATCTCTGAATCATCCTTAAAACTTTCTAATTCTTTGATAACTTCTATTAGGTTTTTTTTCGGCTTCTTCAATTGTTTTTCCCTGAGTCATAGCGCCGGGAATATTATCGGTATAAGCAACCCACCATTTTCCGTCTTTTACAAAAGTCGCTTTTATTTTTTCCATGATTTATATAAATAAGTTTTTAAAAATTATTTTATTATATTAAACCACACAAAAAAAGAATTATACAAAATTTATAGAAATTGTATAAAATTAAAGAAAATTCTGTATTTTTTATAAACTATTTTATATACTTTGCCGTATTTTTTTATACAAAGTATGTATTTTGTATAAAAAAATACCATATAATATTTTAATTAATATAATTAATTAATATCCTAATTTTAAACCAAATTGCAGAAATATTTGATTATACTGGTCGGATGGCTCTAAAACTTCTTCAGAATAAACATTTTCGTTAATTTTATAACCTTCTTCATAATTTACGTTAGACCTTCCCATTTTATTTTGTCCGTATTTTACGCCAATGAATGGGTTAATTGACAAATTATTTCTTTTATATAATTGATACCCCATTTTTAACCCAAAAATGTAACCTGCTTTTGGTGCCATTGTAAAATTATAATGCCCATTAGTAACATATGGTGCTTCATAGACAGAACCTGGTCCCGTAAATCCTAAATCTACGGTGTCATTTATATCATTAATATAATAACCTTCGCCTTCAATCCATAGTTTATTATTTAATACAGGCGGAATATAATAAGCTTTTAATCCTAACATATAGTAATTTAAATGATAATAATCACTATTAAGTCCAGGTAGTTTTCTGTTCCAATTTACCCATTGGTATCCGAAATTAGGGATTAAAGCAATTCTATTGCCTATATGGAATACATATCCCAATCTAAAACCGTACCTGGTCATATTTGACGAATGCGATATATCAGTAATACCCGTAGGCTCGTCATATGTTCCTGAACCTGGCAAATATGAATAGCTTGCTTTATACCATATAGGTATTTGTTTAGTTAAAATGTTTTGAAAAGATATTCCCCACCCGTGAAATCCTATATGTTCGCCGTCTAAATAAGAACCGGCAGGTTGTGATGCGGAAGAAAATATGCCAGGCCTATATTCTGCGTAATGAAAATAATCATTTTCATAATATATATTAACCGATTTAATTATTGAATTAACAGAATAATTTTTAGATTTTTTGGCAGTATGAGAAATAGTTGCCTTATAAATCTGGTTAGGACTTGGTTTGAATCCTATAGGATACCCGTATTTCGACATAGTCTGCGCATAAACATTAACGCAGCAAAAGACAGCCCGCTGTCTTTTTCTAAACAGTGCTCTCTTTTAGGCATAAACAGGACGTCTTTTTACTATAAGCCTAAGCCTAAAGACGAAAGCCATATAGAAGAGCAAATCGTGCGTATTTATACTAAAAGACCGTTTTTGTCCTCAGGAAAATTAAAAAAGAACTTGAAAGAAACGACATATTTATAAGCAATAAGAAAACTTTAAGACTTATGAAGAAATTAAATATTAAAGCGCTATATCCGAAAAAGTGCCTCTCTTTAAATACAAAAGAGCACGAAAGATATCCGTATCTCTTGAAAAACGTTACTCCTTCTTTTTCTAACCATGTATGGCAGACGGATATCACATATTTAAAGCTTTCAAGCGGATATGCCTATTTATCGACATTGATAGACGTCTATTCAAGAAAGATTCTATCGTATGAGTTATCCAATACTTTAGACGTAAACTTTTGCATAAATACCGTAAAAAAAGCAATAGCGGCTTACGGAAGGCCTTACTGCATAAATTCCGACCAGGGTTCGCAGTATACGTCCCTTGAGTTCATAGAACTGTTAAAGAAAGAAAACATTAAAATAAGCATGAATTCAAAAGGCAGAGCCTTAGACAACATATTCATCGAAAGATTCTTCAGATCTTTAAAATACGAAGATATTTACCTTAATAAATATTATAGCGCATTAGAAGCTAAAAACGGCATTGCCGCATACATAGATTTTTATAACACTGAAAGGTTTCATTAGTCTTTGGATTACCGTACGCCCGACAACGTATATTTTTATAGTTCCGAAGCTGTAGCATAAATTGCATTAAAGGAGGGAGAGGGGGCTTCGCCCCCTCTAACCCCCCAAAGACAATATAAATATAATTTAATATAAAATACTAAAACATACGTTTAACTAATCCACCTATGCGGGATTAAAAAAATGTATTGACAAAGGGAACAGTTTATATGATATACTTATATTATCAATTAATATTTAGTTTGCCTGATTGAAAAATAGTAAACTTTTTTATTTTATATTATGAAATTTTATATTGTCTTTACCGGATATAATCGGATGACTTAAGGTTCTTTATGAATAATGAGTAGAAAATATTTTTACAACAAAAAAACGACAATCGTTTTAATATTATTAATACTATTATTAGTTATTGCTGTAATCTATATGATTGCGGACATGATGACGGGCGGGGGATTTATCGGCGGAGCCATGATGGGAAACGGTATGATGGGCGGAGGCTTTAGTGGCAGAAGCGGAGCGTATTACGGTTCAGGTTCAAAAGGATATAAATTATTTAGAGCCGATGGATGTATTAGGTGCCATACAATTAACGGCTACGGCGGTATCATGGGGCCGAATCTTTCCCATATAGGTTCAAAAAGAAGTTTTTCGTGGATTGTTACCCAGATAGTCTATCCGTCTGCGCATTTTAAACGCGGCTCCATTGTTAAGATTAGCGGTAAAACTTATCTGGCAATAATGCCAAATTACGAACATATGCCCAAATCACAGGTCATAACCATTTCAAAATATCTCAAATCGCTTAAATAATTAAAATTTATGTTTGCGCTCAAAAAATTATCACCTGACAGCCAGTTTTTTTTAGAAGACAAAATCGTTATCGTTAAGCTTATTATTTAAGCGATGGCTTAATATTAAAGCCATAAGCTTATCGGATATCTTGAGATGCCTATATATCTTATTCTTTTTTCTTTGTTTCAATGTTAAAACTTGTTTTCGGACTGAGTTTTCGACGTCCGCAAATTTTAGCTCCGTTATTTCAATAATTATTCAATAATTTGACAAACTTTTTTTTATATATTAAAATACAGACCAGTCGGTATCTTAATTATTGAATTTAAAATTTCAACATTTTTGATTAATTGAAAATTATAAAAAATATGATAATGAAATTATTTTTTATAAATTTATATTTATATTAAAATTTATTTGGGTTAAAACCTTAATCTCGCATAGTCATTCCCGCGAAAGCGGATGCTGTTTAAGCCGTCGGTATTTAGACGGCTCATCCAGATAAAAAATTTATAACGGTGAGTTATGGTATATTAAAAGTATGCTTATCGCTAATTAAAATTTTTATGAATAAATCAAATAAATTAAATTATATATGGATTGCTTTACTAACCTTTTGCACAATTTTTGGATTTGCGGTAAACTCCTTACTTGCAAGAGTTGCTCTCCAGAATAATATAATAAGTCCATTGTGTTATAGCTTACTGCGTCTTGGAAGCGGAGCTTTAATACTTTTTCTAATAATTTCTTATAAAAAAATTAAACTTCCAAAGCCCAATTATTTATCAGCATTTGCATTATTTGTATATGCATTTTGTTTTTCAATCGGCTATATTGAAGTAAATGTTGCTGTGGGAGCGCTTTTGGTGTTTTCTGCAGTTCAATTCACAATAATAGGAGATGCAATATTAATTCACAAAGAAAAGCTTTTTTTGTTTCAATGGTTAGGCGTCTTACTTTCTATGGGAGGTTTTGTTCTGCTTGTATATAAAGGCTTGTCTGTTCCCAAAAATTTTATTGGGTATTTTGGTGCTGTTATGATGATTATTTCTGGAATAGGCTGGGGAATTTATACATTAAAAGGTAAATTTGAAAAACAATATTTGTTAAGAACCGCATCAAATTTTATCTATTCTTTAATTTATTTTACTCCTTTAATAATAATATTTGCGTTCTTTAAAAATGAATTTGTTGATGGGCAATATATTAATGCACCTTATATTTATTTAAAACCTATAATTTTAGGCGTCTTATCAGGAGCAATATTTTCAGCGCTGTTTTATATGCTATGGTATAAGGTAGTAACAAAATTATCCCGTGTTTTATCATCGTCCGTTCAATTATTAACGCCTGCGATAGCAGCATTTTTAGGCATAATATTTTTAAATGAAAAAATATCGGTAAATTTTTTAGTTTCGGCTATTTTAATATTAGGCGGCATTATATTTGTAATACTTAAAGAAAAAAAAGCGGAAGTAAAAGAAGAAACCATTGAAGATTTAGAAAAAACATTCGATAAATAAACAAATAATAAAAAACGATTATAGCCGCATTAAGCGGAGCTATGGGTTATATCGGTTTAAAACATATAAATCCTTAAATCACCGCTACAAGCACGGGAATGAGTGAGACTTTAAAAGGTAATTGCGTGCGTTTTTAGGCCATTTCTTGAGATGCCGCCTGTAAGCGTTTATTAAATAAAACTTTCGTTTTAGCCTAATTGTTTTGTATTCGTCTAACGTCAAAGGGCTTTAATTTTAGGAATTTGAAAGGAATTTATAAATTATTTGCATATACGCTTATTTATTTTGATAAAAAAAGCCGCCAGTGTTAATCCGGCAAAGGAATGTCTAATTCCTTACAAATTTTAATAGCTAAAAAATCGGAAATTTCTTTATTGTTTTGGAACTGGGGCTTTTAATTCAGGTTGGATAGAATTAATATAAACGCTATGGTTTGCTCCCTCACGCAATAAAATGCACTCGTGTTTTTCTAAGTGCCTTATTAATGCTTTCAGTTTCATGCAAAAGATTCTTTTATAATGATTTCTTTTTCTTTAATTACGGAAGAAACATCGTTGCTTTCTTGTAGCTCGCGAATTGCATCTATAAGATTTGCTTCGGCTTCTTCAATTGTTTTTCCCTGAGTCATAGCGCCGGGAATATTATCGGTATAAGCAACCCACCATTTTCCGTCTTTGACGAAAGTCGCTTTTATTTTTTCCATTGATTTCTATCAATAAGTTTTTAAAAATTATTTTATTATATTATACCACACAAAAAAAGAATTATACAAAATTTATAGAAATTGTATAGAATTAAATAAAATTCTGTATTTTTTCTAAACTATTTTATAGAACTTTGTCGTATTTTTTATACATTATATCTATTTTGTATAAATTAAATGTTTTAACAGATTATAACACATTTTTCCCAAAATTGCCGATAGAAGCAGTTAAATAGTCGTTAGTTTTCTTGAATAATTTTCTTTAGCGATTTATAAAAAGAACAGTTGAATATTATATAATTAACTATCATTGCTATCAAAAAAATCAAGAAAGAATAAAAGGATAGTATTTTTAATATGCTGTTGCCCGACAATTTTCCTACGCTTTGAATAATATTTATTAGAATTGAAAATATTAAAAATAATCTGCTGTTTAATATCCAAAGATTAAAATATAAAAGTTTTTGAGCCGAAACGGTCTGTTTATTTTTTATATCTTCCGAATTATATGCATCATATGCACTAAAAATAGCGGATATTTTTTTGGTTTTTATTTTTATCAAAAATTATGACAAATTGGCATAATTATTTATGCCAATTTGTCATAAAATTAATTTGAATTTTAAAGGATAATTTTAAAAATTTAATTAATTCATCATCTTAATCTTAATTTTAAAAATGGCACGTTTATTGCAATTATTATTAAGATAAATAACATGGGTATATAAGTATATTAAAGTATATAGTATTAAAAATATATTAAAAAACAAAACAATAAGGAGAACACATTATGTCTGACAAATTAGCGATTATTATCGCATCCGAAGAGTATGAAAAATCACACGTGGCTTCAATGATTGCGTCTGTTGCGGCGGTTTCCGGAGTCGAGGTTTCTATTTTTGTAACTATGAATGCGGTTTACAATTATTTAAAAGAAACGGTGGCAAAGAAAAATTTTACCGGTGGAAAACTTTACGAACAGATAAAAGAAAAAAAGGCGTCCATGTTTTACGAACTGTTTGATCAGGCAAAAATGTTGGGCGGTCTTAAAATTTATGTTTGTTCGATGGTAATGGATATTCTTAAGATCGAAAAAGAAGATTTAATAGACATAGTCGATGATCATTTAGGTCTTGCGGCATTTTTAGGGATTATGGAAGGCGCCGAAACTATAACTTTTTAAAGATAAACGTTAAAGATAAACGTTAAAAGTTTTAAATATTTGAATATTTAATTTAAATGATTCTAAATTTAATTCATAAAATAATTTAAAAAATATTTAAGGAGGTATTTAGTAATGACAGAAGAAGAATTGAAACAGATTAAACCTACGGTTACGGTAGATGCAAGAGGTACATATTGCCCAGGTCCTCTTATGGAATTGATAAAGGAAGTAAGGCAGCAGCCGGTAGGTTCGGTAATAGAACTGATTTCCGGCGATGCGGGAAGCGCTAAAGACGTTCCCGAATGGTTGAATAAGGTTAAACAAGAGTTTTTGGGAGTTATTCCAGGAGACGGATATTGGCGCATTTTTTCTAAAAAAGTTAAAGATATGTAAAAATTAAAAATATTTTGTTTGCGTTAAATTTAAATTCATTAAATTAATTTTTAAATTTTAATTTTTAAGGAGGCAGTTATGTCAAAAAGAGTAGTTATAGTCGGAGGAGGAGTTGGAGGAACTATTATTGCAAATTTACTTGCAAAGAAAATGCGCCCGGAACTTAAAAAAGGCGAGCTTGTAATTGACGTTATTTCGGATAAAGCGGAGCATTTTTATCAGCCGGGTCTTTTGTATATGCTATTCGGCATTAAACACCATGACGAACTTGTAAGAAACGAAATTGATTTGCTCGACCCCATGGTAGCGCTTCATCTTCACCCTGCAATTAAAATAGATAAAGATAAAAACGAAGTTCATCTTAAAAACGGGGTTATAATTAAATACGACATATTGGTTCTTGCGACGGGTTCAAGACCGGCTCCGGAAATGATACCCGGCTTGAAAGAAGGCGGAAACTGGTTTTACGAAGTCGAAGCATGCAGAAAACTTCGTCACGAATTAATGACTTTTAAAGGCGGAAAAATTGTTTTAACTATAGGTCTTCCCCATAAATGTCCCGTCGCTCCGCTTGAAGTTTCTTATATGATGGACGATTGGTTCAGGCAGAGAGGGTTAAGAGATAAGGTAGATTATACTTACACATATCCTATTGGCAGGCTTCATGGACTTGAACCGGTAGCGAATTTTGCCGCAAAAACGTTTCCAAAGCACGGAATAAACTCTGAGACATTGTTTAATATGAAAGAAGTAGATCCTAACAAAAAAACGGTTACCAGCCTTGAAGGAGTAACTTTAAAATACGATATTCTTATTACTATTCCGCCGCATAAAGGAGCTCAGGTTATAGAAGATTCAGGTCTCGGACAGAACGGTTTCGTGCCTACCGACAAATTTACTCTAAAAATGGAAGGTTCTACAAATATTTACGTAGTAGGCGATACTACGAATCTTCCTATAAGCAAGGCAGGTTCGACAGCTCATTTCGAATCCGACATTATAGTTGAAAATATAGCTTCCGAATTAAGAAACGGCTTGACGCCGTTCAGGTATGACGGAAAGGTTTTCTGCTTTATAGAAACCGGTCTATCTAAAGCCACTTACATCATGTTCGATTACAATACGCCGCCTAATCCCGTAACCCCGTCGGCCCTTATACACTGGTTTAAATTAACATATAATAAAGTTTACTGGCTTACCCCGATGGGAATTCTTTAATTTAATGTCTTAAAAGGAGGCAAATTATGGCTGAAAATGAAACAATAGATGTCGGTGCCGCCCTGACTAATAAACTCAAGGAAAAGCCGCAAGCTTTAGAACATTTGTTAAATATTATCGATAGATTGGATACTCTTGACGAGTTCAGCGCAATGTTGCAGGCTCAGAAAGACGGAGCTACCGATATGATGGTCCAGAGGGTCGCGGATAACATTACCACGGGTCTTTCCATTATGGATAGTTTTTCGGGCGAGGAACAGCTGTCTATGATTAAGACTGCCGGCAATAGTGCCGAAAGCCTTAAAAAGAGCATTGAAACGATTGCGGAACTCGAGAAATCCGGAACGCTTCAATCGCTTAAAGAAATGGGTGATTTCGTAGCAGGTTTCAGCAGGGGCACTACTGACGCAATGATAGAACGTATGGCCGGCACCGCCGAAAAATTGGCGGAACTTACAGATTCTCTAACCAATGAAAATATGGTAGGTTTAATCAAAAAGGCTCAGCATTTATCCGATGCTCTTGAAACGTCGCTTGATAAAATTGCGGAACTCGAGAAATCCGGAACGCTTCAGTCGCTTAAAGATATGGGCGATTTCGTAGCCGGTTTCAGCAAAGGAATGACGGATTCCATGGTCGAACGTTTGGCAGGTACGGCGGAAAAGTTAACGGAATTAAGCGATATGATGCTTAATTACAATCTGAAACCTTTATTGGATACAGGCGAATCCTTTATCAACAGCGGTACATTAGACGATCTTATAGAATTGGCTAATGCGTCGGCTGCCGCAAGGAGAATGCTTACGGACGGATTAGTCGATAGAGTTGTAAATACGGCGCAGGCAATGGTTGAAGCAATCATGACGCAGGTGGATGTTAAAGAAGTTATAAAATCTATAAATCGTTCAACTATTAAAACAATAAATAATGCCAAAGAAGAGAAATATGCAAAAGGAGGTATTTTGTCGTTATTATCTATGACAAAAAACCCTGAAATAATGCAGGGTATTAAATTTATGATGCTGTTATCTAAAAATTTAACCAGCGATATAAAAGAACATGCAGATGATATATTTATTTCAAATGAGATTGCCAAAAAAGAATTCAAAAAATTATAATATCATCTTATTTTTCGATGCATTAGCTCGAATGAGTGCGGCACGCGAAGATAAAAATAGACAGCGTTAGAGTGTTGAGATATTACATCAAAGGCTATTAGCAATTATTATTATTGCTAATAGCCTTTTTATTTTTTAAAATTTAATTTGAGTTTGTTATTTTGAATAATAACCTTAATCATATAACAGAAAATATTTAAATGTTTCTTTTATACGTAAATACTGGATGAACCGTCTAAATACCGACGGCTCATCCAGAGGAATAATTTTCTATCGGCAATTTTGGGAGGAACAAAAATATTTAAAATTAAAATAAAAAATGGTATTATGATTAGAAAGTATATTACGCAGCATGAAGAAACGGGATATAATTTATAGCAAATATTATACTTCAGATTAAATTATAAATATAAATTATAAAGTTAAAGAGCAAAATTACGCGAAGAAAGTTTAATATTTATGAAAAATATAGCAGTTTTAATTAAGTCCAAGGAAAGGCATTCCGAAGGTTTAAGGATTTCTGCCGGATTAAGCCTTCTAGGCGATAAAGTAGATATTTTTCTACTGAACGAGGATTTTGATATAAAAGATCTGCCGGTTATAAAGAATCATCTTGAAATGATTAAGGCGGTCGGCATAGGATTGTATTCAAATTTTGAAAAAGAAGACTTCAGCTTTATTTCCGATTTAGATATAGGAAAAAAAATGTTAAAATACGATATCTTGTTTTTTTATTAATATGAAAATTTTATATTTAATAAAAGAGAAAATTGACGGGGATTTAGCTAAATCTTTTAGCAGCATCGTAGCCGCTCAAAAATCCGATGGCATCGAGGTTTTAATAATTAATCTTTGGGAAATCGATAAAAACGGTTACGACTCCATTTTAGATAAAATTTTTGAATACGATAAAACTATATGCGTTTAATTTAATATTAATTAAAATAAATCAATTAAAAAATATAAAAAAGGAGGATAAAATATTTATGGATTATGGAATGCAAAACAGACTTTCCCGCATTATTAAGCCTAAAGACGGAAAAACCGTTATGCTTGCCGTAGATCACGGCTACTTCATGGGGCCTACAGGCGGACTTGAAAATATTAAAAAATCTATTTCTCCTCTTTTAGAATATGCAGATTCTCTTATGCTGACGCGCGGTATTTTAAGAACCCAGATTAATCCGGAAATAGATATTCCCGTCGTTTTGCGCGTAAGCGGCGGAACGAGCATACTTAAAGACGACCTTTCAGACGAAGATATAACCGTTTCTATGGAGGATGCCGTAAGATTAAACGTCTGCGCCGTAGCCTTATCTATTTTTATCGGTTCGAGCAGCGAAAAGCAGGGTATAATCAATCTTTCGAAATTAGTAGATAAAGGCAATAAGTACGGCATACCGGTACTTGCCGTTACAGCCGTCGGCAGAGAAATGACGAGGGATGTCCGCTATCTGTCTCTTGCCGTCAGGATAGCCGCAGAAACCGGAGCAAGTATAGTAAAAACTTATTACTGCGAGGATTTTAACAGGGTAATAGAAACATGTCCCGTTCCCGTCGTAGTCGCCGGAGGGAAAAAGACAGGCGAACTTGAAGCGCTTAAACTTGCATATAACGCCGTTAAGCATGGAGCTGCCGGCGTAGATATGGGCAGGAATATATTTCAATCCGAAAAACCTATAAATATGATTAAAGCGGTAAAAGAAGTAGTTCACGGCGGCATATCGCCCGAAGAAGCCTATGATAAAATATATGATAAATAATAAAATAATGAAGCATATTTATTTAAATAATCTTCATTACTGCATTTAATTCTTGCCGCGGGCGTTATTGAGGAAAATATACTTTTGTGAATAATTTAAACAGCGAAAAAAGTTCTTATTTAAGGTCGGCGGTTCATCAGCCCGTTAACTGGTATCCATGGTGTATGGAGGCTTTTGAAAAAGCTAAAGAAAAGGATCTGCCTGTTTTATTAGATATAGGCGCAGTTTGGTGCCACTGGTGCCACGTAATGGATTCCGAATCTTACGAAGACGAGGAAACTGCGGCTATAATCAATGAATATTATGTTGCTATTAAGGTTGACAAAGACGAAAGACCGGATATAGATTCTCGCTATCAAAAAGCCGTAAGCGTGTTTTCCGGAACCGGAGGATGGCCTCTTACCGCTTTTTTAACCTGCGACGGTAATTTTTTTTACGGCGGAACATATTTTCCTAAAGAGCCGGCTTACGGTTTGCCGTCATATAAATCGGTTTTAATTGAAATCGCAAAATATTATCGCGAGAATAAAGAGGCTGTTTTCAATCAGAGTTTAGATTTTTTTAAAAGAATTTCAAGCGATGCGAATAAGTTTTCTATATTTAATATAAATATTAAAAGAATTAACGATTCTATTAAAAAAGATAATTCGTTAAATATAGAATACGTAAAAAAGTTTATAAATGAAGCCTCGTATGAGTACAGACTTCATTTCGATGATTCAAACGGCGGCATAGACGAATCTCCTAAATTTTTTTATTTCTCTGCCTTAGAACTTCTTGCCCTCGATTATATAGCGAACAGAGACAGGGATTCTTTAAGTAAAGGAATTTATACTTTAAATAAAATTGTTTCAGGCGGAGTATTCGACCATGTAGGCGGCGGTTTTCACAGATACTCTACGGACAAAAAATGGATAATTCCCCACTTTGAAAAACTGGCGGAAATTAACGCTCAGGCTTTAAGAACATATTCCTTATATTACAGATTGACTAACGATAAAGCATATCTTAACGTTATAAATAAAACTTTAGATTTTATAACCGGAGAGCTTTACGACCGCATAAACGGTGGTTTTTATGCAAGCGTAGATGCCGATACGGGAGACGAAGACGACGGAAAGTTTTTTACCTGGTCTTATAACGAGTTCAGGGAAATTTTTTCCGAAAGAGAAGAATTTAAAACCGCTGCGGAAATGTTTAATATAAATAAAGAAGGAATTATGCATAACGGCAAAAAGGATTTAGATAACGCCGGCGAATATTCCGATTCGCAGTCTAACATCGCTTATGAACCAGGCGAAATTCCTAACGTATTATATTTGGGCGATAATTTTGAATATTTTGGCGGTAAAATTTACGAATCGGCCATTTTGAAGCTAAAAAATTTTAGGGATAGAAGAAAAAAACCTTTTATAGACAGAGTAAAATATTCTTCTTTAAACGGTAATATAATATATTCTATTACCGAATTAAGCAAAATTTTTAATCCTTTTGATTTAAACAGACAGAAATTAAATAAGATAGGAGAAAAATCAGTAAAGCTTTTTATGGATATTTTTGATAAAAACGGCGACGTCGGCAGATTTTTGGGCGAAGCAGGCGGTTCGGTTCTGGAAGATAATGCTTATATAATACTATCGTTAATCGGTTTATTTGAAACGACGTCGAATCCCGTATATTTTATTTACGCAAAAAAAATTGCCGAATATACTATAAAAAATTTTTACGATTCGGAAAGAGGCGGTTTTTTTGATATACAGCATACGACTAAAAGTTCTAAAATAGGTTATCTCGTTCATAAAGAAAAAAATATAGCCGATTACGGCGGCTGTTCGCAAAACGCCTCAGTTTTGCTTGCTATGTCTAAACTTTATACTCTTACAGGGGAGATTCAGTTTAAAAATGTCATTTTAAAATCTTTCGAATACTTTATAAACGAAGCGAGCATGCTTAAGTATAACGCTTCGGGATATCTTGCCGGTTTATTATATTATGCCGATAAAGCCAAGGTTAATGTTATAGTAGGCAGATATAACGATAAAGCAGTAATAGATTTTTATTCTCTTTATGAGAAACTGAATACTGTCGATAAATTAAAAACAGTATTTAATTCTTTTAATATTTTTATAGATGCAGGCAATAAAGAAATTATAGATATTTATTCAGCCTTTGCAGGCTATCAAAAAGGCGATGCGCTTATTCTGGAAGAAATAAGAAATGCTATATCGGAATATGGAAGAGTAAAAAAACCTTTAGTATTTATGTGCGGCGATAAATCGTGCAATACAAAAATTTTATAAAAAACCTTAAAAAAATTACTATTACTCTTGACATAAATTAATATTTTGTAGTAATATACTCTACTGAGAATAGTAGAATACGCTAAAACGTTGTGTAAAGGAATAAAAAGTTTAACATTTAACTGTTAAAAGGCAGGAGAAGCCGCATGAAAAGGGTATTGGGTATATTTGTTTTTTTAACAATACTTTTTATTTTAAACTCAAATGCTTATTCTTATATTAACGTAATTACCGTCAGTCCCGGAGCAACGCTCGGTCAGATAGCTGACAACTACAATACCTCCGTAAGTTCTATAATGTCTTTAAACGGACTTCACAACTACGTCATATATCCCGGCGAAAAATTAAAAGTACCGGTAAACGGTTCTTATAAGCCTGCACCGCAGTATGGCCATTATACAGTCCAATTCGGCGACACTCTTTCTTTGATAGCCCAGAAATACGGAACTTCCATTGCCGAACTCAGGCATCTTAATCATCTTTATTCAAACGTAATAAGGACTGGAGCGGTACTGACCGTACCGTTAAATAACGCTTCTGGAAATGCTGGAGTTAGTCGGACGATTGAAACGGTTACCGTCAGTCCCGGAGCAACGCTCGGTCAGATAGCTGACAACTACAATACCTCCGTAAGTTCTATAATGTCTTTAAACGGACTTCACAACTACGTCATATATCCCGGCGAAAAATTAAAAGTACC
>JAJZBN010000003.1:0-8620 GCA_021798875.1 bacterium | reverse complement strand
TTACCGTCAGTCCCGGAGCAACGCTCGGTCAGATAGCTGACAACTACAATACCTCCGTAAGTTCTATAATGTCTTTAAACGGACTTCACAACTACGTCATATATCCCGGCGAAAAATTAAAAGTACCGGTAAACGGTTCTTATAAGCCTGCACCGCAGTATGGCCATTATACAGTCCAATTCGGCGACACTCTTTCTTTGATAGCCCAGAAATACGGAACTTCCATTGCCGAACTCAGGCATCTTAATCATCTTTATTCAAACGTAATAAGGACTGGAGCGGTACTAGTAGTTCCTGAAAGTTACAAGAAAATTTATCCTTACAAGACTGCTGAAAATAGCGACGTAAAAAATCATAAATACGATTATTACGGCAGTAAAAATGTTTCTAAAAAACCTAAATATCAAGTAGCAACTTTTAAAGTCGTTAATCCAAAAAGATGTTCTTTGAACGGCAATAGATCCGCAGGTAAAAAAACGGATGGAATAAATAATTTAAATATAGGTCAAAAAATAGTGGATATAGCTTATAAATATCAGGGCGTACCTTATGTATGGGGCGGCACTACCCGCTCTGGTATGGACTGCTCAGGATTTGCACAACATGTTTTCGATAAGCTCGGCATATATTTGCCGAGAACGGCCGCAGAACAAGCAAGACTCGGTAAATATGTTCCAAAAAATAAATTAAAGCCAGGCGATCTTTTGTTTTTCAGGACATATGCGTCCTATATTTCCCATGTAGGAATATATATAGGTCACGGTAAGTTTATTCAGGAAAATTCAGGTGCCGGTATGGTAACCATTAACAGCTTAAATAACGAGTATTTTGAAAGAACATATGCTTTTGCAAAATCCATTAAATAATCTGTGCTTATAAATAAACTCCCTATAATTTTAAAAAATTAAAAGGAAAAATTAAGAGGATATAAATATACGATGTTTAATTTTAACAACTGGTATGCGCCTAATCCAATAGTCTATATAGGGTCGCTTCCCGTCCATTGGTACGGAATATTAATAGGAATAGGCTTCGTAGTCGGTATAGCAATTGCTTATTTTAGAGCCAAATCTTGGGGCGAGGATCCTGAAAATATAATTAATATAATGGTTTTTGCTATACCTATATCCATAATATTTGCACGTCTTTATTATGTAGTGTTTGCATGGGGTTATTATGCAAACAATCCGATAAGCGTTTTTTATATTTGGCAGGGAGGGCTGGCAATTTACGGCGGAGAAATAGGCGGACTTTTAACTCTTTATTTATATACCCGTATTAAAAAACTTAATATATGGCGATATATAGACATGCTTGCGCCGAGTCTTCTTTTAGGACAGGCAATAGGAAGATGGGGAAATTTTATCGACCAGCAGGCTTTCGGCTATCCCGTTAAATGGGGGTTGCCTATAGCTAAAGCTTTGCGCCCAACTAACGCATATACCCCCAAACATTTAGTATTTGGATTGTGGGGTTATCCTTTTCAAGCCGCCTATCCCAAAAATCTGACCATGTATTCCCATTTCGAGCCTTCATTTTTTTACGAGTCGGTTCCGGATTTTGTAGGTTTTATTTTTTTAATGTGGCTTTCAAGAAAAAAGCCCAAAGTAGCCGGTAAAATATTAATAGGCTATTTAATTTGGTACGGGACTACGAGATTTTTTACGGAAGGCACGAGAATAGACAGCTTATGGCTTGGAAACAGCATAAGGGTATCTCAAGTGCTTAGTATGTTTGCCGTAATAATTTCAATAGCTGTTATAATTTACAGACACTATAAATATAAAGACATTCAAGATACGGCAAAAGTATAAAGAGGAATCCCCTCATTGTTATTACATAATTTCTAAAAGTCTACGACATTAATCGAACATAAAAAAGGTGTCAGATTAATTTTACGCCACAACTTTTCCGGTTATTTTATTCGGTTTTTTCGTATGCGTAAAATAAAATCTGACACCTTTTTTCACTTTAGGGCATATCTTCGACCTACATCTTAACTCTTACCATTACTCCGTTGACTTTTTCGGCGGGAAGTTTATAAAATCTGACGAATGAAGGGGACAATTTTTTAATCAGAGCGAATATCTTCCAGAATACGTTATTGCTTACTATTTCCTCAAACCCGTAAAATATGACGGTTTCGTCGATATTATATTTTTTCAGTATGTCTTCGACGTCCACTACTTCCGAATAGCCTGCTCTTATAAGAAACTGGCTGAGCCCGGAAGATACATCGCTTTTAAGCGTGCTGTCTATCCCATAAGGCTTTTCAGTTCTTTCGATTGAAACAAAGATATTTCTCTCATATATTATGTTGTTGCTAAACATAGTTTTAACAATATACGGCGATACTTTATCGGAAAGACTTGCAAAAAAAAGCGAGGTTCCGGGAAGTTTGGGAAAATTTTTGTAACGGTATTCATATTCTTTTAAAAATACGTTAAAATCGGTCATTTTGTATATCGAGTGCAATTTTTTCTGTCCGTTCGTATAGATCATAATTATAACAAAAGGTATAGTCGCGATTATAAGCGCGAAATATCCCCCTTGTAAAGTTTTATAAAGGAGGTTCGAAGTTAAAAACATAACATCCGCAAACGTCGTTACGATAGAAATTAACAGCATAAAATATCTGCGTTTATGAAAAAAGTGTATATTTATTAAAATTCCCGTAAAAGTCATCGTTCCGCTGACAGCAAGACCGTAAGCCATTGCAAGGTTGTTAGACGTCCTGAATATCAATATAGCCGCTATAACGCTGACGAATAAAAACCAGTTGGCAAAACTTATATATATCTGAGATTGAATTTCGCTGGATTTGTAATTTATTTTCAACAACGGAATAATTCTGTTGTTGATAAGCTGATAGACTATCGAAAATATTCCGCTTATAACCGCCTGAGACGCTATTATCGTAGCCGCAATACTTAAAATAAGAATGGGCGTGTAAAATATATGCGACTGCGAATAAAGCATCATAAAAAAAGCATCCGTCTGCGTCTTATGCGTAAGCAGGAAAGCGCCCTGTCCCATATAGCTAAATATTAGCGCTATAAATACAAAAATCCATGCTTTAGTAATCGGTTTTCTTCCTATATGTCCCATATCTGCATAAAGGGCTTCGCCGCCAGTCGCGGAAAGGATGACGTCGGAAAGAACGAATAAAGAAATTATTCCGTGGGCTATTAAACGATTTGCCGAAATATTGCCGTTAAATAAAAATCTCAATGCGTAGTATGGGTCTATAACCTTTAAAAATATTTGCGGCATATGCAAAAGCGACAAAATACCGGAAGCGCCGATAACTATAAACCATAAAAGCATTACCGGACTGAAAATATTTGCTACCTTTTCCGTACCTTTATGCTGATACCAGAATAACCCTATAGTTATTGCGACCGATATTAAAATTACGGTATCCGTAGTTATATTTTTAAAAAAAGGAATAAGGCTTATACCCTCTACAGCGCTTAATATACTAATAGCCGGAGTAATAACAGAATCCCCTATAAGCAGCGACAGCGCAATATACGATATTACGGTTATGAAAGCAACTTCGCGGGCGGATTTAATATATTTTTGAATAATATTTTTAAGTATTATAGTGCCGCCCTCGTTTCTTTCGCTTATGCCCATTGCAAACCATACGTACTGGACTGTAACTAAGAGCGTAAGCGTCCAGATTATAAGCGATATAACGCCGAGGACGTTCATTCCCGTAACCTTTAGATATGTAAAAATAACGGCTATAGTATATATGGGGCTGGTTCCTATGTCGCCGAAAACGATGCCGAGAGCCTTAAGGGCTTTATTTTCGGTAAAAGCTTTTTTAGCATTGCCCGCGCTTAGTTCCCCGCTTAGTTTATTCATAATGTAAAATATTGAAATATATTAAATAAAATTTATTTAGTTTATTTATTTTATATTTAAAATTATATAAAAACCTTATTATATTACATTTTAAAAAAAATGGAAGAAAATAATATCGAAAAATGAACGAAAAATAATAACGAAATTAACGATATTTTACATTTTTTACATTTACTTAAAATTACGATATAATTTATAAATAATTCAATAAATTATTATTATAATAATTACAATTATAAAAATGTATAAAATCGTGCGCAACGGAAGACTTAATGAAAGCAAGCGGAATAAAATAGGTAATACCGGCTATATCGGTAAAAACGGATTCAGCCTTATAGAAATAGTTTTTACTATTATTATAATCGGTCTCGCCATGGGTGCAATAACCGAAAGCTTTATCGCCGGTTCTGCAAAGAGCGTAAATATCGTAAACGAAGAAACCGCCCTAAACTTAGCCAAGCAGGAAATGGCGGCGCTGAATTATTGCAGGAACGGGGGAAGCGTGGGAACTAAAGGGCAAGCCGGGTGGGTGTGCAGCGCGTTTGACGGTGAAACTTGGAATATGCCTTCAAACTTTTACACCTCACCTCAGGTGCCGCCTAATAATCCTATAAATAACGAATGTTTTAATACTACGGTTACCGCGAGTAACGTTAATTTTAATGATACTAATGGAAACGGAACTATTATTCTTCCAGGCAACTCATCTTTTATTCAAGTTATAGTTCAAACCGGCTGGTTTTCCGCAAACGGCGGCGGAACTTGTCCTGCGGCTCCGGCAAATTACCCTTACGTGACACTTTCGACGGTTTATGCGCATTATTAATTTAAAGTTAAAAAAAATATGAAATCTATAAAGGACTTAAAACTTAAAAATACTGAAGTTCAAGCTATAATCGAACTAAAAAAAAGAGTGTTGCGGTTATATCCCGATGCAGAGATAATTCTATTTGGCTCTAAAGCAAGAGGAGATTATAATAAAGATTCCGACGTTGATATATTGATACTTCTTGGAGCAGAGGTAAATTCTAAAGTAGAAAAAAAAATAATAAGCAATATATCAGATATTTATTCCACATACGACGATGTTGTTTTTGAAACTTTAATAGAAAACAAAAACGAATGGCTTAATAATAATCTTAATTATTTTATTAGAAACAGCATAAACAAAGAAGGAATTAGTTTATGAAGCAGGAAATAAAAGATTACGCAAACTTTCAATTAGAAAAATCAAGAAATACACTTGCGGAAGCTAAGTTGTTATATAGCAACAATTATTTTACAGGAGCGGTTAACAGAATTTATTATTCCGTTTTTTATTCTGTTTCAGGTCTTATGAGCTTGTTTGAATTCACTACTTCAAAACATTCAGGGATGTTATCTAATTTTAATAGAGAAATTGCAAATAAAGGCTTGGTTAGTAAGGAATTAAAAGATTTTTACGTTGAAATATTTGATAAGCGGCAGGAAGGCGATTATAGAGTATATAAATTTTCCGCTGAAGAAGTAAAAGAATGGCTCGATAAAGCGGAAGATTTCATAAATGCTATCGAAGCATTAACGCTTAAAATGATTAAAGAAGACGAAACCGCTAAAAAAGACGGCGGGTTTACTCTTATAGAATTAGTGATGACGATACTGCTTATAGGCATCTTGTCCATAGGTTTGTATCAAGTAGTTATGTGGGGGATAAACGACTATATGACCAATGAACAGTACCTGCATTCAAATAATTCTATGACGCAAGCGATGGCTATAATAAGGAGAAACTTGGAAAATGCGGCTGTTTTGACCACAACCCACTTAACGATAAACAGTAATGGGAAATGTCCATTAAATAATAATAATTATCCTAATAACGGTTATCCTATAACTATGGCTTGCAATGACGGATCGGCGCCTTCCTGTTCCAATAATACAGAGTGTCCGACAAACGGAAATTGCAATAATCCTGTTCCGCCAAGCGAAATTGCTTTTTACCAGTATATAAACGGAACGCCAAGTCAACAGCTTGTCGTGTTTTGCGTGTATAATAATATACTATACGAAGAGGTTACTAATGGAACAGGAACGACATCGTATCCGCTTGCGGATAATATTACCGGTATTAGTTTTTAGTTATTTTTTTAAGGAATAAAAAAAAATGAGACGGTTTTTTCTTATATTATTAATCGGAATAATAACGGCGGTATTGCTCTTTAGCGTTTTTAACGCAAATAGAGCATATGCCGGAACCTGCTCCGCGCCGACGCAGAGTCAGCTTTTGAGTATGACGACCGGAACGCAGGTTTACAATGCATTAAGCTGTTTATCTAATAACAATCTTTACAGTCTTTTATATCCATTGAGTCCCGGCCAGACAAACAGCGTTCTTTCGCTTTTAAGCGGACAACAGCTAAATTCGGTTTTATCTATCTTGAGCCCAGCAAACTTGTATGGAGTTCTAATTCCGTTAAGTTCCGGTCAGCTTAACGGAATTTTGTCGGCATTATCCCCGAAACAATTTTACAATCTACTGCACCCGTTAAATTCGAGTCAGTTATATTATCTGTTGAACACGTTAACGAGTAGTCAACTTTATACGCTGTTGAACTCATTGAGCAATAAGGATTTAAATAAATTATTATCAAAACTAAAAGGTCCCGGTCCTGGCGGTCCTCCTGGTCCTCCTAAAGGCGGTCCTCCTGGTCCTCCTAAAGGCGGTCCTCCTGGTCCTCCTAAAGGCGGTCCTCCTGGTCCTCCTAAAGGCGGTCATGGAACGGCATATACTTGCAATACGAACTCTATCGGCGTTTATAACTGCAACATCAATATTACTATAACTACACAGGCGCCTAACGAACCGTTGTATTCGCAATCGGGCGGGGTTTCCGTAACCGTCGCAAATCCGAAGTAAAATAAAGAAATAAAGGTGTCTGATTTATTTATTTGTGTATTTCAGCTTCACTGGACACCTATTTCGGAAATTACTTGACAGGTTAATCCTTTTTTTATTTTTATATAATATCGTTAAATTTAAGTCAATGAAAATATCTTAAAATTATCTTAAAAGCCGTTGCAAAAGTTGGGAATTTCGTTTCCAATTTTGGGGAGAAACGATTTGCAAAATACAGGTAAGTATTGACATTGTAAATACTCATAATTTACGTTATAATTAAAAAATGAAAATTATTTTCGATGAAAATAAAAACAAAAAATTGCTTAAAGAAAGAGGTATTAATTTCGAAACTGTTATTAATAAGATGGCGAAGGGCGAAATCGCTTTAGATTTTAAACATCCAAACTCTGATAAATATCCAAATCAAAGAATAATGGTTATAGTAATAAATAATTATACATATTGCGTACCGTATGTACAGACCCAAGATGAAATTTTTCTAAAAACAGTTTATCCGGACAGAAGATTTAAAAAAATAATAGGAGGCAAAAAAAATGAGAAAAACAATAAGCAATAAATATATAGACGAGGAAGAAAAAGAAATTATAGAATCCTTAAAGGAATTAGATTTAAAATCTATAAAAAATGACATGAGAAATATAAACAAGCTTAAGAATGCCGCAAAAGATTATATAAAAAAACAGGATAAGACTATAACTCTTAGAATTTCTTCAGACGATTTGGAGAAAATAAAAATTATTGCTTCAAAAAAGGGACTAAAATATCAAACTTTTATTAAAAGTATTATTCACAGTTTCCTGGTATAAAATAAAGGTGTCAGTTTTATTCACTTCGGCTGGCATAAAAGCTTCGCTTTTATAAACGCCAGCCTCCGTATTCTTACTCCTGACTGCAGTTGCTGGTTTAGTAAGGTGATAATAGTGCCGTCAGAAAAAGGTGTCAGATTAATTTTACGCAACATTTTTTATCGTTAATTGTTTTTTTCGTATGCGTAAAATAAAATCCGACACCTTTTTCTTTTACGGCTGCTTATAGTATTTGTTTAAATAATTTACTTATTCATTTGAAAAATTCATCGTGGTTGCCGCATCTTAGGAAAATAAACTCATCAGTTTTTATTAAAAACAGAAATCTATAATTACGGTCTATCCTGCCCTCAAAAATATCGTGATAATTTTTTAAAAGGTTTCCTTTAGTTTTTTTTATATGGAGCGATGGATGTTTAGAATCTAAAAGCAAAATGGAGAGTTGCTTATCAAATAATTTTTGAATCTTATCGGGTAATTTTCTATAATCCCTTATAAACTCCTTGGTATAAACTATTTTCATACTTCGGCATTTTTAAGGGCATTAAGCGCATCGTTTATATCGCTAAACGAACCTACGGTTTCCCCTCTATTAAATTCGTCTAAAGCATTAGCTACTAATATTTCTCCTTTTCTTGATAAAACCGATTCCTTATCTATTATTTTTTTTGGCTTTAATAAAATACCGTCTTTTTCTAATAATAATTCAAAAACATCACCTTCTTTAATATTAAAAATATCTCTAACTTTTTTTGGCATGGTAATTTGACCGCCGCGCAATATCTTAATTAAATTCATATTTTTTATCTCCTTTTATCTGTATTTTAGTATATATGTAATTTACATATTTTTCAATAAAAATGAATGAATAATAAATAAAAAACTCTTTAGTAAAATAATGGAAATAATGGTGTCAAAATAAAGGTGTCAGCAACTGTGTTATTTGTCAAGTAAAATATTTTATGTAAGTTATTAAAATCATTAATAAAATAAAAAATTATATTTTTGCAACTTTATTTTTATTAAATTAATATTTTTAATA
>JAJZBN010000060.1 GCA_021798875.1 bacterium | reverse complement strand
AAAAAGCGGAAAAAGACGAATTGCAAAACAACAGAATCGACAATATTAAAGAGCTTATAAAAGTGGCGTCTAATTATTCAAATATTCAAGATTTTTTAGACGCAAGTGCTATGGACGCCGAAATAGGAATAGAAAAAGAAGAAACCGATAAAGTAACGCTTGCCACGATACATGCGGCGAAAGGGCTTGAATTTGCGGTCGTATTTATGGTCGGCATGGAGGAAAATATTTTTCCGCATGCAAAGTCGTTAGGGGACGGATTATCAGTAGAGGAAGAAAGAAGGCTTTGTTATGTCGGGATAACGAGGGCTAAGGATTTATTATATATGACGTGCGCGGAGAACAGAAAAACCGAAAAGGGATACAAACATAACGATATATCGAGATTCGTTAAAGAAATAGATTTAAGAAATAATAATTGATTTTCTTGTCCGCAAAACGGACGACACAACTTCGCTATAAAGATAAGAGGTGATAAAAGTGGATATATTAATAAAATTCAAAGATAACTTGATAGAAATAGCTAAATGCGAAGACACCGAAAAAATATTAAGTTTGCCTATCGTTAAATGCACAGAAAATACATGTATTGCTAAATGGACATTCTCTAATTTAGCAATTATAAAAAAGTTTTTTTCGGATTCGTCCGGCAGGTTATTTAATTGTTATAAGTGGACTTTTCAAGGTAATAATTTATGTTTAAAAAAATTAATAAAATAAATAATTAAAAAGGAGGTTTTTATGTTAGAAGAAAAAAAAATCACTACTCTTGTTACCACAAAAGACAAAGTTTTATCGGATTTAAAACTTGAAGTAATTAATCTAAAAGATTTACAAACGGCGAAGCAAAGCCTCAAGAAGACAGGTGCTTTGAAAAAAGTCTTTGCGAATTTTTTTGAAGAGCCGGTTAAAAAAGCCTATGACGCTTATAAGTCTATCAGAGACAGACGAAATATAATTATTTCGGGCATCGAAGAAAAAGAATTCGTCTTAAAACAAAACATTATAGATTATCTCGATAAAAACGACATAAGAGATGGTGACTTTATCAGAACGGAGGGTATAGAATTTGAAATTAATATGCCTGACTTTATCGAGGGCATAAGAAACGGAAATGTGCCGGAAAATCTAATTGCCGTTAACGAGGCAGAACTCAAGAAGCAAATTAAGGCAATGGGGGATTTATTAGATATCCCCGGAATTACAGTTGTAAAAAAGAAATTTATTAGACTTAAAAGCGAAGGATTTAAGGCATTAGCTTAATCTGTCCGCAAAACGGACAAACTTAATTATTTTTAAAAATTTAAAAATATAATAATATTTAATTTAAGGAGGAAATCATGGGAAGTTTAAACAAAGTAATGCTTATAGGCAATCTTGGAAAAGACCCTGAATTAAGATACACGCCGGATGGTCTGGCAATTTTAAAATTTAGTATGGCTACGACAGAATATTTTACGGATAAAACCGGCAATAAAGCAGAAAAAGCGGTTTGGCACAACATAGTATTGTTCGACAAGTTAGCCAGTACAATGGCTAACTATTTAAGCAAGGGCAAGCAAGTTTTCGTCGAGGGCAGGATAAATAACAGGTCATATGACGACCAGGATGGTAACAAAAAATATATTACAGAAATTATTGCAAACAATATAGTCCTGCTCGGCGCCAAGGGTGATACGTCTGGACAGGACGGGGACGGAGAAGGGGAATATAAGGAAAGACCTACTCAAAAACAAACTGCGGGGGTAGCTCAGCGGTCGCAAACGCAAAGCGGACAAAAATACCAAGCGCCGCCGCCAAGCGCTGGCGATGAGGACGATATCCCTTTTGATTAAAGCCCTGTTTGGTAAAAAAAAGGCAGGGCTACCCCGCTCGTAAGGGCGGGGATTTATTGCTGCTGGTATTATTTTTTCTTATTTATCTGCTATATTTTTCTAAAACTCTATCGTGAGGCAAATCAATGTGCAATGATGCAGTATATTTTATTTATGGTCTCGGAATAATTGTTTTATTGGCAATTATTTATATTGATGTATATTTTTTAATATCATGTTTAGTTGACTTTTTACTTGAAAAAAAAATCATAACATTAAAGGGTTACCATAACCATAATAATATGTTCGTCATAGATAAAAATAGTTCGCTAATCGAAAAAATCATATATTTCTTTTTTTAATTAAAAATTAATATTAAAATAAGGAGACATTAAAATGGCGTTCTTACTACCATTTATATTATTATTTCTTTTTCTTGCAAACATGATAGGCTATACAATTGGAGGAGTATCAGGTTTAGTTATCACCATAATATTTACCATAATACTCACAAGTCCTATTATTTTAGAATATATTAATTATAAATCAAGTAAATACATTAATTTTAATAATAGATTAATTTTAAATAAAAAAGATGTTAACGATTTCATTGCATGGACAAGTAATTTTATGTTTATTTTTGATGATAAACAAAATAATTTACTATGTAGTATAGGCGGAGATAATATATTTGGGCAATATAATGACAATATAGAAAAATATGCTTTTCAAAAAGCATTTGCATATACCAAAAAAGAAAACTCAAGACCTTTCAGATACGATGATGAAAATAATCCAGACTACGGGCTAACATTAGAAGCCTATATATGGAAACATAGAGACGATATCAACGATAAACTTAAAGAAATAGAGGCTTACAAAAAAGAATATCGAGAAAAAATGGAATTAAATCAAGAATTTAACTAAATTTTTTATAAAATTATTCAAGGAGGTATTAAAAATGATACTATTTTATATTGTGATGATTATTTTTTCATGGATATTTGCCCCTAAAATTTACCGCTATATTAATAAAAAAAAGCATCCGTTTTCCGGCAAAATCGAAACTTTTAAAGACGTGAACGATTTTATTGTAAATTATAACTTATTTCATTTTACCGATAAAGACGAAAATTATAACTACTATATCGTTACGAAAACTTATACGATATGGAACACAAAAACAATAACAATACCAAAAGGAATATATAAAACTGAAAAATATGATAATTATTGGTATTCTATTCATAATAGAATTAACGAGCCTATCAGAGCTTTTATTTGGAATCACAAAGACGCAATTAATGCGCAATTAGACGTGGAAAAAATAACAGAAGAAAAAGATAGAAAAGAAAAAGAAAGAATATTAAATTTAAATGAATTAGATAAAAATATCAAAAATATTGCTAAAAATTAAGGAGGATCAATGATAAATTTTAATTGTAATAAATTCTTAAAAGACTCTATAATATTTATTGGGAGAATTTTAATAATTATTTTAATTATTATTGCATCTATTTCGCTCATATATGCTTTAGCTGCATATTTTACATATTTAATTGATCCTAAAATTTACAACAATTATGTAAAAATATCACATAAATCTGTCGGACTTAGTATGGGTAGGATATATTCAACCGTAATGCTTGCGATATGTGGATTTACAATAGCGGGATTTGTTTTTAGATTCATTTTTAATGCTATATTCGGTTTTTTACGCAGGAGAGATTATATAACTATAGATGGGTACAGTGGTAGTTTACTTGAAAGAATTATATATTGGCTATTATATTAATAAGGAGTTAATGTGAAAAATAATATGCAGGATCAAACAAGTAAAGGTAATTTCTGGTCAATGTTTAAAAGCAATATTAAGACGGGGTTTATTTCGCTATTAGAATATACAAAACTGTTAATAATAGCCCTATTTTTATCATATATTTTCGGTTTTATTTTGCTTTTTATCTATGCGGCGGAATACGGGGTGCCATTTCCAATTTATGATAATTTATTAACAGATTTTGCTAAAATATTTTTTATTTTATTTGGCATTGGCGTTATGTTTTCCGTCGGTCCTGAAAATTTATTTAAATTCGTTTCAAGTTTAATAGTAGGAATAATCGTAATCATCATGGTTTTAGGTATTTTTGCAAAATGGCAATATTCGCCGCAAAGATATATATTAAATCTTTACAATAAAGGCGGGAAAACAGTTTCGTATAAAATTAAACAAAGTTGCAGTGGTGTATATCTCCCCGATAAAGCATTTCTCGTTTATAAAGGTAATTATATGGACTATTTTGCCGTAAACGGTAGGGTTAAGGGCGTAAATAAAAGTTGCATTGTTAATTAATAAAAGAACTGGGGGATTGATAGTTATGTATTTTTTTAAAAAACGAATTAAAAGCGATTACGAAAAAGAATTTTTAGAAGCTTTAAATTTTTCCAAAAAAGAATTAAATGTTAAAATTCCTTTTAAATTTAGTCAAAAAAAGATTTTATCGGATAATGCTTCTTTAGAAATATCTAATGCAATATTTAAGGAATATGGAGATATTAATTTTAAAGAATTTTTTTCAGCTAATTGCGCGACGGTTAATTGCTTAATGTTTGATTTTTTAAAAAAATTCTGTGGTCATGATATATATTATACGATTGGATATCTTGCTGATAAGGTAAAAAAAAATAAAAATGGTGAAAAATTATTACTTTTCAATGAAGATAAGAAAAAAATAGTTGAATATATTAAGGGTGACTTGGTGAGAATTGGAAATCCTGAAGATTTCAAAATGAATATTCATGTGTGGGTTACACTACCTTCTATGGAGATTATAGATTTAACTCTCTCTACATCGCTTTCTAATATTCCACATTTTTACGGCAAGGAAAAACCAGGAAGAATTATTGCCGGTTATCCTTGGAACAAAAACAATGATTTTGAATATCATCCTCAAGTTATTGTTCCTTCTAATAAAATTTTAAACTTAGCCTATACAATAAATTCAATTAATACTTTTTTCTTATAATCAATTCGTTAATATGCCTAAAAAAAAGAAAAAACATGATTAGATTAACATATGTATGATAAAAGGAAAATTAAAAGGGGATAGCATGTATATATTATTACACAGGGTATTATCTGTATTTTTCTTTATTTGCAGCGTATTTTCTCTAATTTTAGCTGTTAAATTTTTTAACGAAAAAAAGCTATTAATAGGCGTTTCAATGTCTGGCTTAGGCATTATTTTTTCTTGTTTAGCCGTTATATTTTTTTTAAAACTTTAATAAATAAAAATTGTATAGTAAAATAACTAATAATTTTTTGTCCGGCAACCGGACAAAATAAAACCTTCAATCTTCTTATGGATAAAAATTCCTTAATTGATAAAATAGTCTATTCCGTTAAGTCCCAACTATCCGAAAACGGGATTTTATACAACAAAATTTTCGTTTTCATTGCGGACAAATTCTATAACGGCGTAAGATATAAGACTTATTTTTCAAATCAGAACAAAGTTTTTAGAGAACTTACGGAAGTTATAGAGAACGGATATAATATCGACGACTACGAAACCGTTGCCGATTTTATAAACGACTACCCTGGTTACGCCGGTTTATCGAATATAGACGAGGTAGAGAATTTAAATGAGTCGTTGAGATTCAAAATAGATAATGATATAAGCAATATAGTTAATTTAGACATTGCAGGATTAGGTCTCGACGACTATGATTTTACCTGCTTAAGGCAGGCAGTTTACGTCAGGCTTAAAGAAGAAGGGTTGACGAGCGATAATATTATAGAAAAAATTATTAAGCCTGCGCCGTTTAAGGAAACTATTCTTAAATACGAACGCAGCGCGGACAGAATAAATGAAAGAAGAAATTTATCAAAAAAGGAAGCCGAAGAAATTGAAATTCAGGAAGATTTAATAGCGCAAGCTATTTACGAAGATTTTGAAGAATTAAAAGGCAAAAAAGAGAAATACGGAAAAAACGATATAGAGGAATTAAGAAACGCTTTAAGCATTTTATTGGAAAAATTCGGCCGTGATAAGATTAAAATTTTTATAAGGTCGATATATTTCAGAAAATGCGTGGACAGGTCGGTATTGGAAGTTCTTTTTCCTGAAAACTTCGCTATGAAAATATAGTAAAATAATATATTAAATAGGAGGTTGGAAATGTTCAGATTAATAAAAACTAACCCTAACAGACTTAAGTCATGTGGGCACAATATTTATGTAGTCATGAAAGGTTTTGAAACAAAAGATGAAGCCATTAAGGCACGATTGGAACTTAAAGAAAAAGGGAAGGCTCTTAAAACAAAAAAAGGTTGGAATGTTTATATACAGCAATACATTCCTAAGCCTAAAAAAACTGCGTGAATTATGGATAATATTGCTATTGCTTGGTATAAAAGAGACGAATACGACAAACTGTTGAGAGTTATCATTGACAAGGATTCTATGCCTTTAAATTATGATACTTGGTTTGAAATTGCTACCGTGGCTATAGAAGATTTAAAAAATCAAGGATTTGATGTTAAAAAAATAGTTGTGGACGTCGATGAATTAATCGAGTGGTGTAGAGTTATGAAAAAAGAGAATACTGCTAAAAACAGAGCTTTATTTGTAAGTTTAAGACGTTAAAGAAAAAAAGGGGGAGATGGCATGAAAGCCACAAGTAAAATTAGAAATTATATTTTTTATGCATCGCTAATAACTTTTCTTATTGCAAGCATTGTGGCAATTATACATGGAGTCAAATATGGCTCTATTTTTGAGAATGGCAGTTTTTCCGGAACTAAATTTGAACTGCTTATCTATCTCGTGTCTATAGGTGGCTATATCTTATCGTGGCTCGGTTGGCTTGGTATATTGATATTAGCATATATATGGAAAAAGCTATATGAAAATCCAGAATTATAACGGAACAAGATTTTATAAAAAAAATAAAATCTTAAAGCGGAGATTATAATGCTCAATAAAACCGCATTAGATTTAGACGGCGTTATATTCGATTACGAGAAAACTTTCCGGAAGAAAGCCGCAGAACTCGGTCTAAATATTTCAATCAAGCATTCCGAAATTTATAATATGGCGGACAGATACGAGATTACCGCAGAGCAGGTATCTTTAATCAATTCAAAAATTGACTTTTCCGATATGGAAGTTTTTGACGATGTTATAAGTTTAAAGCATTATATTAAAGATATTAAATGCTTTATAACGTCAAGCCCGATAGAAGCTTTGCATTTGAGAAAATTAAACGTATTAAAAGTATTTGGCAAAGACATTCCCGTATATCACGCCGACACGAAAGAAAAGCATAGAATTATTTCCGAACTTGGAATAAAATATTTCATAGACGATTATAATTTGGCAATTCACCATATAGAGTTAAACTGCCCTGATTGCAGGCCTTACTGGCTTAACAGAGGATACGGAGATTTTAGTTTGCCGGAGCCAGTTAATAAGATAAACAGTTTGACGGAGTTTTTTAAAGAATAAATAAATGCCGGTCAAACAAGCCGTACGCTGAAAAGCAACCTATCATTGGAACAGAAGCCTCATCTGTAAGATTGAGCAGTTCACTGAATCTTAAATACGGAGAATTTATGCTTAAAAAAATCTTATTTTTGTCTTTACTTTTTTTATTGATATTTTCAACTCAAGCCTTTGCTTTAGGGTTTGTAAACATAGGAACATACGCTATTGTTAATAAAACTTCAATTTTTGTAAACTTTATTAATTTCACTCCAGGCAATGTATTAATTGAAAATAATGCAATGTTGATATCAGGAACTGGACATCATAATATAATAAAATTTAATTTAAAAGGAAATAAAGGTTATGGAACATATTTAGGCAGAATGTCACAATATTATAAAAATTATTCATCTTCAGGTATTGCATTTGGCCAAAAAAATATTGTCATTGGCAAAAGAGGAAATGCGT
>JAJZBN010000059.1 GCA_021798875.1 bacterium | reverse complement strand
CGGCGCCTAATACCCCGCTTGAATACTGGAGCCAGTTTTATTTAATGGACGGCGGAAAAACTTTAGGCGTAAACTATTGGCAATTCTTAAGTAAGCATGCCTATAAAACTAAGTTCGACTGGTTTATTACTAAAGACGGCGCAGCCGCCATTAAAGAAAAAGTAGTAGCTAAATCCATAAGGTTTGAGTTGGAAGACTGCGTAGATTTGCCGGAAAACATAACGCTATGGAGAGAGGTTGAATTAGACTCGGAACATTTAAGAAACTACGATAAAATCGAAAACGAAGCGTCGGCTTTAATAGGAAATAGCAACATTAATACAGAATCGTCCGCTAAGGCTTCAAAACTCTGGCAGGCGGCGAGCGGTTACGTTTACGACGATATAGGGCGTTCTGTCTCGTTGACTAAAAACAATAAAAAGATAGAAGCATTAAGAGAAATAATCGAAGAGGAATTCGGCAAAGAGCGGGTTATTGTTTTTGCTTATTTCAAAAACCATATAGACAAAATAATGAAAGCTCTTAAGGGGCGTTTTTCAATAGCGGCCGCTTACGGCGGAAATAATTCCGGCAAATCTATCGCCGATTTTAAATCGGGCGCCGTTCAGATCCTTTTGGCTAATCCCGTCAGCGTGGGGACGGGGTTAAATCTTTCTATCTCTAAAGGTATTATCTGGTTTTCGCCAGTTTGGGATTACGAAATTTTTGACCAAGCAAGAAAAAGGGTGCAGAGGATAGGATTAAAGCATAAGTCGCTTGAAGTTTTCATGCATGCGAAAGATACGATAGAATATTCGATGTATTGGGGACTCAGGCATAAAAAGGATATGAGTTCTATTATTTTAAAAAGTATAAAAGAGAAAAACAAAAGAAAAAAACTCGAAGGAATATATTAAGTTATGTCCTACATAGACGTTGCGGAAAGATATATAAAATTAAAGAAGCAGGGACGTAATTATTTCGGTTTATGTCCGTTTCACGAGGAAAAAACGCCTTCTTTTTCTGTAAATCCAGAAAACGGACTTTGGTTTTGCTGGGGTTGCGGAGAAAAAGGCAACATTTATCACTTAATCGAAAGAATGGAGTCGGTTAAGTTTCCGGAAGCGGTAGAAATAGCTAAAGGATACGGAATAGATCCGCCCGATAATTTTAAGGAAAAATCCGCTATTAAAAACAAAGACGGACAAGTCCGTTTTGCGGACAAAGAAGACAAAACCGCTTTTAAGGCGGATAACGAGGTAAATGTTATGGAAAACGAAAAAGAACCGGAGTTCAAAAATCCTGAAGCGGAAGACTATAATCCCGAAATAGGCAACATCGAAGAACCGCCGCCCCCCGCCCCCGTTCGCAATGCGGACAAACCGGTTAAGCAGCCGGTTAAGAAACCTGCGCCGGTAAAAGATAAAGAGGTAGATAAAAAAACGGCTACGTATATTTACGACGACGAAGGCGGTAAAATATTATACGAAAAAGAACGCTGGGAGCGCTTTAAGGGAGACGTAAGAGTATCTAAGAAGTTTTTATTCTACCACTATGAAGGCGCTAAAAGGCTAACAGGAAAGGGGAGCGCAAAACTTATACTTTACAATTTAAAGGACGCCCTTTTAGCGGAAAACATTTTTATATGCGAAGGGGAAAAAGATTGCGACAATTTAAAGACGATTTGGCCTGATAAAAACGCCGCTTTTACGACTAATGCTACCGGCGCCGAGAGTTGGGAAGAATCCTACAATATGTATTTAAAAGGTAAAAACGTCGTGGTATTTGAAGACAACGACGAGGCGGGAAGAAAACGGACGGAAAAGCTTACGGCGGCGTTAAGCAAAATCGCTAAAAGCTTTAAAGTAGTTAAATTCGAGGAGTTAGAAGAACACGGAGACGTAAGCGATTATCTTGAAAAATTCAGCCTTGAAGAACTTTTGGGAAAAATAGAGGAAGAAAATCGCTTTGCGGACAAAACGGAATTAACGGTATTTAACGCCTTTGAAATGAAGATGTTCGTCGATAAAACGCAATATATGCTTTCCGATTTTATGCCGCTGAAAAAAGAAAATATTAATACCGTTTCCGGCGCCACGCTTGAATTTTTGATTTATTTAGCCTTGTTGTTATCGAAAAAATTTAATATGGTTTTTTTATCAAATTATCAAACGGAGTCTTTATTTCCTTATTTTGCTAACGTCGCCAAAAGAATGGCAAAAAACGACAGGATCAATATTAAAGATGTATCCGTAGGGAACGCTACGGCGGAAATTAACGAGGCGGATATAATAATTTCGACTGCTTTTATTGAAAAAAAAGGCTTTACTATGGTTTGTCCACAAAGCGAACGGCAGCTTCCGGATTATTATTTTAAAAACGGGGAAGTTTACGATAAGTTTTGGAAAAAGGTTTTTAAGGTAGAAAATTTAAGGGGAACGGGGGAAATAAGAATCGTTAGAACGGAAAATAAGGGAAACAAATCTTTAATTAGTTCAATATTCTCAAAAGCAGGAAAATAGTTATGCAATACAATTTGTTTGGAGAGCAAGAAGAAGAAAAGGAAGAAAATCGCACGGCGGACAAAACGGAATTGTCCGAAGAGGAAAGGCTTGAATTAGCAAGGGTGGTATATAGTATTTTCAAGGAAGATGTGGAAGAAATAATCGATACTAAAACAGGAAAAATAATATACAGAAAAGAAGATACCCCGCCCTTACGGACGGGGTAGTTCACGAAGCTAATTTTATTGCCTCTTGAGCATAGCTTGAGTTTCTGCTCCTTGCAAACATTTTGCTTCCAAAAACAACATAGAAGAATGATTGCCGATTTTTTTTACAGCTATTCTACATCTGTTTGTCATAGTATTGAACAAAATTTTCCCTCCGGCTTCTCCGTTTAAAACTTTTCGTTCAATTTTGTATCCGATTATGTAGGCTTTTGCGCCCAATTCCATTAAATTGCTATGATTTTGATTAATTTTTTTGTGGCTTATAGCAAAAGATGGATGCACAAAAGAAAAACAAATAATAAAAATAAATAATCCTATAATAATTTTGTTCATAAGTAGCCTCAACTTTTTAAATTTTTTTAATTTAATTTTTCAATCTCCGCTCTTTGTAAATCAGAAAACCTTTTGATAGTTATCTCGTCCGTAAAATACTTTGAAAGCGACGGAAATTTTTTGATTAAAGCAATATCGAATTTTTGTTCTAACCCCCATAAATTTACAATACTTTCGTAAAAGGGATAGTTCTCGCATAGTTTTAAGTCTGTTTCTTGAATAGTTCTAATAATGCTTTTCATTTTTTGCCCCCTTTTGTCCGCAATGCGTTATTGAATTTAATTTAGCATATTTAGTAATTCTTGTCCATATAATGCAATTATTTTCTTAGATAGTTTTTTAATTTGTAAAAAATCGTCAAGAGTTTTAGTTTTTTTCCGTATTTTTATTTATATTTTGTTATAGTTTTGTTATAATTGCAATAACATATTTATATAGTGTATTAAAAATTTATATGACTAATAATTACATAGTTTCGGCAATTCTGTCATTATTAACTCTAATTTTACCGGTATTAGCTGCTATTCTTGGCGCTCTTATTGGTGGATGGATGACTGAAAAAGCTATGATAAAACAAACCAGAGAAAATTTTAATAATGATCTAGAAATTATTAAACATAAAGAAGAAAATGAAGGAAAAGCCGTTCTTAAAGCTATAAAAGTAGAGATAGATGTTATTATCGAAAGATATAGCTCTTATATAAAGCCTACAATAGATAAAATTGCCCAATATGATTCGAGTGTAATTTTTACAGATATAACCAATCTAAATAATGACTTGAATATTCTTTTTAATTTTCTATCCAGCAGGATTTTAGTAACCCAAGATTATTTTACTATTTATAATAGTAACGGTAATCAAATAGGTAAAATTAAAGACGGGGGACTTCAAAAAAGAATTGTATCATTTTATACTAATATAAAAGGTCTTATCGAAAATATTAAGTTCTATAACGAATATATGGAATCTATAAAAGATAATTTAAAAAATGAATTGGAAAAACGTGCTAAAATATTTCAAACAGATTTAACAAGTAATTTAACAGTTCAAATTGATTATAAGAATTATATTAATAGAATTATAGATTTGGCTAAAAATTTTAAGTTAGAACAAGATAGACTTTTAGAAGAAGCAAAAAACGTTTTTAACTAAATATTAAATATAATTATTATAATATTATTGTTCAATATTCTATCTAAATAGACTTTTAATACCAAAATGCAAACAGAATTATTAAGCAGGGAATATATTAAAACGATTGATTATTCATGGGATTATAAGGGCGAAAACACTAAGTCCTATACCCACGGAATACACACATATCCTGCAATGTTTATTCCTCAGGTCGCAAATAGGATTTTAAAAACTTACAGCCGGTCGGGCGATACCGTTTGCGATATTTTTTGCGGGTCTGGAACCGCTTTAGTAGAAAGCAAGGTTTTAGGAAGAAACGCTTACGGAATAGATTTAAATCCGCTGGCCGTCTTTTTAGCTAAAGCAAAAACAAAGCTTAATTCTTCTAATGTCGTGGGCATAGTTAAATTCCATCTACTTAAAAGGATTTAATATTTTTTCGGCTATTATAAATGCTCCTTGGATGTCGGTAAAATTTACTTTTAAAGATCTAAATGGATCGTGGTTCATATCGTTTCTTGCCGTTATAATATTATTATAAGCGGTCACCTCTGAATCATCTAATTCCGGCCAGGTCAAGCCAAATTTATCATATATTGCTTTTAATTTGGAAGTGTTTGGGTTATTAAAATTAGTTTTATAAAACTCACAAAAATTCCGTATATTATTAAATTCAGATATTATTGATATTAAATTATTATTATTTTTCAACCACTCTTTTAATGTAGTTTCAACATCCAAATTAAAATATATTAATGCTATTTTTACTAAATATTCGTTAGTAACACTTGGAAAGTTGTTATCGATTTTAGTTAATAGCTCTAAAACATCATTAATTAAACTGTCAGTTTTTTCTAACATAATATTATTTAAATTTCTAAATCAAGATATCATTCGCAAATAATTTTTTTTGCAATTTTAAACCTATTCTTCAAGGCAGTTGTACTTGTTGTGTCTCTAACATTTATGCTTTCGTTAAAATCTTTATCCGCTAAAAGTTTTTCGTATTTTTCATGTACATTTATTTTATTTTCGCATTTTAATAAAGTAACCATAAAGGAGTCCATTATTGCAAGATTGAGCTTTTTCTCCGGTTTATGAAATGGTTTGGAACCAATACTTGTTGCTATCAATTCGCAGATTTCTTGAAATTTTTTGAATAATTTTTCGTCATTTAAGTTTTTATTATTAGACATAAATGCATTTAAAAATTCTTTTATGGGAGCTGTATATTTATTGCTATCAAAATAAAGAGCAAAAATTCTTAATATCCATTCTTCGTCTCTAAGCCTTTTTTCCTCATTATTTAGGCCAAGGATAAGTCTCCAATGCTTATCTTGGTTCAGTTTATTGATGGCATTATAGAATTTTCCATAATATATAGCCTTTCTTATTTCCATTGGAGTAAGTATAGAACCGCCGGTATTAAGTCTTTCAAATATATGAAACATACTTGAGTTTTCATTGTTAGGCGTAATTTGCCTTATTATAATGGATCGCATTGTGGTACTATCAAAATTTTCCCTATCAACTTCATCTAAATTTTTAAAATATTTTCCATTCCATGCTGGATTTATCCCGTTTAATTTTAAAGAATTATTATGAAACAATTCTATTGAGTGTATTCTCTGAAAGCCATCAATAATGTATAGATGTTTATCGTCTATTTTTTGAAATAAAAATATTTGCGGTACAGGCAAACCCATTAAAAAAGATTCTATTAATCGGCTTTGTTTTTTTTCATTCCACACAAATTCACGTTGAAACGGCGGCAGGACTATAGATTTTTTATTTATCTTATCAAGCAATGTAACTATATTATAATCTGCAGGGTAAGATGTTATGTCATATTTTTTAAAATTAAATTCTTCATTATCACTATCAGTATTCTCAACTATTTCTATCTCATTATCTTTATATATCATTTAATATTCCTCCATTAATTTGAAATTAAATATGATTAAAAGATAGCCGGTTGACATTAATTAATGCTTTTCCTATATTACATTTATTAAAATTATTATTTACTATTACCTACAAGCCTCTTTTTTAAATTCTTTCTGTTCGTAAAAAGGATATTGTCCGCACAGCCTTAAATCTGTTTCCCTAATTGTTTTTATAATGCTTTTTATTTTTTTTTTCCACAAAGCGCTATTTATATTGAATTAAGCAAATTTATTAACTCCTGTCCAAATAAAGCTATAGTTTTCTTTGTCAACCCTTTGATTTGCAAAAAATCGTCAAGAGTTTTTGGTTTAATTTTAACGATAGTTATAAGGTGCGAATTGTGCGCTATAAAATATGCAGGATATCCGTAATGATATGCCTTTTGTTCTCTCCAGTCTTTTAATTTCTCTAAAAGGCTTTCTTCCTCTTCGGTTAATTCTGTAGTCTTAGGGTCGAAAATAATTTTATTTTCGGATTTTTCCTGATTTTTTAATTCTTTTTCAAATTCTTCTATTTTTTCTCTGTCTTCCTCTGAAACTTTTCCTTTGTAAAAGACAAAAATAGACCATCTGTCTCCGTTGTCGAAAACTTCCGGTTTTAAGGCATGTACGGAATCAAAAAATCTGTTTATTTTTTCTTCATCTTCCTCTATATAGTTTTTTCTAACGCTTAGGATTTTTAAATACATCTATTGCTCTTTTTTATTTAAATGTTCTGCCATACCCAAACTACTCGTCCTATCACAAAGTGATCCCCGTCGACTATTTCTTCTTTCTTAATAAATATGTCGTTGAATTTAGGATTTTCAGATTTAAGCGTTATACCGTTCCTGCCTTTAATAACGTATTTGATAAGAGCGCCTTCATAGTCTAAATTAATGCAATAAATATATCCCGATACGAGTTCTTTATAATTTAAGTCAATTCCTACGTAAGAGCCGTCTTTTATATAAGGCTCCATGCTCGGACCGATTACTTTTACTACCGCTAATTTTTGCTTCATAAATTCTTTCGGGACTAAAAGCGTATCAATAGGCTCGATTTCGGTTAAATTTACAAATTTCCCGGCGCCGGCAAATGAATAAACGGGAATGGTTTGATATTTGGATTTGTCTATAAGTATTTCATCAGACGCTGACATTGCAGAGATATTTAAAAGTGTTGATTTGTTTTTATTTGTTTTTAGAACTTTTTTGTCTTCAGAAAAAAAATAAGAAATATCGACTCTAAGAATTTTTGAAATTTTCGCTAAATAATCAATTGCAATCTTACTATATCCGGATTCAAACCTTTGAACGGAAATTGGTTCCATGGATATTAGTTCAGCTAATTTTGTCTGGGTATATCCTAACTCTTCACGCCTCTTCTTTATTAATAACCCTATTTCTTTAAAAATTTCGTCGTTTTTAGTTTTAGGCATAGTTTTATTTCTATTATTCTTTTACATAAAATGAAGAAATTTTAACATATCATATTTAGTTATTTTATCAATAACGTTTATTGTTTTATTATAAATACAATAAATGTTATTTTTTTATTGACACATAACATTTATTGTTATATTATTTATATAAATAGTTTTAAAACATTAAAAAATAAAGGAGTTGATTATGCATCCGTTAAAGATATATTTATTTAAAAACCAAATTAAACAGATTGATTTTGCGGAAAAGATTGGTCTTTCCCCTGCTTATTTTTCAAAAATATTAAAGTATAAGAATTT
>JAJZBN010000016.1 GCA_021798875.1 bacterium | reverse complement strand
CTGACACCTTTTTTTATTTAACTACGATATGCTTCACGCCTATTAGCGACTTTCAATACAAGAACGCACAGATTGCCGTCCTGAATATCGCAAATAATACGATAATCGCCAACGCGATAACGCCAAAAATCGCCTAACGGTCCGGTTAGCGCCTTGCCTATACTGCGCGGATTATTTGTTGCGATAATCCGTTCGCGCAAAAAATCGGTAATGCGTTTAGCCGTATTTTTGTCAATCTTTTCCAGTTGTTTTACGGCGGTTTCAGAAAATTTAATCTGCCAAGCCAATAGATTGCTCCACTTCATCTATAGAAAATGTTTTTTCTTCTTCTTTACGGATACGTTCCAGAACTTCCGAGGCAAGATAATAATCTTCCAAATCGCATAACCCTTTTTCTATAATTTGACGCAAGTAATAAGCCTTGGTGCGTCCCGTATGCGCCGACAAAAAATTAAGCCGTTCCTCGATATCGCTATTAAGTCTAATTGACGTCGCCATATTCAACCCTCCAGCCAATATATTGTATTCACAATTTATATTTAGATACTTGTACTCATTATATCACAAATATTAATTGAAATATATTAAAAATTATATTGAAATAAGGTATTTTCGTAAACAAAAACTCCCGACTACGTCAAACGCAGTCGGGAGTAAGAGAATAAATAAATCTGACACCTTTTTTAGGGAGTAAGAGAATAAATAAATCTGACACCTTTTTTACACATTTTTTTGTTATGACTGGCAAGGCGTCATATAAAATCCTTCTACGTTGTCGTTTGCGGATATAACCACATAATAAGCATAGCTGTCTTCTACCGAACCGTTTGTATATATATAATCTATATTACCTATTTGTTCGGTATATTCATTGACCGGTACGTCCGTTGTAGGCGCAACATAATTTGGATTTGTCGTCGCTGAATTGTCGCATGTCAGACCTGCGGTCAGACCTGCTGCTGTGCCGGGACCTGTAACTGTGCCGTTTTTATAAACAAGCCACCATGAATTGCCGGGTGTTGATTTTGAAGGAACGGTCGGGGCAGTTGTCACAATATTGTAAGACGTGCCTGAACCTGCCGGAGAACCGGTTGCCGGCGTAGAATAATTAGGCAATAGCAAAAACGGATTTGCGTAAGGATTCGTGCCTGCTATATTAGCAGTCGGCAATGTGGGTTCAAATGTCACAGTCCCTGCTTTTGTCGCGTTAAAACCGGTAACAGCGATATAATTCGATAAATCGTTATTCACCAGATTCTTCGATAACTGCTCGGTTACCCCTTCCCCCAGCGACCCTATTACGCCCTGAGAAGCCGCTTTGTTAGCCGAGCCGGTCAGGTTTACGAATTTCGGCAAAACGACCGCCGCCAAAATGCCGATTAACAGAATTACCATGACGAGTTCGATAAGTGTGAACGCGCCGTTATCCGCAATGATTTTTTTTGCGGTTAAAATTTTTCTTTCGCTCTCCATAAAAATCTCCTCTAAAATTATTTAATAAAATCAATATAATATAATAAAAAATTAATAAATAAACGTAAAATACCTTTTAATTTTATTATACCGCTCCGATTAAACCGGTGTCAATATATTTTTAAATTTTTTATTTTTTTATCAATATCAATATGGGGGAAGTGGTTTGAGAAGGCTTTTTTTCTTTTCTGTTTACTACATCAGATTGTCGTTATAGCTGATTAAACCTGTTTCCGGATAGATATAGAATGTAAGAGTTGAAGGGACAACGCCGAAAGAAACGGATGAGATGGTTGAAGTAATTGGAGTAAAAGTCGCAGTTGGATTGGTGCCGCAAACCGTTCCTGCTCCAACTCCAAAAGTTCCCGGTTCGCCGGAAGAATTAAAGGCGATATAGTTTGAGGTTAAACCGCTTGTCGTATACGTTATTCCATAATTAAACGAAACATAGAAATCGTCGGCGACTTGAGCAAGTGGATTAGTAAGCGGCTGGAGACTTTCCGGTTTGCCGCCTGAAGATGGAGTGCAGGCGCAGACGGCGTAACCTGAATAAGAGGTTGCGGCATTATTGATGTTATTGCTTATATTGCAGGACGGAGAAGAACCCGCGACGGTAAATACGACGGCTGTGTATGTAAAATGAGTCATTGCGTAATTTTGGGCATATCTTAGCGCAGACTGCATCTGCCTTTCGTACATTCCCCTGTCGCTCGATACGGCGGAATTTAACCCGATAGTCCCGATAATAGCTAAAATGCCAATAAGAATTAAAACCATCACCATTTCTACGAGCGTAAAAGCGTTGTTTTTATTCATATTATATTCATATTAATATGCATAAAATTTAAAATTTATTAGTTAAATTTATAAGTTAACTGCATATATATTAATTTATTAATTACTGTTGCGAATTGGGCAGTTCTGTTTCAACATATATGCCGGTGCAGTTGCCGTTATTGCCTTTGCTTATTCCCACCTTAGCAGTAATTTCTCTTTCAGCTCCGCCGGCAAAACCGTTAGAGGTTATGATATAATAAGTGCAATTTTTTTGTGGTCCTGGTGATTGAAACTTTCCTACTACCGCGCAAAAAGTAGGCGTAAAATTTACGGATTGCTGCAAATTGCCCTGCAAGTTCCCCCAAAGATATTGATACGGCAGATTTGGCGTTCCCGGGACCCCTGACGGAACGACAGGTCTTGTTGGACAGCCTGCATTTAAAGGCTGCCGCTGCGTAACTCCATAATGATTTGGCTCCAACTCATACAGCGTCAATTCTATTCCCGACTTTGCCGCATATTTGGCTTCGGCGCTTAAGAGGTCGGCTCTGGAATTGATGCTGCCGCTTGACATGAGGTAGGCGAAAATTGAACCTGCGAGACCGAGGACTATTATTATGATAATAGCAAGTATTATGGAAATACCTTTGTTATCGTTTAAACGGTTAACGTTTCGCCTTATTGTTAGATTTGCTGCCTTTTTCATATCCGTTATTATACCCATTATTATATCCGTTATCGCCATTCGTTTTTCCTTATGCTTACCCTTTCTTTGCAAAATTTATTACGTCTATTATAGGCAGATATATGGCAAGAGCCAGGAAAAGGACCATGCCGAAAATTATCGTAAGAAGAATAGGTTCGATACTGGCTTGAAGCGTGTTAAGCTGGCGGTCGAGGTCTTCGTCCAAATAATCCGAAACTTTGGCGAGCATTTCGTCTATGTGTCCTGTTTCTTCCCCTACGCTTACCATCTGAATAACTATGGCGGAAAATATCTTGGAGTTTTTAAAACTGTCGGTTATAGACTGCCCTTTGGTTATGTTTTCGTGTATCTCGTCTATTTTGGCAGTGAAGTATTTATTGTTTACGGCGTTTCTCATTAGTTCGAAAGCTCTGTTGACAGGCATGCCGCTTTGAAACAAAAGACCGAAAATTCTGGTAAATTGGCTCATCATGGATTTGTAAAATATAGAGCCGAATATCGGAATTTTAAGCTTATTTTTGTCCCACCAAAACCGACCGGAATTAGTGTTGAGGTAAAATTTAACGCCTATGACCAAAACTGCCGCCGCTATTAAAAAAATATACCAGTAAGCGGTAAAATAATTTGATATTGCAACTAAAATTCTTGTTTCCAAAGGAAGAGGAACGTTAAAACTTTTATATAGCATAGAAAACTTCGGTATTACGAATCCGACTAAAATCACTATCGCTATTATAATTGCCGATATAACAATTTTGGGATAAAAAGTAGCGCTCTTTACTTTTGTTTTTAAAGCTTCCTGCTTTTCAAGTATAGTAGCCATGCGCATTAAAATATCATACAAAAGTCCGGTGGTTTCGCCGACGGCTACCATGTTTACGTAAATTTCGGAAAAAACTTTGGGATATTTGGCAAGGCTGTTTGAAAGGGTTTGTCCGCCCTCTACGTCTTTTTTTATTTCGGCAAGTATATGTTTAAACGCTTTGTTTCTGGAAAATTCCATAAGGGAATCGATACTTTTGCTGAAAGGAACGCCCGACTGGTAAAGGGTTGCAAGCTGCCTCGAAAAAACTATCACGTCTTTTTTGGAAATACCGCCGAACAAGGATATATCCGGAAGAAAACCTTCCAGCGATAAACCAGCCGCAGTTTCTTCTATGTTTATAGGTATAAGTCCAAGTCTTTCGACCTGCTGTTCTGCTGCTATGGGAGAGGCGGCTTCTATGCTGCCTTTTAAAAGTTTTCCATATTTATCTCTTGCCTTATAAGTATATTTAGCCATACTTTTTTACTGAATTTTTTATTAAATTATAATTTTAAAATATTAAATTTGTAAAGATAAGCTAAATATGCCGTTCCGCTATAAATAATTATGCTATAATGTATTATAAAATATACTATATACTATATATATTATTATATTATCATTATTATATGCTCATACATCCTGCGTGGCCTGCAGCACTTCTTCCAAAGTCGTAACGCCTTCCATGAGTTTTTTTAATCCCGCTGTTCGCAGGGGTATAAAACCTTCTTTTATAGCCTGAGACCTTATTTGGGTGGAATCCGCTTTTTCTATAATAAGTTTTTGTATGTTTCTCGTAGGAACGAGTATCTCCTGAATGCTTAGCCTTCCGTGGAAACCGGTATCGCGGCACAAATCGCATCCGGTTTCTTTATAGAAAGTATAATTTGCTGCGGGATTAATACCAAGTTCTTTTAACAGTTCGGGTTCCGGCGTATAAGGTTTTTTGCAGTTGTCGCACAGTTTTTTTATCAGCCTCTGTCCTATAATTCCGGCGACTGAAGACGAAATCAAAAAAGGCTCTATACCCATATCTATGAGCCTCGATACAGCGCTTGAGGCGTCTTGCGTGTGAATGGTCGATACTACGAAATGTCCGGTCAAAGCCGCCTGAATTGCAATTCTGGCGGTTTCTTCGTCTCTTATTTCGCCTACTAATATAATATCAGGGTCCTGTCTTAAAACTGCCCTTAACGCCTCAGCGAAACCGACACCCCCTTTCTGGTTGACTTCTATCTGATTAACGTAGCGCATCTTATATTCTACGGGGTCTTCGACGGTAATAATGTTTTTGCGTATATCGTTTAATTCAGATATAACGGAATAAGCCGTGGTAGTTTTACCAGAACCCGTAGGACCGCTTATTAAAAACAGGCCGTATTTTTTATATATTATTTTTAGAATTTTATCTTTATCGTTCTTATCTATAGACGATTCCGAAACTTTGGCGACTTTTGAAGATTTATCGAGAAGCCTGAAAACTACTTTTTCGCCGTTTATGGTAGGCACGACTGAAACCCTTACGTCTAAATTTTTTTCGCCTATGTTTATATCGAATCTTGAATCCTGCGGATTTCTTTTTTCGGCAATATCCATATTCGCCATTATTTTAATCCTTGCTATAATAGAGTTAAGCAGTTGTATAGGAATTTCTTTTACTTTGACAAGTTCTCCGTCTATCCTTTCCCTTACTATTATTTCGTCTTCCAAAGGCTCTATGTGTATGTCGGAAGCTCTGCTTTTAGCTCCGGAAAATATAATAAAATTAACTAATTTGATAATATTTACGTCGTTTACGGAATCGTCTTTTTGCGCCGCACCGGAGGCCGCCGAAGCAAAAGAAGCGGATTGGACTGCTTCGGGCATAGCCTGCCGTCCGCCAACCGCGCCGAAGTTGAAAGCGTCCGCGGAAACTACCGTTTGACCGGCGGCGGCCTTGGATACTTCTTTTGCCGTCCAGACGTAATCAATGGCTTTTAAAATATCTCTTTCGTTTGAAAGCGCTATTTCTATATTTGCGTTAACGTCTCTTTTCAGCGCGTCTAAAGCAAAAACGTTCAAAGGATCGGATAGCGCTACCGTAAGAACGTCCCCTACCATAGTAACCGGCACCATTTTAAACTGTCTTGCAAGCCTTTCCGGTACTAATTTGCCTATGGCGGGATCGACGATAGTTTTCGATAAATCTATTTTTCTTAAAGAAAGTTGAGAAGAAAGAGCGTCCAGCATCTTATCTTCGGAAATTATTCCCAGAGAGATAAGGGCATTGCCGAGCCTCATATTGCGTTTTTTTGCTTCCGACAGGGCTTTTTCAAGGTTTGTAGGGTTTAACAGCCCTGCATCTATAAGCACTTCACCTAATTTCTTAGTCTTAGATACGTGGTTTATTATCGTTCCCATTTCGTCCCCGTCACAAATCGATATTAAGTCGATTATATATAAATAAAATAAAATATTCAATTCAATATAACTTGAAAAATAAAAATTTTATGGTATATTTAAAATAGAAAGTAAAAATACTTAGATTTCAAAGAATAAGGAGGTTTGAACTATGAAAAAACTTGTTAAATTTGATCCTTTTTATCCTATCAGGAACGAGATTGAAAAAAGCTTTTTCGACTTTTTTAGTCCTGCAGTCAGAAACACGGCCGGTTATATAGAACCTGCGGTGGACGTCGTCGAACAGGACGAAAACATTATCGTAAAAGCGCAAGTTCCGGGAATACCCAAAGAAAACATAGTAATCGAGGTTAACGGCGACCAGCTGACTATAAAGGGCGAACACAAACAGGAAAAGGAAGAGAAAAAGGAAAATTTCTACCGGCAGGAGATACAGTACGGTTCTTTTTACAGAATAATAGATCTTCCGTCGGAAGCAGACAAAGAAAATGCAAACGCCGAACTTAAAAACGGAGTGCTTGAAGTTACTTTGAAAAAAAGTAAAGCTTTGTCGCCGAAAAAAATCGAGATTAAATGAAATGCAACTGCGATAATAAATAGACCGTTATAGCAGATTATCCTTAAAAATTTCGGGGGAAAATTCCGATATATCTTCGGGAGATTCCCCCGTTCCTATAAACCTTACAGGCAGATTCATCCTGCTTATTATGTCTATTATTATACCGCCTTTTGCCGAACCGTCTAATTTCGTAACTATTACTCCCGTAATATTCACTATTTCCTTAAACTGTTCTACCTGTACCAAAGAATTTTGCCCTAAACCTGCATCTATAACTATAAAAATTTCATCCGGTTCGCTGCCGTAAGATTTAGATATTACCCTTTTTATTTTAGCAAGTTCTTCCATAAGATGTTTTTTGTTATGAAGCCTTCCCGCCGTGTCTATAAGTAAAATATTATAATCTTTTTCTTTAAATTTTTGCACGGCATCGTGAGCGACCGATGCAGGGTCTTGATTTTCTTTACCGGACACGACTTCTATTCCCGTTCTCTGCCCCCAGACCTCTATCTGTTCTTTTCCGGCAGCCCTGAAAGTATCGCATGCAGCTATGATAACTTTTTTGCCCCTGTCTGCGTAATATTTGCCGAGTTTCCCCACGGTCGTCGTTTTTCCAACTCCGTTAACGCCGACTATTATAAAAATATTTTTATCGTTTCCGTCTTTAATTTCAGGAAATTTAACGGATATTTTATCGCCCACTTCGTCTTTTAATGCCTGCTTTATAATATCGGCCGTCAAGTCTTTATTTTTTGCAAGTCTTTTTTTAACGCTTTCTATTAATTCTTCGGCGGTTTTATATGAAATATCCGACAGAACAAGCGCTTCTTCTATTTTTTCGATATCGGCGGCATCTATTTTGCCGGCGCCGAAAATAGAACTTATCTTATTAGACAATTCCTGCTTGGTTTTTTTAAGGCTTTCCCCTAAATTTTTAAATTTTTCAAATATTTTCATTAATTTGTCTCCCGTTTATTTTTTTATGAGTTTAATTCATCGCAACGGACACTATACCCGAAATACCCGGATGCTTAGATGTTACTCCGAATATATTTTTACCGACTTCCATAGATTTTTTGTTATGCGTTACCATAATTATCTGGGAATAGTTCGATATTTCCTCGATTAATTTGTTATATCTGGCGTTGTTGGCAAAATCTAACGGAGCGTCAACCTCGTCTATAACACAGAACGGAGTTTTTTTAGTTAAAAATATAGCAAATAAAAGGCTTACGGCTACCAGAACCCTTTCGCCCTGAGATAAAATATTAATTCCGGTAAATTTCTTTCCTGGTATCTGGACGTTTATTTCCATTCCCTGAGTTTCTTCGATGTCCGTCTCTTTTTTATTTGCTTCTAATTTTTGACCCTCGTCAAATTCTAATTCTTCCGAAACCTTTGAAACGACGCTCAATATATCGGCGTTGCCGCCTCCAAACAGAAAAACGAAAAGCTCTTTAAATTTTTGTCTTATATCGTTCATGCTGGATTTAAATTTTTCTTTAGATACGGTATCTAATTTTTTAATTATACCGTTAAGCGTGTCGATTGATGTTTCTAAATCTTTTTTCTGTTTTCCGAGGAAGTCGGAGCGTTCAAGCGCCGCCTTATATTCTTCGTCGGCATTCATATTCACGTTGCCGATTTCTTTAATTTTTAACGAAAGCTCTTCGATGTTTTTCTTAATATTATTATCGCTTAAATCCGCAATGCCGTCTATAAAAAATTTATCTTCCTCGGAAAGTCCGCCCGATAAACGGACGGCGGCATTATTAGAGTCTATTTCGGCAAGTTTTTCGTTATTTATATTTATATAAGCCTGCAGAGAGTTCTGTTTTTTTTCGATATCCGACTTTCGTCCGTTTGCTCTTTCAATGTCTTTTTCGGTTGCCGTAATTTTTTCTTTTAACGATTCTAATTTAACTTCGGACTCTTTAATAACGGTATCAGCCTCTTTAATCGATAAATTAAGAGCTTCGATACTTTTTCTTTTTGCCGATAAATCATCGGATGCGGCATTAATCTCCTGCACATATTTTTCTTTCTGTTCGCGCAAAGAGTTAATTCTTTTATCGTAATTCGACAGGTTATATTCCATGTCTTTTATCTGTTTCTTTAAAAAATTTATATTTTGTACCGCAGAGTTAATCTCTATTCTTAAAGCGGTTTCTTCCTCTTTTATTTTTTCCAAATCTTTTTCCGCCGCCACTAATTTTTGCTCTTCTTCGTTTTTTGCTGCGTTTTTTAATTTATATTCGCTTTCAAACAAAGCTATTTCATCATGCAATTCCTCTTTTTCCCGATATTCGTTCTGTTTTTCTTTTTCCAAGTTTGCCGATTCCCTTATTAATATATTGATTCTTTCCTTTGATTTTTCGACTATGTTTTTAATATGCTTCAGGTCGTTTTCTATGGTAAGATTCGTCATTTCTAAAGTTCTGATTTCGCCGTTTAACTTTTCCTTTATTTCCGTATGTTCTTTAATTTTAGACTGGACGGAAATCAAAGAGGATTCTATGGATTTAAGCTCCTCTCTTTTTAACGCTTCCGATGCGGAATATTCGTACAGTTTATTTTTATTCATAAAAAGATTTGCGCCGTCGTCTTCTTTATCTTTTCCGGCGGTTATAAAACCGTCGGGGGTAAATATCGACCCGTCTTCGGTTATTATATAGACTTCTGGAAAAAAATTATTGCGTTCTATATAGTCTAAAATTTTATTTTTGTCTTCGCAGTAATAAAAATCTTTACCTATGTCTTCAAACGATATATTTTTATAATTTAATTTAATTTTTTCTTTTATAGGAACAAGTCCTAACTCATTGCAAATTTCGCATTCTAAGCCGCCGCTTTCTGCATCGTTTTTATTTTTATTTTTTCCCGGAATATATATTTTAATTTTCCCTCTTTTATCTGCATTAATATATTCTATCGCTTTTCTTGCATAGTCTATGCCGTCTAATATAACCGTTTCCAATACGTCTCCGAAACTTGCCGCCGCCGCATTTTCAAAACCGGCTTCGATTTCTATAGCGTCCGATAAAGGGAATACGTCGTAATCTTTTTTTGATTTAAGAAAATCTTTTACGCCTTCGGAAAATCCTTCCCTGTTTCCGATAAATTCTTTAAGTTTATTTATTTCAATATTAACTTTTATAAGCTCTTTTTCTAAAGCGTTTTTTTTGGAGAAATATTCATTGAATTCTTTATTTAACCTCATAAGTTCGGCTTCGTTATCCGAATATCTCTTTTTAACAATTTCGGCGGACAGATTATTCTCGTTTAAATCTTTGGTTTTTTGATTAAAAGAAATTTCCGCATCTTCTAATTCTGCGGAAATTTTGTCGGAATTATTTTGCGTTTCTATAATTTTTGCTTCTATGTTTTTAATATTTTTATCTATAAAAATAATTTTGTTTTTTCCGTTTTGTGATTTTTCGACTATATCTAAAATTTCGTCTTCGATATCCGCAAGGATGCCTTTGATTTTCATCATAAACTCTTTTTTTTCGGAAAGCGATTCTGACGCTATATTTAATTTTTCGTTAAGATTTTTGAAATTGGATTCGTCGTTCATAAGTTTTTCCTTCAACACCGTCAATTTTTCGGCGTTTCTTTTGCGCGATTCGTCCTGCTCGTCCGCTTCTTTTGTTTTTTTTGTTATTTCGGACTCCATGTCTTTAATTTTTATTTCTAAATATTCTATATCCGAACCGAGTTTTGCAAGTTCAATCAAGCGGCTGTTCTTTTCGTTTGCCGCTGTTTTATAAGTTTTTTCTATATCGTCGAACGAAGTTTTGGCATCTGTTAGTATGCCTAATAGAGAAGCAATGAGAGCGTCCGCTTCTGCAAGCTGCGCCGAATAAATTTCAAGTTCCGACTTATACTTGTTTATATCGGAAATTATTTTATTTTTCGACCTTACGTACAATACGTATTCACAGCGATTTTTTTCGGTTTCGGCAAGCCGGTATTCTTCTAATTTTTTAGCCGATTTTTCAAGATCTTCGAGGCGGCTTTCGACTTCGCCGAGCATATCGCCTATTCTTAAAAGATTATTTACTGCTGCTTCAAGTTTTTTAGAAGCCGATTTTTTCTGAATCTTATATTTTGTAATTCCGGAAGCTTCTTCAAAAAATAAACGCAATTCTGCCGGTTTGAAATTTAGCAAAGCGTTAATTTTATAGGAATCTATTATGGAATAATGCTTAGATAACCCGCTTTCGTTGAAAAAATCTAAATATTCCCTGTAAGGTACGGAAATTCCGTTTATTTTATATTCCGTTTCTTTGTTTTTGAAATGTCTCCGCTCGACCATTACTTCCGAAAAATCTTTATATTTAAAACTTCCGCCGCCGTTATCGAAAACGCCTCTGCACAAAGCGACGGATGAGCCGTTTCTTATATTAGAGCCGTGAAATATTATATCGTTCATGCTTTTCAATCTTAATTCTTTAAGATTCTGCTCTCCGAGAATAAATCTAACGGCATCGACGATATTCGTTTTACCGCATCCGTTAGGACCGACTATAACGTTTATGCCTTTGTCGAACGGTATTCTTATTTTATCCGGAAATGTTTTAAAACCGAAAAGTTCTATATATTTAAGATGCATAATATATTAATGTTTTTAGTGCGAATAACATATTAAATTGGAAACCGAATAAATAGAAGCCGTGAAAGTACTCATAACGTAATCGGTCAGCTTAACCTGCGTCAATCCGTATTTTTTGGAAAGTTCTAACTCGGATGCCGAAAAATCGCCTTCGGGACCTATGAAAATTCCCATAGAAATATCTTTTTTGTTAAAATCAAAAGATTCTAAATATTTTTTAAGATACATCTCTGCCTTAGGTACGGCTATGAGTTTTACGCCGTAATTTTCTGCCGCTTTAAATGCGTTTTCTAATGTTTCGGGTTCTTTTATCTTCGTAGAAAAATTTTTTCCCGCGATTATCATAGCGCCTTTGGAAATCTTATCCCATTTAGACATCTTCGAATCTATCTCTTTTCTGTTTTTTAAAACTATCGATCTTTCTGTGACAACGGGAATCACTGCGCTTATTTCAAGCTCGCAAATCCTTGCGATTAACTGATCCATAATATGCGAAGTAATTAACGGCAAAAAAATATTTATTTTACGTCCGCCTTCGTTATATCTATCGACGGAAGATAGTTCTAAAACTACGTTTCTTTTAGAAATTTCGACAATTACTGCGGAAAACACCGATCCTGCGCCGTCGTAAAGCAAAATTTTTGAACCGGTTTGTTTTCTAAATGCTTTAATATGCGAAGTTATAGATTCTAAAACTATTTTTTTTCCGGAAATTTTGGCGTCCGCTTCTATTTTTTCTTCGATAAAGAATCTGTTATGCATTTTACGTCAAAAGTTTTACAAACTATCCGGAAACGCTATTCCGGCCGAAAGAACTATCTGGATACCCTGCTCTATTTTTAATCCCGTATCGATTATATCTTCTTTTTTTGCTATAATATTCATTCCTATATATAAATGGTTAGTAGGTACATACACTACGGCATATTCGTCTTTGCCGCCGGTTTTTATTCCGGTAGCTGAAGTTAAAAAGCCGTATATAAATTTATCGCCGCTATATTTTACCAAAACGAATTTTTTAAATGAACTCTTGCCCGGAGAAAATATATCTACCCACTGCTTAGTAGATTTATAAAGCAAATTTACGAGCGGGATTTTTAACATCACGTTTTCGTAAAAGTTTATAATAGACCTGCCGGCAAAATTAGTGATAAGATAGCCCGAACCTAAAATTAAAACAAGCAAAAGTATCAAACCAACGTCGGGAATATAAATATGGATATAATTTTCGAGAAAAACGGAAAACGGATTAAAAATAAGATTTATTTCTTTTATCAGCCAAAATATAATAAAAATAGTCAAAGCCCCGGGGATAACTACCGATAAACCTGCAATAAACCTGCTTCTTATTTTATAAAAAAAAGTTTTACCCATCAATTTTATAATATTTATTTTTTTAAAAAAATTAAAGCGCTTTCGTAATAATAATGAAAGCGCTTTTAAGTTGTTTATATAATGAAATAAACGTTATTTTAAGGAACTTACGTAAGCGGTCAATGCGGTAAGCTGATTTTTTGTTAAATGCCCTTTTAGCGCAAATTTATCGCACATATTCACTTTGTCTTGAACCGTCATTTTCATATGGTGCATCTTATCGAATTTTGCTATCTGTTCGGCTGCGTTTTTAACAGGTCTGATAACCATAGCTTTGCCGTGCAAGTTGATATAAGTTCCTGCGCTGTAAACATGGCATGTAGCGCATGAAAAACCGTTTGTCCCTATGCTTTTGGAATAAAATAATTTTTTTCCTTGAGCTATCAATTTTGAATTATTAACGGCCGTTTTAGCGTTTGCCGAAGACGGAGTCAGAAGATTAAACGCAACTAATGCGGATAAGATAACTAATGCGGTTAAGATAAACTTTTTCATAAAAACCTCCTTAAACTTTAAAAATTATAAAAATTAGATATTTACACGGTACAGTAATTCAATTCCGGCGCCGCCGAAAAATAGGCTATACTATATTTATATTTACTGCTTTTAAGATATATAATATATATTATATATCTTAATTTTTATTTTTCAAACAATAAAGTAGCCTATATCGTTGCAGTATTTTTTTAAAGCGTCTTTCCAAGACCTTAATTCGATTCCGTAATCTTCTTTAATTTTGGCATTGTCTAAAACGCTGTAAACAGGTCTTCTCGCCGCTCTTGCCGATTTATCGGAACTTACGGGAATGATCTCGCAGTTAGTTCTTTTAAAAACATTTACTATTTCGAGGGCAAATTTATACCATGTCGTATGTCCGTCGCTGGAATTAGTCAAATGATATATTTCGTTTTTCGAATTATCTTTTATTATTATTTCAGATATCGCATAAGCTATGTCTTTGGTGTAGGTTGGACTGCCGAACTGATCATCGACGACTTCTATTTTTTTCTGGCTGTCCGCTAACTTAAGAATTGTATTTACGAAATTTTTTCCGTTTTTCCCGTAAAGCCAAGAAGTACGCAGTATTATGTAGCTTGCGCCAGAATTTTTTAATGCTTCCTCCCCTCTGAGTTTCGAAAAACCGTATTCGTTAATTGGATTAGTCTCGTCGTCTTCGTTATAAGGCGTTTTTTTAGTTCCGTCAAAAACATAATCCGTGCTGATATGAATTATTCTGGCTCCGGTATTCAAAGCGGCATCGGCCAAGTTTTGCACGCCGAGATTATTGACGGCATCCGCCGATTCTTTATCGGTTTCGGCTCCGTCCACGTTTGTATAGGCTGCACAATTAACGATATAATCCGGTTTGAAACTTTCGACGGCCGAATTAACCGCTTCAGAATTTGCAATGTCCAAATTTTTTGAATTAAAATTTTTGACTAAAAAGTTAACGCCTTTTAAGGCGGCATTTACGTCGATACCGAGCATGCCGGTCGAACCGATCAGGGCAATTTTAAGCATAATTAAACCTCATCTGTTTTCATACATTTTTTTATAATATTCTTTATAGTCGCAGGATAATATTTTGCGCCACCAGCTTTCGTTATTTTTGTACCAGTCTATCGTATCGTCGAGACCCTTTTCTAAAGCGTACTCCGGTAAAAAACCCATATTTTTATTTATTTTAGAAAAATCCATAGCATATCTTCTGTCGTGCCCCTGCCTGTCTTTAACGTATTTTATTAAAGAATGAGGTTTATTAAGTTTATCCAGTATATATATAATTATATCAATATTTTTCGTTTCGGCATTGCCGCCTATATTATAAATTTCGCCAAATTCTCCTTTTTCTAAAACTAAGCATATTCCTTTCACGTGGTCTAGAACGTGTATCCAGTCCCTTACGTTTTTGCCGTCGCCGTAAAGAGGAATTTCTTTATCGTTTAAAGCGTTTATTATAGTTAAAGGTATTAATTTTTCCGGAAACTGATACGGACCGTAATTATTTGAACACCTCGTAATTAGAACCGGCATATCGTAAGTATGGAAAAACGACATAACAAGCATATCGGCGGAAGCTTTTGAAGCAGAATATGGACTTCTCGGTGACAGAGGGGTTTCTTCGCAGAATTTTCCGGTTTCCCCGAGCGATCCGTAAACTTCGTCGGTAGAAATCTGAAGAAATTTTTCTACTTTATGCTTTAAAGACAATTCCAGCAAATTAAGCGTTCCCGCAACGTTAGTTTCTATAAAAACTGAAGGCTCCAGAATTGACCTGTCCACATGAGATTCTGCCGCAAAATTTATTACGCAATCTATTTTATTTTCGCTAAAAATTTTAGACAACGTCTGCTTGTCTGCGATATCCGCCTTGTAAAATCTGTAATTTTCCGTATAGCCGGCAAGATTTTCCGGATTTGCGGCATATGTTATACTGTCTATGTTTATAATATCTGCGTCTTTTCTATTATCCAAAATATAACGTATAAAATTAGCCCCTATAAACCCGAAACCGCCGGTTACAAGATAGGTCTTCTTGATTAAATTCATACTGTCTCCTTTCTTAAATTTTTAAAAACTGCTGCTGAATCCCGGTTCGCTAATAGATAAACCCGAATTAGCGGCTCCTGGCGAAATCATATTGCCGAAACCGTATGTGCCTATTCCCCTTAAAATTAAACCGAAAGAAAATGCCCACTGGTGAAAATACGGCAGATTCATATAGTTTGCAATAAAGCCAATGCATCCTGTTTGATATAAGACGCCTATTGAATTAGATATATCCTTATGCACCGTCAAATCTATATTTTCCGTAGTATTAAAACTAAAACCCCATGCTATGTTTAAATTAGCGGATAAACTGGCGTAAGACAAGGTGTTCAGGTCGGTTATAGCGGAAGTCGTCTGGGGAAAGAGATTTGCGTTAGTTGAATTAAACATATTTAAAGCCGATATATACCCCTGAACGTCGTTTATTTCGGTGTAGCCTATGCCGAAAGAATCGTGTCGGGCATCAGTAATTTGCGAGTTTATATTATAATCGTGAAATATATAGTTATAGTCGTCATAACTAGCATTACCAAAAAAATAAAGGTTAGAAATCGGATGCACTTTAATTCTCGTTATAATATCAGAATCCGCATTATCGTAATTAAAGTAATTAACCGGATTAATAAAATTGCCTGAAATGGAATGATACTGATATAAACTTAATCTTAACAGATTATTTATACCTTTACCGCTATAACCTTCTAAATTAAAATTTAATCCGTATTTTAATGCGCTTTCTCTTGGAATATAATCCGTCTGGTCTATTAAAGGAATATTCGACTGATTAATAGGCTTTACAAGATTATAATTTAAATAAGGGGTTAAAAAAGCTAAATAACCTGCGTTGTTTTTGGCGGAAATCAAGTAATTATTAAACAGCGTAGTATTGTCGTCTATGGAAGCATAATATATCTGTCTGCTCTTGTCGCTTGAAGAAACGTCGTTATATCCGTCCGTTATATTAAAATAGCCCGTGTCCCTAACTCCTATCCTCGGCGTTATATGAACGCCTTTAATAATATTTAAAGGCATATAAACCGAAGGATAAAAATCCAGCCTTTCATCGTTTAAGTATGCGGAACTCCTAAAAACGTCGAAAGAAGAATGCAAATTGAAATATAAAGGATTATTAAAAAATTTGCCGAGTTCGGACTGTCCGTCTAAAGAAAAAGCGGGGTACTCGTCCACAGTAGTGTAGTTTGGAATAAACAGGTTATCGAGCCTAAGAAAATTCATTCTCGCCGAATAGCTTTGAAAATCATATGTAGCCGAAAAATTTGAGGACAGCCTGTTTTTCGTCATCTGATAAACGTTCGTAGAAAAATCGGAATAAAAGGAATTGTCCGAAGGAACGTTAAGATTAGTTTTAACCGCAAGTTTGCCGAAAAAATCCATATTGTGCGAAAACAGCAGATAGCGCGTTAAGTTCGGAGACATGGAAAGGCTTTTCGCATCATCGTTTTCGTGCATATAAAAACCGTAAATAGAACCGTGAGAATATGGATTTAAGCTGTATCTGTATTTTAAAGAATCGCCGTACCCTAAGTAACTGTAATAGTTAAGTTCGTAAGTTAAATCCTGCGAACGTCCAAGGTCGAAATAATAACCCTCTCCCGCCTGATAACCTGTAAGAGAACTGTATCCGGCGGTAGGTATTAAAAGTCCGGAAGATTTCTTGGTTTTAATAGGGGTAACCATAAAAGGGAAATAAAGAATAGGGATGTTATGAATATAAAATATCGAATTATAAGAATATGCGTAACTGCCCTCGTAAATATCGCAAAAAGACGAATAAAGTTTCCATGACGGCGGACGCATCTTGCAGGAAGTTAGATATCCGTCTTCGACCTGATAAAAACCCTTGCCTTTATGATAAATTTTTTTGCCGTAAACGTAAATATTTTTATCTATATAATGTATATGGGTATTATAAGTAGTTCCTATGCGATTTTTTAAATAAACTTTTAATTTTTTGGCCTTTGTAACCGTCCCTTTTGTATTTACTATGACGCGACCGACTGCAACGGCATAACCTGTTTTAAAATAATAAACTACTTTCTCTGCCTTGAGAATAAATTTTTTTCTCGTTATTATTACGTTTCCGGTAAAAGTATATGTATGGTCATGCTTATTATAAACCACTTTGTCCGACTTTATGTAAATAGGAACGGCTTTGCTTTTAAAAGCATTGGAATTACAAACGCTTACGGCAAAAACAACTATAAAAAAAGTTATAAAAAAATATAAGACCAATTCTAATTTTTTCATTTATTTTATTGAGCCTTTCATCGTTTTTTTAAATTCCCCTATTAGATAAAGAGAACCGCATATCAGTATAATGTCGTCGGCGGTCTTAATTTTTAAGGCGGTTTCAAGAGATTCTTTCATGCCGCCGGAAAGGAATATATCTTTAAAATATTTATTATCGGCAGAAATTTTTTTTAATTCTTTAACGTCCATCGCTCTTTCGTTGTTGCGCAATCCTGTAAATATAATTTTGCCGCCGAGAGTAGAAAGACTTTTTAAAATCGCATTATAGTCTTTGTCTTTCATAACAGCAAAAACAATTACGAAATCTTTTTTCGGAAAAATTTTTTTTAAGGAAGCGATAAGTTTTTTAATTCCGTCGTGATTATGCGCTCCGTCTAAAATAATATCGTTATTTTTATATTTTATTATCTCAAAACGGCCTTCATTCTTAAATTTAAGAACGGCGCTCTTTAATAATTCTTCGTTTAAATTAAACTTAAGAGTCTTTGAATAATATTTAGAAACGAGCTCTGCCGCTAAAACGGCTAATTTAAGATTGTCGTTTTGATATAAAGCAAAATTAGGATTTTTTATATTTTTTATATCTATATTTAACCCTTTGTACTCGTAAAAAAATTTTTTTTTGATTAATTTTACGTTATGGGACGAAAAAAACAAAGAATTTACGCTTAAAGCATAATCTTTTATAATTTGTCTTATCTTTTTATTTCTTTCTCCGCAGACGGCTATCGAATTTTTTTTTATTATTCCGGCTTTTTCTATCGCAATTTTTTTAAGAGAATTACCCAGTATATCTTTATGGTCTGCCGATATGTTGGTGATAACTGATATAAGCGGTTTTTTAACAATGTTTGTTGCGTCTAACCTTCCTCCAAGACCTGTTTCGATAACTGCGGCTTCTACTTTTTTTTCAAAAAAATATTTAAAGCATATCGCCGTAGTAAGCTCGAAAAAAGTGGGCTTACCTATCTTTTTAAAAATATTTTCTTTATCTGCTATTTTACAAAAAAAATCGTTAAGCCTTGCAGCATCGGAATCGCTAATAGCATCTTCGCCGATTATTATTCTTTCGTTAAAACTATCCAGATGTGGAGAGGTATATAAACCGGTTTTTAAACCGTGCTCTTTTAAAATATAGTATAAAAACCTGCACGTAGAACCTTTTCCGTTAGTGCCGGCTACATGTATTATTTTGAGCTTATTTTGCGGATTGCCGGCAAATTTCATTAAAGCCTCAATCCTTTCCAAACCGAAATCCATAAAAAAACCGTTTAACCCGTAAACCTTGTCTAAACTATTCATTTATGAGGAGCGTCAACATTTTTTTTAAGACTTCGCGCAAGTTTTTTCTTTCTACTATCATATCTATCATGCCGTGTTCGAGAAGGTATTCCGACCTTTGAAATCCTTCGGGAAGGCTTTGATGGATAGTTTTTTCTATGACCCTGGGACCTGCAAATCCTATCAAAGCTTTAGGTTCTGCTATAATAACGTCTCCTATAGTCGCAAAACTTGCCGATACGCCGCCTGTCGTAGGGTCGGTAAGAACGGAAATATAAGGCATTCCCGTCCTGTTAAATTCGGAAACCAAAGCCACCGTTTTAGACATCTGCATAAGGGAATAAATGCCTTCCTGCATTCTTGCTCCGCCGGAAGACGTAAATATTATTACCGGAAGTTTGTTTTCTATGGCATATCGAAACGTTCTTGCAATTTTTTCGCCCGCCACCCTTCCCATAGAACCGCCCATAAAATTAAAATCAAACACCGAAACTGCGGCGGCTATTCCCAGTATTTTACCGACGCCTGAAATTACGGCATCCGAAAGTCCGGTTTTTTCTGCATCTTCCTTAAGTCGTTCTTTATATTTTTTCGTATCTACAAAATTAAGAAGGTCTTGGGGCTTGATATCGTTGAATAATTCCTTAAAACTTCCATCGTCGAATATCATTTTTATTCTTTTTTCGGCTTCTATCCTAAAATGATAGTTACATTTTGGGCATACCTCAAGATTTCTTTCCAACTCTTTTTTATATATAATTTCGCTGCAGCTTGGACATTTAATCCATAAACCCTCGGAAACCTTGCCAGGCTTGCTCTGTTCTTTTTTTCCGTTTTTTGATTTGAATAAAAGCATAGATTATAAAACAGATATTATATCATTTGAAAATTCCGCTATTTTCTTTAATATAAGCTCTTTATCGTTAATATTGTCTTCTATAAACTGAATTATACGCGAACCTATTATTATAGCATCGGAATATTTTGCAATATCTTTCGCCTGCTCCTTGGAAGATATACCAAAACCGACCCCGACGGGAAGGTCTGTTATTTTTTTAATCTCGTTAACGTTTGACTTGACGGTTTCCGGCAAATTTTTTCTTGCTCCCGTAACGCCTGTTACACTGACGTAATATACGAAACCTTTTGCATATGACAGAACGAGCCGCATTCTGCCGGCATCGGTAGTGGGAGCAAGCAGAAAAATCTGATATATATTTCTATCTTCTATATATTTAGTAAATTCTCCGCTCTCTTCAGGCGGCAAGTCCACTATTAGAACGCCTTCCACTCCCGCTTCCTCTGCTCCTTCCGCAAATTTTTCGCTCATTGCGAAAACCGGATTATAGTATGTAAACAATACTATAGGAATATTCTTAAAGGCTTTTAAGCGTTTTATAAAATCGAATGTGTCTTCCATGGAAATTTTATTTTTCAACGCTCTTTCGTATGAGCGCTGTATTACTTTGCCGTCTGCCATAGGATCGGAAAACGGAAAACCGAGTTCTATTATATCCGCTCCGTTTTCGGCTAAAGTCTTAGCTATATCTAAAGACGTTTCGATATCGGGATCGCCTATCGATATAAAAGGTATAAAAGCTTTTCTTTTTTCTTCTTTTAATTTCTTAAATACCGCGTCTATTTTATTATTATTATGTTTGAAGTTTCTCTCGTTCCGCATTTTAATCACGCCCGGCCTCCGCGCCGCTTTTTATTTTGACCGGTTTAGCCGCCGAAAGATACTCCGAAATAGTATGCATATCCTTATCGCCTCTGCCGGAAAGATTTATTACTACTGTTTTACCTTTTATTTCTTTTTTTATTTTTTCTAAATATGCTATCGCATGCGAACTTTCTAAGGCAGGGATAATGCCTTCAAGCTTGCAAAGCTCCTGAAAAGCTTTAACCGCCTCTTCATCGGTAACGCTGTCGAAAATAATCCTTTTCTCGTCGGCAAAATAGCTGTGTTCAGGTCCAATGCCTGGATAATCCAATCCTGCGGCAATCGAATGTGCATCTTTAATTCTGCCGAATTCATCCTGAAGAAGATACGTTTTATTTCCGTGAAGAACTCCTGGCTTGCCTCCGGTAATAGAAGCGGCGTGCATTCCAGTTTCTATTCCGTAGCCTCCGGCTTCAACCGCATAAATTTTAATCCCGTCATATTTCAGAAATGGATAGAACAGTCCTATAGCGTTGCTTCCTCCGCCGACGCAGGCTATTAAAATGTCGGGAAGTCTTTTTAGCTGTTTTAATACCTCTTTGCCGATGACCGATTGAAAATCCCGCACTATTAACGGATAAGGATGAGGCCCCGCAACGGTTCCTATCATATAATAGGTCGTTTGAATATTGGTTATCCAGTCTCTTATAGCTTCGTTCATAGCGTCTTTTAAAGTCTGCGAACCTGCCTCTACGGAATTTACTTTTGCGCCGAGAAGCTCCATCCTGAAAACGTTCTGTTTCTGCCTTTCAACGTCTTTTTTTCCCATAAAAATTTCGCAGTCTAAATCGAACAATGCGCAAACCGTAGCAGTAGCTACGCCGTGCTGTCCGGCTCCGGTTTCGGCTATAATACGCTTTTTCCCCATTCTTAAGGCAAGCAGAGCCTGCCCCATAGTATTGTTGATTTTATGCGCTCCGGTATGGTTTAAATCTTCGCGCTTAAGGTATATTTCGGCATTGTAAATCTTGGACAGCCTCTCCGCAAAATAAAGAGGACTCGGCCTTCCTACGTAATTTTTAAGGTAATATTTAAAATCTTTTATAAATTCTTTATCGTTTCTTATCTTGTTATAAAATTTTTCCAGTTCTATTACGGCAGGCATTAAAGTTTCGGAAATATATCTTCCGCCGTATTCGCCGAAGTGGCCGTTATCGTCAGGCAATTTCATCCGCCGCCCTCCTGAGGTTTTGAAAAAATAAACTCATTTTATCTATATTCTTTTTGCCGGGAAAAGATTCTATTTTTGAAGAAAGATCCAATCCGTAAGGCTTAATCGACTTGACTATGTTTTCAACGTTTGTTTCGTCTATTCCGCCCGCTAAAATTATATCGTTCATATTTAAACCGTTAAGTAAATCCGTACTTACCCTTATGCCGGTTCCGCCAAACTTGCCCCTGCTAGCGAAAGAATCTACCAAAACTTTAACTCCGGCTTCTTTATATAAAAAAATTTTACCGACGTCGTCTTTAGTTTTAACATGTACTGCTTTTATTATAAATTTTTTATCTATACCGAGTTTTTCTATATATTCTATAGGCTCGTTTCCGGACAGTTGAACTATGTCTATATCTGCGTCTTCGATGATTTTTCTTAGCCTTAAAGGATCTTCGTTAACAAAAACTCCCGTAACTATAACATTTCTTTGTGCCGATAAAAATTTTTTTACGGTTTTTTCGCTCAGTCTGAGTTCTTCTATTAGCAATTTAGCGTCTTCGGGACGTATATATCTCGGCGATTTTTCGTAAAAAATAAAACCTATTGTATCCGCCCCCAACCTTAATGATTGGCGGGCATCCGCAGCATTAGTCAATCCGCATATTTTAACGCTTGGAATATAGGTCATTACTCCCGCAATTCTTAATGTTATTTTTTCGTTTACGTATATTTAATGGATATAATCGTTATCCATAGAATACGGCGACAAAAAATCCTTTAAAGTTTCGGCGGCATTTGAAGAAGTAACAAGCGCTTCTCCTATAAGAAAAGAGTTTACTCCTCTTTTCATAAGCATCTCTATATCGTTCCTGCCGTTAATTCCGCTTTCTGCTACAATAAGTTTTCCCGCAGGTATCCTTTCCGCTAAATTAGCCGTTTTAAATAAGTCCGTTTTAAACGTTCTTAAATCCCTGCTGTTTATTCCTATAATCTCGGCATTATATTTATAGGCTATTTCCAACTCGTCTTCATTGGATATTTCGGTAAGAACGTCTAAAGAAAGTTCGCCGGCAAGAGTAAGCAAGTTTTTATAATCCGTTTCTTTTAGAGCTTTAATGATCAATAAAATCGCATCGGCTCCAATTAATTTAGATTCAAAAACCTGGATTTCATCAATAATAAAATCTTTTCTCAAAACTGGAAGGCTAACCTTATCCCTAACTTTTGCGATATCGGACGGGCTGCCCATAAAAAATTTTTTGTCCGTAAGAACGGAAATGGCGCTTGCCCCTCCTTTTTCATAGATCGATGCAAGTTCTTCGGGTCTATAATTAGCCGAAAGAAGTCCTTTTGAAGGAGACGCTTTTTTAACCTCCGCAATTATACTGCAAATTCTGTAAGAAACCGCTTCTCCGTTAGATCTTGGTTTTAAAGCGCCTTTTAAGCTCCTTCTGCCGTTAAAAAAATTTAATGATTGACTTTTATAAGCGGATTCGTCTATGGATGACTTAAATTTTTCTACTTCTTTCCTTTTTTCTTTTAATATATCGTCTAATATCATCTTTATATTTTTATATTCTATTATTTATGCATTAGTTATTTCAACAAGATTTTGTAACGCCTTTAATGCCCTGCCGGATTCGATTGAATTTCTCGCCTCTTTAAAAGCGTCGTTTAAATTATCCGCTTTTCCGGCAACCATAATTGCAAATCCTGCGTTTAAAATCGCAATATCTGTTTTAGGGCCTTTTTTGCCGGTTATTATATCATATAAGATTTTTGAATTTTCGGCAACAGATAAAGATTTAAAATGCTCTTCGTTAAATAATTCAAAACCGTATTCTTCAGGGTTAAACTCAAAATATTCCACTTCGCCTTTATCGTTTAATTTATAAATATCCGTCACTGCAGACAGGCTTATTTCATCCATTCCGTCTCTGCCGTGAACTACGAATGCCTGATCAAGGCTTAACAGTTTCAACGCTTCGATAACTTTTTTGGACAGATCTTCCGAATATACTCCCATTATCTGTCTTTTTGCGCCGAAAGGATTAGTAAGCGGTCCGAGTATATTAAAAATAGTTTTAAATCCAAGTTCTTTTCTGACCGGCGCAGCATATTTCATTGCGGAATGAAACTTAGGAGCGAATAAGAAGCCTATATTTGCATACTCTATAGACTTAATCACGCGTTCTGCATCTAATGATATATTAACTCCAAGCTCCTTAAGGACGTCCGCACTGCCCGACTTCGAAGATACTGCATAATTACCGTGTTTTGCAATCTTTACGCCTGCGCCTGCCGCAATAAACGCCGAGCATGTCGATATGTTAAAAGTATTTTTAGAATCTCCTCCGGTTCCGCACGTATCAACCAATTTTTTTTTATAGTCTTCGTCGATGCCGTTAAATGTCGACAGTGCATTTTCCCTCATAGCTATTGCCGCTCCGGCAATTTCTTCGACGGTTTCGCCTTTTATTTTTAGGGATGTCAATAATGACGCTACCTGCGCTTGAGTAAGCAATCCTTTTAATATTGCGTTAAATATTTCGTAAGATTCTCCCCTGTCTAAAGAATAGCCCGAAGCCGCTCTAAGCAGTATTTCTTTTATTAACTTTTCTTCCATAAAATCGCAATATACTATTTTTTTAAACAGATAAAAAATTATTTATTAACTGTTTGCCGTGAGATGTAAGAATAGATTCGGGATGAAATTGAACTCCGAATACTTTATAGCCTTTTACCTCTATGCCCATAATTTCGTTATCGTCCAAACTTACGGCGGTAACCTTTATAACATCAGGCACTTTTTCTTTATTAATTACAAGCGAATGATACCTCGTCGCTTCAAAAGGACTTGGTATCCCGCCGTATATTATAGAAGAATCGTGTTTAATTGCGGAAACTTTTCCGTGCATTATGTTTGATGCGCGAATTATTTCACCGCCGAATGCGTATCCTATGGCTTGATGACCAAGACATATTCCGAGGATAGGTATTTCTTTATAGAAGTTTTTTATAACGTCGACAGTAATTCCGGCTGACTCGGGAGATTTAGGGCCGGGAGAAATAACTATTTTTTCAGGCTTCATCTTTGCGATATCGGAAACTTCTATTGCATCGTTTCTGAATACTACGGTATCGTAGTTTAGTTCGCCTATATACTGCACTATATTGTACGTAAAAGAGTCGTAATTATCTATTATTAGTATCATTTTAATATATTATATCGAAATAATGCCGTTGTCAAAATATTCTTTTGTCTTTAATTCTGCATTTCCTTTTTCTCCCTTCATTCAGCTAAATCTTTCAACCATCTTTAATGCGGTTATTAAATGCCTTAATTTGTTTTCCGTTTCTGCAAACTCGTTTTCCGGGGTTGAATCATAAACTATTCCGCCTGCAGCTTGTATGTATGCCGCATCTTTTTTAAATAGCGCGGTTCTTATAGTTATGCAAAATTCCATCTTTTTACATAAACCTTCTTCTAAAAAACCAAAATAACCTATGCCGCCTCCGTAAATCCCTCTTTTAGAGTCTTCTAATTCGTTTATTATTTCCATTGCCCTTACCTTAGGAGCTCCCGTTAGCGTTCCTGCCGGATAAGCCGCTTTTATAAGGTCGAATGCGTCCATACCTTTTTTAATCTTTGAAATCACGCTCGTTACTATATGCTGGACGTGAGAATACTTTTCTATATACATAAGATTGCCTATTTTTACCGAACCTTTTTCTGACACCCTGCCTATATCGTTTCTGCTTAAGTCCACAAGCATAATGTGCTCTGCTCTTTCCTTGGGGTCTTTAAGAAGTTTCTCGGCAAAATATTCGTCTTCTTCCATAGTTTGGCCTCTTTTTATAGTACCGGCTATAGGCCGCGTTTCTATTACTTCTCCGTCCAATTTTACTAAATTTTCGGGTGAAGATCCGGTAATTACGAAATCGTCTATTTTAAGGTAAAACATATAAGGCGATGGATTTACAAGCCTGAGCGCCCTGTAAAAAAGAAAAGGGGCAGGGGGATTTATTATTTTCTTTCTTCTAGAGATTTGTACCTGAAATATGTCTCCGCGAAGTATATACTCTTTTGCCGCTAAAACTTTGTTTTTAAATTGTTCATATTCTATTTCATCGATAATTTCAAAATTTAATTTATCGTTCGCGGCAGATTCATTGTGTCCGGCACCTCTTTTTTGTATTGTATCGGAAAGGAAATTTAATCTTGAAAGAGCGGATTCGTATTCTTTTTTAAGAGATTCTATTTTTTTTGCATCTTTAAAAATAAAAGATATTATTTTTATAGACTGTTCTAATCCGTCATAAACGATTACGTCCCTCGGCAGCATAAAAAACAGGTCGTAAACATCGGTAACGTCTTTTTTATCGGGAGGAAGTTTTTCGATAAGACCGCTTATTTCATATCCTAAATAACCGAATAATCCGCCTATAAAACCGTCTATTAGATTATTTTTATAAATATCGAATTTTAAAAGGATTGTTTTTATATAGGAGAAAATGTCCTGGTTTATGTCGTCTAATTTTATATTTTCGGAATAGTTTAATTCCAAGCCGGTTAAATTATCCGTACTCAGAATCCCTTTATATAAACGTAAAGTAAACGCCGGATTTAGGCAAATGAAAGAATACCTTCCCCACCTGCCTACGCCTTCCGTGCTTTCAAATAAAAAAGCATATCTTTCGTTTTTAAATGCCGAAAATATAGATACCGGAGTATCCATATCGCCGCTAATTTCTTTTACAATCGGAATTACGTTGTATGATTCCGGAGTTTTTAAAATATCGTCGTAGCTTAATACCGGCTTAATAGACATAATATGATTATTATAGCATATTTTAATTCTTTAAAAATATTTACCTTAAAACAAAATAAACCTTCCGATTTAACTTTGCGCCGGTATTTAATCTTAAAGAATTACGACTGTTTATCGTCTTTTGAAATAAACTCTATTATGCCCAGAGGACTGGCATCGCCGGCTCTATAACCGGTTTTTATTATTCTGACGTATCCTCCTGGCCTGTCGATAAATCTTGGGCCTAGGTCTTTAAAAAGTTTAGTCGTGGCTTTCTTGTTTCTCAATCTTGCAAAAGCGAGTCTGCGTCTTGCGACGTTATCGGATTTTCCCAAAGTAATAAGCTTTTCTACGTAACTTCTTAATACTTTAGCTTTAGGCAAAGTTGTTTCTATTTTCTCGTATTCGATAAGAGAAGAAGCCATATTTCTTAAAAGAGCAGACCTGTGCGAAGAAGTTCTGTTTAATCTTGTTTTTATTTTTCCGTGACGCATTTTAACCTCTATATATATTTTATAATTATTTATCTTTCTTTGCAATATTGCTCTGAATATCGACCTTCATTCCAAAACCCAAGCCCATCGTTGACAAAACTTCTTTAATTTCGTTAAGAGATTTTCTGCCGAAATTTTTTGTCCTGAGCATTTCGCCTTCAGTTTTTTGCACAAGTTCGCCGATAGTTTTTATATTTGCATTTTTAAGGCAGTTTGCCGACCTTACCGACAGTTCCAGTTCTTCTACTGATTTCAATAGATTTTCGTTTAAATTGCTTTCGTTAATTTTTTCTGACTCAGGGAGTATTTTTCTTTCCTGAGGCTGATCCAGTTCGCCGAATAAAGAAAAAACCGAAATTTGATCTTGTAATATCAATGCGGCAGACCTTAACGCATCTTCCGGAGTAATATAACCGTTCGTAAATATTTCCATTATGAGTTTATCGTAATCGGTAATTCCTCCTACCCTGGCATACGAAACGTCCATTGTCACTTTTTTAACAGGCGAAAAAGAAACGTCTAAAAAAATAGTTCCTATAGGAGCGTCTTCGCGCGAATTTAATTCGCTCGGAAGATACCCTCTACCTCCTGAAACTAACATTTGAGCTTGAAAACGTCCGCCTTTGGATATCGTCAATATTTTTTTATCTCCGTTAACTACCTGGACATTATGCGGGGTTTTAATATCGGAAGCAAATACTTCGCCTTCTTTGTCAACATCGATATATATAGTCTCCGGCTCATTCGAATCCATATTAAAATCTATATCTTTTAAATTTAATATAATTTCCGTAACATCTTCTACAACGCCTGGTACTGATGAAAATTCATGGGAAACGTTTTCTATCTTAACTTCAACAATTTTGTAACCTGTTATAGATGATAATAGTATTCGTCTTAACGAATTTCCGATGGTTGTACCGAAACCTCTTTCTAAAGGTTCTACTATCATTTTTCCATAATAGTCCGTATATGTATCTTTATCGAATTCTATTTTTTTTGGCTTAATAAGCGAAAGCCAATTTTTTTTCATATTTCCTCCAAAAAAAATTATTTGTAGCTTATTTAGAATAAAGTTCTACTATAAGCTTTTCGTTTGCCGTAGATATTATTTCATCTCTTAAAGGAATACTTTTTAAATTACCGCTAAATTCTTCAGTACTTACATCATAGTATTCCGGACGCGTTTTTCTCGTGGACGAATCGACTGAATTTTTTATAACGTCTAATTTTTTGCTTTTTTCTAAAACCGATATTTTTTCGCCAGGTTTTAGCACGTATGACGGAATATTAACTTTTTTTCCGTTTACTAAAAAATGTCCGTGAGTAATCAAAAGTCTCGCCGACTTTCTAGAAACCGCAAATCCCATAGTATAAACGGCATTATCAAGCCTTCTTTCCAATAATGAAAGAAGATTTTCACCTGTAATTCCTTTCATTCTTTCAGCTGTCTTATATGTTTTTTTGAACTGTTTTTCCATAAGACCGTACGTTCTTTTCAATTTCTGCTTTTCTCTTAACTGCTCGCCGTATTCCGATAATTTTCTTCTTATACCTTTATGTTCGCCTGGTGCATATTCCCTTTTGTCGTATGAACATTTATCGGAAAGACATCTGTCGCCTTTTAAAAACAGCTTGCCGCCTTCCCTCCTGCATAATTTACAAACAGGTCCGTTGTATTTAGCCAATTTTCACCTCTTATTTTCAATATTACTTTATATTTTATATTTAAAAATTAAACTCTTCTTCTTTTTGATGGTCTGCAACCGTTGTGCGGTATAGGCGTTACGTCTTTAATAAGGGTAATATTAAATCCCGAGCTTTGGAGCGCCCTCAATGCGGATTCTCTCCCGCCGCCGGGACCTTTAATATAAACTTCTATATTCGAGACGCCATAATCGGCAACTTTTTTAGCGGCCTGCTCAGCAGCTACCTGCCCTGCATACGGCGTGCTTTTTCTTGAACCTTTAAATCCGCTCGTTCCGGAACTTGCCCATGCAAGAACGTTTCCGCTTAAATCGGTAATACTTACTATAGTATTATTAAAAGTAGATTTTATGTGGGCTACCGCATTTTGAATATTCTTTTTCTCTTTTCTTTTTTTTGGTGCGTTTTTCTTTATATTAGCCATTGATACCTCTTCTTATTAATTTTTCTTTGAATTAATTATTTTGCTTTAGCGGAAGCTATAGTCGATTTTCTTGGACCCTTTCTTGTCCTGGCGTTAGTTTTAGTTCTTTGACCTCTAACCGGCAAACCTTTTTTATGCCTTAATCCTCTATATGAACCGATATCTATCAGTCTCTTTATGTTCATCTGTATTTCCCTTTTTAGGTCGCCTTCTACCTTATGCTCCCCTTCTATAGACTGCCTGATGTCGTTTACCTGCTCGTCAGATAAATCCTTGACTTTAATATCTGGGGATACGCCGGCTTTATTTAAAATTTTAACGGATAAAGCACGCCCAATGCCGAAAATATAAGTAAGCGCAATTTCTATCCTTTTATTTTTCGGTAAATCGATTCCTGAAATTCTTGCCATAATTTTTTACTCCTCAGTTTATATCTATAACCTTTATATTATAATTTAGTTATTAACCTTGGCGCTGCTTATGTTTTGGGTTTTCGCATATAATCCTTATAACGCCCTTTCTTTTAATAACTTTGCATTTATCGCAAATTTTTTTAACCGACGACCTTACTTTCACTTGTCAACTCCTTTTAAATTTATTTATTACTTTCCTCTAAAAATTATTCTTCCCCTCGTCAAATCGTACGGCGAAAGCTGAACCGTTACTTTATCGCCGGCTAATATCTTTATATAATGCATACGCATTTTCCCAGATATATGCGCCAGCACTTTATATCCGTTCTCCAATTCCACTCTGAACATAGCATTCGGCAGCGGTTCTACTACGGTTCCTTCTACTTCTATTAAATCTTCTTTATTCGACATAAATTCCTTATGTAAGTATTTGAGGTCCTTCTTTCGTAACTGCAACTGTATGCTCAAAATGAGCCGACAACTTTTTGTCTTTAGTAGTTACCGTCCATTTATTCTGCTTTATCTTTACTTTATACGACGACTCGTTAATCATAGGTTCTATAGCTATAACCAATCCCTCGTTAATCGGAACGTCGTTCGATTCTATATAATAGTTTGGAACCTGGGGATCTTCATGAAGTTTAAAACCTACGCCGTGCCCTACGAAGTCCCTTACTACCGAAAATTTATTTGCAACTGCATATTCTTCGACCGCTTTTGATATATCGTTTATTCTATTGCCCATTACAGCCTTTGATATACCCTTATTTAAAGCCTCTCTAGTAACTTCTATCAGTCTTGAAGCGTTATCGCTAATCTTTCCTACCGGCACGGTAATAGCGGAATCTGCATAATATCCATTATAATAAATGCCGAAATCTAAACTTACTATGTCGCCTTCTTTAAGCCTTCTCTGTGACGGAAACCCGTGTACTACCTCTTCATTGACTGATACGCATACAGAATAAGGAAATCCGCCATACCCTTTAAATGCCGGCGATGCATTTAGCGACGATGCTATTTGTTCTGCAACTGCGTCATATTCTATAGTTCTTATCCCGGGTTTTGTTATTTTCTCCAGTTCATTCAATACTTTTCTAACTATTTGTCCTGATTTTTTTATACCCTCTATATCTGTCTGATTTTTTAAACTTATCATTTATTTTATATGGTTAAATCAGAGAAAGAATTTCTGTTTCCACCTCTTTCGGAGATTTCTCTCCGTTTACTTTTACTACTTTGCCTAATTTTTCAAAATGTTCTACGAGAGGATGCGTTACTTTATGATAAGTAGCCAGTCTGTTTTTAATAACTTCAGGTTTATCGTCGTCTCTCGTTATTAAAGGCACTCCGCAATCATCGCAAGTTTCGTCGTTCTTTGGCTTATTATATTTCATATGATAAACTTTCTTACATTTAGGACATACTCTTCTGTTAGTCAGCCTGTCAAGAATGGCTTCGTCTTTAACGTCTATATAAATTACTTTATCTACTTCAAGGTTAAACTCGTTAAGCATTTCATCCAGGAGTACATTTTGAGATAGGTCTCTCGGAAATCCGTCAAACAAAAAACCTTTTTTATTTAAATTCTGCTGAATATTAGTCTTAATTATTTTAGCAACTAATTCGATTGGAACAAATTCTCCTTTGTCCATATATGATTTGGCAACTTGTCCAAGTTCGGTCTTTTTTTCCACGTTTTCCCTTAATAAATCTCCTGTTGATATAAGTACGAAATTTTTTGTAACGGCAATATTCTTAGCCTGTGTACCTTTTCCGGCTCCCGGAGGTCCTATAAGAATGAAGATTTTGCTTTTCATTTTTTTGCCCCTTATTATATTTGTTATAGTTATTTTTTAGACGCTTTTTTTAACAAACTGTCGTAATTTCTATATAAGAGATGCGACTGTATCTGCACAATAGTATCCATAGCTACGACAACGACAATTAACAGTCCCGTTCCGCCGAAATAAAAAGGAACATGAAACTTATTAATTAATATAGTCGGTATTAGACATATCAACGAAACATATATTGCACCGATAAATGTAACTCTGTTTAATATTTTGTCTATAAAAGATGCCGTGGATTTTCCAGGTTTAATGCCGGGTATATTACCGCCGTATTTGCGCAAATCATCTGCGACGTCGTCGACTTTAAAAGTTATAGCCGTATAAAAATAACAGAAGAAAAAAATTAAAATAACAAAAAATATGTTGTATATTAATCCGTTAGGATTTAGATACTCTGATATTTTTTCAAAAACCGGAATTTTTATAAAATTAGCAATCGTAGCCGGAAATAAAAGTATCGACATAGCAAAAATAGGCGGTATAACTCCGGGAGTATTTATTTTTAAAGGAAGATAACTCGTCTGCCCGGAATATAGCTTTCTGCCGACCATTTTTTTTGCATACTGTATTGGAATTCTTCTCTGCGCAGATTCTACGAATACTATAAAACCTATAACAAATATCATAAATGCGGCAATTAATATCAAGAGCATTATGTTTATTTCTCCAGTCTGAACGAACTTTATCGTATTCATAAACGCGCCGGGAATAGCCGCAACTATACCTGCAAATATTATTAGCGATATGCCGTTTCCTATGCCGTGCTCTGAAATTTCCTCGCCAATCCACATAACGAAAACAGTCCCAGCCGTAAGCGAAATTACCGATATAATAAGAAAACTTATGCCAGGATGCATAACTACTCGCATACCGTCGGGACTTCTCATTGCCATAATTCCATAACTTATACCTATAGACTGAAATAACGATAGTAAAACCGTACCGTACCTTGTGTATTGCATGAATTTTTTTCTTCCGGCTTCCCCTTCTTTTTGGAGTCTGTCAAGCGAAGGAACTACCATAGGAAGCATCTGAAAAATAATCGAGGAACTGATATAAGGCATAATCCCGAGAGAAAATATTGAAAATCGAGCTAAAGCTCCTCCCGTAAACATATTGAAAAGTCCAAACAAGTTGCTGTTCGTAGCGTTAAAGAACTGGGATAAAGCTATCGGATTTACGCCGGGAGTAGTAATATGCACTCCTATTCTAAAAACTATAAACATTAAAAGAGTATATAGTATCCTATTGCGTAATTCAGGAATTTTACCAATATTTTCGTAGCTTTGAGCCATTTATTATATTATCCTTACGCTTCCGCCGAGCGTTTCAATTTTTTCTTTAGCACTTTTAGATATTTTATTGCATACAATATTTATTTTTCTGCTAATTTCGCCAGAACCAAGCATTTTAAATTTTGTTTCTTTATTTTTGATAATACCGTTTGCTTTCAAAATTTCTATAGTTATATCATTGGATTCAATGCTTTCTATAGCCGAAAAATTAATAACCGCATACTTTTCTTTTAAAGGATTATTAAAACCTCTTTTTGGAACTCTCCTACTGTAAGGCATTTGTCCGCCTTCAAAACCAGGTCTTACTCCGCCGCCCGCTCTGGCATTTTGACCTTTATTTCCTTTGCCGGATGTTTGTCCGTGTCCTGAGCCTGCACCTCTACCGAGTCTTTTAACTTTTTTATTATTATGTCTGCCGAATTTGCTTAAACTAATCATTATATTGTATTCCTCTTTCTTAATGTAAATATTATTGTTTGTTTCTTCTTTTATTTAGTTCGCCTTTATAAAAAAAAGACGATATGCATTTTAAAGTAGCGTTTGCTACGTTATGCGGATTAGATGAACCTATGGATTTTGCGTAAACATTTTTAACTCCGGAAAGTTCAAAAATAGCCCTCATTGCCCCGCCGGCTATAATTCCCGTACCCTCAGGCGCCGGTTTCATAAATACATAACCAGCTCCGCTTTTGCCATACTGTTCGTGAGGTATAGAATTTTTATGTACCTTAACGCGGATAAGATTTTTTTTAGCCTGCTCCGTTCCTTTTCTAATAGCTTCCGGCACTTCCTTTGCTTTACCTAGGCCAATTCCTACATAGTTTGCGTCTGGGTCACCGGCAACTACTAAAGCCGAAAAACCAAACCTTCTTCCACCTTTAACAACCTTGGCTACTCTTGAAATATGAATGACTTTGTCTTTAATATTTAAATCTTCAGCGTTTAATCTATCCAAATTATCCTCCAATTTTCATATATCTAAAATTTTAAACCGCTTTCTCTTGCAGCGTCGGCCAACGCTTTAACTCTGCCGTGATAAATATATCCGTTTCTATCGAATGCCACTTCCGTTATTGTCTTTTGCAAGCACAATTCTGCAATTTCTTTACCTACCGCCTTGGCAGTTTCTACGTTTCCTTTGTGCCCTTTAATTTTGCCTTTAACAGATGCATTGAGCGATGAAACTTGAGCTAAAACTTTATTGTCAAAAGAAAAAACCTGAGCGTAAATATTGTTTAAACTTTTAAAAATACACAAACGCGGTTTTGTGTTATTTTTCATTACGGTTTTAATATGCGCTTTTCTGCGAATTCTTTTTTCAATCTTATCTTTCATATTTTATTCCTTATTTTTCAATTCAGTTTTTATATTATTTTCCGGAAGCCTTTCCTACTTTCCTCTTAATAACTTCATCGGAATATTTAATTCCTTTGCCTTTATAAGGTTCGGGTTTTTTAAGTTCCCTTATTCTCGCAGCAACAAGGCCGACAAGCTCTTTATCAAATCCTGTGATTTTCAGCAATGTATTTTTTTCTACCGAAATTTTTATGCCTTCCGGAATTTCAAAATTTACCTGATGCGAAAAACCAAGATTTAAAACTAAAGTTTTATTTTTAACTTCAGCCCTGTAACCTACTCCAATGATTTCTAAATCTTTTGTAAACCCTTTAACTACGCCAGTAATAGAATTATCTACTATAGTTCTGGTTAATCCGCTAAATCTTTCAAATTCTGGATTATTGTTTTTTAATTTTACAGAAACTGATGAATCGGTAACTTCTAATACTATTCCTTCAGGTATTCTTTTAGAAACTTTTCCAAGAGGACCGGATGATGTAAATACTCCGTCCTTAATCTCAAATTTAACTTCTTTTGGAATTTCGATAATTTTCTTTCCTATTCTTGACATTTTATTATTCCTATTACCTTATAGTTTAGTATAGTTTAATTTATAATCTATACTTGTTATTAAGCCTATTTATTAATTGTAGTGCGATTATACTATTTAAATTAAAAAACTTTCAATAACGAAAGTCCGCCGATATTTTTTTCTTTGCACTCAGCATCCGATAATATTCCTGCTGATGTTGAAAAAACTTCTATGCCTAATCCATTTTTATAAGATCTGATATCTTTAACTTTTTTATAAAACCTTATGCCTGGGGTGCTCGTTGTTTTAATATCTATAATAGTCGGTTTTTTGCCGTCGAAATATGCTAACTTTACGTTAATAGACTTTAAAGATACAGACTCAGGATTTTCAATCGAATAATCTTCAATAAAGCCTTTTTTCTTCAAGATTTCACATAAATTTTCTTTTAATCCGGAATAAGGAATTACTGCATTTTTCTTTCCGGCTTTATAAGCATTTTTAATTCTAACCACCATATCCGATACGGGATAATTCATTTATTTTTCCTCTCAAAATATTTATAAATATTGTTTTTTTATTACCAACTGGACTTAGTGACCCCTGGAATCAAACCTTTGCTAGAATTTGTCCTAAAGCAAATTCTGCACATATCGAATTTTCTGTAATACCCTCTAGGTCTTCCGCAAATAGGACATCTGTTATGCGCTCTTACTTTAAATTTTGGCGCCTTCTGCGCTTTCACTATCATTGATTTTTTAGCCATTTATTATCTCCTAATTTCTAAATGGAAAGTTAAAGCTTTTTAAAAGTTTATACCCGTCTTCGTTATTTTCTGCGGACGTTACAATAGTTATATTCATACCTTTAATTTTTTCTATAAGTTCATAGCTTATTTCAGGAAAGATAACCTGCTCTTTCACTCCTAGCGTATAATTGCCGCGGCCGTCAAAAGCTTTTTTTGATAAGCCTTTAAAATCTCTTACCCTTGGAAGCGATATATTTATGAGTTTGTCAAAAAAATCATACATCCTGTCGTTTCTAAGCGTTACAAAACATCCGATTTCCTGATTTTCTTTTAATTTAAACGCAGCAATAGACTTTTTTGCTTTTGATACTACCGGTTTTTGACCTGCAATTTTTGTTAATTCGCCTATAGACTGCTCAATAATTTTTGAGTTTGAAGTCGCTTCTCCCAATCCCATATTTATAACGATTTTTACAAGTTTGGGTATCTGATTAATATTTTTATAACCTGTTTCTTTAATCAGGTTTGGTATTACAGAGTTTTTGTAAAATTCTTTATATCTTGATGACAATTTTTTAATCCTCCAAAATTATATTTCGGATCCGCATTTTTTACAAATCCTTACTTTTTTCCCTTTATCGTCTATATTTATGGAAAATCTAACTGCTTTTTTACATTTTTGACAATATAATTGAACGTTAGAGATATTTACGGGAGCTTCTTTATCTATAATACCTCCTGGTTCTTGTGCGCTTCTCGGCTTCACATGCCTTTTTATCATATTAATCTTTTCTATATAAACTCTGTTTTTTTCCGAATCTATACGAATAATTTTACCGGTTTTTCCTTTTTCTTTACCGGCTGTTACCGTTACATTATCGTTCTTTTTTAATTTAATAGTCATATTATAAAACCTCGGGGGCTAAAGATATAATTCTCATAAATTTTTTTGCTCTTAATTCACGTGCTACAGGACCGAAAATACGAGTGCCTATTGGTTCATTCTGGTTATTTATTAATACTGCAGAGTTATTGTCGAACCTTATATAGCTTCCGTCGGGACGTTTTACTTCTTTTACCGTTCTAACTATAACCGCTTTAGAAACGTCTCCTTTCTTTACTTTTGAGTTCGGAATTGCCTCTTTGACGGAAACTACTATTATATCTCCTATCTCTGCATATTTTCTTTTAGATCCGCCAAGAACTTTTATACACATTAATTTTTTAGCACCTGAATTGTCGGCTGATTTTAATACCGTCTGCATCTGAATCATCGTTATAGCCTCTTAATTAAATTGTAATTATAAAATTGATTCTTTAGATAACTTTTTTAAGATTCCATCTTTTATCTTTTGAAAGCGGTCTAGTTTCTTCAAATAAAACTTTATCGCCCTCATGCGATATATTTTTTTCGTCGTGAATTTTAAATTTTTTAATTTTTTTTACATATTTTTTATATACCGAATGTTTTACTATATCGGAAACTATTACTACTCTCGTTTTATCCATTTTATCAGATGAAACTACTCCGGTTAATGTTTTTTTCATACTTATATCTCCTGCTTCCTTTCGTTATAAATAGTTTTTATTCTAGCTATCGATTTTCTGACTGCTTTAATTCTTTTTGGATTTTCTAAAGATCCTAAAGACTTTTGCACGACAAGATTAAATATTTCTTTTCTCAGGTCGGACTCTTTCACCTTAAGTTCATCTTCTTTCATTGCTTTTAATTCTTTAAATTTCATAATATGTTAAAGTTCTCCTCTTTCAATAAATATAGTTTTAAGCGGCAATTTATGAGATGCAAGCCTGAGGGCTTCTTGTGCTACCTCTTTAGGAATACCTTCCATCTCATAGAGTACTAGTCCTGGTCGGGCTACGCATACCCATTCTTCAACGGAACCTTTACCTTTTCCCATTCTGGTTTCGGCCGGTTTTTTAGTAATAGGTTTATCGGGAAATATCCTTATCCATACCTTTCCGCCTCTTTTTACGAATCTGGTCATTGCAATTCTGGCAGCTTCTATCTGTCTTGCAGTAATATATCCGCATTCAGTAACTTTTAAACCGTAATCTCCGAAGGCCAAAGAATTTCCGCGGGTAGCTTTACCCTTCATTCTACCCTTCATCTGCTTCCTGTATTTTGTTTTGGCAGGCATTAACATAATCTATTCACCTTTTATTGTTATTATAATACGTCTCTTTTATAAATCCAGACTTTTATACCTATTTTGCCGTATGTCGTATTAGCTTCACATGTGCCGTAATCTATATCCGCTCTTAAAGTATGCAGCGGCACTCTTCCTTCTCTATACCATTCGGTTCTTGCTATTTCGGCACCTGCAAGTCTACCTCCGCAAGTAATCTTTATTCCTTTTGCTCCGCTTTTCAATGCCATAGTTACGCTCTTTTTCATGGCTCTTTTAAATGCGACTCTTTTTTCAAGCTGCGAAGCTATACTTTCTGCTACTAAAATTGAATCTAACTCTGGTTTTTTTACCTCAAGAACATTAATTTCAATATCTTTAGTTTTTATTTTATTTATATCTGCTATCTCTTTTTTAATAACGTCAAATTCGGAAGAACCTTTTTTACCGTAAATGATACCAGGTCTTGCCGCAAATACTTCTATAAATAGTTTTTCGGCTTTCCTGCCTATGTTTATTTTAGATATGCCTGCCGAATAAAGTTTTTTCTTTAAAAAATCTCTCGTTTTTAAATCGGCATGCAAAAATTTTGCATAATTTCTGTCGCTGTACCATCCAGAATCCCAAGTTTTATTGACACCTAACCTAAGTCCTATCGGATTAACTTTCTGCCCCAAAATCTACCTCCGTTTTAAATTTCTTCCAAAACAATTTTTATATTGCTCATGCGTTTTTTAACGGTTGCGCCGCGCCCCATTGCCTTAGGCATCAACCTTTTTAAAGATAATGACATATCTACGTTAATTTTAGATACTATTAAATTATCTATGTCTACCCTTCCGGTCGTCGATGCATTAGCTATGGCTGAATTTAAAAGTTTTAATACCGGATTGGCGGATTTTTTTTTAGTAAACTTCAGAACGTTAATTGCATCGTAAACTTTTTTGCCTCTAATCAAATCCACCACTAATCTTGCTTTCTGAGGAGACACTTTGATATATTTTGCCTCTGCTTTAAACTGCATTTTCTACCCCTTATATTTTTGTTTTAATGGTCTATTTTGAACCGCCGCCAGTTTTTACTTTAGCTTTCCTATCGCCGGAATGCATTGTAAATGTTCTTGTAGCGCTAAACTCACCTAATTTATGTCCTACCATATTCTCGCTTACAAAAACAGGAATAAATTTTTTTCCGTTATGAACCGCAAATGTAAAACCGACCATAGAAGGTATAATAGTGGATCGTCTTGACCATGTTTTGATTATTTTTTTGTCGTTTGTGTCGAATGCTTTTTCTACTTTTTCTAAAAGCGATTTATCGGAAAACGGACCTTTTTTAATAGACCTTGCCAACTTTCATTCTCCTTAATTAATTTAGACGCACATTGTTAAATATGCTCTTGATAAATTATTTTTATAAAAAATTTATTTACCTTTTCTTCTTGAAATTATATATTTAGACGTTAATTTATTTTTTCTGGTTTTATAACCTTTAGTAGGTACGCCCCAAGGCGTAACGGGATGACGTCCTCCCGAAGTTTTTCCCTCTCCTCCTCCGTGTGGATGGTCGATTGGGTTCATGGCAACGCCTCTAACGGAAGGTCTGATTCCAAGCCATCTTGATCTGCCGGCTTTGCCGATGCTGATGTTTTCGTGTTCTATATTGCCAACCTGTCCTATAGTGGCATTACATTTTTCGGGGACAATCCTGAATTCGCCCGACGGCATTTTGATCTGCGCATAACCCGCATCTCTTCCAAGCAGCTCGGCATATGCTCCCGCGCTTCTTACAAGTTTTCCGCCGTTATTCGGTTTCATTTCAATGTTGTGAATCATGGTTCCAACCGGTATATTATAAAGAGGAATACAATTCCCCGGCTGTATGTCAGCTGTCTCCGACGATATTACCGTGTCTCCTTTTTTTAATCCAGCCGGACACAAAATATATCTTTTTTCTCCATCTATATAGCTTAAGAGCGCAATCCTTGCAGATCTGTTAGGATCATATTCGATTTCAATAACTTTTGCGGGCACTTCTCTTTTATCTCTTTTAAAATCTATAATTCTATATCTTCTTTTATGTCCTCCGCCCTGATGTCTTGTTGTTACTCTACCGTAATTGTTCCTTCCCGCATTTTTTTTATATTTTGCGAGAAGACCTTTTTCTGGAAAATCTCTCGTTATTTCAGAAAAATCCGAAACGGTCTGAAATCTTCTGGCGCTTGAAGTTGGCTTGTATTTTTTTATTGGCATTTTATTCTCCAAATTAAACTTCTAATGCAGATATTCTCTGCCCTTCTTTAAGTTTTATATAGGCTTTTTTAGTATTTGGAAGTTTACCGTTGTACTTTCCTACTCTGCGAAATTTTCCTCTTGTAATTACGGTGTTTACTTCTTCAACTTTTACGTTAAAATACTTTTCTACGGCATCTTTTATTTCTTTTTTATTTGCTGATTTATTTACGTTAAAGATAAACGTATTGTTCAGTTCTCTTAACTTTAAGCTTTTTTCCGATTGAACCGCTTTTTCGATGACTAAACTTAATTCTTTCATATTGAAAGGTTCCTCTCTAATTCCTCGTTTGCTTTAAGGGTGATGATTATTTTTTCATATTTTAAAAGGTCTATAATATTCAGTAAATTTACCGATACGGCCTTATAGTTCATAAGATTTCTCGTAGATTTGATAATTTTAGGGTCGTTATTAGACGTCGGCAACACCAACAATCCTTTTTTTACCCCAAGATTATTAAAAATATTTACCATCTCTTTCGTTTTTATAGACGACAATTCAAAATCTTCTACAAATACAATCTTATCTTCTTTTAAAAGATGCGCTAAAGCTGATTTCATAGCAGCTTTTCTTGCTTTTTTAGGCATATCTTTTTTATAATTTACTTCATTAGTAGGGCCAAAAATTGTACCGCCACCCTTCCATAAAGGCGATCTGGTAGAACCTGCTCTTGCTCTTCCCGTACCTTTTTGCTTCCACGGTTTAATACCGCCGCCGGAAACTATTTTCCTATTTTTTGTTGAAGCTAAACCAAGTCTTTTATTTGCTAACGTTAACAAAACAAACTCTTTTATTAAAGGCTCTTTAACCGGATACATATAGACTGATTCGCTTAAGTCTAAATTTCCTACCGGCTTATTGTTTGTATTTACGATACTTGCGCTTTGACCCATTATGATAAACCCCTTTTTCTCACTTATTTAATTTTCTGCCTGACTTATCGGCCGCATATATATATATTATGTTATTATTTGCGCCTGGAACAGCTCCTTTAACATACATAAGATTTTGTTCGCCGTCTATTTTGACTAATTTTAAATTTAAAACCGTATTTTTTGACATACCCATGTGTCCAGGCATTCTCAAACCTTTAAATACTTTTGACGGATACGAAGACTGTCCTATTGAACCAGGTGCTCTGTGAAACATGGAACCGTGGGTATCTTTTCCGCCGCCGAAACCCCATCTCTTTACGACGCCCTGATAGCCTTTACCTTTAGTAATACCGGTAATAGATACGCTGGTTACGTCGTTAAATATCGATATATCTATTGTATCGCCTATTTTAATTTCGTCTATTTCCGACCCTCTAAATTCTTTAAGAACTTTAAGAGGAGTTAAATTGTTTTTAGTAAATTTACCGAGAACCGGTTTGTTTAACCTAAACGATTTCGCTTCGCCATAACCCAACTGCAAAGCATCATAACCGTCTGTCTGCTTATTTTTTTTTTCGACCACGATACATGGACCTGCTTTTATAACCGTCACTGGAACTATCATTCCGTCCTTATCGAATATCTGCGTCATTCCAATTTTTTTTCCTATTAGCGCTTTTATCATTTTATAATACTCCAAGATTCAATTATATCTGCTTAATATCGACATCTATACCTGACGACAAATCTAATTTCATTAAAGCATCAATCGTAGCCTGATTCGGTTCAAGCAAATCTATAATTCTTTTGTGCGTTCTCATTTCGAATTCTTCCCTAGATTTTTTATCTACATGTGGAGATCTAAGAACGCAAAATTTATTAATTTTTGTAGGCAGAGGTATTGGCCCGCTAATTTTGGAACCTGTTTGTTTTGCGGTTTCCACTATTTCCGATACGGATTGATCAAGTAAACGATGATCATATGCTTTCAGCCTTATTCTTATTTTTTGAATTTCCATGTTAATCTTATATTTCCTCTTTATTTGTTATATTTCCAAATTACTGCATCCGTTACTTTATTCGATAACCTCTGTTATAACGCCTGCTCCTACGGTATGTCCGCCTTCCCTGATTGCAAACCTTAATTCTTTCTCTG
>JAJZBN010000058.1 GCA_021798875.1 bacterium | reverse complement strand
TTGGAACTAATAACAAAATATAAAATTAAATTATCTTTTATTAGATTATATCATATTAATAAATTGATATTGAGATATAATTTTGTTGAAAAAATTTAAACAAACGCAAGAGTAATATTTAGAATTAGTGAACTACCCCGCCCTTTCGGACGGGGCTTCTTGGTTCGTTGTCGGCGGCAACCCGCCGACTCCCCAAGCGTTTATTCCGGCAGTTCCTGCCGTATTTAGTATATTTATAGACGCATTTACATCTCGGTCGTGTTCGGTATGACAAACGGGACAAGTCCATTTGCGGATAGATAAAGTCATATCTTTATAGATATATCCGCATACCGAACAGGACTTTGAAGTATTGCGGGGGTTTACTTTCTCTACGTAACAACCAGCCTCTTCCGCTTTGTATGTTAAAAAAGAAACAAACTGTCCCCAGCCTGCGTCGGATATTGATTTACCAAGATTATGGTTTTTAACCATATTTTTAATTTGCAAGTCTTCTACTTTGATATAGCCGTAGTTATCTACTATTTGCCTTGACAGCTTATGCTGAAAATCCTTGCGCTGATTAGATACTTTTTTATGTAGTCTTGCAACTGATACCTTTGCTTTCTTGCGGTTATTAGAACCTTTCGTCTTATTAGAAAGCCATCTTTGCTTTTTAATAAGACGTTCTTCGGAGTAAATAAGATATTTAGGATTATTTATAACCTTACCGTCGGAAAGAACCGCAAAAGACTTAATGCCTACGTCTATGCCTATTTGTTTATTCGGTATAGGTTTAATATTTGGCGTATATTCAACCGAGAAGCAAACATACCAGCGGTTTATTTCTTTTTTGATATTGCAGGTCTTTAAACGTCCGTCTATCTGCCTATGCTGTTTAAGTTTTATATGCCCTATTTTGGATAGTTTAAGTTTATCGTCTATAATTTCAAATCCGGACTGCGTATATGTTATGCTGTCGTATCTGCCTTGATTTTTAAATCTCGGATATCCTGCCTTACCGCTTTTATCTTTAAGCCTGCGAAAAAAGTTTTTATAGGCTTTTTCGACTCTAAATAAGACATCCTGCAAGACTTGAGAGTGGATAGATTTAAGGTATTCGATGTTTTTCTTATCCTTGGTTAATATTTTTTGCTGCTTGAGCCTTGATAATCTCTTACCAGTTTCTTCGTAATGGCAGTTTCTATCTACCAAACAAGAATTATAAAGGATACGGCAAGTCTCAAGCGTCCAATCGAGTTTTTCGGTCTGCTTTTTTGTCGGGTATAACCGATATTTATAAGTTTTGAGCATTTTGATTTTTCTTTTTAGGTATATTCCAATATGGAGATTTACATTTAGCGCATAACAACATTACTTCGGGTTTTCTTGGTATCCATTTATGCCCGCAACGTCTACATTCTATTTGAAATTGACTAATATTTATTTTCATACTTTATACATTTATAAGTAATTTTTAATCTGACACCTTTTTCATTATCTTTGATTTATAGTGTTAAAAGGATATCCATAGGATTTATATCTAATTTTAATTTTAACGGTGAAACCGCGTCTGCAATCCTATCGCTGAACCCCTCGGATAAATCTACTTCGACCGGTTTAACGTATTTTTTAATAATAGAATCATAAAATACTTTAATTATAGGGGTCAACAGACTTTTTCCATTCTGTTGAATGACTAATGCCACCCTTCCCGACTCAAGCATAACAAAACTGCCGGTTGGATAAATCCCTATAGTATGTATAAACTGTTCTACAAGCAGTCTGTCAAATTTAGAGCCTCTCCATTCGAATATCTTGCTTAATGCCTTATTAGGTATTAAACCTTTACGATATAAACGGTCGGAAGTTATAGCATCGTAAACATCGCATATTGCGGCAATTCTCCCAAACTTAGATATCTCATCCCCCTTAAGGCCTTTAGGATAACCGGAGCCGTCATAATTTTCATGATGTTCGCAAATAATCTGCTTTGAAATTTCCGGTATATCAGGTATTTGATCTATAATTTTCCTGCCTTCCGCCACGTGCTCTTTTAGTATATTAAATTCTTTTTCGGTGAGTTTTAAGGTTTTATTGATAATTTTATTATCAATTTTTGCCTTGCCTACATCAAGCAATAACCCTCCTAAACCGGCACTATTAACGCTTTGCTCATCAAAACCCAATGAATTGCAAAAAGCTACAACTAGGGAACACACAGATATGGAATGCTGAAATATATGGTCGTTTTTATTTTTAGAACTGCATAACAATAATAAAGCATCTTGGCATTTTGTTATGGACTCGGATATTTTGGCCACGCTTAATTTAGCCTTATCCTCCGAAATACGCCGTCCTTTGCTTACATCGTCAATAATATCGCGGATAATTCTGCCTGCTTCATTATACGTTTTTTGAGCGCTGTCTAATTCATCATATATGCTTACTTTAACTTTGTCTTCACCGTTTTTTTTATCTTCAGCGATTTTATCCATTTCATTTTTGAGGTTTTTTAAAATATCGCTGTAGGACGGTGCATCCGGCACGTCAAGACCTTTGGATGTATCAATATATACCGCACGTATTCCGGCATCGATTAATTTACAAATTACGCCATCGTCTTTAACCTGAAACCTGCTCAGGATAAAAGGGTGGTCCATATAACCCTCGTCAAGGTCAGAAATATACATACCAACCTTAAGCTGTTCTACGAGAATTTTTTTAATTTTCTTCATATATAATAAAAAACAGTTGTTTAAGATGCAAAATTTTTATTTAACGTTATACTTATTCTTACCTTCATGTTTGGATTTATATAATGCTTCGTCGGCGCGTTTTATTATATCGATGTCCGTTAAATCTTTTTCATTAACGGACGTTATTCCGAAACTTGCGGTAATGTTTAAATCATCAAGGCAGTCCATTGCTTCTATGTCTTTTTTAATTCTTTTGACTATTTTAATAGAATTTTCAATGTTTGTTTCCGGAAGAACCAATATAAACTCGTCTCCGCCGTATCTTCCGGCATAATCGACGTCTCTTATATTCTCTTTGAGTATAACGCCTACGGCCTTTAAAACTTCATCTCCTTTTATGTGGCCTAATCCATCGTTTATAATTTTAAATCCGTCTAAATCCATCATAACAATCGTTAAAGGCTTTTTATATCTTTTAGATTTTTTAAGCTCGTAATTTATTATGCTTATTATTTTTCTCCTGTTGTAAATATCGGTTAAAAAATCCACCTCCCAAACCAATTCAAGCTGTTTTTTATTGTTTTCGAGTTCATTAAAAAATACATCGGTTATATCGTCTATCAATTCTATATATAAATTGTCCGATATCTTTTTTAAGATAACGGTATTGTATGCATTTCCGTTAAGTGTTTTATGCACGTGAAGCGTCGTAAATTTGTCAACTTTTTTATTTAACATTTCATACATAGGGCATATTTCTCCGCATTCATTGCAAGGCCTGATATTTTTATGCGTATATTGAAAGCATTTTGTTCCCTTTTTTACCGCTCCGAAAGTTTTTATTGCGCATTCGTTTGCATGTATTATTTCGTTATCCGAGTTAAGAATTAGAACGGACGATGGAATAAAATCTGTTTTTACTTTCATTAAATGCCCCCGTTAACGTTAAAAATCCGTTAATTAATTTTATTTTTATTCCTCATATAATTGCCAGAATGTTTCTCTTACTCCCTTTTTTGCCTTTATGCCGTACATTGCATTGTCGGCGTGAACCAGCAATAGATACGGCGGCTGTTTATCTATAGGGTAAAGGGTAATGCCTAAACTTATTTTTAAATAAATATCGTTTCCTTTTATAACAATGGGTTTAGCAAATGCCTTTTCTATTCTTGGAATAAGTATATACAAGTCGTCCTTATTTTTTAAATCCTCCATTATTATAACAAATTCGTCCCCTCCAAGCCTGACCAAGTGGTCCGTCTGCCTTAAAATATTTTTTAATCTTTTTGCAAATTCTTTTAAAAGATTGTCTCCCTCATCGTGTCCAAAGGTATCGTTAATTTGTTTAAAGTCGTCGAAATCTATCATCCCTACGCCGACATAAGTTTTACCTCTATCTGCCCTATTCAGCGCTCCTTCCAACAGCTGAGTAAGAAGAAGCCTGTTCGGAAGTCCGGTAAGCGGATCATGGTGGGCAAGATATTCCGATTTTCTTTTCTCTTTTTCAAGTTGCTTTTTGATATCTATCTCGTTAAGACTGTGTGATAAAAGAGCTGATATTTTAGAAACAAATTCCAGTATATCCCTGTCAAAGATATTCTTTTTGTCGGAAATCAAAGTAATAACTCCCCACACCTTGCTTACCCTATGAATGGGAGCAGCACAAGCAGAGTGCCACTCATTTTTTATCAGAAAATCAAGATACGGCTCAAGAAGCGGGTCGGAAATATGGTCGTTATTATAAACTATGCGATTTAAACATACAGCCCTTTCGGCAAGCGTCAAAAACTTTTTATCGCAATCAGCGTACAATTTTATCTTCGTTAATTCCTGTGTTCCTCTGCCTCTGGCTGATATATATTTGATATTCCTATCTGATTCAAGCCTGCCTATCCATACTGCGTTAAAAATGCCGCTTTTTTGCAATGCGACAAGCGTCCTGTGAAAAACGGCATTCTCGCTTTCGGGGTTTAATATTAAAGAAACTTCCTTGATTAATGATTCATATAGCTGTTTAAGCAACTTTATTTTAGATTCGTTTGCAAGTTTTTCGGTAACATCAAAAATAGTTGCTACAGCTATGGGCACATCTTTTTTATAAATTAACGTAAGACTGACCTCTATATCCCTTATTTCTCCATTTTTTAAAGGAAATTTAAGCCCTCTGAAAGTTTTATCTTTTCCTTCTTTGAATTTATCTAAAAGTTTAAAAATTATATCTTTTATAATAAACGGGTCGATTTCTTTCAGAGTCTTTCCCACGACCTCGTTTTCGGCATATCCGCCGTATTTTACGGCTGATTCGTTTACATCCTGCAAAACAAGAGTTTCTAAATCAAAAGTAAACATCGGGAGGGAATTATCGTAAAACATGGATTTGAACTGTTTTTCGCTCTCCATTCTATCCGTTATATCGTGCCCTACGGCTATAGACAGCAGTCTTCCGCCTTTTTCGTCAAAAATAGGTATCTTTGTAATATCAAAGATATGGGAAGTTTTATTCCTATCATAAAGTTGGAGTAAAAAATTATGAGGGGTTTTTGTTTCCCATATTATTTTGTCGACATCTTCGACCGTTTTAAAGAAATCTTCCGATTGAAAGGATGAAATTTTTATTTGCTCATCCGTTTTACCTACAGTAGAAGTAAGTTCAGGAACAGAATGAAATTCCTCCGCGCTTTTGCTGGCTGCTATGTATACTCCCGAAGGATTTTTAACTACAATGGTATCGGTGGTATATTTCATTACTGCGTCAAAAAGCCTTTTTTGCTCGGATAATTTTAAATCTCTCTTTGCAATCAGATAAGACGATAAAAATATTGAAGAAATAATTATGAATGTGGCGAAAAAAAATATTATATTAAACCTTCTTATAGCATAATTGAAATCACCGGTAAAATAGACTATTAATATCGAAAATATTAAAAGTATTATTCCTATCGTCAGTCCTATTAAAAACTGCTTTGATTTCAGAACGTTCAATAATATATGCCTCCTTAAATATAGTTGCAGCCTTATATGTTTACCGATTTAATTAAAAAAACAAATACAACATTAATTATAATAATTAATAACAACTATTTCAAATTAATATATATATTGCAAAATCACAAAATTTTTCTTCTGAGTAATTTAAATTACCTTATAATATTATTTGATTATTTTGAACGCTTCTTCTTCCGGCATGGGTTTTGCCAGTAAAAATCCCTGAACGTAACAACAGCCTAAAGATTTCAAAATATCGAACTGCTCCTGCGTTTCCACTCCTTCGGCGATTGTTTTTAAACCAAGTTCTTTGGAAAGTCCTATAATAGTTTTTATCAAGGCTTTTTCTTTATGCCCTTTCGCTATATCCCTGACAAAAGATATATCTATTTTAAGTACGTTTATGGGAAGGTCTTTAAGGTATAGCAAAGAAGAGTATCCCGTACCGAAATCGTCCATAGCAATTTTGATAGGATTTTCGCAAATTCCTTCTTCGCCGAATTCCGCCTTGCAGTTTTTTAGTCCGTTTATGATAAATTGCGTTTTTTTATATCTTCTATGAGAACCCTTTCCGTTATTTCTATTGTAAGACTGCCGCCTACGTTATAACATGCCGACAGGACTTTTTTCATAAAGTTCGGCTTGCTAAAGCTTTTACCTGAAATATTCAAAGAAATATTTATATTATGTTTTTTTATTTTTTTAACGACGGTTTCCAAAGCATATTCTTCAAATGCTTCGAGATAAACGCTGTTTTCGAGATAATCTATAAAAGACGAAGGGTTGTAAATCCGTCCTTCTTCGTCTTTGATGCGCGCCAGCGCTTCAAATCCGCCTATAGACAAATCTTCCGTGGAAAAGTAGGGCTGATAATAAAATATAAAAAGGTTTTTCTTTACTGCATTATCGACTAACGATTCCGCTTTGACAAAACTTTCTGCTTTTTCTGCCATTTCGTAATTAAAAAATTCTATATCTCCGGTGCGCTTTTTTTTCGCATTAAACAGAGCGGCGCCGGCGCGTTCGTAAAGAATTTTAAAATCGGCGCCGTCGTCGGGAAATAATGCTGCTCCGGCGTTTATCTCCGTTAAAATATTCTTTCCTTTTATATCTATTGGATTTTTAAAAATAGAATCTAATTTGCTCTTTATTATAAATGCGTCTTCTTTCTTTTTAATATTTCGAAAAAGGATCCCGAATTCGCCTCCGGCTACCCTGGCTATTATATCGGTGTCTTTAAAAGTGTCTATTAGTAAACTTCCTATTTTTTTAAGAAGACGGTCGCCGTTTGAAAGTCCGTAAAACTGATTTATGTATGTAAGATTGTGGATATCTAAAAGTATAAGCAGGAATAAATCTTTAGTATCGGCTATTATCTCGGATATTTTAGACGAAAACGAACTTAAATTTAAAAGTCTGGTAAGTTCATCGCGCGATTTAATTTCTTCTATTTCGGAAACAAAATCCGAAACGTCGTTATGGGATTCAAAAAACAAAAAATTATTAAAATCGAACCTGGAGGCTTCCACTCTATAAAACTGCCCTCTGTGATTATGATTTATTTTATATATGTTTATATCTTTATTTTCTAAAAGATTCTTTATTGGGCAGATTTCTCCCATTTCATAGCAGGGTTTATCGTAGCCGTGGGATATTTTATAGCACTTTTTGTCTTTGAGGTTTTCAATATTGTTTTTATTATCTGAAATATCTGATAAATATTCTTTTTTAGCAGAGGTATTTAAAAAAATTACGTCGTATTTATCGTTAATTACTAAAATAGGATACGGCAATTTATCTAATAAAGAATAATCGGTCTCGATTTTTTTGTTCATATTATAATTTATTTTTTCGCATTAAATTTTAATATTTATCGATAAATATTATTATTCAATAATTTATATTATATAATTATAAATAATATTTTTCAATAACAGACTATACTTTTATAATAATACCACCCCCCCCCCATAAGAGTCAATAAAAAATGTTGTTTTGTAAATAAAGAATGAATGACGTCAGAGATCAGAAAAAACTGACTTATTTAAGCTCATTCATTTACTCAAGAGCATATTTTGCGTCACCCCTTCCTATGCCGAATTCCTTTACGCCGCCGTAAGGCTAGTGATCGGCTCTCAAGTTAGGAATGTCGTTTATTAAAACGTCAATGCCATTGATATATTTTACGAAATACAGCGTCTTTTGAAGAAAAAGGCGTCAAGAAAAAGGCGTCAGATTTTATTTTACGCATACGAAAAGAAAAAATTAACGATAAAAGATACTGCGTAAAATTAATC
>JAJZBN010000057.1 GCA_021798875.1 bacterium | reverse complement strand
AACTTGCAATGCGGGTGTATAATTCCGGCAGTCCTTATACCTACACTTACGGAGCTTATACCTATAACGCTATACCCATTACAACGACTATGTTCGGCTGTAAGCTAATAAGCATTATAAGGCGCACTCAGGGTTTTCCTAAACAGGCATACTGGGCTATCGAAAATTATAAGATATGTAACGGCAATATCGCAGAAGCTAAAAATACAAATATGGCCGGTTGGAATAATTTGCCAAAAGGAATAAAACCTGTTATAAATAATACTATCCAAGAAGCAAGGCAATACGGCAAGGCAACGGCTAATTATTACGGATACAGGGTAATAGCAAAGACGGAGGCTTACGTCGGGACAGTATTCGTATATGTGCTTAATGGGATAAAGTTAGAAGCGATTATGAGGTTTTAATATGAATATTTATAGTGTAGCGATTTTTCTTTTTTGAATTTTTTGGTTTATAGATTTCTTATGTATTATGCATTTCATAATCAAAAAGATGGACTAAAAATGAAAGTTTTACTTGATATTTTTGGGTTTATCTTATTTGTTTTGCTTTTTGTGTCTATGTTTTTAATCTTTGATGGTTATTTTACGCGTAATATGACCCACTTAAGTGTTGGATTCAGCGGATTTGCCGCATTCGGAACCGTACTAATGGCTTTTTTTACTTGGAAAATTATCGTTCAAAATAAAGAAGAACATCAGGAAAGCCATAAGCCTTATTGCGTTTTAGTGTCTAATAGCAACTCAAGTCTGCAACAGGATTGGATTTTTGGAAAATCAATGACTATACCCGGCGTTCAAGGCACACACGTATCACCTACTGAGATTTGTATTAAAATAAAAAATATAGGCGCGGGTCCGGCTTTGGATATAAAAGTAGAAATACGTCGGGAAGGCAAGGAATATATTGATAATCCACTGTTTAACGTAACGCCTATTGCTCAGGGAGAATTGCCCTATGAAATTGATTTAGGAAATCTCCACAAGGATTATTTTGAAAGATATTATATTGTTTATATTGAATATAAAGATATCTTCGGCAATATCTTTGAGGGCGTTTATCCAGGCAAACACGGAGAGGATATAACTCTTGATATACATACTAAGAAGCCTGTTAATAGTGAATATGAAATCGTTTATCAGAGGGTAGTTAAATAAATTAAAGGTTTAGCTTTTCTAAGTTAAATTATTTATCAGGATTTTTTTTATATTGTTAATAACTTGGGATTTTATATTAAAAAATGTGAAAAAACAGAACATGAATTCTTAAAAAAACAAGTATTGTCAATCCTTAATAAAATAACTTATATGCGATTAAAACATCGAGAATTTAATTTATCAGATGAAGATATCGACATAGTGTTTAATAAATTAATAGATAAAACTAAACTTTCAAATAAAATTATTCATGTATTCAATTTATTTAGATTTGGAAAATCAGTTATAGAACAACATAGGAGTGCGTTAAATTATGATGTAGTTAAAGGTTTTGTGTCTTTTGCAATTTTAGATAATTTATTTCGCTCTGGTTTACTGCCAGCTATTTTTTATAATAGCAACGATACAATTAATTTGTTTAATGAATTTTACGATTTAATTGGCGGTGATTTATACACAAAAGAAATTTTTAATCTTATTAAAATATTTAATAGAGCAATAACTTATAAAAATGGAAGTCTTTATGGTTCAGAGTTTGTCGTATTTAATAGCGCTCTATCTAATTCAGGACTTGTAGGTGGCGCCGATTTTGATTGCGTAATTAAACATAATGGTAAATTTATTTTAACGGACATAAAAGCCATTAAGAATCCGATCAATGATAGCTATTTAAAACAAATACTTGGATATGCTCTGCTTTATGATAAAGAAAGAGATAAATTTAATGTAACAGATATAGGTTTTTATTACGCTCGTTCTGGAATGTTTCGCTATATTTCTTGTGACGTTGCTGTTAAAATATACTTAAAGGGTTTTGATAGCATTGATCAAGCAAGGACTGTTTTTGTTAAAAAAATAAGTGATGATGTCAAATTAGATTGAATTTTATAGATATCAATGATTATAATCAAAAAAAAGTTCGTCGCCGAACCGCTCCCGCATGTTAATAATTGAAAAAGGTAATTAAAAATGGGTAGTTGGATTATAAGTTGGAATTTTAATAAGCAATCGTATATCCCTGGAGAATCTGCTTTGGTAAGTTTTTGGTTGGAAAACAAAGGAGATACTGCTCTTTTTTTATCGGAACTTATGTTATATTTTGATTTTGGATCATACAATATTGTAAGTATTAGAGGTGAAGTTTTACCAAGAGAAAATAAATTTTTGGGAAATGTTTCTTTATTACTTCCTAATTACGTAGGCAAGAAGATTTTCAAAGTAGTATATCGCATATATGAGTATATTAATAATAATTGGGTCGATGTAGGATGTTATGGATTTGATTATCAATATTTTATAAATATGTATCCAATGCCATTTTATAAGGTGTTTATTTCTAGGGGTATAAACATAGAGGACATGACGATAGGAAATCCAATAGCAGAAATAATAAAAGAGTGGGGATTTGAAACTATAACCGTTGGTATTGAGATCAAGGTTACTGACGATCAAGTGCTTCAAAAAATAAAAGAAGAAATAAGTAGATCCGATGCATTAATAGCAATTGCCACGCCGAGATACATGGATACTCTTACAGGATTCTGGAAAACATTAGAATGGCTTCACGGGGAGGTTGGAATTGCATTTGGTATTGATAAACCGCTTTTAATACTGAAAGACAAAGGAGTTTCATTAGGTGGATTGCCTTCTTACATTGCAGAGATGAAACAGGCACCTATTATTGAATTTGATCCATATAATATAGATGAACTGAGAATTAATCTTTCTATAATTATGCCAGGCTTCAGAGGCTTGATAAAGGATAAAAAAGCACAGGAATTTTGGGACGCATTCGGAAAAATTCTTATTGGCGGATCGGCTATTTATGGAGGGATTAAGATTATAAACGGTATAGCAGGTTCACTTGAAGGCAGTTCTAATTAAAGTGAGTAAAAATATAATATATAAAAGTAAATAAGAATATATAAAAATAAATAAATAAATGAGAGCAACTAACACAAATAATCTTTTTTCGCATCTTGATCTCGTCCCAGAGCATAAAATGGATCCCGCATTTAAAGCGTTGAGAGACTCTAAATATCATGCGGAAGCTCGGCAACTTATTAATAATATTTATAATCGTATGGGCGATCCAAACGGTAATTTTGTTAAAGATTTTCAATTAAATGGTTTCCATGCAAGACTCTTTGAGGTTGCCTGTTTTGCTTATCTGGATTCTCTTGATATTGTTTGCGATAGAAGCTATGGAATGCCAGATTTTATGGCTTCAAAAAACGGTATTACTGCTGCAATCGAGGCTGTTACGGCAAATCCGTCAGACGGAAAATCACGTGACATATCTATTATGAGATTATTAAATATTCCGCACGATGAAATGAAAAAAAAATGCGAAAATGAATTTCTAATACGTATGGCAAATAGCCTTGAAAAGAAGATACGCCATAAATATTGGGAATTAGAGCATTGTTCAGAAAAACCTCTGGTTTTTATGATTGCTCCCTACTTTGAGCCCGGCTCTTTATGCTATATAGACGAAAGTTTAGCCGTATATTTATATGGCATAGTTGATGAACATATCTATAATGGTCGCAAAGTAACTTCAGGTTTTTTTGATAAAGAAGGCAGCAGGTATGTTAGCGCGGTTATTTATTGTAATCAATTCACAGTGCCGCGATTTTTCCGCATGTCAGCTAATCCTAACAATAATAAATCAGTTATAACAATACGGGAAGGGTTTTGTTTACATCGCGGGAATAATTCTCTCTTGCAAACTGCGGATTATCAATATGTTTTAGGAGATACAGATGTGCCTGTTGAAAATTGGTGGCAAGGAGTCACTATTTTTTTAAATCCGAACGCTGTAATGCCGTTACCTGAGGGATTTCTTCGTAGCACCAGCACTTTTAAAGTAGAAAATGATTATATAGTGCGAATTGTTCACGACTTTCATCCTTTAACCTCAATGATGTATGTTTATTGTAAATAAAAAATATGAAAAATAGACCAATGAATAAAAGCGAATATGAAAAATATTTAATGTTATCAAGTATACCAATAAGGCAATTAGATATAAAATTTTTACCACAAGCGCTTGCTTCAGCCTGTCTTATTGATTATAAAGGCAAAAGAGTTTTATTAACAGTTCAACATGCAACAGGTAATATGGGTAATTGGGCTGTTGAAGTAAGATTTGAGCCAGATATGAAAAAAATAAAGGTATATCAATTAGGATCTATGAATTTTTTAAGAAAACTTGATATTAATAAAAAAATAGCTAATGACTTGGATTTTTCATATGTTGAAGTTCCATCAGATTTTGAATCATTTTTTCAAGAAATAAGCTTAAACGGAGATATTTTGCAAGAAATACCAAGAAAAGTATGTACCATTTCATTTCAACAGCCAGATAAAAATGAATTATTTGGATTTGCTGGTCTAGTTTTACCAGACTTCATAGAAGGAGGAGATGGAACAATATGCTTGAAAACAGACCAAAAAATATACACTAATCTTAAATATAAAGAAGAATTTGGTGACTATTATATTTTTGAGCTATCACATGATCATCCGGGTCACGAACATTTTCAAGGGTGTAGCGGCGCACCAATAATTGATAAATGCGGGAATGTAGTAGCTTTAGTTTGTGGTGGTAATGAAAAAACTAATTTAATATATGGAATTGCTCTGAAAGAGTATTATTTTTTATCATTGGGTTTATAACCTGTAACTATTTTGTTATAAATAGAAAATATAATTTAAAGTATAGGAATACTATTTTTAAGATTACTAAATTATAATGAGATTTTAAGTTATATAAGGAGAGGGTTGCAAAATGAAATCTGTTTTGAATTTTTTTAGTGATGTATTTAAAAAAAGAAATTCTGACATAGAAAAATTTAATAATATAATGAAATTTGCTACAGATATGGTAGATATAAATAAATATGCATTAGTGGATATTATTAAATCCCTTTTATTTCCAATGCAATATGCTTTGATTAGCGGGACAATCAGTAAAAGTGGTGGAAGAGACTTGAATTATTTTTGTGATTTTTTCTGGAATGATAAGATGTTATGTGTTTGGACAGAGATGAGAAGTAATAAAAATAAAGTAAAGATAAAAGATGCCAATGATAATTTTTCACTGAATTTAAGTAGAGATGTGATAATATCAACCCCATGGCATAATGAACGACTTTTAGGCACTCTTTCTGGCTTAGGATATGGGAAAAATAAAAAACCATGGCGACAAGATGATAATCATAAAGTTGAAACTTGGTTGCCATGGGGTATATCTATCGTTGATACGGGTAATCATTCAATAGCCGCAGGAATTATTAGTGGAGACGGTTATTTGATTCCAAATAAAATTTACGATTTAAGTGACATATTTAAAAAAGTTAAATGCGACGGTAAAAATTACATATATATCGGACCAAAAAGATTAAAAGAATATAGTCATGGGTCTGTTCATATAAAGCCAAACGATATAATAGGTTATGTTGACAATATAAATACGGCCAGCGTTTTTGAAATCGGCAGGATAATGACAGAAAAAGGAATACATGCTTGGCCGGAAATTAGTTTTGCAAAAATAAACGAAGATTAACTTATTGATTTGTAATTTATTTAAATGAAAAGATACGCGATATTTATATTAATAAAAACATATTTTGGGAACATAATTTAATTTAATTAATTTATTTTTTTACGGAATTATGCACTTGACAAAGCAAAACCGCCCTGATATACTTATAGTATAAGTAATTGGAGGATTTAAAAAATGAAATTAACCCCGCCGAAATTTACCAGACTGAACGACATGGCCGCCATCGACATAGGCCGTCTCAAAGAAAACCAGGCAAGAAAGATACTCGAAGGGATAAGGTGGAAGGATGGCGTAACCTGCCCTCACTGCGGAAGCAAGGATGTAACAAGGCTTAAATCCGATAAGAATAAAAAAACAAGAGACGGCGTTATACAGTGCAACCATTGCCGCAAGCAGTTCACGGTAACGACTAATACGGTAATGCACGGTTCTCATATAACTTTAAGGCAGTGGGTCCAGGCCTTCTACTCCGTATGCACTCATAAAAAAGGCGTGTCTGCCCTCCAGCTTCAAAGAAACCTTGGTTTGGGTTCCTACCGCTCCGCCTGGTATTTAGCCCACCGTATAAGGCTCGCTATGCAGGAGTTCGTCATACACGGAGCGTTAAAGGGAACCGTCGAAGTTGACGAAACATATATAGGCGGAAAGCCCAGAAAAACCGAAAACAAAAACCACAAAAGAGGCAGGGGAACGGACAAAGCTCCTGTAATGGTTTTGGTTGAGAGAAACGGTCGCTCTGTTTCCAGCCCTGTCGAAAACGTTACCGGAGAAACCCTTAAGTCCGCAATAAGGGAGACGGTGCACAAAAAATCCGTTATAATGACGGACGAGTGGAAATCGTACAGAGGTATAGGGAAGGACTTCGAGGGCGGACATTACGTCGTGAACCACGGCGAGGGGGTTTACGCCATCGGGATAATAAATACTAACACCGCCGAGTCGTATTTTGCTATACTTAAAAGGGGCATCCACGGGATATTCCACCATATATCGAAAAAACATCTTTTCCGTTACTGCGACGAGTTCTCTTTCAGGTGAAACCACCGTAGGGAAAGGGACGGCGCAAGGGCCGTAATAGTCGTAGAGGGCGCATCCGGGAAAAGGATGAGGTATAAGTAATGTTGCGGAAAAAATTTCCGTCCGTCAAAAAAGAATTAATATTCGTCAAATTATCGACGATACAATCTTTAGATAACGCACTGAAAACAGGGATTATTTTTTTCGACATTTATGGCATATTAATTGCTGATAATATTCAAATAAAGATAATTAATTGAAGGTAAATTTAATAGGGGGGGGGGTAATGCCAGCTTTATTTGGTATCACTAAATCCAACAGAGATTTCTCCGACTCGTATTATTGGGGAAAGAACCAATTCAATTCTTCTTTTCCAGTCGCTTTAGCCTGTTATATGAGAAGTAAGGGCATAAAAGCCAATTATTTAAAAATTGACCGGAAAATGAACGTATATCGCGATTTGATAGATATATCCGAAGTGTTTAACGCTGGGAGTATCCCAAGCGACAACCTTTATTTTTCCTTTGAAGACAGATACGAACCATTTAGAGGATTAGTCCACGATGCTCTGGTTCAAATAGATTTAGTCGTTAAGAATACCGAAAACGGCGATTTTTTACGTCCGATAGAGATAAAACTAACTACTATCCCGGACAATACCACCGTGGAACTTTCCGAAGATAAATACGGCAGCGAAATAGTAATAAGGTCGGCTACTATGAGGTATATGGCCCTTTCAATGGCAAATTCTCTGTCACCGTTTTTTGAAGAAATAAGGAATATTTTCGAACCGTCGTGCGCAACGATTAGAGGCTGGGACAATAAAGATGAAATTAAAAACAATATGAAACAAATTTTATTGTCCCTTTCGATATTTATCGGTAAATTTTTTAAGTATGAAAAACCGCTATTAATGCAACCGATATGGAAAACCATAGGCAAATCGGCGGAATTAGCTGAAAACTGCCTCGATATTTTTATTTGGAGCGATTTTGCGCTGACTAAATTATTCATGGAATCTGCACTATCGTATAATCGGGATCGGGACGGAATTAGTAGACCGGAAAGAACCGCTGTTCGTTTAGCAAGATTTCTTTATGAAATGTCAAGTAGAAACAGGGTGTATCAAGCCCCTATATACGACGGGATGACGTTTGGCACCCAAAACGATAAGGAATTTGCAATACCGGGGAATAAAACGAATATTTATATGTCGTGCGACAGACTTACCAAGCCCATTATTACGAAACGCGAAATAAAGAATATAATCTTGGACGGCGGACAGAAATGGCTAAGTCCTGAAAGACGGTTCGATGCCATAATCTATTT
>JAJZBN010000015.1 GCA_021798875.1 bacterium | reverse complement strand
ATTTAAATCTTATTTAACTTTTTGCGGCGGCTTAATTATCCCCACCCGCCCACCCTTACATCTTAAAATAAATATATATATTAAATGATAATATGTATATTATACAAGATTTATTTATTCACTTACTGCCGTCAGCGTTTGCAGATTTGTTATACCTTGCGTTTTCTCGTTTCGATTTAAAAAAAGACTTTAACAGCTTCGATGATTCTTCATTCATTACCCCGCCGATAAGCTCTATTTTCCCGCCCAAAATAGAACTTGAAACGCCGCCTTTCGGGTCGCATGCTCCGTAAACTACTCTGCCGATTCTCGATAAAAGAATAGCTCCGCAGCACATAATACATGGTTCGAGAGTAACGTAAAGCGAGCATTCGTCTAAGCGCCAGTTATGAAGTTTTTTTTGCGCCTCTAAAATAGCGTTTATTTCGGCGTGCATGATACAGGAAATATCGCTTTCGACCGTGTTAAAAGCGGAAGAAATAACCTCGCCGCCGCCGCTTATTATAACCGCTCCAACCGGAACCTCGTCGCTTGCCAGCGCTTTTTCTGCTTCTTTTAAAGCTAAATTCATAAAATATTTATCGTCTAATTTATTCATTCTTGATATTATATTATATAAATTTATCTAAATTTAAAAAAACTTTTAAAATTACTAAAATAAAAATGCAAACATGCAAAATACGATTGAAATTTATAGACGTTTTATGTATTATTATATAACGGATAAAGTATATAATAATATACATGATACATGGCTTAAGAAATAAAAAAACGATAAAATATTATAATAATAAGCGCATTAGATTAAACCGGTAATGCGGATATAAAATGAACGAAAGGCTCCCCGACTATTTAAAAAAAGAGATACTTAAAATAAAATCCAGAAAAGATATTTTCGAGACTTCTAAAATTATTAAGGATAAAAATCTTAATACCGTCTGTTCTTCATCCAGATGCCCTAATCTGCACCTTTGCTTTTCAAATAAAACCGCGACTTTTCTCCTTCTCGGCGATAAATGTACCAGAAAATGCCCTTTCTGCAATATAGAGCATATGGATATGGATACAGATATTGAAAATAAAAAAAATTACCAGGCGGCTTTAATCCCTGAATCAGTCGCACCTGCAATTGAATCTGCCGCCGTAGATACTGACGAACCTCAAAAAGTAGCATATGCCGTGAAAACGCTTGGATTGAAACATGCCGTAATTACGATGGTTACAAGAGACGATATATATGACGGCGGCTCGGATATTATGGTTAAAACCGTAAAAGAAATTAGAAAAACTACCGACTGTAAAATCATAGAAGTATTAACATCCGATTTTAACGGAAATATGAAGTCAGCGTTAAACGTCGCCGAAAGCGGCGTGGATATTTTCGGACACAACATGGAAACGGTAGAAAGGCTTTATGCAGACGTCAGACCTTCAAGTTCATACAAAAGATCTTTGGACATGCTTAAAACAGTAAAACGAGAAATGCCGGATATCGTTACGAAATCAGGTATTATGGTTGGACTCGGAGAAAACGACGACGAAGTTTTTCGGACTATCGACGATATGATAGATAACGGTGTAGAATTTATTACGATAGGGCAGTATTTAAGACCTTCGCTCGAAAATATTCCCGTACAAAGATACGTTCCTTTAAATAAATTTATAGAATATAAAAATTATGCAAACGGGAAAGGCGTTAAACAGGTTTTTGCCGCTCCGCTGGTAAGAAGTTCTTTCGGCGCCGAAAAGTTTTTTAAACACTCGGTTTAATCATGCCAAATTAATATTTTGTAAAGTTTTAAGTAATTTCATCTTTTATTTTTATTCATTATTTTATTTTTTAAATTTTATTATTTATTTTATATGAGCAAAATAATATAATATTAAACTATTATATAATTTCGGAGAAATTTATTATGACTGAAGATTTTGAAACTATTAAAAGGCTGCCGCCATATGTTTTTGCGGAAGTAAATAAAATAAAAATGGAAGCCAGAAAAAGGGGCGACGATATTATAGACCTTGGAATGGGCAATCCCGATTCTCCTACTCCGGATTATATAATAGAAAAGCTGATAGAAGCGTCGAGACATCCTAAAAACCACAGATATTCGGTATCTAAAGGAATTTACAAACTGAGGCTTGCCATAGTAAATATGTACAAAAGAAATTACGGCGTCGAACTTGACCCAGACTCCGAAGCTATCGTTACTATGGGTATAAAAGAAGGATTGAGTCATCTTATGCTGGCGATTATAAATAAAGGCGACGTTGCTTTCGTGCCCAACCCGACTTATCCCATCCATGCATACAGCGTTATTATTGCTGGAGGAGACGTGAGAAGCATACCTTTAATTCCAGGCGAAGATTTTTTTGAACATCTTATGACGGCGCTAAAGCAGACTTGGCCTAAACCTAAGGTTATCGTTTTAAGTTTCCCTCACAATCCCACTACGGTTACCGTGGAACTTGATTTTTTTGAAAAATTAGTCGATTTTGCCAAAGAAAACAACATATATATAATACACGACAATGCATACGCCGATTTGACTTTCGACGGATACAAAGCCCCCAGTTTTTTGCAGGCAAAGGGCGCAAAAGACGTAGGAATAGAATTTTTTTCTATGTCGAAAAGCTACAGTATGGCAGGGTTCAGGGTCGGTTATGCGCTCGGCAATCCTACCCTTATAAACGCGCTTTCCAGGATAAAAAGCTATCTGGATTACGGAATGTTTCAGCCCATACAGATAGCCTCCATAATAGCCCTTAATGAGGAAATGGAACATAATGCCGTAAGCGATATGGTTTTGCATTATAAAAAAAGAAGAGACGTACTTATAGAAAGTTTCAGGTTTGCGGGATGGCACATAGAAAAACCGAAAGCTACCATGTTTGTTTGGGGTAAAATACCCGCACAGTTTCTTGATGCGGGAATAAAATCGCTCGAATTTTCTAAATTATTGCTTGATAATGCCAAAGTTGCGGTTTCTCCTGGAATAGGATTCGGGGAATACGGCGACGAATACGTCCGTTTTGCATTAGTGGAAAACGAGATGAGGATAAGGCAGGCATCTAAAGGAGTAAAACATTTCATAAATAACGAAGAATTTATACGCAAAGCAGTATAAAACAAAGTCAATACTTAATTATACAAAACGTAATTACACAACGGTTATTTATTTATTGTTGCAATTATACAAAAACTGCTTCTGTTTTAAATAAATTTTAATTAAATTAAAATACTCAATGTTAAATAAATAATAATAATAAAATATGAAAAAATCTGTCAATATTGGACTTCTCGGCTTCGGTACCGTAGCTTCGAGTTTTTACCACATTTTCTCGGAGCAGAAAAATGAAATCGACGACTTATTTTCGATGCCGGTTAATGTAAAAAAGATATATACCCGCGGCAAGAGCCACCCTGTACCCGAAAATATTAAAAAACTTCTCGTTAAAAGTGCCGGCGACATAATAGACGACAAGGATATCGACATCGTTATAGAGCTTATAGGCGGAATAGAACCGGCAAAAGATATTATTTTGCAAGCCATAACCGGCGGGAAAAATATAATTACCGCAAACAAAGCTCTTCTTGCCGAACATGGAGAGGAGATATTTAAAAAAGCCTCGGAAAAAAAAGTGCATATAGGATTCGAAGCGGCCGTCGGCGGCGGCATTCCTATTTTGCGTTCCATTAAAAACGGACTTGCCGGAGACGTAATTAAATCGGTCTATTCTATAATAAACGGAACGTCGAATTTCATACTTTCTAAAATGACCAACGAAGGCGGAAAATTTGAAGACGTTCTTAAAAAAGCTCAGGAAAAAGGATATGCCGAAGCAGATCCGTCTTTAGACATAAACGGGACGGACAGCGCCCATAAACTTGCTATTTTGGGCAGGCTCGCTTTTTCGACAAGTTTGACTATGGACGATATTATAATAGAAGGCATCGAAAATATATCGCAGTTAGACATAAGTTTTGCAAAAGAACTTGGATACGTTATAAAACTTTTGGGAATTCTCAAAAACGAAGACTCCAAAATAGAAATAAGGGTTCACCCTACTTTAATTCCGTCTTCAAGCATTATAGCGAAGGTTGACGGCGTTTTTAACGCATTTCTCGTCAATACTAAATTTGCCGGACCGTTGAGCCTTACCGGTTACGGAGCCGGAGGAAATCCTACAGCCGGCGCAGTCATGGGAGATCTGGTAGAAACTGTTTCGGGAATAATCAACGGCGAAGGCAGACGCGATTTTATTATGTCTAAAATTAAAAACAAGCTCAATATAAAAACAAAAAAAGATATAATTTCAAGATATTATTTAAGATTTTCGGCTATGGACAGACCGGGAGTGCTGTCTAAAATATCCGGTATTCTCGGGGAAAACTCTATTAGCATAAGCTCTATGATTCAAAAAGGCAGGAAAGTCGAGGGTTCCGTTCCCATAGTAATCACCACTCACGAGGCAAACGAAGCCGAATTGCTTAGGAGTATAGAAAAGTGCGACAAATTAGATGTTATTACCGCTAAGACTATGGTTTTAAGGATAGAAGACAAAATAGATTAATTCAAGAAAATCAGTAAATCTAACTTATAAAAATAAGCTGACGGAGGGAAGTTTGGCATTTAAAAGATACGAAGGGGTAATAAAAAAATATCGTGAATTTTTACCGGAAATAGACGAAAAATATATAATTACCATAAACGAAGGAAATACTCCTCTTATTAAAGCCCGTAATTTAGGCAAGATTATAAATCCCGATATAGAAATATATTTTAAATACGAGGGTTTAAATCCTACGGGATCTTTTAAAGACAGAGGTATGACGATGGCCGTATCTAAAGCCGTCTCAGACGGTTCCAAAGCCGTAATATGCGCTTCTACCGGAAATACTTCTGCTTCTGCCTCCGCTTATGCGGCAAGGGCGGGAATAAAATCTTTCGTATTAATACCGGAAGGCAAAATAGCTACCGGCAAGCTGTCGCAGGCCTTAGTCCACGGAGCGTTGGTCATGCAGATTCAGGGAAATTTCGACGACGCTTTGGTAATTACGCGCGAAATAGCAAAAGATTACGACGTTACTTTGGTTAATTCCGTAAATCCGTTCAGGCTGGAAGGGCAGAAGACTGCAAGTTTTGAAATAGCGGACGAACTTGGTTCCGCGCCGGATTACCATATTTTGCCGGTAGGAAACGCCGGAAATATAACTGCGTACTGGAAAGGCTATAAAGAATACCGCGCCGCCGGTAAAATAAACAAACTTCCTAAAATGATAGGTTTTCAGGCCGAAGGAGCTGCACCTATTGTTTTAAACCATATTGTAAAAGAGCCTCATACCGTCGCTACGGCTATAAGAATAGGAAATCCCGCAAGCTGGCAGAAAGCCGTAGAAGCAAAAGAAGAGTCGGGCGGATTAATAGAATCGGTAAGCGATGAAGATATATTAAAAGCCTATGCTTTGCTGGCCGCAAACGAAGGAGTTTTTTGCGAACCTGCATCGGCGATTACCCTTGCAGGATTAATTAAACTTAACGGACGCGGATTTTTCGAAAAGGGTTCAGTCTGCGTTTTGACTCTTACCGGTCATGGTCTTAAAGACCCAGGCAATGCAATAAAGGTTTCCAAGGAACCGGTCATCGTTCCTTGCGATAAAAACTCCGTCCTAAAAGCTATGGGCATAATATAGACACAGTGCCAGAATTCAATTCTGGCACTGTCACAAATTGGAAAAGGCCGGAATTCAATTCCGGAAGAGGAAAAGGTGTCAGATTTTATTTTTTTTGCATACTAAACAGTCAATCAGCATAGAAAGCTATTTGCAAAAAAAATTAATCTGACACCTTTTCCGATAGGATAGAAATAGAAAAAATAATAAATAAAAATAAAAAATAGAAAGAAAAATAAAATTGAGATTGAGGAGGATTTATTTAATTAGATGAATAAACATAAATACGTTATTTTGTGCCCCGACGGCATGGCCGATACCCCTTTATCCGAACTCGGCGGCAAAACGCCCCTCGAGTATGCTAAAACGCCGAATATGGATTCCGTGGCGGCAAGAGGAGTTACCGGTTTAATGAAAACTATTCCCGACGGATGTCTTCCGGGCAGCGATATTGGTTCTATGTCGATACTTGGATACGACCCTTTAAATTATTATACCGGAAGATCGCCTCTGGAAGCGGCAAGCATGGGCGTTGAGCTCGGCAAAGAAGACGTTGCGTTCAGGCTTAATCTTGTAAATATACTTGAAAAAGACGGCAAAAAATATATGCACGACTATTCCGGCGGACATATTACCACCGAAGAGGCAAAACAGATTATCGAATCGTTCGCAAAAGAGCTCGGAAACGAAAGGTTCCGCTTTTACCCGGGCGTCAGCTATAGACATCTTCTTGTAGTTAAAAATATAGATATAAACGGTCTTCAAACCGTTGCGCCGCACGACATTCCCGATTTGCAGATAGACGAATATATTCCCCACGGAACCGCTTCAAGTCCAGAAATAGTCGAAATAATGAAAAAAGCGGAAAAAATATTGGAAAATCATGAAGTAAATAAAAAAAGAATCGCCGCAGGCAAATTACCGGCAAATTCAATTTGGCTTTGGGGTCAGGGATATAAACCATCCATGCCCACCATGAAAGAAGCTTACGGACTTGAAGGCTCGGTTATTTCCGCCGTAGATTTAGTAAAAGGCATCGGAAAATATGCGGGACTTAAAGTTATCGACGTTCCCGGCGCTACCGGATATTTGGATACCAATTATGCCGGTAAAGTAGAATACGGAATGAAATCTTTAAATGACGGCGATTTTGTTTATATTCACGTAGAAGCGACCGACGAAGCTTCCCACGAAGGAAAAATAGATTTAAAGCTTAAAGCCATAGAAGATTTCGATAAATTTATCGCCGGCGGCGTGCTTGAAGGACTTAAAAAATTTAGCGATTACACGGTAATGATTTTGCCCGACCATTATAATCAGGTTAAATTAAAAAAACATACGCCGGAACCCGTTCCGTTCTGCGGTTTTTCGACTAAAAACGAAAAGCAGGCAATTGCTAAATACTCGGCTGTTCATTATTCCGAAAATTTAGCCCAAAACAGCGGTTTATTTTTCGACTCAGGCTCTAAGCTCTTTAAATATTTTTTAAACAACTTTTGTCAATTATAATAATATATTAATTTCTTTTAATTTTTCGACGTTTTTATATGTGTAAAAAAGTCGATGCCTAAAAATAGAAATTGTTTTTTTTGCTTGATTTTAAAAAAATGTTTTATTATAATCATTGTCATCATATTTTTTAATCCGTTTAATTTTTATAATTAAGTTAAAATAGCGATAATTTTAAAAAGGAACATAAATAATGAAAAACGAAAACGTTTTTTTATGGGACGGTAAAATAAACATACCTAAGGACGGCGAATTTATAAAATTAAAAAAAGATCATAGCATAGAAGTGCCCGGAAATCCCATAATACCTTTTATAAGCGGTGACGGTATAGGTCCGGAGATTACGCCCGTAATGCTTAACGTAGTAAACGCTGCAATGGAAAAAGCTTACGGAGATGCAAAGAAAATATACTGGGTAGAAGCCGTTGCGGGAGACAAAGCCGAGTCTAACGGTTTGGAAAGAATGCCTGCGGAAACTCTCGAACTGCTTAAACGCAGCGTAGTTTCCATTAAAGGACCGCTTGGGACTCCTGTCGGCAAACCAGGGAAATCTTTAAATTCTATATTAAGACAGTCTATGGATTTTTATTCTGCCATTAGACCCGTTTATTATCTTGGTCAACCGACGCCTATTCCTGATCCTGAAAGAGTAGATGTTACAATTTTTAGGGAAAATTCCGACGACGTTTATATGGCAATAGAATACATGGCAGGCTGTGAAGGCGCAAAAAAGGTGCGCAATTTTTTTATAAAAGAAATGGGCGTTAAAGAAGACGCTATACCCGAGGATGCCGGAATTACCATAAAGCCTATGAGCGAATTCAAAACAAAAAGGCACGTAAGAAAAGCTTTCAGATACGCTATAAATAACGGCAAAAAATCTATCGCCGTTGCCGGTAAAGGCAACATAATGAAAGCTACGGAAGGAGCGTTTCTAAATTGGGCATTCGAAGTGGCAAAAGAGGACGAATTTAAAGATAAAATTTCAACGGAAGCAGGCGTTTCTTCAGGAAAAATAAAATTATCCAAAGTTATTACCGACCAGATGCTTATGCAGTTGGTTTTAAATCCTAATGCATACGACGTTATTATTACGCAGAATTTAAACGGCGATTATATTTCCGATCTTGCTTCGGCGTTAGTCGGCGGACCAGGTTTCGTGCCGAGCGGCAATATAGGCGACGGCTACGCTCTATTCGAAAGCACGCACGGCGTAGGTTTGGACATTGCCGGCAAAGGAATAGCCAATCCTCTTTCGATTACTCTTTCGGGAGCTATGATGCTTGAATACATCGGTTTCAACGAAGCGGCAAAACTCGTTTACGATGCAGTCAAAAGAACCATTTATCAAGGCAACGGCACAAGAGATATTTATACCGGTTTTGAAAAATTGGACAAAAAAGCCGTAGAGCTTAGTACGGTAGATTTCGGCAAACATATAATAAAAGAAATTTAAAAATAAAAAAATAAATATAATTAAAATAAGATTTAAAATTAATTCCGGAGGTTATATGAAATTAACCGTTAAGCAAAAAGAAGATTTTCATTTCGTCGGAAAGAGCGAATCCGGCGAAATAAACATAGATGCGGCCGGTTACGTCGGCGGCAAAGGAAGGGGAATAAGACCGCCAGAACTATTCTTGTATTCTATAGCAGGATGCATGGGAATACATGCATACGAAGCACTTCATAAAGCAGGCAAGCACGTGGAGGACGTAATAGTAGATACCGACAGCGAAAGAAGAGAAGAAAAACCGAAGGTATTTACTAAAATAATGTTAAGCTTTACCGTAAAAGGCAAAGGAATAACCGAAGAAGACGTCAAAAAAGCCGTCGAAGAAGCTCTCACGAGTTCCTGCAGCATAGCCTATTTAGTAAACAAAGCTTGCCCTATAACATACAGCATTAAACTTGGTTAGTGTCAAAGTGAACCGAATTAATCTGACGGAGGATTTTTAAAATAATGTTTAATAAAATTTTAATAGCGAACAGGGGTGAAATAGCCTGCAGAATAATAAGGGCGTCGAAAGAGCTCGGCATACCCACCGCGGCTATTTTTTCCGATGTAGAACCGACTGCGCGTCACGTAAAAATGGCAGATGAAGCTTATATGATAGGCGCAAATCCTCTCGATACTTATCTAAACTATCAACTCATAATAGACCTTGCAAAATCTATAGGAGCGGATGCAATTCATCCAGGTTACGGATTCCTTGCCGAAAACGAAGATTTCGCAAAAGCTGCCGAAGACAATAATATTAATTTTATCGGACCTTCTTCCGAAGTTATAATGCTTATGGGCGACAAAGCAAGGTCTAAAGAAATTATGAAAAAAGCAGGAGTTATCACCGTTCCAGGCAGCGACGGTATATTAAAATCCGCCGAAGAAGCCCTTGAAATAGCGGAAAAAATAGGCTATCCGGTTCTTCTTAAGGCTACCGCAGGCGGCGGAGGAAGAGGAATAAGGCTGTGCCGCAATGCTGCAGAAGTAAAGACCAATTATGAAAATGCTTATGCGGAAGCCCTTAAAGCATTCGGCAACGGAGAACTGCTTTTAGAAAAATTTATCGAAAATCCCAAACATATCGAGTTTCAAATTCTCGGAGATAAATTCGGCAACGTAGTTCATCTTGGCGAAAGAGACTGTTCCATTCAGAGGAAAAATCAAAAAATGATAGAAATAGCGCCGTCTATGGTTTTAACCGAAGAAAAACGCAAATTTTACGGCGATGCCGCTGTTAAGGCATGCAGGGATATAGGCTATTACAGCGCAGGTACTATGGAATTCGTTTCCGATTTGTCCGGCAATATATATTTTATAGAAATGAACACGAGGGTTCAGGTGGAACATCCGGTTACAGAAAGTATTACCGGATTCGATATAGTTAAGGAACAGATTAAAATAGCCGCGGGCAATAAATTATCTATAAAACAGGAAGACGTCAAGTTAAAGGGATTTGCCATAGAATGCAGAATAAACGCGGAAGACCCTAAACACGATTTCCGTCCGAGCATCGGCACTATAGAACGCTATTACGTTCCCGGAGGCAACGGCATAAGGATAGAAAGCGCGGCCTCGGTAGGTTTTGAAGTAACTCCTTACTACGATTCTATGATAGGTAAATTAATCTGCTGGGGCAATACTTTTGAAGAAGCTATCGGCAGAACTTATGAAGCTCTCGAAACTTATGAGATTAAAGGTATTAAAACCACTATACCTATTATAAAAAAGATAATAAAAAAAGATAATTTTAAAACGGGACTTTTTTCTACTAATTATTTAAAAGAAAATCCGGATGTCTTTGAATACGAAGTACAGAGAGACAAAGAAGATTTTGTAGCTTTCATCAGCGCCGCCTTGTCGGCATATCACGGTTTATAGTCTATAACGGAGGAATAAATGAAAAATATCGAAACTATGTTGCAGGAAGGCTCGATAGAAATTGCGAAGCCTAAAAAGATTTTAATTACCGATTTAACCGCAAGGGACGGACAGCAGTGTAAATTAGCTACGAGGGTTACGACGGACGATCTGCTTCCTTTATGCGAAAAAATGGATAAAGCAGGTCTTTATGCGTTCGAGGCATGGGGCGGCGCAACTTACGACGTCTGCTTGAGATATTTAAAGGAAGACCCGTGGGAAAGGCTCAGAAGAATTAAAGCCGTAATGCCGAATACGAAAATACAGATGCTTTTTAGGGGACAGAGCATTGTAGGTTATAGACCGAGAGCCGACAAGGTAGTTTATAAGTTTGTCGAGAAAGCCCTTAAAAACGGTATTACCGTTTTCAGGGTGTTCGATTCTTTAAACGATAACCGCAATATCGAAGTTGCATGCAAGGTAATTAAGGAACTCGGCGGAGAATGTCATGCTGAAATAAGCTACACCAAAAGCCCCGTTCATACATACGAAAAATGGATGCAATACGCCGACGAACTTTTAGAAATAGGACCCGATTGGATTTCCTTTAAAGACGCTACCGGTATTATAATGCCTTTAGATACTTACAACATAATAAAAGGAATGAAAGAAAAAGTCGGAGATAAAATAAAAATTTTGTTTCACAATCACGATATGAGCGGAACCGCCATAATGAATCATATGATGGCGATATATGCAGGCGTGGATATGCTCGATACGGTTCTTTCCCCTCTTGCTTTCGGTTCGTCGCATCCCGCTACGGAAAGCGTAGTTGCAGCGCTTCAAGGTACGCCTTACGATACGGGCATAGACTTAAAAATATTGGAGGAAGCAGCCGCTTTAACCGGAATTATAAGAAAAAATTATAAAAAATACGAAACCGAATACGGCGGAGTTAACGCAAAAGTTCTTATACATAAAATACCGGGCGGAATGATTTCAAATATGACCGCTCAGTTAAAAGAAGCTAACGCTATCGATAAAATGGAAGACGTTCTTAAAGAAACTCCCAACGTCGAAAGAGACCTCGGTTATCCGCCGCTTTTGACGCCGTCCTCTCAAATAGTCGGCGTTCAGGCAGTCTTAAACGTTATATCCGGCGAAAGATATAAAATGATAACGAAAGAAGTAAGGGATTATATAGAAGGCAAATACGGAACTCCTCCTGGACCGGTATCGAAAGAGCTTGTCGAAAAAATTATGGGCAAAGGCGGCAAACCCGATTACACCAAGCGTCCAAGCGACAGCGCAGACGTAAACGAATGGGATAAGGCGGTTAAAGAACTCGGCTCGCTTGCTAAATCGGACGAAGACATTCTTCTTTATGTTTTGTTCCCGCTTCAGGCTATGGAATTTTTGAAAGCAAGGGAAAACGGCGAATTAGAAACGCCCGAAGTGACGCCTGGTACCGAAGATATTATAGAAACGCGTTCCGGAGTTATAGAAAATACTGCGCCCGTAGAATTTGACGTTACATATCACGGCGATAAATTTAACGTAAAAATCGAAGGCGTAACTCCAAACCAGGAAGAAGGGAAACCAAGAAAATATTATGTCAGGGTAGGCGGCAAATTAGAAGAAATACAACTCTTTCCAAAAGTAGAAGCGGTAATCGGCGGAAAAGCCGGCGGTTCCAAAACCTCCGCTGGAGGCGCGTCTACCGGTAAAAGAAAAATTGAAGCGGGAGACGTTTCGGCTCCTATGCCAGGAAAAGTCGCCAAAATATTAGTAAAAGAAGGCGATAAAGTAACGAAAGGCCAGACGGTCGCTATGGTCGAAGCTATGAAAATGGAAAATGAAATCCATGCTGCGTCAGACGGTACTGTTAAAGCGGTTTACGTAAAAGTTGGCGATAATATCACGCCCGACGATCCGCTGTTAAACATTGGATAGTTATAAAACAATTTCTAAATTAATTTACTGAGGTTTTATATGAAGCTTTACGAATACGAAACTTATGATACCATATTCAAAAAGTACGGCGTACCGACGCCTAAATATTTAGTAGTCCAGCATCCAGGGCAGAATGTTGCCGATTTTGTAGAGCAGTACGGCGATGTAGTTATAAAATCGCAGGTTCTGGTAGGCAAGAGAGGCAAAGCGGGTGCCGTAAAATTTGCAAAAAACGGCGAAGAAGCAAACGAACATGTTCAGGCTTTAATGGAAGCCGAAGTTTACGGAGAAAAACCGGTAAGCGTAATTCTTCAGGAAAAAGCCTCTATAATTAAGGAATTATATGTAAGTTTTACATATTCTTCAAAACCGAGACGCCCAGTATTCGTAGTTTCTCTTGAAGGCGGAATGGACGTCGAAGCGCAGGATCCTTCTAAAATATTTACTTTTGAGATAAATCCGCTCGAAGGTCTGTTTCCTTACAAAGTCAGGGAATATCTTATCGAAATAGGACTTGAGGACAGGCCTGTATTGAGGCAGATGTCGGAAGTCATAGCCAATATGTATAAAGGATTCTGGAATTCCGAAGCAAGGCTTCTTGAGGTTAATCCTTTAATAATAGCAGGCGACAAGGCTAATCCGGACAAACAGAAAGTTTTTGCCATCGATGCCGTAACTATGATAGACGACGATGCAAGAATTGCGCCTTCAAAAATATATACGGCAAGAGGCGCGATGGGAAGACCTCTTACGGAAAGAGAAAAGGCCGCCCATTTGATAGACAGGGACGATCATAGAGGGAAAGCAGGCTCTTACGTCGAATTAGACGGAAATATAGGAATGATGACTTTCGGTGGCGGCGGTTCCACTATTACGGCGGAAACAGTTTTCGCTCTGGGAATGAAACCTGCGAATTTAACGGATATAGGCGGAAATCCTCCCGCAGAAAAAATGAATAAAATTTCAAAAATAATTCTTTCTAAACCCGGTTTAAAAGCGGTTCTTGTATGCGGAGGCACGGCAAGCAATACAAGGATAGACGTAACGATAGGCGAAGGATTAGTATCGGCAATCGAGGAAATGAAAAAAGACGGAACGTTTCCCGAAGGTTTGATTTGGGTAGTAAGAAGAAGCGGACCCGAATATCAGAAAGGTTTAAAAATGCTTTACGAATGTTTTCAGAGAAACAATATCGAAGGCGTAATATATGATTCGGAACTTCCGCTGACCGAAGCGCCTGAAAAATTATATGAAATTTTAAAATCTAAAAATTTAATATAACGTTTTAATATAATTTTATTTTATATTTATATTATTTATTTAAATTGCATAAAAAATAATTTAGTTCGTTAAAATAATTGATTGGAGATTATTTATATGAAGGGCACTAAATTTTTAAACGACGGAACGGGAGTTATAGTAATAGGTATTACCGGAAGAGAAGCTTCACAGGTCGTTATAGAATCGGAAAAATTATTCCCAGGCATAGTAAAATGCGGAGTAACGCCTGGTAAAGGAGGTACTGTCCTCACGGACGACTGCCCCGTACCAGTTTTCGATACCGTAAAAGAAGCTCTTAAAGTTAAAGACTTAAAGCAGTCCGTTAATACGGGACTTGTTTACGTTCCGCCGACGTCCGTTTTGGATGCCGTTTATGAACTTATCGACAACGGCATTAAACTTATATATATAATTACAGAACACGTGCCTATCAGGGATTCTATAATAATATACGAATTTGCAAAGGAAAAAGGCGTTACTATAGTAGGGGGAACTTCTCTTGGCTGTTACGTTCCTTCGGTAGGCAGAATAGGAGCGATAGGCGGAAAAGACCCGAGCATCGCATTTAAAGACGGTTCTATCGTAGTACTTTCAAAAAGCGGCGGACTAACCGTTACGACTTCAGAGATGTTTAAAAGAAGAGGCTTCGGAATTTATATGGCTCTTGCCGTAGGCGGCGACGTTATTGCCTGTACAACGTTTGCGGATGTCCTGCCGGAACTGGAAAAAGACAAAAACGTTCAGGCATGCGTTATAATGGGAGAACCAGGCGGCGTTTATGAAGAGCAGGTCGCCGAGCTCGTGGATAAAGGCGGATATACTAAGCCGTTGGCGGTATTCGTAGCAGGCGTTTTCCAGGAGATGATGCCGGAAGGCGTTTCTTTCGGCCATGCGGGAGCGATAGTAGAAAGAGGAATGGGAAAAGCTACCAACAAGATAAAACTGCTTGAAGAAGTCGGCAAAAAAACGGGAACAATAAAGGTTGCCAAATTTTATCACGAATTAGTAAACTCAATTATTTCGCTTGGAGTCAAAAGAGATTTTGAAGATAGTTCTTCCGACGACGTCAAGCCCCTTTACAGTACTTTAAAATAAATTTTTATCGAATTTATAATTTCGTTCCCTTAGTTTCTTCAATGTATTTGTCGAAGCTAAGGGAAATTTAATTTTGGAATCAAGCCGGCTTAACATAACATAATTTAAATTTAAATATTAAAAATAATTTTTAAAATAAGGAGCGATGATTTTATGTCCGAAACCGTTTCTCAAAAAGAATGGAGAACCGCTATTACGTCCAATCAGGACGGTAAAATTCTTATAAGGGGCTACAATCTCGATAGCCTGATAGGGAATAAATCTTATGCGGAAGTCTGTTTTCTGCTTTTAAAAGGCGAACTTCCAAACCAAAACGAAGCTAAAATGCTCGACGCAATTTTCGTTTCCTGCATAGATGCCGGCATAGCCGCACCTTCGTCCGTTGCCGCAAGGACGGTATTTTCGGGCGGGAATTCGCTTAATGCCGCCGTAGCCGCAGGAGTTTTAACTTTAGGCGATGCGCACGGGGGAGCCATAGAAAAAGCCGCTAAAATGTTTCAGGACTATTTAAAAGGCAAGAGCGGGCTTAAAGATTCCGAAATAAAAGAGATGGCGGCAAATATAGTTGACGACGCGCTCAAAAACAAAAAACGTCTTGGGGGGTACGGACATAAACTTCATACCGTAGATCCGAGAACGCAAAGGCTTTTAGAAGTAGCAAAAGATTTAAATTTCGGCGGAGATTTTATTAAATTAGCCGTTTATATCGCCGACGAATTTAAAATTAAAAAACCCGAGCAGAAACTTCCCCTTAACGTGGACGGCTGTATCGCCGCTATAATTTCCGATATGGGCTTCGATTACAGGCTCGGCAAGGGTTTCTTTATTATCGCCCGTTCCGCCGGTCTCGTCGGTCAGGTTTTCGAGGAATGGATGAGGGAAAAACCGTTCCGCAGATTAGCCGCCAACCTTCACGAATACGACGGAGTGCCGGAACGCAAACTGTAAAATAGAGCCTGTAACTTTAAAGCCGTTAAACAACGGTAAGAAACTATACATTATATAATGTTTTATAGAATAACTTTGTTGAAATTTATAAATCGTCGCAGTATAATATAATATGTATATATGGTATATACATATATACGTCTTATTATTTAAGGAGACGGTTAATGACGACCCAGATGATTATTAAAATAGATGCAGAATTAAAAGATAAAGCTGCAAGCATCGCTTTTTCGGAAAGAAAAAATTTAAGCGAAGTAGTAAGAGAACTGCTTGAAAATTATGTTAGCGAAAGAGATATTGAAGGATATATCGACGAATTATGGTCAAATATAGGCAAAAAAATGACATCTAAAGGCGTTACTTTGGAGAATGTCGAATATGCCGTTAAAAAGGCGAGAGAAAAGAAGAGTAAAGGTTGTAATTGATACGAATGTTTTTATTTCATCTTTTTTTGGGGCAATCCAAGAAAAATTATTTCATATTGGGAAAAAGGAGAAATAATATGGTGCGTTTCAAAACCGATAATAGACGAGTATATTGAAATTCTAAAGCGGCTTGGTTTAAAAAATGAAAAAGAATTAGACGATTTATTAAATTTATTTGCAAAAGGATTTAATTTAATATATTCCGCAAATACTCCGCACCTTCAAATAGTAGATGACGATCCGGATGACAATAAATTTATAGAATGCGCCGTTGCTTTAAAAAGCAATTATGTTATATCGGGAGATAAGCATTTAACATCTCTAAAAGAATATATGGGCATTAAAATAATTACGCCTTTAGAGTTTATAGAATATATGGCATATTAAGAAATTATCCCATCGTTATTTATATTTATTGAAATTAAATTTTTTCCCTGCTAAAATTAAGTTAAAACATTTAAATATAAAATAAGGGAGGAACAGTAATGGACGATAAAGCGTTGACCATCGAATTTGTAAGGGTTACGGAACATGCCGCAATATCGGTTGCAAGATTTATAGGCAGGGGCGACGAAAAAGCGGCAGACAGGGCGGCCGTAGAATCCATGAGGGACTCCCTTAACTATATCGATATAGACGGCACTATCGTTATCGGCGAAGGAGAAAGGGACGAAGCTCCGATGCTTTACATAGGCGAAAAAGTAGGCAACGGAAAAGGGCAGAAGGTCGATATAGCCGTCGATCCTTTAGAAGGAACTACCTTAGCGGCTACCAGCGCACCAAACGCTATTGCGGTTATGGCAATAGGCGACCACGGGAACTTTCTTCACGCGCCGGATACCTATATGCAGAAAATAGCCGTCGGTCCCAAGGCAAAAGGCGCAATAGACATCAATCTTTCTCCGACGGAAAATCTTCACAGGATAGCGGATGCCATGAACAGATATGTCGAAGACCTTACCGTCATAATCCTTAACCGCGAAAGGCATAAAGAATTAATAGAAGAAGTCAGAAAAGCCGGAGCAAGAATCCGCCTTATTCAGGACGGCGACGTTGCGGGAGCTATCGCAACCGCCAAAGAAGACTCCGGAATAGACGTTCTCATGGGCACCGGAGGCGCACCAGAAGGAGTTCTCGGCGCGGCGGCGCTAAGATGCGTTGGAGGCGATATGCAGGGCAGGCTTGTTTTCAGGAATGAAGGCGAAAAAGAGCGCGCTCTTAAAATGGGAATAAAAGATTTAAATAAAGTTTACGGCATTCAGGAACTTGCCGCCGGAGACGTGATATTCGTCGCAACCGGCGTGACTAACGGCGATTATTTGAACGGCGTGAAATTTTTTCACGGCGGCGCAAAAACGCATTCCGTAGTTATGAGGTCTAAAACTGGAACCATAAGGTATATAGAAGCTAACCACTATTTCAATTACAAAGAAATAAAATAACGCGGAGTATCCCATGAAAGTTTTTATTGCCGGCGGCACCGGTTTCGTAGGTTCGGTCGTATCGGAAAAAATTAAATCGTCAGGCGCTTCCGTCGTGCTTTTAGAGCGCAATAAAAATAAGATTCAGCGTTTAAAAGAACAGGGATACGAAGTTTTTGAAGGGACGCTCGAAGATAAATCCGCAGTTAACAGTTTTTTATCCGCAAACAAATTCGACGCCGTAATAAATCTTATAGGTATAATAAGAAGCGTACCCGGCTTTTCCTTCCAAAAAGTTCACGTAGATTACGTGAATACTTTATTGGACTTGGCGAAGGAAAACGGCATAGGGAGGTTTATCCATATGAGCGCTCTCGGCGCATCCGAAAACAGCGATTCAGAGTACTTTTCGACAAAATACGAAGGCGAATCGCTCGTCAAAAATTCAGGTTTGAAATGGACGGTTTTCCGTCCTTCATTAATTTTCGGAAACAACGCCGGTTTTTTCGACGATTTAATAGATTTGGTAAAAACGAGGGCATTTGTTCCGATAATAGGAACCGGCGAAACTAAATTTGCGCCGATAGACGTCTTTTCAATAGCCGAAGCGTATAATAATTCTTTATATAACGAAAAAACCGTAAACAAAGTTTTCCGCCTATGCGGCCCCGATATTTACACTTTCGAGGAAATTATAGATTTAATTATGGAAATATCTCCGCCTAAAAAACTGAAAATTCATACCCCTTCGTTTATAGCGGAAAAATCTCTCGGTTTTATCGAAAAAATCTCCCCGTCTTTATCCAAAAACGCCCCAGTAACTTCCGACCAGATTAGGATGCTGAAACACGACAATATCTGCGAAACAGACGATGAAACGCAAAAAAACGACGAAATATTAGGTTTAAAAAGAACGCATCTGAAGGACTGGCTGACGCCGTATCTCGCCTAAAAATAAAGGTGTCAGATTTATTTATTTGCTTACTCCCGACTGCGTTTGATGGTACAGCCATGTAATAATCATGTAGTCGAAAAAGGTGTCAGATTAATTTTCCGCAATTATGTTTTTACAAATTATTTTTATTTTGGTGCGGAAAATAAAATCTGACACCTTTTTCTCACACCTTTTTCTCTTCAGTTAAATCATGCACATTTAAATTATCTTAATAAAGCCGTGTCCTGCTAATATTCTGCAAACTCAGGCAGGAGTAAGCAAATAAATAAATCTGACACCTTTAAATATTTAAATAAAAAATATTTTTAAATTTACTTGACTTTTAATTAAATGAATAATATTATTTAAGTGTGGTAAAAAGTGGTAAAAAGTGGTAAGAAATTAATTATATTAAATTTATTACGATAAATAATTATTCCTATTATGTTTAGCGGCAGATATAACCATGCGATAGACGATAAGGGCAGAATAAAGGTGCCTCAAAAGATAAAAGAGGCGTTAGCGTCGGTTTATGATGATACGTCCGTGGTAATTACCAATCTCGATAAATGCCTTGTAGCATATCCGCTTGAGGAATGGCGCAAGTTAGAGGAAAAGGCGCTTAAACTTCCGTCTATGCAAAAAGACGTCTTGGAATTTTTAAGGTATTTTTTCTCGGGAGCGGAAGAAGTAGAACTTGATAAAATGGACAGGATACACATTCCCCAGTCGCTTAAGCTCAGCGGAAATTTAAATAAAGAAGCGGTTATAGTAGGAATAATAAACAGATTTGAAATATGGGACAGGGACTTATGGGATGCTAATTTTCAAGGCGCAAAATCAAATTTTGAATCTATTGCCGCTACTATGGCGCAAATAGGGTTTTGAAGATATCGAAAAGGCGCTTTTCGCTTTTAAGGATATTATATGAGATAAGATGAGATGTTGATAATATAAATAATTTAATTAAGAATTATTATGGAAATATTTTCCGGAAAGAAAAACGGCGACGGTGTTATCGGCAGTGGCGGCATTGTCATAAACGGCGCAAACGAATATGGGCTTAAGGCGCAATTTCAACTTAAACCTGAGTCTCAATCTCAAGCCCCGCAGTGTAAGCATCAAGTCCCGCAGCCTAAGCCTCAGTCTCTGAGTAAGCCTCAAGCTCAAGCCGTGGAGTCTGCCGTCCATATACCGGTGCTTTTAAAAGAAGCTATGGACGCTTTAGACGTACGGCGCGGCAATGTTTACGTCGACGGAACTTTGGGAGGAGGTGGATTTTCAGAAGCGATACTTAAAAAACTTGACGGCGAAGGTTTTCTTATCGGAATAGACAGAGATTATTCGGCGGTTAAAAATGTTTCGTCTAAATTTGAAACGGAATTTAATACGAAAAATTTTAAACTTTTTCATTTAAATTTCAGCAGCATAGACGAAGCAGTAAAAGCAGCCGGCTTTGAAAATATAGACGGAGTAGTTCTCGACCTGGGCATCAGTTCGATACAGCTTGAAAGCAACAGGGGGTTTAGTTTTAATTTTAATGACGGCAATGAAGGCAACGAAACATCGATAAAAGCCGCCAACCCCAACACAGCCTCCACCTTCGCCTCTGCAGAAACCTCCGCAAAAGAAGGCGGAGAAAAAATATATCCGGAAGCAACCATAGATATGAGAATGGATGCCGGCGACGAAAACGGATTAACCGCTTATGACGTAGTAAACGGCTATCCGGAGCGGGAAATAGCCGATATCTTATATAAATACGGAGACGAAAAATTCTCGAGAAGAATAGCTAAAAGCATAGTAGAATACAGAAGCAAGAATAAACCGATAGAAACTCCTTCCGAATTAGCCGGCATAGTGAGAAAAGCGGTTTACAGGGGATACGGAAAATTTAAAAGATTCAAGACCGATCCTGCGACAAAAACTTTCATGGCTTTGAGAATTTTCGTAAACGAAGAGTACGATTCGCTTTACAAATTTTTAGACAAACTCGACGGCATTTTAAAAAAAGACGGAAGAGCCGTGATAATTTCGTTTCACTCAGGCGAAGACAGAATCGTTAAAAATTTTTTAAAAAATAATTTAAATTTTAAACCTTTAAATAAAAAACCTATAGTTCCGACCGCAGAAGAAATAGAAAATAATCCCAGATCTAGGAGCGCTAAGTTGAGGGCATTTTATCGTGACTAAGATAAAACCTTATTTTATAGTTTTAGTGATAATACTTACCATTCTTGGAATTTTTTACGTATGGACCACTATGGAAAGCATTAAACTGGGTTACGATATTACCAAGCTGAACGATATTAAAACAAAATTGGAACATAAAAATAAAAAACTGTTAATTAAAAAAACGGCTTTAAGTTCTCCTTCAAGGATTTACGGAATTGCAAAAAAAATGGGTTTTATATATCCGAAAGAGGGCGAAATTATAATGGTGCATGATTAGAGTATGGAAAACTACTTTAAAACTGAGAATGATTATCGGTTTTATGGTAATATTAATTTTTGCGGTTTTGCTTATATTTCGGGCATTCGATATTCAGATAATCGAGGGAGGCAGACTAAGCAGACTTGCAGATGCGCAATTTAAGGCAAGCATATATTTTATGCCTGAACGCGGCAATATTTATTCGTCTAACGGCAGTATACTTGCCGCAAGCATAAATATTCCGGGAGTTGCGGTAGATCCTTTAATGGTAAGGCATAAACTTAAAAATGCCGAAAGGCTCTCAAAAGCAACAGGATTGAAATATAAAAAGATAATTAAAATATTGACGCAGAATCTTCAATTTACATGGATAAAAAGGAGAGTTTCAGCTGCAACGGCAAAAAAAGTCGAAAAGCTTGGAATAGAAGGCATAGTTATCGTTAAACAGCCCGTTAGGTATTATCCTAATGGAACGCTTCTTGCCCATGTTTTGGGGTTTGTAGGAATAAACGATAACGGTCTTTCGGGCATAGAGTATAAATACAATAAATATTTAAAAGGTAACAAGCGGGCATTAAATGTTCTTCAAGACGGTTTAGGACAGTATATATTTATAAGAGGTTTCGGACTTAGAAAGGCGACACACGGAGATAATATTTATTTGACTATTAATAAACAGCTTCAATTTATTACGCAGTACTATTTAGATAAGGAGGCAAAAGCTGCCGATTCCAAAGGAGCTTTTGCGATATTAATGGATCCAAATACGGGAGCAATTCTTGCTATGGCGGATTATCCTTCGTTTAATCCTAACTATTACTGGAAATATCCGGATAGATATTGGAGAAACAGGGCGGTTACCGACGATTTTGAACCCGGTTCTACCATGAAGCCTTTTATAATATCCGGAGCAATGCAAGACGGAATAATAAAACCGGATACTATAATAAACGGACATCACGGAACGTATTATATAGACGGAATAACGGTTCACGACGTAGAAGACTGGTTCGGCAAACTTACTATAAATCAATTAATAGAATATTCCTGCAACGTATGCGCCTGCCAGGTAGGCATGAAGATGGGCAAGCAGAGGGTCTGGTACTGGTTAAAAAGATGGGGATTTTTATCGACGCCGCATGCAGGTTTACTTGGAGAAAACGCGGGAATAGACAGAAACGTAAGTCAATGGTCGGAAGTCGGTCCATGCGAAGAGGCTTTCGGGCAGGGAGCGGCTATAAACGGACTTCAGGAAATAACGGCGCTTTCAGGGATTGCAAACGGCGGTTATTTATTGAAGCCTTATATTATTAAAAAAATAGTCAATCCTTACGGGAAGGTTATATTCAGGGCAAAACCTCATGAAATAAGAAGGGTTATAAATTCTAAAACCGATAAAGAAATTAAATATATGATGCGTTTGGTCGTTAAAGGCGGAACTGGACAGTATGCAAAATTAATAGATTTTAAAGTTTCGGGAAAAACGGGAACCGGACAGGTCGACAATCCTAAAACGGGAACATATTATAAAAACAAATATACCGCCTCTTTTATGGCTTTCGTGCCGTATAAACATCCGGTTCTTGCAATGCTCGTGGTGCAGCAGGAGCCATCTAAGATAAGTTATTACGGAGGAGCGGTCAGCGCCCCCGTCGTCCGCGACGTATTTAAAACCGCTTTGAATATATTAAACGTTTATCCCGGCGGAAAAGCATATAAAAAACAATTAAAAGCAGGAAACATACCTTACGATATCGATAACGAAAAGGAATTAAGGGAAAATTTAAAAAATAAAAGTTTTAAGCGCGAAAGTTATTCGGTAAAACATTCCGCTAACTATTCCGGAAAAATGCCCGATTTAAAAGGCGATACTATTTACGAAGCATTAAACGCTTTAAGCAATTTTAAAAGACTATCGTTAAAAATATGGGGAAGCGGATATTTATATTTTCAAAGTATTAAACCTGGAACATATATTGCCTCGGGCAGCGGCGTAAACTCGGTAACTTTAAAATTCAAACCCAAAGACTATTACGGGCATGCTCCTTTGCAAAAGTCCGATAAAAAAAGCAAAAATGTAAAATCTCATATAAAAGTCGTATCAAAACCCGTTTCAAAACCTAAAAAGAAAAGTTTAACCGCAGCTTCGGCAGCAAACGGAAAAGTTAAAAAATAAATTTTATGGATATCGAAAATCTTATAAAAAATAACGATTTTATAGAATACGTATCCGGCAGAACAGATAAGGATATCGTATGCATATCTTACGATTCCAGAAAAATTAAAGAAGGATGTCTTTTTGCCGCAAGAAAAGGCGTTAACGTTAATTCAAACGTTTTTGCGGAGGAAGCCGTTTTAAAAGGCGCTGCGGCTGTTTTGACCGATGATGCGGAAACCGCCGAAAAACTTAAAAACGAAAAAAACATTACGGTAATTTTCGCCAAAAATGCTCTTAAAGCATATGCGGTAATGTCTAAAAATTTCTTCGGAAATCCGGGGGATAAACTGAAACTTATCGGGGTTACCGGAACAAACGGTAAAACCACGACGACGTTTCTTATAAAATCTATTTTAAACGCCGCCGGAAATAAAACAAGTTTGATAGGTACTATAGACTATGAAATAGGTAATGGCAAAAAAGAATCTAAAAACACTACTCCCGATGTTTACGAACTTAACGAAATGTTTGCCGAAACCGTAAGGTCTGGCGGCTCTGCATGCGTTATGGAAGTTTCTTCCCACAGTTTGGAACAGGGAAGGGTTTACGGAATACCTTTCGATGCCGCCGTTTTTACAAATTTAACGCGGGATCATTTAGATTACCATAAAGATATGGAATCCTATTACGAAGCAAAAAAGAAACTGTTTTCCGAAGTATTGGCGGAGAGTTCCAAAACTAAAAAATATGCGCTTATAAACGGCGACGATACTTACGGTAAAAAGCTTGCCGAAGAGCTAAAATCGCTGATTGCCGTCAAGTCCGCAACTAATATCGATATTATTACATACGGGTTAAATAAGGGATCCGGCATTTCAGCGGAAAACATAAAATACTTCAGGGACGGATTAAAATTTGACGCCGTTATAAAAATTAAAGGCAGGGACAAAAAAATTCTGCAAAATATAAGCTCATCCCTTATAGGTTCATATAATCTTTATAATATACTTGTTTCTATTGCCGTCGGTTACGCTCTTTCCGTACCGGACGAATTTATAATTTCAGGCATAAAATTGCTGTTAAACGTTCCCGGAAGAGTAGAAAAAGTAGATACCGGCGTTCCATCCTCTCCTTTGATATGTATAGATTATGCTCATACGGATGACGCCATAGAAAGAGTTCTTTCAGCTTTAAAAGATATTTGCAAAGGAAAGCTGATAAGCGTTTTTGGATGCGGCGGCGACAGAGACAAAGGCAAAAGACCTCTTATGGGTATGCATTCGACGGACATCGCCGATATAAGCATAATAACGTCGGACAATCCCAGAAGCGAAGATCCGTCGGCTATTATCGAAGAAATAGTATCCGGCGTCAAAAATGCATCGTATATCGACAGAAAAGACGGAGCCGCTTTAATAAATTTCAAAAAGTCTGCCGAGCCGGAAAGACATGCTTATACTATAGAAAAAGACAGGGCGGAAGCGATAAAATTTGCCCTTTCCATAGCGGAAGCGGACGATACGGTCGTTATAGCAGGCAAAGGACATGAAGATTATATGATAGTGAAAGATACCAAGTTTCATTTCAGCGATAAAGAGGAAGTATTAAAATATTATAGCAATAAATAAAAAATGAAAATAAATTACAACTTAACATTAGATGAAATTTTAAACGCAACGGGCGGCAAGTTGATTATTGCAGGCGACGGGACGGGTCCGCTGGTTTTTAACGAAATTTTTACCGATTCAAGGGAAGATTTCGGCAGAAATTCGGTATTTATTGCGTTAAAAGGCAAGAATTTCAACGGAGAAGACTTTGTCGAAGCAGTTTTTAACAAAGGCGGATATTGCGCTTTGGTTTCATGGGATTTTTTAGAAAACAGCGACATATCGAAATACGGCGATAAAATTATCATAGCGGCCGCAGACCCGGTTTCTTCGCTGGGAGATATTGCTAAATTATATTTAAATAAATTTAATTTAAAGAAAAAAATAGCCTTAACCGGCTCCTGCGGAAAAACGACTACAAAAGAGATGGTTTACGCGATTTTTACTGCCGTTTTCGGCGCTGAAAAAATTCTTAAAAACGATTATAACTACAATAACTTAATAGGGGTTCCAAAAACTATTTTCCGTCTTAGCGGCAGCGTCGAATATCTTATTCTTGAAATAGGAACCAACAAAAAAGGAGAGATAAAAAGGCTTTCCGAAATTATATCTCCGGATATCGCCGCTATTACGAATATAGGCAAAGCGCACCTCGAAGAATTTAAAAATACCGAAGGCGTGTTTGCGGAAAAATCGGAACTTGCCGGCAGTCTTAACGGAGCAGGTTTCCTCGTTCTTAACGCCGACGATACCGTGCCGCCCGCAAAATATAAAGATAAAATAAAAGAAGGAGTAAATATCGTTTCTTTCGGGTTCGGAAAACTAAACGCAGAAAAAGATAAAGACGTTCAAGACGTCGAAATCGCCTTAAATGCTCAAAACCCACAAAACGCCGTCGTTCCGGATGTTTTATGCGAAAGCGCGGTTTCAAACGAAAAAACCGGAAAAACGACCTTAAACATTTTATTTAAAGACAAAAAATACGTTATAGAAGTTAATTTCGTCGGAAAGCATTTAATTTACGACTTTTTATGCGCTTTTGCCATTGCTTCGGCAAGCGGTATAGCTCCCGAAACATACATTAATTCGGATGCTTTTAAAAATTTTAATATTCCAAACGGAAGAATGCAGATAATACGTATAACGGATAAAACCGGCGGATGGACTTTGATTAACGACGCGTATAATTCCAATCCCGATTCTCTTAAGGCCGCACTGGATTTTATAAGAACAAGTTATTCCGAAAACAAGAAAATATTAGTTCTCGGCGATATGCTGGAGCTCGGAGAATCCGCTCTCGAAGAGCATGTAAAAGTAGGGCGCCAAATAAGCGGGTTAGCCGATTATGTTTTTTACAAAGGCAATTATTCCGATTTTATAACGAAAGGATTGGAAGAAAAAAAATTCACGGGAAAATTCTTTTTGATAAAAGACGACGAAACTTTCAAAAACGATTTTAAAAAATTAGAAAAAAATAACGCCGTGGTACTTCTTAAAGGTTCGAGAGGCATGAAACTCGAAGATTATTTTAAAGAATATTTCAAAGAAGAAACGGATAAATCGGATAAATCTATATGCTGAGTTTAAACCCAGATTTTTTTAAATATATAACGTTCAGGTCTTCATACGCCATTATATTGTCGTTGATATTATCGATAGCTTTCGGTAAAATTTTTATTAAAGGATTAAAAAAAATGAAGATAGGTCAGGTCGTCAGGGAAGACGGTCCGAAATCGCATATAAACGAAAAGAAAGACATTCCGACTATGGGCGGACTTTTAATTTTATTCAGCGTCCTCGTTCCGCTTTTATTACTTGCCAGACTTAGCAATTTTTATCTTTACATGGGCGTTTTAACGCTTTTGTCGTTTGCATTTATAGGATTTATAGACGATTTTTTAAAAATCAGGGGACATTCTTCGAAAGGACTTAGAGGCAAATATAAATTTTCTATTCAAACTTTAATAGCCGTATGCGTTTCGGCCGTTCTTTATTTTCACGACGAATCTCTTGGAAGAGTAGTAATTCCTTTCGTTAAGTACTATTATTTAAATCTCGGTGTTTATTTTATAATTTTTGCGGCATTTATAATAGTCGGTTCTTCCAACGCCGTTAATTTAACCGACGGTCTCGACGGTTTAGCCATAGGGGTTTTTGCCATAGCAATAGCGGGATACCTTATATTTTCCTATGCGGCGTCTAATTACAAATTTGCGGACTATCTGCATATACCTTATATAAAAAACATAGGAGAAGTAGTAATATTATGCGCTTCTTTATTCGGCGCTTCTATCGGTTTTTTATGGTTTAATTCCTATCCGGCTTCGGTTTTTATGGGAGATACCGGTTCGATACCTTTGGGTGCCATACTCGGCTATGTCGCAATAGTTTCAAGGCAGGAAATTCTGCTTATTATAACAGGATTCGTTTTCGTAATCGAGGCTTTAAGCGTTATATTTCAGGTCGGTTCTTATAAACTTAGAAAGAAAAGAATATTTAAAATGGCGCCGATACACCATCATTTTGAAATCGAAGGCGTTCCCGAATCAAAAATAGTAATAAGACTGTGGATTATTTCACTTATATTGACGATATTTGCGCTTTCGACTCTTAAATTGAGGATTTTTTAAATGTCGGATTTAATTTTGGGTTTCGGTAAAACAGGTTCAGCCGTTTACGGATATATTAAGAGCAGAAAAGGTTATACGGAGAAAGGGCGCCTCTTAATATACGACGATACCGCCGAAAATGCCGGCGGCTTGGATGTTCAAGTTCAAGACGGAAACGTCATGTTCTTTAATAAGCAAAACGAAGAAATACTTTTCGGCAGATATTTTAAAGATATAGAAAGATGTATCGTAAGTCCCGGAATACCAAGAGATCATCATGTTATTTTAAAATTAAGAAAAGCAAATATTCCGGTTTTAAGCGAGATTGAATTTGCTTATAATAATATCCGAAAAGAGAAAAACGCAAAAATTATAGCTATTACCGGAACAAACGGCAAGACCACTTCGGTTACCCTGTGTAAAAGCGCGATAGAAGCGGCCGGTTTAAGCGGAAAAACTTTCGTAGGAGGCAATCTCGGAGTTCCGTTTATATCGGGCATAGACGGTTACGAAGATTTTATTTTAGAAATATCGAGTTTTCAGCTTGAATGGATTTACGATTTTAAACCCGATATCGCCGTACTTCTTAATATAGAAGACGACCATTTGGACAGATATCTTAATTTCGACGAATACAGGCTGACTAAATATAAAATGTTTAAAAATCTTAAATATAACGACTTAGCCGTATTAAATCAGGGCGATTATAATTCATCTATTTTAAAAGGCATTACCGGTTCAAATGCGGTTTTATACGGATTTGAAGAAGATAAATGCGACGTTTTTTACAAAGACGGCTTTATTAATCTGCGCCTCAAAGATTTACTCGGATTTAACGCCGAAATTTCCTTAAAAGACGTTGCAGATAAAAGAAAATTCGTCATAGAAGATATGATGGCCGCCGCCTGTTCTCTATCGCTGTACGGGATTTCGCCGGACGTTATTAAAAAAGCTTTCGACGGCTATCGGCTCTTAAAACACAGAGTTGAATGCGTCGGCAATATCGATAACGTATATTTCTACGACGATTCAAAGGCTACCAATCCCGCCGCTGTCGTAAGCGCGCTTAGTTCATTCGGCGCTTTAAGAGAAGAAGACGGCGTTAAAACCGATATAGTTCTTATACTGGGCGGGAAAGACAAGGGATTTAATTACGAGAGTATCGTGGAGCCGGTAAAAAGAAGCGTAAAAGCATGCGTTTTAATGGGCGAAACTAAAGAAATCCTCGAAAAAACGCTGAAAGGACGCGTAGAATATATGCTTGCAGCCGATATGGAAGATGCAGTCGTTAAATCTTTTAATTATTTAAAAGATACGGTTAAAAGCGGCGGTTCGGGAACGGTTCTTCTGTCCCCCGCGTCTTCGAGTTTCGATATGTTTAAAGATTACGGGGAGAGAGGGGATGTATTCAAAAAATGTTTCGAGAAATTAAAAAATAATTTTTATGAAAAATTATGATTAACTACGGAAAAGTTTTTATAAGAAAATATGATACTGCGCTGTTTCTTACGGTTTTACTGCTGATATCGCTCGGCTTAGTGATGGTTTATTCGACAAGCGCTATGATTTCCATAGTTCAGTACGGCGTGAGCTATCACTTTATTTTAAGGCAGGCGATATACGTTGCTTTATCGGGATTAGCCGTATGGTTTTTAATGCGCAACGATTATCATATGCTTAAATCTTTTTATCCAATTATTTTATTCGTAATAATAGTTTTAATGTTTTTGGTATTCGTTCCGCATATCGGGATAGATGCCGGAGGCTCTAGGAGATGGATAAATTTAAGGTTTTTCAGCATACAGCCGTCCGAATTTTTAAAAATTTTTTTCGTAGTTTATTTGGCAAATTTTTTGGAAAAGAGAAAGGATACTCTCGATAAAAATCCGTATTCGTTTATTTTTATAGGTCCTTTTATATTTTTGGGGTTTTTAGATTTGCTGCTCTTAAAAGAACCGGATTTTGGAACAAGTTCGATTATGTTTTTTATAACTTTTATAATGCTTTTTGCAGGCGGAGTTTCCGTTTTTTATCTCATAGCGGTAGCAGCGCTCGGCGGAACCGCCGCATATTTTTTAATATTTACCGTAGCGTATAGAAGAGACAGGGTGCTTGCTTTTCTTCATCCTTTTCACGATAAAACCGGCATAGGTTTTCAGATAATACAGTCAATGTTTGCTTTTGCACGGGGCGGATTATACGGAGTAGGACTCGGAAACGGAAAAGAAAAACTTTTTTTTCTTCCGACGCCTTATTCCGATTTCATATTTTCCAGCGTAGGGGAGGAACTGGGTTTCATAGGGGTAGCAGTGTTTATACTGCTCTATCTTATTCTTACTTACAGGGGATTAAAAATTGCGATCAATGCTCCCGACCTTTTCGGAACCTATCTTGCATACGGCATCACGTCTCTGATTGCCCTAAGCGCTTTTATAAATATCGGCGTGGTTCTCGGCGCTCTTCCTACTAAAGGACTTGCGCTTCCGTTTATCAGCTACGGAGGCAGTTCGATGTTTGCTACGTGTATAGGCATCGGGATTTTACTTAATATTTCTTCTCAAAGTATTAAGAGGAAAAATATTTGATGAATATCATAATTGCCGGCGGAGGAACCGGAGGACACATGTTTCCTGGAATTGCGGTTTATGAAAAATTAAAAGCTTTAGACGAAAAAGCGGATATTTATTTTATAGGAACCGAAAGAGGAATAGAAAATAAAGTTAAAGACGTTTACGGTTTCAGGCTGTTGACGATAAACGTTACGGGGTTTTCCGGTAAAAATTTTATGAATAAATTAAAATCTTTAAAAAACGCGCTTTATGCGGCAAAAGACGTGAACGCCGTTTATAAAAGAATAAAACCCGATTACGTGTTAGGGCTTGGAGGTTATATATCTTTAGTTCCCCTTATCGTCGCAAGGTTAAGAAAAATAAAGTGCGGAGTTATGGAGCAGAACGTCGAACCCGGACTTGCCAATAAAATTCTTGCCATGCTCGGAATAACCGTATTTGCTTCCTTTGAAGAAACCAAGAAGCATATTAGTTTCGGCACCGTTATTAAGACAGGCAATCCCGTAAGAGAAAAAATATTTAATTATGCCGTTTCGGAATCGGAATCGGCATCGAAAAAAGAAAAAAAGTTTACCGAACATAAAAATTTAAAAATTTTTGTTTTCGGCGGATCACAGGGCGCTTCGTCCGTGAATAAAGCTGTTTTAAAGATGCTGTCCGAAATGGAAAATGATTTATTGCGCAATATAATCATATATCATCAGACCGGTTCGCGGGATGCCGAAATCGCAGAAAATTTTTATAAAAATAATTTAAAAATCGGCGGTTATGAAGTTTTCCCTTTTACCGACAATATCGAATATTATTACGGCTTAAGCGATATAGTCATATCGAGGGCGGGGGCAGGGACGCTGTCCGAGCTGGTCTTGTTAAGAAAGCCGGCTATTTTAATACCGTATCCGCATGCGGCAGGCAATCATCAGAAGAAGAACGCTCTTGCTTTTTCGGAGAGCGGATGTTTCGAAGTCGTGAAAGACGACGAAAATCTTTCTAATGAATTATTACAAAAAATTTCTAAAATATTTTATAATAGAGATTTGTTAAAATCTATGTATGATAATTTAAAAAAAATAGACGTAAAAGATTCTGCCGCTGAAATAGCAGGCATAATATTAAATAAAGATAAAGGAGAGAAATTATGAAAAACGGCGTCAAAAAGATTCATTTAATCGGTATCGGCGGTTCCGGCATGAGCGGAATAGCCGAAGTTCTTATAAATCTTGGTTATTCCGTTACCGGTTCGGATATAGAGTACAGTCAGACGATTGAAAAAATTGAATCTATAGGCGGCAAAGTTTTCATAGGACATAATCCGGAAAATATAAAAGATGCCGAAGTAGTGGTATATTCTACTGCAATTTCCGAAGCCAATCCCGAACTTAACGAAGCTAAAAACAGAAAGCTTACAGTTTTAAGAAGAGCAGAAATGCTTTCCGAACTTCTCTCCCTAAAAAAAGGAATCGCTATAGCAGGTTCTCACGGCAAAACCACTACCACTTCTATGATATCGTCGATACTCGGAGAAGCGGGAGTTGATCCGACTTTCGTCGTAGGAGGTAAAATTTTCGGACTCGGTATGCATTCTAAAGTCGGCAAAGGCGAATATATGGTCGTAGAAGCCGACGAAAGCGACGGCTCGTTTTTAAAATTAAAACCGGATTATTGCGTCGTTACCAATATAGACTACGAGCATTTATGCTATTACGGCAATATAGAAAATTTAAAGCAGTCTTTTACCGATTTTATAAACAATATTCCCTTTTTTGGATTTGCGGTTTTATGCGCCGATAATCCTTTATTAAGTTCTTTGTTTCCGGTTATAAATAAAAAATATTTTACTTACGGCATAGAACAAAAAGCGGATTATTACGCTTTAAATATATCTTTGGAGAAAAACGCATCTTCTTTCGATGTATATTCAGGCGGTAAAATAATAGGCAAATTCAAACTCTCCGTTCCGGGAATACACAACGTATTAAACTCTCTTGCGTCGATAGCAATGACTAAAGAGCTCGGTATAAAAACCGAATTTATAGCGAAAGCGCTTGAAAATTTTCACGGAGTGGAAAGAAGGTTCCAGATAAAAAAATCTAACGAAAGACTTATAGTCGTGGACGATTACGCCCACCATCCCGTCGAGATTGCTGCTACCCTTAAAGCCGCAAAAAACTGGAACAGGCAGATAGTCGCAGTTTTTCAGCCGCACAGGTATTCCAGAATGAAAGATCTTATGGACGATTTCGTAAATTCTTTAAAAATTGCCGACTCGGTTATAATAACGGATGTTTATTCAGCGGGAGAGATAGCTATAGAAGGTATTTCGTCTATGACTCTTTCCGAGAAAATGAGAAATAACGGATATAAAAACGTGTATTACGTTCCTAACAGAAAAGATATTAAATCTAATTTGAAAAATATGCTGAAAGGCGGAGAGATGGTAATATTCCTCGGAGCCGGCGATATAACTAAAACCTGCGACGAATTCGTCCACAGCAGGCTTAACAAAAAAAGAATCTTGAAAACCGTTTCTGCTGCGGTCGGCGGTAATTTAAAAGAACATATTAATTACTAATAAACTATTGCGATATTGCGGTATAAATTATGAATGGCGCAAAAACAAAAGAAGATTTATTAAAAAAATTAAAAGAACTGAGCATCGATTTTATGGAAAATCAGAATATGGCTTCATATTCTTCTATTAAAACCGGAGGCAAGGCGGATTTAATATTGTTTCCAAAAAACGAAGCCGAACTTGGTTTAATAATAAAACTGACGGAAGGCGTAATATCCGAATGTTTCCGTTATGTAGTAGGCGGAGGGACGAATACGCTTTTTAAGGAAGAAAGAATATGCGTTCCCGTTATATCTTTTAAAAAATTCGATTCCTCCTTTTTGGACGTATCCGAAGATTATCAAAATTATAAGAAATGCGGGGATAAGATTTTGAGGTTTGGTGCCGGAATTAATTTATCGAAAATTTTAAATTACTCGATTAGGCATAACTTAAGCGGATGCGAGTTTTTTTACGGAATTCCAGGCACTCTCGGCGGAGCCGTAAAAATGAATGCAGGCTCTAAAGAAAGTTCCGTCGGCAATATAGTAGAGGCTATAGATATATTGGATTCAAACGGCTCTAAACGCACCGTGCAAAAAAAGGATATGAATTTTTCATACCGCAGTTTAAATATTAACGGCATTAAAGATAACTATTTTATTACATCGGTTTATCTTAAGCTAAAAGAATCGTCTAAAGCCGAAATAGCGGAAAATATTAAAATTTTTAAAGAAAGAAAATCGGGACAGCCGCTCGGAGAATATTCTCTGGGCTGTATATTTAAAAATCCCGAAGGTTCGTCGGCAGGGAAAATTATAGAAGAAATGGGATTTAAGGGCGTTTCTTTCGGCGGGGCGTCCGTTTCTAAAAAACACGCAAATTTTATAATCAATAAAGGCGGCGCAAAACCTTCCGACATTATGTTTTTAATAGACAACATAAGGGAAAAAGCGTTAGAAAGCAGAGGGATAAAATTAGACACCGAAATAAAGATAGTGTGAGGAAATATGCGGGAAAAATTGAGAAATTTGAAGATAGGGGTTTTGGCTGGAGGCAGATCGGAGGAGAGGGATATTTCTATTAAAACCGGAAACGCAGTCTTCAATGCCTTAAAATCCGGCGGATATAACGCTTTGCTGTTTGATTTGGACGAAAATTTTACGGTTAATTTAAAAAATATAGACGTCTGTTTTATCGCCCTGCACGGAACGTACGGAGAAGACGGCAAGGTTCAGGGAGCGCTCGAAATACTTGATGTACCTTATACAGGCTCGGGCGTTCTCGCAAGCGCGCTGGCAATGGACAAGATTAAATCGAAAGCATTGTTTAATTTTTACGGTTTGAAAACGCCTCCAGGAATAGTAGTCAAAAAAGAAAACGGAGAAAATGCGGCAAATGAAATATTGAAAAATTTCGAACCGCCTTATTTCGTAAAACCGAACGCTTCCGGTTCCAGCATAGGATGCTCTATCGTCGAAAGCGGCGGATCGGATGCGGATTTAAGAACTGCGTTAAATAATGCTTTCAAATATGACGATGAAATATTGGTAGAAAAATATATAAAAGGAAGAGAAATTCAGTTTGCTTGGGCGTTCGGCAAGGCATTAGGCTGCGTCGAAGTAAAGCCTAAAGATTGTTTTTATTCATACGCGGCTAAATACACCAAAGGAAAGACGGAGTATTTGATAAACCCGTCTTTGACGGAAGAAGAGTATAAGGCATGCGAGTCTGCCGCCGTTAAAGCCAACGAAATTATCGGATGCAGGGGGGTTACAAGGGCGGATATTATTCTTTCGGACGACGGCGCCGCATACGTTCTGGAACTCAATACGCTTCCCGGGATGACGGAACTTAGTTTAGTGCCCATGATAGCGGAAAGCAATGGCATGAGTTTTATCGAGTTAATAGAAAATATAATAGAAGATGCGGCTGCAAAAAAATAAAAACAATATAATAAGGCGTAAAAAAAACTTAATAAGTAAAAACAGTCAAAACGGCAAACACAGTTTTGGGAAATATTTTATTAAATCGCTTTATGTTTTTGCGGCAATTGCAATAATTTTAGCGGCAGGATATTCGGGGTATAAATTTTACGGCTATTTTTTTTTAAATAAAAAAGTTTTCAGGCTAAAAAAAATAGAAATTATAGGAAAAAATATTACAAGTAAAGAAAAAAATAAAATAATCGTGCAGTCGGGATTATTTAAAAACGAAAATTTAATAAATATAAATTTAAAAAAACTGTCGAGGTTGGCCGCTTCTTACAGATGGGTCAAAAACGTTACGGTTTATAGGAAATTTCCCGACGCCATAGTAATAGTTATAAAAAAAAGGAAAATTTTTGCCATGGTAGTTTATAAAAATAATTTATACTATGTTTCAAAAGAGGGTTACATCATAGGGAAAGCAGAAGCCCGTTCAGGATACGGATACCCCGTCATTACCGGTTTGAATACGGACGATTCCGGCGTTTATTTCAAAAAATTAAAAAAAGCTTTATCTTTTTTAAAAATTTCGTCGCATTCTATTCTTTCGGGGCTTACGGGAGAAATTCACGTAGAGAAGGATGACGGAATAGCGCTTTATACCCGTAAAGGATTATGCATTAAGTTTGGAATAGGCAATTATAAGAATAAACTGAAAACGCTGAAGAAACTTTTTTTAGAAATTAATGCGATTCATATTAGATATAAAAATTATATAAATTTGGAATATAAAAACGAAGCGGTTATAAAAGTAAATAAAGGTTCGAGAGTTTTGCCGGCCGGTTATAAAGCAAAATATATCAACGGCGATATATTTAAATAATTAAGTATTTTCTATATATAACAGAGGTTGAGATTGGAAAAGAACGATAACATTTTCGTGGGCTTAGATATAGGGACTACAAAAGTCTGTGCTATAGTAGCCGAAGCAAAAGGCGATTCTTTGGATATCATAGGCGTAGGCAACAGCAGTTCGACCGGTTTAAAAAACGGAGTAGTAGTAAATATCGAAAATACGGTAGATTCTATTGCCAAAGCCGTGGAAGACGCTGAATTAATGGCAGGCTATCAAATTCAATCCGCTACGGTCGGCATTGCGGGTTCTCATATCCGCGGTTTTAGCGGCAGGGGCATCGTAGCCGTCAAAAGCAGGGAAGTAGCACAGCAGGACGTAGAAAGGGTTTTGTCCGCGGCGAAAACGATATCCATACCTATCGACCATGAGGTTATACACGTAATTCCGCAGGGTTTTTCGGTGGACGACCAGGACGATGTTAAAAATCCGGTAGGTATGAGCGGGCTTAGGCTGGAAGCTACCGTCCATATAGTTACCGCTTCAAGCATAGCAGCGCAAAATATCGTTAAATGCGTTAATAAAGCCGGTATAGATGTTTCTGAAATAGTATTGGAACAGATAGCCTCAAGCGAAGCAGTGCTTACCGAAGACGAAAAAGAGCTCGGAGTGGCGCTTATCGATATAGGCGGAGGAACGACCGACATTGCAATTTTTAACGGCGGAAACATCATACATACTTTCGTCATCCCTAAAGGAGGGCAGAGCGTTACGAGCGACGTATCTAAGGGAACTACGACTATACCTCAGGAAGCGGAAAAAATAAAGATAAGATACGGAATAGCAAAAGAATCTCTTGCCGGAAAAGACGAAATAATAGAAATTCCCGGATTCGGCGGCAGACCGCCGAGACCTATATCGCGGCAGCTGCTTGGCAACATTATCGAACAGAGAATGGCGGAAATTTTTACGTGGATAAGAAAAAATATCGAGAAGAACGGTCTGGAAAGCAAAATTCTTTCCGGTTACGTGATTACCGGAGGCGCGGCGTTAATAGACGGTTCGGCGGAACTTGCCGAAGAAATTTTTAACGCTCCCGTAAGAATAGGCTATCCTTTGAACGTCGGCGGTTTGACCGACGCCGTCAGCTCTCCGATGTATTCCACTGCCGTAGGTCTCGTGAAATATGCTTATAAAAACGGCAGACAGAACAAGAAATCTTTTTCTTATAAAAAAGGGGATAGTTTTATAGACGAAATTAAAAAATGGTTTTCAGATTTACTTGATTATTTCTTTTAAACTTTATTGATTTTTTTTACGATATATATACTATAAATAGCGATGGAGGATATCATGTTAGAATTTATCGAGAACAACGAATTGGCGGCAAAAATAAAAGTTGTAGGGGTAGGCGGAGGCGGCGGAAATGCGGTTAACACAATGATTGCGGCTGGGCTTTCCGGAGCCGAGTTCATAGTCGCCAATACCGACGCTCAGGCGCTTAAAGCAAATTTATCCAATATTAAAATTCAGCTTGGAGAACAGGTAACAAGAGGGCTCGGTGCTGGAGCTAATCCCGAAGTAGGTAGAAAATCAGCTATGGAAGACAGGGAAAAGATTAAAGAACTTCTCGAAGGCTCCGACATGGTTTTTGTTACGGCGGGACTCGGAGGAGGCACGGGAACGGGCGCAGCGCCGATAATCGCCGAAGTAGCCAAAGAAGTAGGAGCGCTGACCGTCGCCGTCGTTACCAAACCTTTTATTTTTGAAGGCAACAGAAGGATGAAACAGGCTGAAGAAGGTTTGAGGGAATTAAAAAACACGGTCGATACCGTAATTACCATACCTAATCAAAGGCTTCTTGCCGTCGCCGGTAAAAATACTTCCATGATAGACGCTTTTAAAAAAGTCGACGAGGTTCTTCTGCAGGCGGTTAAAGGCATATCCGATTTAATAAACGTTCACGGTCTTATAAACGTCGATTTTGCTGACGTCAAAACTATTATGTCGGAAATGGGTATGGCTCTTATGGGAACAGGCATAGCGCAAGGCGAAAACAGAGCATTGGAAGCCGCGCAGAAAGCCGTTTCCAGCCCTCTTTTAGAAGATATTAAAATAGAAGGAGCAAGGGGACTCCTTATAAATATCGCAGGTGGAAAAGACATGGGTATCGCCGAAGTAAGCGAAGCTGCCGAAAAGATTAAGTCCGAAGCTCATCCCGACGCCAATATAATATTCGGAGCGGTTATAGACGACGAACTTGAAGACAGGATGATGATAACCGTTATAGCTACAGGTTTAGGCGGCGAAGCCAAACCGGTTTCTTTAGTGTCCGTTCAGGGAGGAGCCGGTTCGCAGCAGGCGCAGACGCTAAATCAGCCGGTTAAACCGCCGTTTTCCGAGGGAGATAACATACAGCCGGTTAAACCTGTTTCCGATACCGTCGTAAATATAAAAGAAACGCCCTCATATATCGAAAGATTTTCCGATATGGAAGAAGAAGTCAATTATGAGGACGATCAGTGGGACATTCCTACTTTTATGAGAAAGCAGGCGGATTAATTTAATAAAAAACCATATATTTTTTATGTCAAACTCTAAAGGCGATAAAGCGGACGGTTTTGCGGATTACGATATCAAAGCAAAAATCTGGCTTGAAAAAAACGGCGAACCTGTTTTTGGAATGGGCAGATTTTTGCTTTTAAAAAAAATAGAAACTTACGGTTCTATTTCTTCCGCCGCAAAAGAACTGGGATATTCGTATAAAAAAGCATGGAGTTTCATAAACCTCATGGAAAAGAGATTCGGCTTCAAACTCGTAGATAAAAAAATAGGCGGAAAATCAGGCGGTGGTTCGGTTTTAACGGGGCATGCAAAAAAAATAATGACGGAATACGAAGAACTACTTGAAAAGGAAAAAACTTTTTTAGGCAATTATCAAGCGCAGACCCCGCATCTCTTGCAGCCTTCAAAACACTGAGGCGTAGTTTTAAGGTTAAGCGCTCTTTTATATTCTTCCAGCAGGTATTTTTTAGTAACGCCCTGGTCTATAATATCCCAGGGAAGAAGTTCGTCCGTGCCCATTTTCCTGATAAATCCGTCCATTCGGTATCCTTTATCTTCAGCAGCTTTTTTAATGCTTGTTTTGTTAAGAAAAGAATATATCGAAATATCGGCAGAAAGTCTTGAACCTCTCGCAAAAAAAGCCTCAATGAATGCGGCGTTTAAAGAGTTTATATTCACTACGATATTAGGCATGCCTTTGAGACCGTTCGTAATGTAAGCAGCTTTTTTTCTCAAAATTTTTAAATCTTCAAAATTTTCCCACTGAAGAGGCGTCCATGCTTTAGGCACGAAAGCGCTGAACGAAGCGGTTAGTTTGCCTATTCTTTTGTTTGCCTTGGAAGCAGATACAAATTCTTTAAGAATTTCTTTGACTAATTTTATCGTATCGTCCAGATCTTCTTTGTTTTCGTACGGCAGTCCAAACATAAAATATAGTTTTATTCCTGTTATCCCTCTTTTAACTATATCGCCGACGGATGTTATTATATTTTCGTTGCTCAGAACTTTATTTAACATTTTTTTCAGGCGTTCGGAACCTGTTTCTATTCCAAGTGTTACCGTTTTTATGCCGGACTCTTTAATCATATCCAGATTGTTTTCGTCTAAACAGTCGAATCTGACGGACGACAATGAAAAATTTCTGCCGGAATCTAAAGAAAAGCGCATAATTTTGCCTATATTTTTACCGTCCATAGTCCCGAATCCTACAAATCCTGCTTTTTCGTTTTCGCCTGTAGCTGATACGGCATCGTTGACGGAATCTATTTTAGATTCTCTCAAAGGCAGGTAAATAAAGCCTGCACTGCAAAATCTGCATCCTCTTTTGCACCCCCTTTCTATTTCTATCATATTTATATTGCTTAATTCAGAAAATTCCGTAGTAATAACCGACGAAGAAAACGAAAAATTTTCGTCCGTCCAGCGCCTTGCGACTCTTTCGGGAAAACCCTCCGCTATTTTAATTTCGTTTAAAATATAAGGGTTTTTTGAATCGAAAATAAAATCGTATGCCGACGGAACGTATATTCCTTTAATTCTTGCAGACGAATTTATAATTTCATATTTGTCCGGTTTATTTTGAGATTTAATTTTTTCAAAAAAATCCGGAAAGATTGCCTCCGCTTCGCCTACAAACATAAGATCGAAAAGCGGAGCGACCGGTTCGGGATTTAAAAACGCGATAACTCCGCCGGCCATAATAAGCGGAAAACTGCCGTTTCTGTCTTTAGACAAAAAAGGTATTTTTTCCGCCGATAAGATGGAAAGTATATTTACGAAATCGTTTTCGTAGCTTAAAGAAAAAAATATAAAATCGTAATCTTTGAGCCTCCGCCTTGTTTCTAAAGATATTATGCCCTTAGATAAATCGTCCTGCATAAAAGCTCTGTCGCAGGACATAAAGCCGGAACGGTTTATCAGTTCGTACGCCCTTAAAAAACCGAGATTGGACATTGCTACGCCGTAATAGTTCGGGAAAACCATTACTGCTTTTAAATAGGCGTTTCCCCTGTTTAAATTTTCAAGCCTGTTTCGTTCCGATTTTAAATAAATATCGTATAATTCGGAGGTATCTTTGCATGAACTATTTTGCCGTGCGAAATTTTTAAATTTATAATTTTTCATAAAATAAGGCGGATACTGCGTCTTCGCCTGCTATATATGCAAACGGGATTGATTTATAGGGGCTTAACGGCGGCAATTTTTTCTGCGACGAGGTCGGCTATTCTTTCGTCCACTCCAAGATAATCGCCGAGTTTAAAATTTATTTCGGGGTATTTTTCGCCGTATTTTCTTAATATTTCAGGAATATCCCTTGAAACGTGGTTTCCGGAATAAAGGAAATAGGGAATTACGTATATGGAATGAAAGTTTTCTTCTGCCAATTTTTCCAGCATATCGTTTATGTTGGGTTCCGCAAATTCTAAATATGCGCATTCGATTTTAATATCCTCGAACGGCACTTTAGACTTTATTATATCCGTCATATTTCTTAAAATATCGTTTGCGTCGCTTCTTCTTGAGCCGTGACCAAGAAGCACTACCGATTCTTTCATATTTTTTAATCCTTGTTCTTTTGCATTAAATTTGTAATGGTACCAGTACCCCAAATATTATGGGGACAGAATTGAATTCTGGTACCATAGTATTATATAATATTACGATGTATTGCGCAATAACCGGCGCATCTTTAAAAAAGGATGAAAAATGCAGGAAAACGGAGAAACTGCCGCTGTTAAAGTAGAAAACTTGGTAAAAAAATATAAAGATATTACCGCGGTAAACGATATATCGTTTACGGTAAACAAGGGAGATTTTTTTGCTTTTCTGGGTCCTAACGGAGCAGGCAAGACTACGACCATAAAGATTTTATGCACGCTTATACTGCCTACGAGCGGAAATGCATATATAAACGGTTACGATACGGCGAAGGATAAAAAAAACGTAAGGAAATCAATAGGTCTGGTGTTTCAGGATCCGACGCTCGATAACGACCTAAGCGCATATGAAAATTTGAGTTTCCATGCAAAATTATACGGAATGGAAAAAAAAGCGGCTAAAGAAAGAATAGACTATATATTAAATTTTATCGATTTATACGAATACAGGGACAAACCCGTAAAACGTCTTTCGGGAGGAATGAAAAGAAGACTTGAAGTGGGACGCGGACTTCTTCATTCTCCTTCCGTTCTTTTTCTTGACGAACCCACGGTAGGATTAGATATTCAAACAAGAATAAATATGTGGGATTTTATCGATAAGTTAAGAATAAAAGAGAAAACCACGGTATTTTTAACTACACATTACATAGAAGAGGCCGAAAATTGCGATAAAATAGCTATTATCGACCATGGAAAAATAGTAGCGATAGACAGCCCTCAAGCCTTAAAAAAATTAGCGGAGTCTAAACACGGAGAAATTCCTACCCTTTCCGACGTTTTTTTATCTCTCGTCGGCAGGGAGATAAGGGAAGAAACCGGTTCGGCTTTAGACAGAATGAGACAGTTCGGCAGGGCGTTAAGGCGGTAATTCAAGGAGTTGGTTTCAGCTTAATTTTAAAATAATTTTCGACGACGCTTCAAGCGTCATTGCCCATCTGAGCGCTTCCGCCGGAGTCCGTCCCCACGAAAAAGAACCGTGGGATTTTACCATAAACACGCCGTTTTCTTTAAATATGTCATCTGCTTTAATATTAAAATCCGATAATTTTCCGCTTTTTACGTCGTTTATGAATTTTAGAGGAAAAACGTATATTTCGGGAAAGAAATAAGCAGATTCAAAATCTAACGGTTTAATTATTTGTATATCGGGGTATATAGAAAAAAGTTTTTTTATGGAGCCGTCTTTCGCCGAGCCGTCCGCGCTTTTATCCGCGCGTAAAGAAAGGGCTATGGCATTAAGCGGATGACAATGAAAGACCGACGACTTCGGAAAACCGTTCAGTATAAATCTGTGGACTTCCAATTCCGACGATGCGCAATCTTCCGATAGCGTAAAATCGTCGGGTTCAAGATTTATAAGGCTTCTGCCGGTTTTAGTAATAAGTATCCCATCTTCGGTTCCGACGCTTATATTGCCGCTGTGCGTATCCACTAAATTTTTGTCGAACGCTATATTGCATACGCTTCTTAATTCGGCAATCAGCTTGGAATATTTTTTTTCCATAGATATTTTTATATTTTATATAACGTAAAAATATAATGCAAGAAAAAAAAAGGTGTCAGCAACTGTGTTATTTGTCAAGTAAAATATTTTATGTAAGTTATTAAAATCATTAATAAAATAAAAAATTATATTTTTGCAACTTTATTTTTATTAAATTAATATTTTTAATA
>JAJZBN010000056.1 GCA_021798875.1 bacterium | reverse complement strand
CTGCTTTGAGTTTAAACTATATTGATGCAATTAATTTTTTAAATAATATAGAAAATGCGGAAATAAATAACGACTCCTATAAGAAAAACTTTTCTTTTGGCGGCCAAAAAGAAAAAGAATTTAAGCCCGCTTCCGTTGAAATAACAGCTATAACCGAAATAAAAAACTTTGAATTAATTAATTATCTCCACTCAAGAGCCGTATATTTTATACCGGACTGGCTCAAACAGATAAATTATTCCGTTATTAAAAATAATAAGACTTATCTAAATTCTGCTATAGGCATAAAAAATTCTGCCGGCGGATACGCATTAAGAAACGAAAAAATAAAAATGAATATCGGGAAAAGCGCATATTCTTTATTCTCCAAAGACCCCCAAAAACAGCTAATTTTTGTAGTCGAAGGAATGTTCGACGGTTTAACCGTTGCAGAAAAGATGAAAGACAGATTATACGATTTAATAATTTTAAATTCCGTAAAAAATCTTAACGGACTTGTTTTAGAAATCTTATCAAATTACAAAAATATAATCCTCGCACTTGATAACGATGAAGGCGGCAAAGAAGCGCAAAATAGAATTATCAGGCATATTAAAAGCGTTCATATAAATAAACTAACCTTTAAAGCTAAAGACTTAAACGAAGCTTTAATTTTAAAAGAAAAAATAGGAGTTGCCCTATGCCAGCTATAGCGCCCATAACATTTAAACCGGAAGAAATGAAAAAGGTTTTCTGTCCTGTTCTTATGAAAGAATCGGATTGCGAACTGTTTTTTGGAAAATACTGCGGTAAAAATCTACCTGAAAGAATGGAATGTGCAAGGCTTCTTGATACTCCAAGCATATACGGCTTAATTCCGCATGGGTCATTTTTATATCATTTCATTGAATACTGCAATAAGATAACAGACGCTCCCGATATTTTTGCGTTCGCTGCTGGATTAACCGCAATTTCTGCTATTTTGCAAAAAAATGTTTTTATGAAATGGACTGGGGGCAAACTGTACGCCAATATGTATATCCTGATGATTATGAAATCCGGCGGAAGGAAAAGCACGGTCTTAAGAGTATTAAAACAAATACTTGAAAATTTCGATACGGAAGACGGCTCTTTGATTTATCCTTCCGATGTAACGCCCGAAGCGTTTTACATGGTTGCTCAGGGTAGGCCTTACGGGACATTCTTTCACGGAGAGTTCGGCGGATGGCTTAAATCGCTTGAGAAAAGCTACAACAAGGGATTTAAAGAATTTTTGACTGACGTTTACGACGGATTTTCGCAAAAGAAATTAATTAAAGGTCCAAATGGAACGGGACAGCTTTATAGGATAGACGAACCGGCTATTAATATCTTGAGCGCTTCTACCATCGCCTGGATTTCTGAAAACGTAAAAGAGGCAGACCGCCAGAGTGGGTTTATGCAGAGGTTTACGATATTTTATGCCCAGCAGGATAAAAAAGAAATCGCTCTTCCTATAAGCAATAATCCGCCTAATAGTTTAGTCGAGGAGCTAAAAGAACTTTTAAGCATTAAAGGAGAAATAAAATTATCGGAGGAAGCGAAGCAAATTTACGAAGAGTTTTATTATAGTGAAAACGAGTCTAAAAAAAGGCAGTCCGAAATATACGGCAGTTTTCATACGAGGCTTTTTACGCTTGTCATAAAAATTGCAATGATTTACTGCGTTATGCGAAAAGATAAAGTTATCGGAAAAGAAGATATGGAATACGCTATACAATTAAAATTAATTCTTGAAAAATATCTTTATTCCGTTTACGACAAATTAATAAAAGATAAAAACCAGGAAACGCTGAATAAAATATTAAACATTATCGCAGACAACGGCGGGACTATCGAAAGAAGCAAACTCCTTCGTTATACGCATATGCTTAAAAAAGACTTCAACAATTTTATAGAAACCTTGATTGAAAGAAGATCCGTTGCTGTGAGAATAGAAAAAACGAAAACAAAGTCCGCCGTTTATTACAAAATCATAGGCGATTAACCAGCGGCTTATATAATTTTGTGAACTTGTGAATTATTTAATAATATATTATTATAATATAATAAATACCTATACTTAAAGACCATCGGGTAATTCGCAGACAGTCGTGAAATATTGCTAATTATTGTTAATTATTTAAAAAAGGCAGCCAAAAAGAAAAAGGCCTTTTTTTCTTGGCTGCCTAAATATTTTTAACTTTTAATTATTCAATCTTAATTTTTCGCAAAGGTATTTATTAATAAAGCATTATAATAGTGGCATTGCGAGATAAATAAATAAAATATTCGCAAATATTTCACGAAGGGTTTTTACAATTAGATTAGTGTTCATATGAGGTTGTAGGGAATATTTCACAAGTTCGCATGATTTTTTGATAATTGCGGGAATAATTAGAAAGGAATGGGGCTAAACAAGGCAAGCCCCCATCGGGCTCACCTCCGGTTTATCTGCCTTTTTGCATCCAGGCGAGACGACCGTGTCTTTCAGTGTTTGGATTAAGTTTATTTTAAAACTTTTATATATGTTTTGTCAAACAGAACAAAAGCTGGGTTTTAAAAATGGATTATATCTAACCCAAATTTAAGAGGAACTAAAATCGGAAAATTGGCGATTAGAGGAGCTTATTTTAATTCAACTCGCTTTTTGTGTTAAAAAGATATAAAATTTATTGCAGGTAAACAATTTGGTAATAGGCAAGGCAACAGTTATTTATTGCTGATACCTGGCAATAAGGAAGTTATCTAGTATATTTGGGTATATGTTTAAATAGATAAAATTATAGTCGTTGAGACAGCAAAAAGCATAATAGTAAATAAATTTCTAAAATGGATCAATTAAGTAATTTTTGGAATAGCTTTTGGAGTGCATTAATTGGCGCAATAGTAGGTGGTGTATTTGTTCTAATAGGCGCTTTTTTGTCGTTCCGTTATGATTCTAAAAAAGAAGAAAAACGAAGGAAAGAATTAATAGATTCGTTTTTAAATGGAGTCTATCATGAGGTTGAATCTTTTTGGGAATTAGACATGGTTAAATCTGCAATAATGAAATTAAATTCCATTAATAAAGATGATAAATATTTTACTAATGAGATTCACAGGTTGTTAAAAGATCCCAATAATGATGAGTTAAACAAATTAATACAAAACATTTTACCTCAAAATGTTTTTATAGAACTTTTTTATATTAGAAGGGAGGAATATTTTTTAATTTATAATAATAATGCAGATTTAATAGGAAAAATCGAAGATAGTGAACTAATGAAATTAATAATAAATACCTACAATAAAATGAAGGGATTTTTGGATTTATTCGATATTAATAATGATTATAGAAGAAAATATATCTATTTCTTGGAGCAATATAGTAGAATACTAAACAATTTTGACAGAATAGAATTATTAACATATATGCGATCCTTAAGGGAAAACACAATAAGATTAAAGAACAGCTTTAAAATCGTCGAAAAAGCTAAAAATGAATTATTTGAGAAACTTAAATCCTATAAAAAAATAACACTATAGAAGCCTTGTTATAATAAAGCGGCAAGTTGATTTTATAAATAAAAAAATCGGCCTCAAAAGAAACGGGTAATCTTAATGAATAAAAACGTTAATAAATTAGAAAAATCACTTCCCAAATTAGCAGACAGGCTTGTTTTAGAGACAGATAAAATACTCCGCGAGGCTAAAACCGAAGAAGATTTAAGAATTGGTTTTGAAAAGCTTTTGGAACCGATAAAGGCTGAGTTAAATCTTAAATCAACCCCAAAGTATGAGAAGTCCGTTTATAGCGGTCGCTCCGATGCGGTGCATGGACAAGTGATAATTGAGTATGAACCTCCGAGGTCGCTTCATTCAGAAAAAAATATCGAACACGCCTATGAACAGCTAATAAATTATCTGACCGATGAAATCAAAGAAACAAAATTAACCCAACAAATAGGGGTGGGTTTTGACGGCAAATCTATTTTCTTTGTACAATACCAGAATAAAAACGGTAAAAATATTGATAAAACGAAATTTCTTATGCGCGGTCTTTATGATTTCAACCATGAAAGTGCCAGGACTTTTTTAATTCATCTACGGGCACTGTCCCGACTTCCACTTAACGCCGAAAACTTGTCCCAAAAATTTGGACCCCAAAGCGAACTTGCGCCAAAAATGGTTTCTGCACTTGCCAATGCTTTAGCATATTGGGGCGACCAAACTCATATTCGAACATTTTTTAATGAATGGAAAAGATTATTTGGAATTGTATATGGTGAGCAATTTACGGGTAGCAAGCAAGAAAATCAATTTGGAACGCTTTCAAAACTTTATAAAGTTAAGGTAGCAACGGATTTTCAGGAGCTTTTATTTTCCATCCACACTTACTTTGCTTTTCTAATGAAACTCATTGCCGCAGAACTTTTAACCCTGCGCGAAACATCTTTAAGCTCATCTTTTACTTCCCATCTTACCCATATTTCTGATGACGAACTTAAAAGGCAACTTGATGATATAGAAAACGGTGGAATTTACGCCAGAAAAGGAATTACTAATTTTTTGGAAGGCGATTTTTTCCGCTGGTATCTCGATGCTTTTGACTCTCCCGAATTAAAAGAAGCAATAAGGGAGATTGCCCGATGTCTTTCAGAATTTGAACCAGCAACCAGCACGCTATCCCCGGCTTCTACCCGAGATCTGCTTAAAAAACTTTATCAATATTTAGTTCCACAGGAAGTACGCCATCGATTAGGCGAATATTACACACCGGATTGGCTGGCAGAATTATTATTAAACGAGGTTGGTTATAACGGCAATACGCTTAAGAGATTTTTAGATCCCGCTTGCGGCTCCGGGACTTTTCTTGTATTAGCTATTCAAAGAGCTAAGAAACATGGGCAGAAAGAAAAATGGCCTCCGCTTGAAGTAGTAAAAAGAATTGTTGCTAATATCTGGGGGTTTGATTTAAACCCTTTGGCCGTTATTGCCGCCCGAACCAATTATCTTTTTGCTCTGGGCGATTTAGTGAATGAACTTCCAACGGTTGAAATCCCGATTTATCTTACGGATTCAGTTTTAACGCCAACCAGAATAACCGGTAATCTTTTTGGAGAATATTCGGAAGTTTCAACCTCTGTCGGTAAATTCCAAGTTCCTGCCGAGTGGGTGCGAAATAGCGGATTTTTGTTAACAAATGCTGCTCCTCTTATCGAAGAAATGGTAAAAAATCGGTTTTCGGCTGATGAAGCTTTAAAAAGATTAAAAAGAGTAGGACTTGTTTCTACTTATAGCGAACGGGCTATAGAAGATTTTTATAGTCAAATTTTAGAACTGGAAAAACAGAATAAGAATGGTATTTGGATAAGATTTTTAAAAAACGCATTTGCGCCAATAGTTGCCGGAAAATTTGACTTTGTTGTCGGGAATCCACCTTGGATAAGGTGGGATTATCTTTCACAGGAATATCGAAATGCTACGCTTCAATTATGGAAAGATTACGGATTATTCTCTTTAAAAGGTTTTCAAGCCCGTCTCGGCGGAGGCAAAAAAGATTTTTCAATGCTGTTTGTTTATACCTCATCCGATTATTATCTTCTAAATGAAGGAAAGTTAGGTTTTTTAATAACGCAAGAAGTTTTCAAGTCCAAAGGGGCAGGAGAGGGATTTAGGAGATTTCAACTGGGGGATAAAAATTATCTTAAAATAATTAAAGCCCACGATTTAGCTTCTATCCAGCCATTTGAAGGAGCGGCTAATAAAACCGCTGCCATTATTCTAAAGAAAGGTGAAAAAACAGAGTACCCGTTGCCATATTTTGTTTGGACAAAGAGAAAAGGTGTCGGTAAAATTGCCGTGGATAAATCATTGGAAGAAGTTTTACCGCTTTTACAAAGGAAAAAATATAGTGCCAAACCAATTGGCTCAAACGTTGGAGCTTGGCAGACTCAATTAGCCGAGTCAGAAGTTTTTACTACCATTGAGGGAAAAAACTTTTATAAGGCTCTTTTAGGAGCCAATCCCAATCCTTACGGAGTTTTCTGGCTTGAAGTAAAGCAGTTGTTATCCGATGGAAATTTAATTATCCGAAATCTAACCGAGGAGGGGAAAATTAAAATTCAGCAAGTCGAAAAAACAATAGAACAAAATTTAGTTTATCCGGCCATACGTGGTTCGGATATAGATAGATGGGGAGTAAACCAACGAGTCTTTATGTTAGTTGTTCAAAATCCGGAAACTCGACGCGGATATGATGAAGATTTTATAAAAATAAATTACCCACGTACATTTAGTTATTTACTTAATTTTAAAGAAATTCTTTTAAATCGTCCTTTATATAAAAAATACCACGAACAAGTTAATGCCCCATTTTACAGTCAGTTTAATATCTCGGAAGAGACTTTTGCTCTATTTAAAGTGGTTTGGAAAGCAATGTCTAATGATATTTATGCCTCTGTCTTGTCGAGTATAAAAACAAAAATTGGTTATAAAATTGCAACCCCTCTTCATACGACATCATTTTTTGTAGCCGGAACTGAATCCGAAGCTCATTATCTTTGTGCTATTATAAATTCGAAACCGGTTCGTGATTTCATTAAATCGTTTTCTGCCGCCGGACGCGGCTTTGGCACGCCGTCGATAATGGAGCATGTGGCTATTCCAAAATTTGATATTAAAAATCAGCTTCATCAAAAACTCTCTGAAATTTCCAAAACATGCCACCAACTCAAAGCCGAAGGCGAAGAAAAAGAGATTGAAAATTTGAAAAAAATAAATAATATTTTAGTCGAACAATTATTCGGAATAAAAAAATAAAAAATTATGGAATACTGCAAAGCAGTATTATTATGTAAATTTCAATAAAATTTGGTTATTTATTTGTGAAAAATATGATAAAATTACATATGTATAAAATAAAATAGGTAAATCATATAATGTTCTCAGATGCTATAAACATGAATGCTATAAATACAGGCGCCATAAACAATATAAATGCAAATAGCAATTATTTTTACAATAAGTTTATAGAGTGGGGTTCAAAAGATCCTGGCAAGATGTTGGATTATAGACCTTATATAAAATCCAAAGGAAGAGATGGGCTAACTGAAGAATTTAAAAACGATGCAAGATTTAAAACTGAAATATGTTCTTATTTAAGAACTTATGCGAGGGGTAAAGAAAAAGAGTCTATTTTTTCCATAATTCAGTCTGTAAGTAATCCCGATACCGACGTTATTGAAATCTTGGTGGGCGCAACTCTTGATGCTTGCGGTTATCCTAATACGGGAAACAAATTGATAGGTCTGGCAATAATAGGTTTAATAGGCTTTGCCCTAATCTCTTTAGCCGCTAAAAAATAAAGCTTATGCTTATTAATATAATTTCTTTAATTGCTGCCGGAATAAGTCTTATTACGGCAGTTATAAGTTTTTGGCGAATAACGAAAGAACGTGAGAATTCCGTAAAAAGATCTTTATTTATTCAGGATAATCAATTTATCATTAATGGCATGTTTATAAAGGCTCTCCAAAATACTTTATCGAATAATCCGGCTCAAGACATAAGAAATATAATTTTAAATGATTTAAATTTAATTTATGAAATAAATAACATTGCTTATAAGAAGTTCTGATTTCTTTGACACTTATTTGCTAAGTTTAGTTGAGACATAAACTACCCGATTTTTTAAATTCTTTAAAATTCTTATTTTTCTATTTTAAACCCTATTTTTCGGACTTGTTTTTCCGGCGGGGTCATTAATTCTTTTATGGCGTTAAAAACAATTTTAAATTGAGAATCGTATTTCTTTTCCATTTCTTCTATTTTATGCCTCAGGTCTTTATGGGAGGATAGCATTTCCCTGATTTTCGTAAAGGTTCTCATTATTTGTATATTGACCTGTATCGCCCTTTCGCTGTTAAGAACGCTGGAAAGCATAGCCACGCCGTTTTCGGTAAAAACATGCGGCAAATACTTGATATTTTGCCCTCTCTTCAAGGTCACAAATTGTGACCTTGAAAGTTCCAAAGCTTCCTCTTTATTTAACTGAAACATAAAGTCTTCAGGAAAGCGCGCAATATTTCTTTTAACCGCCTGGTTTAAAACCTTTGTTTCAACAT
>JAJZBN010000055.1 GCA_021798875.1 bacterium | reverse complement strand
GCGAATTAAGCCTTGAGAACTACGAGGATAAAGAAGGCGTAAAAAAATACGCAACTAAAATTCTTGTAAGAGAGGTAAAATTTACCGACAGATCCGCAACAAGCGGAAATAAAACTGAATCGGCTCCAGAAAATTATACTGCAGAGGATCCAGATTCCGAAATTCCGTTTTAATGTAATTTAACCGTAAACTTTTAAGCAGGCATATATTTAACCCTAACGGGTTTATCTATATCGCCTGCTTTTTTTATTTAAAAACAAAATTAAAAAATAAGGAGATTATCATGTCAGAAAAAAATGTTTCTATTTACGAATCTTTAATTAATGCAAGAAAGGAGTTTAAGCCGTTAATCGAAACGGCAAAAAATCCGTTTTTTAAATCGACTTATGCTCCTTTGGCGGAAGTTATTAATTCCGTAAAAGACGCATTGTCAAATAATAATATAGGATTTTTTCAGTCGGTAGACCCGATAGGGGAAAAAGAAATCGTTAATACGACGACTACCGATAAAAACGGCACGGTTAAAACGGAGCAAAAAGTAGTAAGTTTTTCTAAAATTACTACAACTTTGTTTGCCGGAAACGGAGAAAAGATTGAGACGTCTTATCCTCTAATAATAGCAGATACCGACCCTCAGAAAGTCGGAGCTACGGTTACTTATGCCAAAAGGTATGCCTTGACGGCCGCCTTAGGCATCGCCAGCGAGGACGACGACGCTCAAAGCGTTTCCCGTCCCGCAGCGCAAACGGCATCGGCAAAACCAACTCAACAGGCAAAGCCCGCAACATCGGCTAAACCTGCCGAGACGAAGCCTGCCCAACCGGTTAAATCTAAAACTCTTGAAGAAATCGGAAATGCGGAAGGAGTAACCGTTACCGAAGACGATAATATCGTTACGGTAGCCGGCAAAACTTTTTCGTTATCTAATGATTTAAGAGCGTTAGGATTTCACTGGGAAGGACAGACGAAGACTTGGTTTAAACAGAAAACCCAAGCCGTAGCCGCTTAAAAAACATTTAATTATTTAATTAATCAACCCGCCGATTCGGAATTATTATTTCCGAAAAGGCGGGTTTTTTATAACGGAGGCAGTTATGAATACGTTTATTTCGTTTATCGAAGTTATTCTTATTTTTACGAGCCCGCTGACGTTGCCTTTAACGGCGGGATTAATAATAAAAAATAAATAAAACAACCAAAACAAAAAATAAGGAGAAATATCATGATAAACAATTTAACGGCACCCGTGTACAACTTAAGGCAGATAAAAGAAGAAGACATCGATTTTGTATCGTATCAAGTTGAATCTAATATTGAAACGTTGTTTGGTATGATGCAATATTTAAGACACAACAACGTCGAACTTTTCAATCAGTATCTTTATAACTGGAAAGAAACGGAAGCCAAAGTATTAGAAATGGGTTCTAGAATAAAATCAATGTCAAAAATGATTAAGTTAGAGCAAACAATAGGAGGTTTAAGATGATTAAGAAAATAATAGAGGATTGTTTACCTCAAATAGCGAGCGAAAAGGGCTTTGCCGACTTAGGAAACCGTTCCGAGTATATCGGGGCGTCCGACGTAGGACAATGCCCGCGCAAAACTATAATGGGCAAATTATTTCCCCAGCCGATAACTATTGAGCAACAAATAATATTCGAAAGAGGACATCTTGCCGAAAATATCGTGCATGAGTCCTTAATCCAATACTGCGGAGCGGATAGGTATAAAAAGGTATCTGCCCAAGTGGAAGTATGTTATCCGAACAATCGAAGCATCAAAGCCCATATAGATTTCGTTTTGGAAGATCACGGCGTAAAAACTGTTATCGAAAACAAGACGGCCACGATAGTTTCAGAGCCTTACGATAGCTGGGTAGAGCAATGCATCTTCCAGCAAGGACTTCTGATGCTCGAAAATCCGGATAGTCGGGTTAACGGTTATGTTTTATGCCTTGACCTAAAGTCGGGAAAGATAGCGGAATTTAAAGTGGAATACGACGAATCCGTATTTCAAAACCTAATCGAAAGAGCGGAATATCTGCTTGATTTACTGGAACAAAGAGATTTGGATTTGAATATTATTCCGACTAAACAGTCCGTTCTTTGCGGATACTGCGCATTCCAGGCAGACTGCCCGGCATATGCCGACAAAGGAGAAATTCCCGATGACTTGAAAGAGTTAATCAAGAAATATTCGGTTACTAATATCAAGAAAAAACAGTTTGACAAGGAGATAGATACCTTAAAAGAGGTTATCGCTTCTTACGGTCCATTCAAAGCCGTTTTCGACGGCATTAAAGCGAGTTATACCGTATCGTCTATGATGAGCCTTGACGTTAGAGCTCTAAAAGCTAACGAACCAGAATTGGCGGAAATGTATTCTACGCCGAAAGAGTTCGGAAGGCTGACGATAAGCTAAAAAAAATATTTTAATTTTAACTTAAAAAGCTATATATCCATTTCGGATTATGGCTTTTTTTATTAATAAGGAGACTAATATGGCGCGCTTAGCCGCTCAGGAAAAGATGGAGTATTATCCTACTCCTGAAAAAACGATAGAAAGAGTTTTAAACCAAATTGAATTTAAAACGCCTATAAGGGCATTAGACCCTTGCGCCGGAGACGGCAGGGCGTTAAGAATATTAAAGGAAAAATATAACGCCGAAGTTTACGGCATTGAACTTGATGCCGAAAGGTCAAAGCAGACGGCGGAGATAACCTGCAATGAAAATTGCCTTATCGAAACGGATGCCCTGACCGACGCCAGAATAACGGCGCAGGCGTTTAATTTTATTTTTAACAATCCCCCTTACGACTGGGAGCGCGGATACGGAGACAAACGGTTAGAACTGACGTTTATCGAAAGATATGCGTCTCCGCTTGTTGAGGACGGGATTATGGTTTTAATAATAAACGAATCCTTGTTTGAAACCTACGGAAGAATCAAAGAATTATTAACGGTAATTTTTAAGAATTACGCCGTCATTAATTTTTTTGATATGACGGAAGACAAGACCTATAAACAATGGGTCTTATTGTTAAGAAAGGCAAAAACATTGTCTTCTATCACGATAACAAGGCTATTTAATAGCGATAATGAGTTAGAAGATGAAATCTATAATTATAATAGAGATTACAATAAAATCTTTAAAATTGTTATGGATTTATCGGAGTTTTTAAGGCCAAATTTAAAACACGATGACTTTTCGCTTGCCGTGGCGCCTAAACCGATAAGGTTTTTTAAATCGGTATCTATTACCAAAGAAATGCTTGAAAGTGCCGTCAGGTTAAACGATAAACAGATTCATATATCTCTTGAGCCTGTAAGGGCAAAAGACGTTATAGAAACATTATTACCGCTCCGCAATTCGCATTTGCCGCTTTTATTGCCTACCGGTCATTTAAATGGCCGCATAGAAGGTACTAATCTTGTTATCAACGGTCAGGTCGAAAGGTTTATAGAATCTTACGAAGAAACCGAAGAAAAACAGGATAAAAACGGCAAGACGAAGACTCAGACGGTAAACAAAGAGATAAATAAATTCAGAGCCAAATTATCGGTTCTGGATTTAAAAACTAAACAGGTTTATCAAATAAATTAAAAGGAGAGATTATGGATTTTATTAAATGTATAACCTATCCGCAAATTAAGATAGGCAGATATATCAAATCGGGAAATTCTTTTGATAAAAGGATTTTCCTGCTTGAAATTATAGGCCGTCCGACCGTAGTTACGGCGGCAACGGCAACTCTTATTATGGGCAAGGTTTTAGATTGCGAGTTTAGTCATGATAACGATTCGTTGAATAGCGTCAGCAAATACAACGAAGACAGGTTATCGGTAAACAAGCAAACAACCCCCGACGGTTTAACCGTTGCTACAATAATAAATCAGTCTATTAAAGACTTATTTTCGTTGAGTGATGGCAGACCTGATAAAAAGTTCATAGAGGTTTTAAGAACTAAAACATCTATTCCCGTAGCCGATGAATGGGCTTCGGAATTATATGAAACATTAAATAAGAAAAGACTTATAATGGCTATCGCCAGCAATATCGGGGAGTTCGGTACTATAAGCAATAATGAAAAAGAAAGGGTTGACGAAGCCATTAACGATTTTATATCGGGTATAAAATGTAATAATAACTTACCCGACATAGATGTCCCGAAAAACATCGGAACTTTCGTCGATGCTTTTAGCAAGCCCTTATCCGATATGATTTATAAAAAATGTAAAGTCATATACGACGGCAAGCCTGAGGATAAAATCGATTATTCGCTAATAACGAATAACGGTTTTATACCGTATCCGCAACAGGCGGATATTGCTAACGCTATCGTAAAAAGGCTTGAAACCGAAAATTCGGTTTTTATCGGAGCTGAAATGGGATGCGGAAAAACATTAATGTCTATTATGGCTTTATACGGTCTTTACAAAAAGACGGGTAAGGGCGTAAGGGCGTTGTTGATGGTTCCGCCGCACTTGGTAGAAAAGTGGATAAGGGAGGCTAAGAAGGCTCTCGGAGACACGGTTCTGCAATCCGTAACGGTGATAAACAATAAAGCCGATGCCGACGAAATTCGCTCTCTTATCGGCGTAAAACCGAAAGGAGTAGAGGTTTACATCGTTAGCCGTGAAATGGCTAAATTGGGCTACTATTGGAGACCCGTAAACGTCAAATTTATTGACGAAAAGACGGGCAAGATGATAGTAAAATGTCCTAAATGCGGCAGCGAACAGGTCGTTAATAAGAACGCAAAAAGCTACTGCAAAAACAAATTAAGCCGTTTGCACGGTATAACCGCCACCGAAGACGGTTATGTAAAAGCCGAGCATATAGCCGATGAAAAACAAGCCTACGACGAAATCTGCGGCGAGCCGTTATGGCAGGCGACAGAAAGCGAAGGATCCGGAAAACAGATACAAAGAGTTCCGATTATGGAATATCTTAAAAAGTATTTGCCGGGCGGATTTTTCGACCTCTTTATATTAGACGAAGCCCACGAGGAAAAGGGCGAATCCGCAAGAGGCGTAGCCGCGGCTCAGGCGGCTTGCGTATCGAAAAAGGCTTTGCTTTTAACGGGAACTTTATCCGGCGGCAAACCGTCAACGCTGTTTTACCTGCTCTGGAGGTTTAACGCAAAATCAGTAAAAGATATTTCCGTTTATGGAGATACGATAGGATTTGCGAAAAAATACGGAGTAGTAGAAACGGTCCGTAAATCAGATACAGGGGTTGATAACTCTATGAGCCGTTCTAAAAAACAGAACGTCGTCTTAAAAGAAAAACCCGGTATCTCACCGGAGCTTTTAACTAAATTCCTGCCGATGACGGCGTTTATGAAAATATCGGATGTTGCGGCGGGACTGCCTGAATATACGGAATACGTAACTCAGGTAGAATTAAATGAAAAACATATGACCGAGTATAGCAGGATTAACGCTGAAATGTTTAACGCATTTGAGAAAGCAATTAGGATGGGAGCGTTAGGCGTTTTAGCCAAAATGCTTACCGTTTTAAGCGCTTATGCTGATAATCCTGTTTATGAGGAGGTTACGGACAAAAAAGGCGAATTAGTGACCGTCTGCACTGAATTGGACGGGTTAACCGCCAAAGAAGAAAAGCTTGTCGAGATTATTAACGAAAACAAAGCTCAGGGGCGTAAAACTTTAGTCTATTGCGAATACACGGACAGAAGGGATATTCAGCAAAGATTAAAAAACACTCTTGCGGGTTATGACATTACGGCGGTTGTCTTGCCGTCAAGTATTAAACCTGTTAAAAGAGAAGAATGGATAAGGGATAATACGGCGGATACGGACGTATTGATTAGCAATCCAAGGCTCGTAGCAACGGGTCTTGATTTATATCAGTATCCTACCATCGTATTTTTTCAGACTCCATACTCGACTTACCTGCTTAGGCAGGCGAGCCGCAGGTCTTGGAGAATCGGTCAAACTAAACCCGTAGAAGTTCACTTTTTAGTAAACTCTTATACGGTTCAGGAAAAGGCGATGCTGTTAATCGCAAATAAGATGACCGCATCTCAGATATTCGAAGGCGAAATTCCGGAAGAAGACGGGTTAGCGGCATTATCCGATATAGAGGAAAAATCCTTTATAAGAGAGCTTGCCGAAAGCCTTAGCAAGAACGAAAATACGGGGTCTTTAGACAAACTGTGGAAACAAAAAATGCAGGCATCCGTTAAAGCGGACGACTTGCTGTTTGCTCCTCAGGCCGTAATTGAAAAACCCATTAAAACCGCTACTGTTGCGGAAACGGAAAAAACCGCGATTAAATCTAATCGCGGATTTAGCGAGAAATTCGTATTTACGAAAATCTCGTCCGTTAATATTCATCCCGACAAGGCGGCGAGTTTTATGCTTGACGGCAAGATGTATTTAATGAAAAACGGCAATATTTACAGAGTATCGGGCAAGCCGAACGATATGAATAAATCGTATGCCGGAAAATACGCTTGGAAAGACAGTAAGAAAACAGGCAACAAATTTGCGGAATGCCGTATTAACAACGGCAATATAATTTATGTAGGCAAAAAAGCCGATACCGGCGAATATGTTGCCCTGAAAATTATGAAGGCAAAGGTTGCCGCTTAATTTAACTAAAAGCCCTGTAAAGTATTAATAAGCCTTATAGGGCTTTTTATTTTATAAAAGGAGACTAATAATGAAAACGACTTATACCAGTATCGGCGAACCGCTCACAAACGAGCAGTTATTTGCTGTCGCTCCGAGTATTTTTGCTCCTGCTCCGCATAAGAGCAGGTCGGAGAAATATTCTTTTATTCCAACGATAACGGTATTGGATGGACTTAGAAAAGAGGGATTTCTCCCTTATTCCGTAGCGCAGTCTAAGTCTCGAATAGAGGGAAAATCGGAATTTACCAAACACATGATTAGGTTCAGACCGGTTGATGATAATAAATCTAAGAAAATCGGAGATGAAATCAACGAAATAGTCATGGTAAACAGCCACGACGGAACGAGCAGTTACCAGATGATGTCTGGAGTATTTCGTCTCGTGTGCCTCAACGGACTTGTCAGAGGCGATATTGCTAACGATATAAGGGTCAGACACAACGGCAACAACTTGGTAGACGGCGTAATAGAAGCCGCTTATTCCATAGTTGAAGAATTTCCGATTATAAACACTAAGATAGCAGAAATGAAACAAATCGAACTGTCCGAACCGGAACAGGAGGTATTTGCAACTGCCGCCTTGAGCTTGAAATATGACGAAAAAGCCCCTATTACAGGGACAGACCTTTTAAAAAGGCGCAGATATGAAGATGATACAAATAACCTGTGGACTAAATTTAACGTTGTCCAAGAAAACCTCATAAAGGGCGGACAACGGGGCTACTCCGCTACCCTTAAGAAATTAAAGACGCGGCCGGTAAACTCCATCGATAATAGCATAAGGCTTAATAAAGCCTTATGGATTTTAGCGGACAAGATGATAGAGTTAAAAAACTCTAAAGTTCCCGTCGTTTCGTTGTCGCAGGATGCATCTTAATAATATTTTAATTTAATTAACTTAACCTCCCGCAAGTATAAAACTTGCGGGAGGTTTAAAAATCGGTCTTTCTTAAATAAATAGGAGGTTTAAATATGAAACATTATTACGAAGTTCAAACTTATTCCCTTGCAGGCGGGTGGCAAAACACTTGGACGATAGGAGAAGGCAAATCTGAATCGCCGGAGATATTTTTTACTATAAAAGACGCTCAAAAAGCGGTTAGCGCGGAAATAAAGAGGACTAAGGACGCTATCCGCAACGGAGATATAGTCGAAGAATCCGCCGTAACAAAAGCGGATTTTAAAATAGTAAAAAAATATGGATTTTAAATTTTAAAATAACTTTTAAAAAAAGGAGATGTATATGTCTATTAGGGCACATAGGGTTATAAAGATTCAAACTGACGGAGAATCTTTCAATATTACGCACGATAAGAAACTAATCGATTTTTTAGATAGTCATTCTGACATCACGTCTAAATTAGATAGCGACGGTTGCGGAATATTCGACGTTCCGGTAGTAGTGTTGCAACAGGCTATCGGAGAAATACCTAAAGATTTTTTTGACGAAGATGCCGGAGAAAAACCTGAATACG
>JAJZBN010000054.1 GCA_021798875.1 bacterium | reverse complement strand
AAGCCTTTGTCGTATTTACAGCGTAGTAACAAACAACATCGTCGGTTCTTTCTATTTTTTACTTGGAAAAACAACGATGTTGTATTTTTTCTTATAAAAATACCTGCGGCGGACTTCGTTACCGCCGCTAAAGACTAAAAGCGCATAGTGGGGCGCTGCGTCGCACGCTCCTTGCGCCCGTCTATAAGGCAAAAATTTCACAGGCGGTTTTTAACGGACAATTAAACACCCGTCGCAAGCTCAGGGTGTTTAATTGTCCTAAACCGCCTGACGGAGAATTGCGACAGGTTTACCCACAAGCGGCAAACGATATGCCAGACAAAAAACCGTCTGTCATATCGTTTGCTATTCGCTTATGGATAAACCTATCGAATTCTCCTTGAAATTTTTTTCCGGCGGCGGTCGCTCGGGACAAACCTATTCCGAAAATCGGCGCAAAATAATTTTTGTATGGGGCTGTCCTCTGGGGGCGTTTTTTAATTGTGATTTTGCGCCGATTTTCTCCCTTATGTCCCGAGCCAGACAAGCAGGGTACAACTACTTATTAAAAGCATCGGAGTCTCCGCTACGCTTCGACAGAAGCAGGGGCGGGCGCAAAAAGCAAAAACCGCCCGCCCCGTTGTAATTATTTATTAGAGCAGGGGCAAAACTTTTTGAAAAAAGTTTTTCCCCTGACCCCTTTTCAAAAACTTTTATTTTGGGGGGCTTTCTTTCGTTTTCTCGCCGCAGAAATAAGAAAGAAAGCCCCCCAAACCCCCAAAGAAAGAAAAAGGCTCGGATTTGCCCCCTTTACGTTGTTAATTTATAGGCAGCATAGACCGTCTTGCCTGCCCGATAGCATTTTAGATTAAAACAAAGCATTTAAGGCGGGCAGGCTCGGAGCGGCGGATTGCGTTAGTGGAAAGATTATAAAAAGCATGATTAAGGAATGAATTATCGGCAAATTTTAGCTGTATGGAAAAAAATTACAGGCGGACGGATTTTAGCATAATTATAACGGCAACTTCGCTATTTATATATAAGGAACGGTAAAGAGGATATAAAAATGAAAGAAAATAACGAAGAAAAAAAAGAAAACTTTAGCTTTGAATATTGTCCTGAATGCGGGGCAAAACTATATCATGCCGAAGGATGTTTAACCTGCTTTTGCTGCGGATTTAGCCTATGCAGTGCTTAAAAACAAATCTTTGCTAAAAAATTAATAGACAGTAGGAAGAAAAACAACTTTGATTTACGTCGGCTATGCCGTTTCGGTATAACAAGGTAATTAGGTTAAGTCTGGATGTGTCGTTCGATGAGCTCTTCCGAGCTCATTGCGAACTTGAGTGTCTATAAAAAAAGGGGGATTTAAAAAAAATGCTAATTGGCTATATTTGTCGAAGATGATTAATAAATCGCTTTGCGGACAAAATTAAAATTCATAACTGCGCTTTTTTGTCCGCAATGCAAAAGTAAATCTTTTTAATAACTAAAAATAATCTTTTTGAAAGGAGAAAAAATGCACTCAAGAATATTTATTATTAGCACGGATAAGGAAGATATTACAGACATTGATTTAAACGAAATACACGAAGATTACAGGCCTCAGGGGGCTGATTGGGTTTGCGATAGCGATATTAATAAGGATATCAAGAATTTTGAAAAGTGGTTTAATGTAAAAGCTGAAGAAATAATAGAGAAAGCAAAAACAATCTATAAAGTCAAAACCGAAGATTTTTTAAAAAGCGTCAAAGAGCACGAAAAAAATAATATCGAAGAAATTAAAAGGCTAATTTTAGAGCCTAAACCTGATTTATATCGGATTTCAAACTTAGCTAATCCTAAAAACGAAACCTTTTTTATCATAGACAACGACGGATTAGTAAACGAATTTGATACAGATTTTTATTTTATTGACAACAAGAATCCCGAAAAACATATTGAGTTTTTCTATATAACAAAATCCTTTGATTATCACTACTAAAAAGTAGCATTGCGGACAACTTCGCTATTGATATAAAGGAGAAAAAATGGCAGGCAATAGAAAACACGGATTGAAGAACAATTAAACGACGCTGTTTCCGCAATAGCCGAAAATATCCTTGAAAAGTATCTTGATACGGAATATTTAGATACGGATATCATCCAGGATACCATTCAGGATTATTTCGTGAAACAATAACTTAGCTATAAAGATATAAAACAAAAGCTAATTTGATTATTTTAATGTAGAACATTTATAAAAATAGAGAGAGGCGCAAAATGCTTTTAATTGAAACCGAACAATGCGAAAAATGCAGGTTTTTCGAGGAAGGCGACGAATTGGCTAAATGCAACGACGAAACCGTCAACGATTTAGAGCCGGGCGGAGTATTTAATTATTATGCCGATGATATCGCAAACTGCAAATGCGAATGCCAGTTCTTTAAAGAAAACAAATAACTATAGGGGGCTATTATGTTTGAAGTATTAACATATTCTTTGGCGGACGGATGGTCTAACACTTGGACAACAGAGGACGATTTAGGTAATGAAATTCCAGAGCGTTTCGATACGGCGGAAGAAGCCGAACAGGCTATTAAAGAAGAAATCGAAGATATAGAAAATGCGATAAAAAACGGAGATATGGCGCCGGAATCGAGATTAACGAGAGACGACTTTGAAATAACGGAGGCGAAATTATGAGAATAAACGTTTATATATATAAAAACGATAACAGCATAGGCGTCGGAAAAGACAAGAGCGACGTATTGAGGTCTTATGATTTTTTCGGACGCATGGGAATATATAGGACCTGCGGATTTGAATATATAGGGACATATCAAAATAGAACTATTTATTTTTTTTAATTTAGAAACGGAGCCGTAATGTTAAAAACTTTTTTCTTTGCATTTATTATTTTAATAACTTTATTTTTGGGTTTTTACGCCGGTTATTCGCAAAGCGGACAAACCCAAAAGTATAATAAAAAAAATAATAAAAAAAGGTCTGTCAGTCCTGTCCGCAAAGCGGACTTGAAAGAGATTATTAAGTCTCAATCATTGCAGAGTATTAACGATAGGGTTTGCGGCTACAATAAATATTTATGTAATCCGGGCGCCGTTCTTTTAAAAAGCAAATCGGTTAAAAGAGACTTTAGGGAGCTTTATATCGCGGTCTTATTAACCGAATCCGATAATTTTAAATTTAACAGGGGTATTTATAATAAATACGACTACGGCTATCCCCAGATAAATATAAAGTTTTGGACGCTTTCAAAGATGCAGAGGTTGGGATATAAAATAACGTCATATAATGAACTTCTGACAAGGCCTGTTTTAGCAATAAAAATCGGCGAAGCTATCTTTTGGCACAACTTCATTAAGACTTGGCAAAATAATAACTATCCGTCTCTTTTAGATTATGCGACGGGATACCACGATATAGCTTGCGTGAGCAAGGTTTATTATAACAGGCTTACAAAAAATTATTTAAGTTTAAAAGTAAAAAAATTTAGAAAGAAAATACTTGCAATGAGCTTCAAAACATATAATAATGTTAATTAATGTATTGACATATATTTATTAAAAGGTTATTGCTTCGCTATAGAGATAAGAGGTAAAAAAATGATTAAAAAAGTTTGTATAAGCGGTCCGGCGGCATCCGGGAAAACTTTTTGTATAGAAAATCTTGACGGCCAACTGCCAGGCTTAACCGTTTTAAGCGAGTCTTCAAGGAAAGTCGCCGAGATGTATCCCGAATTGCCTACCCAGAATATTAATAAGTTCAGGGAAAAGATTTGCGAATTTCAAAGGCAGAGGGAAACCGTCGCAGAAAACCTTATTAGCGACGGGATTATAGTTTGCGACAGGGGCGTATTTGATAATCTCGTATTTCTATTATTGCAGGATAAAAACCAGTTCTATAAAGAGCTTTCATTAATTATAAGTTTGTATAAAGACGGAGTTCTAAGACCTTATGATTATATTTTTTACTTTGATATAGATTTACTGAACGGCATAACTCCTTTATTAAAAAAATCTCTCGAAGACACATTAAGAAAAGCGACAATAAACGTTAATAATTATGCAAAACACGTAATAGATTTTAGAAACGCTTTCATAGAAGTTACAAGTTATTTTAGAAATATAAAAGTTATTCCGGTAGTGGCGAAACCGGATGAGGAAGGATTTGATTTAAGAAACTCATTAGTAAAAGACTATATTTCATCTAATATTAATCCTGTTGTCCACTTTGCGGACAAACTTCGCTATATATTCAAGGGGGCATAAAAATATGAGTAAGGTTGTAGTGTTTGATACGGAAACGACGGGGATTACCGAACCAGTTTTAATAGAAGCCGCAGGCATTATTATTAACGGCAGTCCATTTAACGACCAAACAGAAACTTTTAGTCAACGCTATAATCCTGGGAAACCTATAAGTTTCGGCGCTATGGCCACTCACAATATATTAGATTGCGACTTAATAGATTGCCCGCCGGCAACGGAATTTAAGCTTCCCGAAAATACGGCGTATCTCGTCGGGCATAATATAGACTTCGATTGGGAAGTTATAGGAAAGCCCAATGTTAGATTAATTGATACATTGCCTATGGCAAGAAAATTGTGGACGCAACTCGATTCGCATAATCTTGGAGCTTTGAGTTATGCGTTATGTGATGAGTCGGAGAGACCTGAAATAAGAGAAAAATTAATTAATAGGCACAGCGCATTAGTAGATGTGGAGCTTTGCCTTGAATTATTAAGATTTATATTAAAAGAAAAATCGGAATTAAAATCCTGGGGCGACATCTGGAGATTTTCGGAAGAAGCAAGAATACCGGATATAATGCCTTTCGGAAAACATAAGGGCATAGCGATAAAAGATTTACCTAAAGATTATAAAACTTGGCTATTATCGCAAGATATTGATAAATATTTGAAAATCGTTTTGCGGGCAAAATAACTTCGCTATAGAGATAAGGAGGTAACTATTATGACCGTGATGCAAATCGACAAAATATGTTTGGCATTATTAATCAAAAATGTAAAACGTTTAAAAGAAAATATTGAGTATCTCAATGAAGACGGCAGCCTTGATATATACACTCATGTTGAGGCTATTTTAAACGATACAAAGGATAGCCCCGAAAAAAAATTACAGTTTTTCTATGATGAGTTATTTAAAATGTATGGAAAAAAAAATAAAGTAGAAACGATAAATATCAAAAAAGCGGCTTAAACGCTTTGCGGACAAATATTTTTTAAAAATTAAATTAATTTAAATAAAGGAGAATTAAAAATGCAGAACCAATTAATGTCACAAAAAAAAGATAATTTCGCTGTTGTAAGAGACTTGTTAGAGAAATCAAAGAGCGAGATCGCCAAGGCATTGCCGAAGTCGATAACGCCCGAAAGAATTGCAAGAATTGCATTAACAACGTTAAGAAAAAATCCTGCTTTATTAGATTGCGATCCAAGTTCATTTCTTGGCGCAGTTATGCAGGCGTCGCAGTTAGGATTTGAGTTAGACGATAATCTTGGTTATGTTTATCTCGTACCCTTTTACAATAAAAAAACTGGCAAAAAAGAAATACAACTTATTATAGGATATCGCGGGTTAATAGAACTCGCCCGTAGATCGGGACAGTTAATGTCTATTAATGCGCATATAGTTTATGAGAACGAACCTTTCACGTTAGAATACGGTTTATTAGAAACTCTAAAACACGTCCCGCTGCCGCCGTCTAAAAGAGGCAAAGGCATAAAAGGGGTTTATGCGGTAGCGACAATGAAGGACAATTCGAAAACATTCGATTTTTTATGGCCTGAAGAAATTGAATCTATTAAAAAATCTTCAAAAGCGGGTAGTGCATCATCTCCGTGGGCAACGCACGAGGAAGAGATGATGAAAAAAACTGTCATAAGAAAGCTTATGAAGTATCTATCCTTATCGCCGGAAGTAACTAAGGCCACAGTTATCGACGAATATGGCGAGGCCGGAATTAATACTAAGGATATGTTTATTGGTTCGGAAACCGGCAATAAAACTTTAGGTATGACGGAGCCTAAAGCTATAACGAACGATAAAAAAGTAGCCCAATTATCAGACTATAAAACGGACGAAACGCTTGTAAATAACGCCGATAGTAAAGCAGCCACAACAAAAGCAATATGTCCGCCAAAAACTGAATCAGAAACAGAGCCTGATACTTTTACGACTACGACCGAAGACAACGACTATTACGACGACATTCCTTGGGATGATGAAACGTCTGTAGCGCAGACGGAAACGGAACCGAAAGCGCCGGCGACAACCGTCCAGGATACTGCAACAAATAAAAAAGACGACAGCATTGAATACATAACCGACAAACAACTATCCTATATTCAAAGTTTATGTAAACAAAAAGGCATTTACGAAGATGATATGCCTGAGTTTACCGCAGGTGTTTTTGGAGAACCTATTAATTTAATAGAGTTATCTAAAAAGCAAGCTAAGGTTTTAATAGATTATCTAAAAGCCATAGCTTAGGGGGGGGCATATGTTAAAGCCTGATTTTGACGAACAGAATCACAAATATAGTTACGGCGGCAAAATATTGCCATCCGTAACTACCATAATAAAGGAAACACTCAATATTCAATATCCCGAATACGCAATATATCACGCTACAAGGGGAACGTTTGTCCATAAAGCTATAGAGTTATATCTTAACGGTAATTTAGATTTTAGCAGCATAGACGAAACCATAAGGCCTTATCTTGACTCTTTCATAAAGTTTCAAGAGCAGGCCAAGATAGAACCTGTATTATTAGAAGAACGCTTTGCGGACAAAGCTTTAACATTTGCAGGAACGGTCGATATAGTCGGCAAAGTGAAAGGCAAAACTTATTTATTCGACATCAAAACGGGGCAAAAGCAGGATTCATATAATGCTCAAATGGCCGGATATAAAAAACTTTTAAACGATAACGACATCAATATAGACGGCATATATATACTTGATTTAAAGCCCTCAGGGTGCAAAGTTATTAAAATAGAAAAAATTGAAAAATACTGGGAGCTTTTTGAGGGGATGCTGAGGGTTTATTGGTATAAACTAAACAAGACTATTGTTTAATTGGGGGGATCATACCTATTTCAATGAGAACTAAAAACAAAAGATACTATTTGGCTAATAGAGAATATTTATTAGAAAAAAGAAAGGAAAAGGTTGATAAATACAGAAAATTGCCATATAAAGAGCGCTGGACGACTCATCGGGCAAACGACAATTTCGGGGATGCGGAAAAACCGGCGCCGAGAGAAAAAATACTTGCTTGGATAGAAGAAGTAAATAGAAGGGAAGAAAACGCAAATCGGACAACTTCGCTATAAAAATATGGAAAACATATTAATTCAAATCGAAAGATATAAAAAAGGGATAGAATCCAAATATCCCTATCTCGACGGTCTTAACAACGAACAACTTTCGGCCGTTCTACAGACTGACGGTCCGGTTCTTGTTTTTGCAGGAGCAGGCTCGGGTAAGACGAGAGTTATAACTTATAGAGCTTTGCATTTAATTAAAAAAGGTCTTGCCGAGCCAAACCGTATATTGGGGGTTACGTTTACAAATAAAGCGGCAGGCGAGATGAGAGAAAGAATTAAAAAAGCGTTAGGGTCAGACAAAAACGGCTTGCCGGAGTTTTCGACGTTTCATTCTTTCTGCCTTAAAGTTTTAAGGCTGCATGCTCATTTAATAGGTTATAAGGAATCGTTTATCGTATTGGACGAAGACGATTCTGAAAAGCTTATTAAAGGCGCCGTATCCGAGTTAAATTTAGACGAAGAGGTCTATACGGCAGGTAAGGCTAAAGAATTTATATCTAAACATAAAAGCGAATATATAGGCTCTGATGAAATCATAAGTGACGAAAGCAGCCCTATTCAAAAAAATCTCGTAAATATTTATAAAAAATATAACGAAAAGTTAAAAGAGCTAAACGCAATGGACTTCGACGATTTAATTTTCAACAGCGTTTTGCTATTTGAAGAAAAACCTTTCGTTTTAGACTTTTACAAGGATTTTTATAAATATATTATGGTTGACGAATTTCAGGATACTAATTATATTCAGGATAAATTTATAAAAATGCTTGCCGGCAAACATAAAAATATTTGCGTTGTCGGAGACGACGACCAGTCTATTTACGGTTTCAGGGGAGCTTTGGTAGATAACATATTAAAGTTTAAGAATAGCTTTAAAGATTGTAAGGAAGTTCATCTTGGTAAAAACTACAGGTCTAACGAAGCTATCTTAAGTGCGGCATCTAACGTTATCAGGATAAATAAAAAAAGAGCCGAAAAAGAAATACTGCCGGTTAAAAAAGGCGGAAAGCCCGTTAAAGTTTACAGGTTTGAAACGGACGAGCTGGAATCTGGTTATATCGCAAGAGAAATAAAACTGCTTAACCACGCAGGATACGCATATAAAGACATAGCCGTTTTATACAGAATTAACGCTCTATCGAGAGGAATAGAGGCGGGACTGTTAAATAACGGCATAGACTATCAGATATACGGCGGACTTAAATTTTATCAGAGAAAAGAAATTAAAGATATTTTATCATTTATAAGGTTTGCCGTTAATCCTCAGGATTTTTTAAGTTTTAAAAGAAGCGTCCAGTGCGTTCCGACGGGAGCTGGAGAGACAACTATTGAAAAGATAAAACGCATTGCGGATGAAAATAATATAGACATTTTAACCGCTTTTCAAAAAAGTTTACTGGAAAATA
>JAJZBN010000053.1 GCA_021798875.1 bacterium | reverse complement strand
GGCTTTTTGTTTATCAGTATCGCGCCGGATCCGCCGAAGACTTCAACATAAGTCTTATGTTTCGGAAATAAAGGTATCAGCTTATCTGTCATAAAGAACTTACCACCGAAATAGCCGAATGGTGTTAGTTTTGTTTTCATAATTCAAACCTTAATTTATTAATGCAATTCTATTTTTATCCGGCAGGACTCCTGCGTTTCTGTTATGCCTTGCTATTTTAAAAAGTTCATATGGCATTTTTTTGAAAAACTGTTTTTGGTTTACCCAAGATACAAAATCTCTTTGCTCTTGAGATACTTTGTAATTTATGCTGTTGGTATCTAAATACGGCTGCGCAAAAGGATTAAGATTAAGATTTCTGCATATTTCAACCCTTCTTAACGCGTCTTTTATATCGTTCCTGACGAGGATATAGACCGAATATGCTCTCGGCGTAGTCTTATACTTTCTCAATAGCTCGGTAGCTTTTATAACGGCGTCCGCCTCGCCCATATTGTCCATTGCCATTCTGACAGGCTTTAACCACTTAACCCTTGAGAGCAATTTTGCTATATCCGGATTCTCGGCGATTATCCGGGCATCCAAACCTTGGTTAAAATCTACTTTAATTTTGCGGTTGATTATCTTTTCGATTTGTTTTAAACCGAAATCGCTCGCTAAAACATTATTATCCAAACAGACTAAATTTTTATGCATCGTAAACTCGTCTATGTCTGTGTTAGGGCGTATGTATCCTTCTTTTTTAGGCACTATGCAGAAGTTGCAGGTTCTTATGCAGCCGCGGGTAATAAAGCCCATAGAATAATCCATATTGGAATGTAAAGAATAGTCAGGGCAGATATGCTCTATTTCGTCCGGTAAGACGGTGTAATTACCTATATATCCCGAACCGCCTTTGACAATTTCTATCCCTGCCGGATAATAAGCATAATCTGGAGTATAAGAAAATACTTTTGACGCATATACTTTGTCGTAAGTTTCAAACATACCATTGAACCAAGAAACCGCATCGCCTTTGGTTTTGTGGTAGGCACTTATTTTCATAAGGGCTAAATTCGGAATTTTGCTGTCGACATTTATTAATCCTATTTTCATAATCTATCTAAATCTCCATTAGATAGCCAATAAATTCGTTTTCCGTGTTTTTCCGCAAATTCTATTTCGGCTTTAGTGCTTTTTCCAGTATAACCGTCAACATTTATAACGAATATAGAATCGCTCATTGTTATTTTTTCTCTATGCAACGCATCAAGCATTTTTTCAAGCTCGGCATCTCTTTTATCAAGCATTACCGCTTCGCTTTTAACGACGCCGATGCTTAAGACTATATAGCCTTTAGCAGTCAGCTTATTATTGACTTCCAAAAATGTTTCATAAAATCTTGTACTGCCGCAAAGAGTGATTATGCCTTTAGCGGTTTTATACTGCTTTTTTTCATTTAAAATATACTCAATATCGCTATTAAAAATTCTATCTTCACACCAATTTACACCGTTGGCATTAATTATAATGTCAAAATCATCACTTTCTATGCTTTCATCTATTTCGCTATCTATTTGCAAATATATTTTTTTTGGCGCATTTTTTATTTTTATTTTCATATCGTCCTCTTTTTTTATATAAAAAAACTTATTATTAATATTGCCGTAGCAGCTCCGTTCATATAAGCTATCAAGATATCAAAAGCAGAATACGGCGGGGGAGTTAATATAGTGCCAAGAATGCTAAGAATGCTAAACGAACAACAAATAATTGCGATTATTAAAAGAATTTTCTTAAACATTTTTCATCTTATATAAACTCTATGCTCCGTGAATACATCATCTTTCATATAACTGTTTTTTTTGAAGCTTTCTTTTATTGGAATTTTTTTGTAAACGACAAAATAAAAACCGTCTATTTTTTGCGGGTATATATCAACCACCTTATATCTTTTGTTATTGCTGATTATGCATCTAACTTCAAACTCTCTTGTCGTTAAAGCATAATCTTTTTTTGAAAAATTATGCCTAAACCATCTAATGACCTCTAAAACGTCCCCCGTCTCCATAATGCCCCCTTATTATGTTTATTTATTTTTGATATATCTTTTCCCCTTCAACTCCCCCACGTTTATTTGAAAAGAAAACTTCTCTTTTTTCTTTTCCTGAATGAATTTATCTATGTCTTCTTTGTCAAATTTAATTGTTCTGTCTATTCTTACGAAAGGTATCTCTTCTTTAGAAACCATATTGTATAATGTGGATTTTCCGATACCCAACATAACCATTACATCCTTAAAGGGTATCAGCCTTCTTTTTTCTTCCTCTGCCTTTTGATGTTTAAGGTCGTTGATTTCTGAGATAATAACCTTAAACATCTGACGTAATTCTTCTACTTGATTGTCTTTGTTTAAGATTTCAATATCTACAGTCTGCGAGGGATGTTGAGTATTAGTTTCCATTTTTAATAAAATCCTTTAAAATTAAAGACTTTATAATATATTTCAAGTGGGCAACTTGAATTTTTAGTACTTTATTATTTGGATTGTTTTTTGAACTTTCTATTGCATTTTTGTATTCCAATACTGCCACAGCAATTTCAGGATTATTTTTTTTAGTTTGCATTTTTAACCTCAAAATCAATATTTTTAGGATATAATAAATCTATTACCGTTATCTTATTTTTAGTTACATTTTCTATTTTTTTTGCTAATGTTCTGCGAGGATAAAATTTATAATTAATAATGTTGTGTAATGTTTGTCTCGAAACACCCAGCGTTTTGCAAAAATCTCCCATATTAATATGATTTTCTTTTATATATATTTTTAATGGATGCATAATTTTAGTTTCTACTCCTTAGCATAAATAAGCACAACTTAAAGTTTAATTTAACAACTTAATATTTAAAATAATACAACTTGATATTTAAAATGTCAAGCTTAAATTTAAAAGAAATAAAAATAAAATTTCTCTTAATTGCCTAATAAATCTCTTATTTAAATAGCGAAGTTAAAAAATTAAATATAAGGTTTATTTACTATATCAAATATGTATGATATATATTAAAAACCATAAAATAATAAAAATTAAATTTGCTCTATGAAATCAATAAACAAAGAACTATATAAACGAATAGCGGAAAAAATTAAATTTGTTATTAAAGAAAAAAATTTAACTCAAGACGAAATTGCAAATAAATTAAATATTTCGCCTCAACAATTTCAAGCTTATATTAACAAATCAGACAAAAATAAAATCCCGATAGACTACTTAATAGAAATAGCTAATTTTTTAAATATTAATCCTGAATATTTTTATAAATCAGACCAAAACGTAATTTCTTCTATTTCCTGTCTCCCAGAAACTCAAGCTAACGACTTAAATCTTGATAAATCCAAATATCAAACCGTCCCCGTTTATTCTTTCGTCGGCGCCGGAAAATTCATAAATTTAACCGAAATAGAACCTATAGACACGCTTTTAGTTCCGAAAGAATTTATTAAGAAAAAATTAGCCGTCGTAAAAGTAATAGGGCCGAGTATGGAGCCTTACATAAAGGACGGCTCTTACGTGGGAATTGATTTAAATTACAGGGAACTTGTATCCGGATATATTTATTGCGTGAATTTAGATTATGAAGGCGCTCTTATAAAATATGTCATTAAAGACAGGGACGGCATAACGCTTAAATCCGAAAATCCTAAATTTCACGATATATTTATAAAAAAAGAAGAAATTGCCGACGAGGATCATTTCGTAATTGGACGGGTCGTATGGGTGTGGCAGAATCTTTAAAAATCTCATAACCGATATATAAGCAATATATTATTAAAATATAAAATGGGTAATTTATTTAAGTAAGAGGGGGTGACAAATTATGAGCGAAAATGTAAATATGGAACGTTTTTTAAAAGTAACAGGATTTACTATCTTGCCTAAAAATGCAGAACAATATAAATCATTTTTAAATGATATTTTAATAAAGATCAAAGAGAATAAATTTTCATTAAACCAAGATGATTTATTGGCAATAGTCGGCATTGGACGCTTAATTAATGGCGGATTTCAAGTGTTAATTGGTTTTAGCAATATGCTACTAAATAATTCAAACGAAAATTTAAAGATATTAGGAAATAACTTGGTTGCAATATTAAACTCTAATTTATCAGATCAAAGCAAAGAGAATTTATTGACATACTCCCCATACCTAAAGGCAGGAGATTCTGGTATCGACGGCAAATGCGGACAATGTCCGTCTTACTTTGCCTACTCCAAGAGAAGATGCCCCTTCTCTATATGATTTATAAACTTTTATCAAGCGATGAGCTATTACAGATTCTTTCGCATTTGGGAACTTATTTTACGGTATCACCCATAGACTTGATACCAACCGCATATAAGTTGTCAAAGAACAATATATATATTATACAAAAATATGAAAATAAATACAATAAAAAACTTATGCCTTATATCCCCATTACTAAAGTAAGGGGCTTTACGGCAATTTTTCGGTAAATCAAACTATTGACTATAATAAGAAAGAGCGCCAAAAAGACAGAAACATAATTAAATGGTTTATTGGCGGATTCGTTGCTGTTGTAGCTATTGCAGCCACAGCTGCGGTTAAAATAAGCGGAAATAAAAAATAATAATAATAATTATTATTATTTAAATCAAAATGCTTAAAAGGATCCATTAAATGTGGTTTTTAATGTATCTAGAAATAACATAAATAAAAGTACTAAATCATGTATTTAAAAATTTTAAACATCAAAAAAAACTTTATAGAAGAAGACGAAGAAAAAATAAACAGATTTTTTGATTCCGTGCATGCTTTGAAACCGGAAGTTTTCGATAACGGCGATAAATGGTCTATTTTTGTGTTTTACAAGGGGAAAGTTTCGGAAGAGGATAAAGAAAAAATAGAAGAGATTGAAAAGGAATTAAAAAATCAGGAAAAATCGGAAAATAAAATTATCTTTGACCCTAAAACTACCAAGTTAACCGAAGAAGAAGAAAGTCTATTGGAAAAATTAAAAGACTGGAGAGAACAAAAGGCATACCATTACGGATATCCTTCATATTTTATCGCTCACAATTCGCACCTTATAACTATCGTTAAAATTAAACCGAAAACTCTTGACGATTTTTTGCAAATCAAAGGGTTGTCAAAGAAAACAATCGCTTTATTCGGACAGGAATTATTAAATTTGCTTAATTAAATAAACGCTTTGCGGACAAAAAGGGGGCAAAAAAATGAAAAGCATTATTAGGACAATCAGGGAAACAGATTCAAGGCTGTGCGAGAAATATCCTTTTTACGAAAGGATTGTCAATTTGTGGGGGCTGGAACAAAAATTCGACGTTGCGTTAATCAAAAAATTTCCGTCGCTTTTGAAACATTTTACTGACGAAATAACGATTAAAAGGTTTTCGGAATTGCAAAAAGCGGAAATTAAAAAAATAAGCTTAAAAAATTAAATAAATTTAAAGTAGAGGTTATTTATGAAGAAAATTATTACGGGGTTGTTTGTTTTTACTATTTGTTTTTTATTTACACATACATCTTTCGCTATGAGTCAAAAAAGAAGCAAACAAAATCATAGCAATTTAATAGAATTGGGCGCAAAAGCTTACATAATCGGATACAAAATTGAACGAAAAGTTTTAAACCAAGAATCTGGAGGAGAAGTTTCTACTAATACCATGACTAATAGATGCAGTATAGCCGTAAAAAAATTTGGCGATCCTTCTTCTTTATTGTTTTTAGAAGCAAAATGCTTACAAGGGGCTGAAGCTCAAGCTATGACTTCAATGGCGGCTCAAGAAGCAATAAAATTAGCCTCATGAACTACCCGCCCTTTCGGGCGGGGCATCTTCTTTTCTGTATATTATTTTTCCGGTTTTAGTATCCTTAATTTCTTCTATATCCTCTTTGAAAACCCTATATACCGCTCTTGCCAATTCGAGCCTTTCTTCTTCAGACAATTCTATTTTGTCCGCAAAGCGGTTTTCTTCTTTTTCCTCTTCTGTTTTCTCGAACAAATTGAGTTGCTGCATACTATTTACGATTTTTAAAAATAGAACCCAATAAAGATTTGTTTTCTTTTTTTTCTTTTTCTAATCCCGCTATTTTTATCTCTCCGGTTCCTCTTAAATTTTCTATCCTAAAAATCTTATTCCAAAACTTATTATAAACGTCTTCGTTTTTAAAATAATAATCCGGCAGCTGCCGTCCGTTTTGCGGACAAATTACCGTAAAGCCCTTTTTGTCTATAAAAGCCGTAGAAATTATTATATCGGCTTCGGCAACATCAGACGTAATGTTTCCTACCGAAATATCTTTAATGCTAACCTTATCGTTTTTAGCCATCCTCTTTGCGATATTGGCAAAATGCGGAAACAAAGAATCCGTTTCATAGCCCGATAAAAAAACCATATTGAATTTTTTCGACAAAAGCAAGGTTAAATAAATTAAAAATTCGAGCGTTGCGCCGGAAACCGTATTTACCGAACCATTTTTTAGCGGCATAAAATCGGAAATCATATACTCCGTTTTATCGGTAAAATTCTTCATTTCAAAGGCATTAAATACCGTTAATTCCGTTTTGTCCGCCGTGCGTTCCTCTTCCCCTATCTTTTCCAAAAGTTCGTCTAAATCGTGTTCTTTAAGATAGTCGCTTACGTCTCCGTGTTCTTCCAATTCGTCAAATTTTACTACTTTAAAACTCTTGGCGATTTTGCTTAACGCCGAGGTCAGCTTTTCCGTCCGTTTTCTCCCCGCCTCGTCGTTGTCTTCGAATACTACGATGTTTTTACCTTTTAAATATAAATTATAAGATTCTTCCCAGCTCTCCGCTCCGGTAGCGTTAGTAGTAAATGCGGCGTTTTTATCCCGCCAAATTTCCTTTAGATTGTCGCAATCTTTTTCTCCTTCGCAGATATAAACGTTTTCCGCCAATAGCACGTCTTTTAAGTTGTATAGTATCAGCTTTACGTTTCCTTTACCCGTAAGCCTTTTGGCGCCTTCGTAGTGATAGAATAAAAACTTCTTAGATATTCTTTCTTCGCCCTTAAAACGCTCCCAGCGTTCTTTTTCATATAATATTTTGCCGTTTTCGTCGTCGTAAATATAGACGGCCGTTTTTTTGTCGAACTCTTTATCTTTCTGCGGGGGCGTCTGTTTTTTTACCGGCGGTTTAGCCGGCTTTTCCGCAATGCGGACGGGGGCGGGATGAGCGGTATCTTCAAGATTGTCTGTTTCGGGATTATAGCTTTCCGCTTCAAGATTTTCATGATCCGGTTCTTTTTCGTTTTCGGTTTCCATAATATATACCTCTTTATCCGCTTTAAAAGCGATATTCTCTTTTTTGTCCGCAAAACGGACAATATCTTCTTTATTGTTTTTATGAGCCGGTTTTTCTTTAAAACTATCCGGCGGTTCTATGCCGTAACCCCTTGCAATTTCCACCGCTTCCGGAAAATTAACGGATTCCATTTTTTCTATTAAATGGTAAATATTGCCTTTTTGTCCGCATCCCCAACAATACCAAAGGCCATTATCAGGATTTATCGAAAAAGAAGGGGTCTTTTCGTCGTGAAATGGACACAATGCAAAATAGTTTTTCCCCTGCTTTTTAAGTTTTAAATATCTTTCCGCTGCGTCAATATATGACATTTAGTAAATACCTTCCATTTTTTTTCTTTTATTTTTTTCTTTAATGCTTTTTAGAATAATAGAACTCATATCTTTTTTATGCCTAAGTCCCCAATACATCGAGTATTCTATAGTGTCCTTCGCGTGCATGAAAACTTCAAGGGATTTATGCTTCAGTCCTATCCTCTGCACTCTTTTTCTTGCCTGGTCGAATATTTCGTAGTCCCAAACGGGAGAAAACCAGATAATGCCTTTAGAAATAGTTAAATTTAATCCAGTTCCCGCTGTAACGGGATTAGCCAAAAGAATTTGAACTTTACCGGATTTAAAATCGTTGATGGATTGACCGGAATTCTGTCCGCCGTAAGCGGCCGCTATGGAAAAATATTTCTTGAGAACTTTAATTATTTCTTCCATATGATTTTTAAAATAAGCAAAAACGATAACCCGCTCTCTGCCGAATTCTTCTTCGATGATTTCCTTTAACGCTTCTATCTTTTTATTGTTTTTAGTTAAAACAATGGAACGACCTATATCGTCATAGACGTAGCCGCTTGCCGCCTGCCAAAGCTTGGAAGTTTTAGCGGCCGCTTCCGTATTAATATTGCCATCTCCTATTAAGACCGACGTCTCGTTTTCTATTTTGTCGTAGTTCCTTAAATGCTCGGAATCTAATTCTACCTCTCTCCATAGCGTTATGTTTTCCGGCAAATCTACGCAGTCTTCCAGTTCAAACCTTATCGATTTAGAAACTACTTTTTCTTTAATAGCCCTTGCTCCGTCTTTAGTTATAAACCAGTCGAATTTTGTTTTATAGGCGTGTCTGTTTAAAAACTGCCAATAGTTTACGCCTAAAGTTTTTCCGCCGTCCATAAGGTAAAACTGGCTCCAGTACTCCAAAGGCGTATTGGGCGCCGGAAGTCCGGATAAAATAAAAGTATATTCTATCGGCAAATATCTTTTTAATATCTCAAACCTTTTAGTTTTAACGTTTCTTGCCTTGGCGGATTCGTCAAGTATTACGCAGTCGAAATCGAAATTAAAAGTTTTAGTTATTCTTTTAATCTTTTTGCCCTTTTCGTCTTCTTCTATAACGTAATCGAAGAGGATTTTTATCATATCCCAGTTTATAATCCAGATGCCTTCTCCCGCATCGTTTTGATTTTTGCTTAACTTTTGAATATTTAAATGCGGGAAATAAGTATTGCAATCGGAAATCCACGCGTCGTTCATAACTAAAAGAGGGGTTATAATCAAAGCTTTTT
>JAJZBN010000014.1 GCA_021798875.1 bacterium | reverse complement strand
TAATAAAATATTAAAAATATTAATTTAATAAAAATAAAGTTGCAAAAATATAATTTTTTATTTTATTAATGATTTTAATAACTTACATAAAATATTTTACTTGACAAATAACACAGTTGCTGACACCATTTTCATGACACCTTTTCCGTGTCCCGTTTACTGTTGTTATCCATATAATCAAAAATATACTTCCTAATTCCTCTGTTGTCTTCTTTGATTTCATTGCGCATCGTATCGATTTTCCTGTCTATATGCGCCATAAGAGCTATAATAGAACCTGCGACGCTTATAATGATAACAATTATTTCTATAACAAATTTTAAATCATTCATTTTATACCTCTATAACCTTATCTTAAATATTATTATATTTTAAAATATTGTCAATTTTTTTGCAAATTTTTTATTTGTAAAATGCGAAAAAAAAAGGGCAGATTTATTAAATCTGCCCTTTTTTCGTTTTTATTGTTTTTTACTATTTATATTAATGCGCCCAAAGTAATAATACTATGGGAACTATTAAGATGGTAAAGATGTTGACGACCTTAATCATCGGGTTGATTGCAGGACCAGCGGTATCTTTGTAAGGATCGCCGACCGTGTCTCCCGTAACTGCCGCTTTATGGGCTTCGCTGCCTTTGCGGTAAGTCTGCCCGTTATATTCAAACCCTTTTTCTATAAGTTTTTTTGCATTATCCCATGCCGCTCCGCCGCTCGTCATAGATATTGCGACGAAAAGACCCGATATAATAGTTCCAAGCAATATTCCACCGAGAACCTGAGGTCCCATAGTAAGACCGAAAACTATCGGTCCTGCGATCGGTATAAATGCGGGAAGTATCATTTCCCTTAAGGAAGATTTCGTAACTATATCGACGCATTTTCCATATTCAGGTTTGCCCGTTCCTTCCATAATTCCTGGAATTTCTTTAAACTGCCTCCTGACTTCGACGACTATGTCGCCAGCCGCTTTTCCCACCGATTTCATTGCAAGCGAAGCAAATATATATGGAAGCATTGCGCCGAGGAAAAGTCCTATCAATACCATAGGCTGATGTATTGAAAATGATATTTTTGCTATTCCAGCCTTTACGTAACCGTTTTGTATCAAATTAGAATATTCCCCGAAAAGAACGATAGCCGCAAGAGCCGCCGAACCTATAGCATATCCTTTCGTTACAGCTTTGGTAGTATTTCCGACTGCATCGAGAGCATCGGTGGTTTCTCTGACATCTTCCGGAAGTTCGCTCATTTCTGCTATACCGCCTGCGTTATCGGTTATAGGTCCGAACGAATCGACAGCTATTACCATTCCCGCCATAGAGAGCATGCTGGAAGCGGCAACCGCTACGCCGTAAAAACCCGCAAAGTGATAAGAAAGCAAAATGCCGAAAACGATTGCGATAACAGGAAGAGCAGTTGACATCTGCCCGACTGCAAGTCCCGCTATAATATTTGTTCCATGACCAGTAGTGGATGCTTCCGCTATAGATTTAACTGGAGAAAACTCCGTTGACGTAAAATAATCGGTTATTACTATGATAAGTCCTGTTAAAGCAAGACCGACAAGCGCCGAATAGTAATAATCCATTGTTGAATATTTACCTACATGCTGCATAAATGCTTCTGTAAATATGTAGTATGCAACTGCAGAAACTATTCCGGTAACGAACAATCCTTTATAAAGACCCTGCATAATTTTTTCTTTAGTAGGCGCGCTAACGAAAAATACACCTATTATCGAGGTAAAAACAGCGATGCCTCCCAAAAGAAGCGGGTAAAGTATGCCGTGCATTAAACTACCGTTGCCGCCGCCGTTTAATCCTGCTTTATTAAATGTCGAATATGCAAGCAATATCGATGCTATTATAGTAACGGCAAATGTTTCAAATACGTCTGCCGCCATACCGGCACAGTCGCCTACGTTATCTCCGACCTGGTCTGCAATAACCGCAGGGTTTCTTGGGTCGTCTTCCGGTATTCCTGCTTCGACTTTTCCGACGAGGTCGGCTCCGACGTCTGCAGCTTTAGTGTATATTCCGCCGCCAAGCCTTGCAAAAACGGAAATAAGACTGCATCCGAAGGCAAAACCTATTAATGAATTTATTACGCCGTCAAGCCCGCTCGTATGTTTTCCGATTAGCATAAAAACCGATATACCGAGTACGCCGAGACCCAAAACCATTAAACCGGTAACCGAACCGCCTTTAAATGCAAACTTTAATGCAGGTTTAACGCCTTTATGGGCAATCTGCGCAGTTCTTATATTGGCTCTAACTGCATTAAACATTCCAAGGTAACCGGCTAATGCCGATAAAAAAGCACCTAATGCAAATCCGCATGCAGTGAGAAGTCCGAACTGAGGCACCCATATTCCGCCGATGAGTATCAATGCGAAAATAACGACGCCGACTATAGCTACCGTCCTGTACTGCCTGTTAAGAAATGCGGTGGCTCCTTCCTGAATAGCCCTGGCTATCTGTTTCATTCTGTCGGAACCCTCGTCCTGTTTCATAGCCCATACCGTTACCGCTATACTGTAGATAACGGCGATAAGACCCGCAATAATTCCGAAAATCATTGCTTCGTCAAATAGACTCATAACCTAAAACCCCCTAAATTAAATTTTTAATTATTATTAAAATTTCTTTAACATTACACATGTTAAAGCATTAATTATTGCTTAGGTTTTTTGCTTTTTCTTTTAAGTTTGCAAAATATACCGCAACCGGTCTGTAAGCAAGATGAGACCATTTAGAAAAAGGAACTTCTATAACAAGCATCGGAAATAATATCATTAAATGAATCAGGTATATATAAAAAATAGCGGATACCGAAAAGCTATATACTATAGCCGCTCTGAGCAAAACTCCGCTGACTGCCGTTAAGAACAGCAGTATTACGAACATCCAATCGGTATGATGCGAAAATTTGCTTCTTTCTATTTTTTTAGAAAATCTTTTAATTATAAAATATAAGGTTCCGAAAATTAATCCTATACTGGCAAAATAATCGAATAAAATTATATGAAGATACGGCATGCTGTTTTCGCTCTGAAACCAGTCCAAGAAAAATACTATTGCTACAAACAGGGATACATAACTTATCATTAAAAAGAGATGCGTAAGCCAAAAATTATATTTTCCGGAAGCAAGTTTTTTTGATGCAGATTCTTCGGAATCGTCGCATTTTGCATATCTGTACTGCGTAAAAAAATTAAATATAAGGGACCATGCCTCCGTAAAATAAAGACTTAGCGGAATTTTCACGCTTTTATCGCTTAATACCGTCTTGCGGTACATATTGTATATGAATGACGTCAGCATAATTGCAAGAAAAGCCGATATAGGCCAATCGAAAAAATAGTCCACTTTATCCGGCGATACTGCCTGAGACAGAGTCGCGCCGGCAGCCGGATGAAGCCCGAATATTACAGCCCACTCAAGCAAAACTCCCAGCGCTACTATTAATATTGCAACATACTCGGCATATTTAGACTTATATAATATTTTGGAAATCCCCGTCCAGTCGTATGCGCTGATTAAAAAACGCCGCAACGACATCATAAGTTCGCCGGGTTCGGCTTTCCTTGGGCAGTTTTTGGAACACTCGCCGCAATAATAGCATAACCACGGGTCTAAATCGGCGGTAAGCTGTTCTTTCATTCCCCACCCAGCCATTATCATTTCTTTTCTCGGAAACGGTCTGTCCTCCGTAGATAAAGGACACACTGCGGAACATGTGCCGCACTGAAAGCATTTTTTAAAATTGCTTTCGCCTACTTCTTTTATATATTTAACCAATTCGTTGTCGGTCTTAATAACTGTGTTATTCAAAATATCCTCCCTTTCTTAAAAGCCTTTATATGGATTAGGTCCAAGAGATTTAACTTTATTAACGAAATCTTCAACTATTTCCGGCAATTTCATATAGTCGGTATATTCAAGCTGAACCTGCCTGATTCTTTCTTCTTCCAGCACGAGTCTTGTAAGAGTTTCTTTGAGGTTTCCCATTCTGTAAGAAGCCAGTTCCGAACCTTTCGTAAAATGGCACTGATAATCGTCGCCGAATTTACAGCCCAGTAAAAGAATGCCGTCGATACCTTTAGAAAGTGCGTCGGCATACCATACGTTATTTATAGAGCCGAGACATCTTACGGGTATAACCCTTATATTGGAAGATAATTGCATTTTATTTAATCCAAGTATGTCTAATGCCGGATAAGCGTCATTTTCGCATGCGAATACGAGTATCCTGTAATTTTCGTCGGTAGGATCTTCAGGAACGTATATGCTTTTAATCATAGAACCTATAATATCCGGCGAATAATTTTTAAACGATATTATTCTTACTGGACATGCACCCATGCATATGCCGCATCTTCTGCATCTTTCAGGATTATATTGCGGCGTTCCTTTTTCGTCTTCGTCTATTGCACCGAAAGGACATTCTTCGGTACATCTTTTGCATTGCGTACACCTTGGAAGGTCAAAAAACGGGTATGTAGTATCGTTCGAACGGGGGTGAACCGCCCTTCCTTTAGAAGTCTGCTCGATACATTGTATAGCTTTTAAAACCGCTCCTTTAGCATCGTCCACAGAAAAAACGGTGTCTAAGGGCATCCTGACGGAACCGGCGGGATATATTCCCGTTCTTCTCGATTCATAGGGAAAACATATAAAATTGGAATCCGGAAATCCATAAACTAGGTCGGGCATTTCTTTGCCTTGCCTATAAGAAAGGTTTAACAAACCGCTCTTCGGCACCTGAGCCGTAGAAACCGGCACAGAAGGCAGACAGGATGCTCCGCTTGCAGACTGTATGTTTCCTACGTTTAATGACGGATCGCTTTCTTTTACTTCTATTTCTCCCGAATTTGGGACCATACCGGTTGCAAGAACGACCATTTCTGTATTTATATCGATATCTCCTCCAAAAAGAGTATCTTTTACTTTAACTGCTATCGAATTTCCGTTCTTGTCGTACGATACGTCGGATACGACGCCTTTAACCATAAAAATGCCCTCGTCGTCCTGCATTTTTCTGTAAAAGTTTTCGTATTCGCCCATAGTTCGCATATCTCTATATATTATGTAAACATTTGTATCGGGGTTATTCTTTCTTATTAAAGCGGCTTCTTTTAAGGAAGACATACAGCAAACGGTAGAGCAGTAAGGAAGATGATTTTCGTCTCTTGAGCCAGCGCACTGAACAAACAAGACCGATTTAACGGGTTTTCCGTCCGATTTTCTTTTTAATTCAAAATTTTCGGATTTTCCGTTATCCGAAAGTTCTGAATATAGTTCTTCCAGTTCAACGTTTGTTAAGATATCCGGCGTCAACCCATATCCAAGATTATCTAATTTTTTTGCATCGTAATGCTTCCAGCCTGTAGCAACGACAATAGATCCCGCAATCTCTTTAACGGGCTCCGAACCTGCATTGCCTTCGGACGATTCAATTTCTACGTTAAATTTACCAGGAGCTCCTGATATCGACTTAATTTTAGAACTTTTATATATTTTTATTTTGTCGGATTTTTCCGCTTCGTTTATAAGCGCGTCCAATCCTTCCCTTATCCATGTATTTTTATCGAAAGGCGGTTTAGTTTCCCATTTTTTATATTTTGAAAACGGAAATCCGCCGAGGTTTTGTTTTTTTTCTACAAGAATTACGTTATATCCTGCTTTAGCTGCGTTTACGGATGCGTTAAGTCCTGTAACTCCGCCGCCTACTACTAAAACAGTTTTGTTAAGTTCTTGAACTAAAGGTTCAGGAAATGCGGCTTTTTTTGCTCTCGAAGCGCCCATATTTATATAGTCTTCGGCAAGCAGCTGGGTATTATTATCGTTCGGAGGACTTATCCATATAACGTGCTCTCTTAAGTTTACCCTTTCGGTATGAATAGTAAACTGGTCAAAATTAAAAACGTCCTGTTTGGCGCGCATTGAACAAGCGGCTATTACCACTTTATTTATTTTTTTTTCGGAAATATCGTTTTTTATGAGATTTATGCCTTCCGGTCCGCAGAGAAACTCATGGCTCACGCATACTAAAGGCTTGTTGGAATCTTTCGCCGTATTGATTAATCTTTCAACGTTAAGGCTTTTCCCGATATCGCAGCCGGAACATATATAAATCCCTAAATTATTATCCATTTTAACTCCTTCCTAAATAATATCTTTTATAGTTTCGCGTTATGCTGAATTACCGATAATGCGGCTGAAGTCGCAGATTGTCCGGACATATAAACGTCCAAAGGAAATCTTGCAACGCCTGCCGAAAATATTCCTTCGTTAAAATTATCGTTAAATATAAATCCGTTTTCGTCGATGTCGATTTTAATATCTTCGTCAATTTTTATTTCTTTAATATCGTCTTTAATGTTTGACGCCATTCCAGATGCAAGAACGACCATTTCGACCCTGACTTTATTTTTTTTACCGGAAAGCATGTCTTCGACGTCTAAAAGCAGATCTCCTGTTTCATGGTCTTCGGATATTTTACCGACTATTCCTTTATTAAATTTTATTTTTTCATCGCTTTGAGCTTTATTTAAAAAATTTTCGTATCTGCCTGGAGTTCTTAAATCTATATAGAAAATAACAGGAGAGGATTCCGGATTTTTTTCTCTCAAATACATTGCCTGTTTCAAGGATGCCATACAGCAAATTGCCGAACAATACGGCAGATGGTTTTCGTTTCTTGAACCTGCGCACTGAATAAATGCTACGTTTTTAACTTCTTTTCCGTCTGACGGCCTTAAAATCTTTCCGCCGGTAGGACCGTTTTCGGCGGCAAGCCTTTCCATTTTAACGTTTGTAATAACGTTTTTATATTTGCCATATCCCAAGTTTTCTAATTTTTCAACTTCATAAGGCTTCCAGCCAGTAGCAAATATTATATCGGATACCTTTAATTCTATAATATTTTCTTTCGCTTCCAAATTAATTGCGCTATATCTGCATGCTTCTTCGCATTTTTTACATGCCGAAAATTTACAGTATTTATCGTCAACGCTGTATTTTAGGGGAAATGAAGATATAGCGGGCATAAATATCGCTTTTGTATTATCCATGCCGTAATTAAAATCGTTAGGTCTTTCTTCCGGACAAACCTTGGCGCATTCACCGCATACCGTGCAGTTATCGTTAATATACTGGGGTTTTTGTTTTATTTTTACTTTATATCCTGAACCTTCTTTCGATTTTGTGATTTCTTCGACGCTTGAAGAAACTAAAAAATTTATGTTTCCTTCCGTGGACGACTTTATTCTTTTCGTATTGATTTCAAAGCCGCAAAAGGGGGGGCACAATTTTGGAAAATACTTATACATCTGGAGAACTCTGCCGCCGATATAAGATTTTTTTTCTACTATATATACTTTTTTATCGACCGCCTCGGTAATTTCTAATGCTGCCGATACGCCGCTATGCCCGCCGCCGATTATTAGCACGGCATTTTCTTTATTTAGCTCGTTCAACTTTAAATCTCCATTGCTAAGTTTTTATTTATTTAAATATAATATAAAAAATATATAAAGACTTTATACATATTAAAATCCCCTTCTCTATTGAGAGAAGGGGATAGACTTAATTTTATGAAATATTTTTCCTATATATTAAGTTTATTGATTAATTTTTCGGTACAATTTCAATATAAGGTTTTTTAAACACATCCGCTTTGCCGGTTTCTTTGTTTAATTTAGAATTTACGAAAACTTTCCAGTTTTGTTCGTCAAGTTTCGGATGATCGGTTCTGTAATAAAATCCGGGATATCTCGTTTCTTCTCTAAACAGTACGTGTCTTAAATGAAGTTCTCCAACTATAGATCTGTGATAATTTTCCCATGCTCTCATAAGCTCATGAAGATTTGCAGCAGCAAGTTTAGCTGAGTCTACTTTTAATCTTTCCAATAGATCCAATCCTCTTAACAGACTGGCTTCACTAGTTCTATAGAACGTCGAAGTACCTGCAACGTATTCGTCCATAAGTTTATTTAATCTAAATAAATAAAGTCTCGGCCTAATATAATTTGGATTTACGTTAGGTTCGGTGGAATAGTCTTTGAATTTTTCAAAAGTTATCATAGGTCCGTAAACTTTTTCAGCAAGAACTTTATTATCGGTATGAACGGTCGGAGTAAAACCCGGATCGTCAAGTATAAACCTTACGGCTGATTTTGCCGCAATTCTTCCTTCTACGTATGAGCCGGAAGAAAATTTGTGTCCCGATGCTCCAACACCGTCACCGCCCGTGAAAAGACCGTTAACAGTCGTCATACGGTTATAACCCCACTGATATTCCTTCGGAGCTAAATCTTCCGGTCCTGAAACCCACATTCCGCAAGCGCCGGAATGAGAACCTAAGAAATAAGGCTCTGTCGGCATAACTTCGGAATTAGTTTCGGCAGGATCAATATCCATAGCTGCCCATAATCCAGCCTGCGCAACCGTCATATCGAGGAAATCTTCCCACGCGTCGGCTTCAAGAGATTTCTTTCTTTTTTCAGGAAGCGTTTCAAATAATGTTTTTATCGCTCCGGAAGTATTCATATAGAACGGTCCGTTTCCTTCCATCCAGTCTTTGAGCATAACATGGTTCCATAAACAGGTAGCAGGAACTTTTGCAAGTCCGTATGGTGCATAGTCTTGCAGCATATGTCCCCATTTCTGCATATAATCTTCGCCGTGAGCGTTTAAAACTCTTGATTTAAAAAGTGTAAACCATGCGCCGACGGGACCGTATCCGTCTTTAAATCTGTTTGGAACGAATCTGTTTTCCATGGTCGTCATTTCGGCTCCTGCCTGATAACCCATAGCATAAGTAGAACCGGCATTCCATATTGCGTACCATGTTCTTCCCATACCTTCAGCCTGAGATCTCGGCCTGAAAACGTTAACCGTTCCGCCGCATGCCATAATTACCGCTTTTGCTTTTATAATATATATCTTTGCCTCTCTTAAGCTGAAACCTATTGCTCCTGCAACTCTGTTTTCATGCTTTTCGTCCATAAGAAGTTCAGTGATAAAAACTCTTTCTTTTATGTTTTCTTCACCTAACGCTTTTCTGGCTGCTTCCGCAACTAAAACTTTATAAGATTCGCCGTGGATCATTATCTGCCATCTTCCGGCTCTTAACGGTTTTGCGCCTTCCGCAATAGTTCTTGTATCGTCTTCGTCTTCTTTAAATATCGGAAGTCCGAATTTTTCAAAAAGCCTTACGGTGGAATCTACGTGTCTGCCCGTATCGTATATAAGGTCTTCTCTTACTATACCCATAAGATCGTTAGCGACGTGTTTAACGTAATCTTCGGGAGTGTTTTCTCCCAGATAAGTGTTAATAGCGGATAATCCCATCGCTACCGCGCCGCTTCTTTCTATGGAAGCTTTTTCTACCATCGTTATTTTCATATCTTTCGGCGCCCATTTTTTAATTTCGAATGCGGCTCCGCAACCTACCATACCGCCACCTACTATTAAAACATCGGTGCTGATTTCTTCTATGGTATAATTGTTCAATACTTCGGTGCTGGTCATTGAACCTTTCATTTCAGCCATACAATTTATCCTCGCAAATTATAAATTATTTTAATTATAAAAAAAATGTCTTTTAATTCTTTATTTCTTTGGTACAGTAAGTTCAATTCCGAGTTCATCGCAAAGACGCTCGTCTTTCAAGCTGCCCTGGTTTACCTCGGCTATTCCATGATACGGATCGATACCGCCTTCAGGAGTAGTTCTTATCGGGAATTTAAACCTTTTAATTTTTCCGTTTCTGAATTTTACCGTCCACATAATTGAATCGGATCCTCTCATAGGAATAACGGATGCACCCAGCGGCGCAAAATCCTGATAAGCTCTTACTTCGATTGCAGACTGCGGACAAATTTTTACGCAGCTGTAGCACTCCCAGCACTGGTCGGGCTCCTGATTGTACGCCTTCATAATGTCCTTATTCAAAACCATAAGGTCGTTCGGACAGATATACTGACAGGCAGTCTTGTCTCTGCCTTTACATCCGTCGCACTTTTCCGTGATTACAAAACTTGGCATTTCCTTACCTCCTTAATTTTATATTTTGTTTTTTTATAAGAATATATATTGCCGCCTTATATTAAGCTGACAATATAAAATTATAACGAAATTAAATTTCTCCTTTTGCCGCTTTGTGAAGCTTAATTTCTACCTTATCTTCTTTTGCAAGCGAGGCATAATAATCTTTCAATATAGATAAAACTTCCGGTCTGGAAAAATGGTCGGGAACTTCTTGTCCTTCGGATAATAATTTTCTTAACATAGTTCCGCTTAGCGTGAGTCTGTCTTCCTTTGGGTGAGGACATGTTCTTGTCGAAGCCATACCGTCGCATTTATGACAATAAAACGTAAGGTCCATTTTTAACGGTTTTAACTCAAGAGCATTTTTTGGAATTTCGTCGAATATCTTGTGTGCGTCGAACGGCCCGTAATAGTCGCCGACTCCTGCATGATCTCTTCCGACTATAAGATGGGAACATCCGTAATTCTGCCTGAACACGGCGTGAAGCAGCGCTTCCCTAGGACCGGCATATCTCATTTCCATAGGATAACCGGCTTGAACTACAGTGTTTTTAACGAAATATTTGTCTATTAATGTATTGATTGCTACTGCTCTGACGTTCGCAGGAATATCTCCGGGTTTTAATTTGCCTATCAGCTGATGAATAAGCACTCCGTCCGTGGTTTCAACCGCTACTTTTGCAAGATATTCATGCGAACGATGCATAGGATTTCTGGTCTGAAATGCCGCTACTGTATTCCATCCTTTTTCTTCAAACAATTTCCTGACTTCTGCCGGACGCATATATATATCTTTAAATTCTGTCGGATAATAGCTTTCGCTTAATACTTTTACTTTTCCGGCTATATTTATGTCTCCCTGGGCCATAACTTTTTGAACTCCGGGATGTTCCATATCCGTAGTTTTAAAAACTTTCTGGCATTCATGAGCCTTGTCTATCGTATATTTTTCAGAAACGTTAATAATACCTATAATTTCGGACGTCTCAGAATCTACTAGTGCGGCTTCTTCGCCGATACTTATTCCGTCGGCAATTTCTTTCGAGGCTGATAAGGTAATAGGGATAGGCCAAAAAGTACCGTCTGCCATAGTGTAATTATCCACTACGCCCTGCCAGTCTTTCTTTCCCATGAAGCCTTCGAGCGGCGTAAAAGCTCCTATACCCATCATTATAAGGTCGGATGTTTCTCTCGATGTCATAGGTATTTTTTTAAGATTTTTCGCTTTTTCTTTTGCGGAGTTAAGTTCGTTTCCCGTCAAAAGCAGAGGTTTTAACTTTTTTTCTTTACCGTGGGGATTTACTAAAGCCATATTTTACTCCGTATATTTTTTTTAAAATTTAATTCTATATATTTAATATTATTTGCTTAAAAAGTCAACAATTATTTTTTATATTTTTAAAATTATGACCATGTCATAGGATTATGTTCGGTAACCTTTTCCACAAAACCTTTATAATCAATTATTTTTACGTTTTCTATTATTTCGTTTTCTTGAATTCCTCTTGCTTTTATATCGGCTATAAGACAGTAAACCGCATTTTTTTGCATAAGATTTTTTAGAGCTCCTTCAAATTTTCCGCCTTTTTTTGCGGCATATATTCCGTCTTCGGTTAAAAGCATTATATCGTTTTGCTCTATGTAGTTTATCGCATCGCTGAATGCAGAAGATTCGTACGGAGATTTTTTTACTATGTGCAGCACTTTTAAATTCCTCCTTAATTATTATTCCTAATAAATTTAAGTTTTTATTTTTTAAAACGGCAATAACGCCTTCATTTCTCTCATCTTTTGCTTCAATGTATTTCTGTCTATTATCTCGACTTCGGTAGCAAGATCGCTTTCGGACATACCTCTTTCTTCGAGAGATTCTTTTTCGACATAAATATGGGAAATTTCAAAGTCGTCTATTAATATAGGATAAGTCATTGAAAAATTTTTCTTCCCAAGCAGCGAAGTATCCTGTCCTTTTTTTAACGAAAATACCCCGTCTCCTGTAAAAGTAACGCTTATATCCTGTTCATATGCACCGAACATAACCATGGCTTCTATAGCTTCCTGTTCGTATATAGTTCCGTACGGAGCGGTTCTTAATACAAACATAACTTTCGTTTTTTCTTGTTCAGACATCTTATGGCTCCTTTATTCAGTATTTTTATTATATTTTTTATTAAAAAGTGATAGTTCTATCGGATGTTATGCAGAGTTCAAGCAGTTGACCCAGTCCGGATATTTCTTCTACTTTGCATACGGTCTGATTGACTATGCCCCTTCTTTTTCCAGCCGCAACGCAGACTATAAGCCTTACCCCCTTAAGTTCTAGTTCGGAAAGCAGTTTCATAATATTTCTTTCGTCTCTCGGAGGTTCAAGCGTCGCACATCTGTTATAAACTCCATCGTTATAAAAAAATACGCCCTTTATTTCATGCCCGCTTTCCATAGCCGCTAATATAAAATTATAGGCCGTGTCCATAGCCTGATGCATATAAGGACCTTCTTTAATAAGAATGCCGAATTTCATTAATCCCTCTCCTGTTAAGTTAATTAGTTATTTTTATATTACGGGGACAGTATATTACAGGGACAGAATTCAATTCTGTCCCTGTCACAACTTTGACAGCGTCCCCGTCACAACTTTGTTACATTATTATAGCATTGCTGACTAACTGATGTATGCCGCCCACCATTTCGGCATCTAAGCCGTACAAGGGGAATACTTTAGAAAACTGGGTCTTGCATATTGCGCAAATCAAGGCGTAAAAATTTACTCCGTGATTATCAACCGCTTCTTTAACCGTCTGCATTCTCGGCATTGAGCCGGCAAGTCTGACGTTCATTACTTCTTCTGCTAGAAGACCGCCGCCTGCTCCGCAGCAAAAAGTGCTTTCTTTAGTAGTACCTTCTCTTAGTTCCACGAATTTATTTGCAGCAGCTTTTATCAATTCTCTCGGTATAGTAAATTGACCGCCTACGACATCGCCTATTCTGGAACCTCTCGCTACATTGCAAGAATCGTGGAACGTAACGACTTTATCGTCGTTAGCAGTCGGGTCAAGTTTGATAACTCCGTCTTTAACGAGTCCTAAAGTAAACTCGCAAATATGTGTAGGCTGCTTATATTTTGAATCGAGAAAATCGAAAGGTCCGTTCATAGTATTTGAATACATATAGGCTGCTCTCCATGCATGTCCGCATTCTCCTATAATGACTCTCTTTACTTTAAGCCTTCTTGCTTCATCCCATATCCTTTTATTTATTTCTTTAGTGTTTTGATAGCTTCCTATAAACTTTCCGAAATTACCCGCTTCAGACGCATATGAAGAAACCGTATAGCTTATACCTGCCTTATGAAACACTTTGGCATATCCCTTAAGAGATTCCATATGCGGCATCGCAAAAAAATCCGCCGACGGCGGGACGAGCAGTACTTCCGCTCCTTCTACATCCATAGGTATCTTAACGCCTTTTCCGCCTTCTTCTTCTATTTCTTCTTCCAAGTCATCAAGAGTATTTCTTAACGCTGCGGCATTTATTCCGATATTGTTTCCAGTAGTATATACCTTGTGAATAACTTCGGTAGTGTATTTTTGTCCGAGTCCGATAGAGTCCATAATCTGTCTTGCAGCCATAGTGATTTCGGCAGTATCAATCCCGTAAGGACAAAATACTGAACATCTTCTGCATTCGGAACACTGCCAGAAATATGTGTACCATTCCTTCAAAACTTCTTCCGTCAATTCCTGTGCATTTGAAAGACTTTTAAAAAATCCGGACGGAGTAAAATAATATCTGTAAACCCTTCTCATTAGCTCCTGTCTTTGAACGGGCATATTATTGGGGTCCGACGTTCCAAGGAAAAACTGGCATTTGTCCGTGCACGCCCCGCATCTTACGCATATATCCATATAATCCCTAACTGCCTTATTATGGTCTAATATCTGTTTGAATACTCCTATAGCTTTATCTTTCCAGCCGTCTTGCAATTTTACAGGAAAACCCAACGCTTCCATATCTTCTTTCTGCGCTTCAATCATATGTTCATATGACGATGCTCCCGGGACTATCTTAGGTATTGAAATATTTCCGTCCAATACCGGTACTTTATATTTACTTTTAGGCTTAGCCATACTGTATATACCTCCGATTAATTCCTCTATAGAATCAAATTAGCAGGTTATTAATTAATATTTATTTATATTTTATTTTGTAGTTATTCGTTATACCTATATAGATTTAAATCAAATTTTTATACTTAATATTATAAGTCCCTATATTGAAAGATCCTTTGCATTCGGACGATAGTATCTTTCTTCTATAGGATTATCCGCCATATTTCTTGTCGGTGAAAAGAATATTCCTACGAAATGCATAACTTTACTAAACGGTATGTAAAGAATCAGCAGCATTACTAATGTATAGTGCATTAGAAACAAAGGATTCGACGGTATATTTGTGAATTGAAACGTTAAAAGACCGTTCATATAAGGATCGAGTTGTTTATCTACTACTGTCAATGCGCTTGGCGTCAATACAAAATTTAACGAAAGACCTGCTATGCCGATAAGCATTAATAAAATTAATATCAAATAGTCTTGAAATAGAGATATAAATTTGACTCTTTCTACGACCACTCTTCTCATTAGAAGTAAAAAAAGCGACAAAACCATTATTATTCCGCATACTATACCAGCAATTACGAAATAGTTGTACCATGAAGGCAGAGGGTTAGTGTAAACAAAATGGCGCGCAAAATGCATGGCTATTAAAAGAAAAAACGAAATATGAAACAAATATCCGAATACCCATGTAGGTTTATTTGATTTAAAAAGGCTTTTAAAGAAAAATACCTCTCCGAGAACCCTTGCGAATGCCCCGCTTTTTGTAAGAGGCGCCGGAGTCAGCATAATTTTAATAGGCTGCGGCGTAGTTGCGTATTGATATATTCGTAAAATAACGCCTATAGCAAAAACTAATCCTACCGAATATGTAAATACTAAATATATATATGTAGTTACGTTAAGAGGTTCCATATTTACTCCCCCCTGAATAAATTATTTTATTTTTGTTTTTACAATTTATTTAATTGATATGCGCGCTATATAACACGTTCATATAACAATCAAGCGGCTTAAAAAGCCGCTTGATTACAATTAATAGCTTTTTTTACATTAAACGCATCCTGTCGGTTTTGGAAGACCTGCTATTTTTGCAAGCTGTTTTGCCGGGCCTTCGGGAAATAATTCATAAACGAATTTATTAGCTTCTTTTTTATCAGGTAAATTTTCGAGCGCCATTACCTCTTTAGTCAGCGATTTAATAGCCGGCGCAACCTGAAATTTCTGGAAATAATCTCTTATCCATTCAATCAATTTCCAGTGCTTTTCGGTTAATTCTACATTTTCCTGTTTCGCAAGAACTTCAGCGAGACCTTTGTCCCAATCTCCAAGATTCTGAAGGTAACCTTCGTCATCCGTTTCTATCGTTTTTCCGTTATAAACAAAACTTGCCATAAATAACCTCCATTTGAATTAAATTAATTTGATTTATTTGAATCAATCGCACATCATATTAAAAACTTCGTTTAAAGCATATCTATATAACCGCATGGACAACTTTCCGCACATTTTTTACAGCCGTTGCACGTTTCGAGATGAAATTCAAAATGCTGTCCTTTAGGTAATTTTTTAACTGCGCTTTGCGAACAGTATTCGAAACAGCTTCCACAGTCGAAGCAAAGTCCGCAGCTCATACACCTCTTTACTTCGGAAACTAATTCGTCTAAATTAAGGTCGTTTAAAATCCCTTCGAAATCTTTAACTCTCTCTTTAGGATCTCTCGATGTCCTTTTCTTTCTTTCGGCAGGCTGAAAATATGAAAGATACATATTTTTCCCATCCCTGTTTACTGCGTCGCCGTATTTTATAACTCTTCTTTCGTCGTTAATAACCTGTTCACCGCTAAACTTTTTATGTATAGCATATGCTGCATATCTTCCCATTCCGATGGCGTCCGTAACTAATCCAAACCTTAATATATCGCCGCCGGCAAACACTTTATCTTCTCCTGCGACGAGATAATTTTCGTCGACTTTTAAAAATTCGTTATTCGGATTTTTGGTCAGATTTTCTAATCCTTTATAATCGGGCTTTTGACCAAAAGAATATATAAGAGTGTCTAATTTTAAATTAAGTTCTTGACCGCCTTCGATGATTATCGGATGAACCCTGCCGGATGCATCTTTTTCCGAAAGTTTCATTTTTTTAAGTTTTACCGCCACGGCTTTGCCGTTTTCAGTAATTATCTCGTCGAGAGCAAATAAAAACTCGAATTTTATACCTTCGGCGTGACCTTCTTTTACTTCCGTAGAACCTTTTTCTTCAATTTCCGATGCATCGTTAACGGTGCCTTTATTATAAATAAACGTAACGTTGGCACCAAGCCTCTTAGCCACCATTCCTGCGTCCATTGCGCTGTCGCTTCCGATGACTACTACTTCTTTTCCTGCATCTTTAAGTTCTCCGGAAGCCGCTTTCTGTAAAAATTCTATTCCGGTATAAACATTAGGGGAATCCGCGCCGTTCATTTTCATTTTTATAGGTTCGTGAGTTCCTATGGCTATAAATATCGCATCATATTCGGACTTAAGACTGTCTAACGTTATATCCGTTCCAATGTTAACCCCTGTTTTAATATCTACGCCGAGATTTTTAATGCGCTGAACTTCAGCGTCTATGATATCTAAAGGCAGTCTGAAACGGGGTATTCCATATCTTAAATATCCTCCTGTTTCCGGAAATTTTTCAAAAATAGTAACGTTATATCCCCTTAAAGCAAGATGATAAGCTGCCGATAATCCTGCAGGACCGCTTCCTATTATTGCAATTTTTTCTTTTCTTGTTACTTCCGTTAATTTTTTATACTGTAGATTATTTTTTATTCCGTAATCTCCAACAAACATTTCTATAGCGTTAATAGCTACCGGCGTGTCTTTTTCCTTTCTGTTGCATGCGTCCTCGCACGGATGGGGACATACTCTTCCGGTAGTGGAAGGAAGCGGATTCGACTCTGTCAGCATATAAAATGCCAATTTTAAAGAGTCGTCTATCGGACGGTCGTATGACTCGCTCTGCGCTATAAGCTGAATATAATCCCTAACCTTAGTTCCGTTTGGACAAGTATCCATGCACGGCGGTCTTTTTTCGACGTATTTAGGCCTGTAAGGCGACTGAGACATTCCGCCGCCCGTACTCGCCGCAATTTTTGCCGGTTTTTTCGGTTTTTTTAATTCGAGCATAATTTTTTTCCCTATTTTATTATTCGACGGGACTGCAAAATGTTATTTCTGCAGTCCCGTTTTTTTATTATTAATTATTTACTTGCTGCTTATTACTTGTTCTCGGGAATAGTTAAGAAACTGCCTCCCGCATATCCGTAAACAAGCTTTTCTTCGTCCATTAAGTCCTTTAATGCTGCTTTAATATCGTCTTTAGTTAATCCTTCGCTGGCAAATTCTTTTTCCATTTCCTTAACGATATCTATCGGCTTGAACCTTTTTTTTCCTACATACTCTTTAACAAGCCCTAAGATTTTATCTTCGACTTTCTTTTTAGTTTCGTCATTCATGATTTAAAGCTCCCAGTAACTAAATATTAGTTTTAATTTGTAATTTCTCTAAAAATTATAGTCTTGCATGCGAAGAGTAGTTCATAGTTGTTTCCGCAAGCCTGAAATCGTCGATATGATATTTCGTGAACGGGAATCCGGTAAGCTTAAAGAATCTAGGCCAGCCTATCCTGTCTATCCATTCTCCGACTCTTTCGCCTGGTTCCGCGCCTTTTTTATATTCGTTAAGAATTGTTTTGACGGCGTTAACTACTCCCGGCCATCTCGGAGGATCGTTGGGAATAAACGGTATAGCTAATTTAGAGAAAGTAGGTTTCGTTCTGGCATTTGAAACTTTTCCGCCGACCCATATCGATAAGCCGTCGTTTTCTGCATTGGCTATAGGCATAGCTGGACAGACGGTATAACAACTTCCGCAGAACACGCAAGTTTCTTCGTTTACTTTTACGCCGGGTTTGCCGTCAACCGTATCGGGTCTTATAGAGTTTGTGGGGCATGCGGCGATAGTGCTGGGTATTTCGCAAAGATTCCTAAGTCTTTCAGCATCGATTCTCGGCGGTTTTCTGTGCGTTCCTACTATCGCTATATCGGAAGAAGAAACGGAGCCGCACATATTTAAACAGCAGGCAAATGCTATTCTGACTTTCGACGGAAGTTTGTCTTCTATAAAATATTCATATAGTTCGTCCATGACCGATTTTACTACGCCTGAGGCGTCGCTTGCGGAAGTGTGGCAGTGTACCCATCCCTGCGTATGAACTATATTCGCAACGATGTTGCCTATACCGCCGACGTTATAACCCATTTTTTCAAGGTCTTTTTTAAGCGGGCTAACGTTTTTTTCGTCTTCTATTAAAAATTCAACGTTATTTCTTGTCGTAAATCTTAAGTGTCCGCCGCAGTATTTATCGGCGATATCGCAAATATCCCTGACAAAGCTTCCGCTGACCAATCTCGGCGAACCCATTCTAACCGTATATATTTTATCGCCGCTTTCGGCAACATGAACCATAGTGCCCGGGTCAAGAATCTCATGATAAGCCCATTTGCCGTAATTCTTTTTTATAACAGGCGACAAATATTCGTTGTAATCATGGGGTCCAATATCGGTAAGTCTTTTCTTTTTAACTTCTTCTGCCATATTAACCTCCAAATTTATATGTAATGCAAAAAATTGTTATTATTTTAATTTTTTTATTTTAAAACTATTAATCTTCGTCTTCCGTAAATTTAATAAACGGATTGCTTCTCGGATGCTCGACCATTTCGGGAATAGGCTCCAATCCAATTCCTTCCAAGAAAGTATTTAATCCCACCCTTCCTATAAGCTCTCCTATTCTTTCTCTGCTGACTCCGTATTCATCCCAGAATTCCCACATATTGGAAATTAAGGATTTTATCCATTCGTAATCGTTCTTTGCATCTTCGTTTACGTCGTAAAAAGGAACAAGCATCATGCCCATTCTAGGACCGGTAACCAAAGGCGCTTTTGCTCCTATTAAAATAGAGCAACCTCTTTCATCGCCTGCTTTAAGAGCTTTGGGCAGTTCATTTATACAGTGCATGCATTTCACGCAGTTTTCGTCGTCGATAACGAGGTTTTCGCCTTCAAACCACATGCACTTAGTCGGACATTTATCGAGAACATATTTTTGAACGTCGAATTTCTTTTTATAATTCTTTACTTCTTCCTGATTGATTTTTATTTTGTCTTTCCATGTTCCTATAAATGCAAGATCCGACCTTGCCGCCGAAGCTACGCAGTCGTTGGCGCATCCGGAAAATTTAAACTTAAATTTATAGTTAAATGCCGGTCTGTGAAGTTCGTCCAAATATTCTTCTGTTAAATGGCGGCAAATTTTCATAGTATCGTAATTTGCAAATTCGCATCTTGCCTGTCCTGCGCAGCATGAAGGCGTTCTTAAATCCGAACCGCTTCCGCCGAGATCGAAGCCGAGCTCAGCTACTGCCTGAAAAACATCTTCTGCTTCCGCCTGAGACATTCCAAGTATCTGAATATTTCCGGTAGCTCCGTGAAAATTAAGTAATCCTCCGGCGTGTTTTTCGGAAATATCGGCTAATTTTCTAAGAAAATCGGTATTGTAGAAAAAACCTGCGGAAGGTATAATTCTCATCGAATGACATTCTTTAATTCCCGGATATTTATCGGGGAATTCGCTGAACCTGCCGACCATTCCTGCGCCATATCCCCTAACGCCCGCCATACCGCCGTGTTTCCAATGATTTACTTTGTCGCGGTAAGATTCTTCTACCTGACCCAAAAGGTCTTCTGTTCTTTCGCTTTTCTCAGCCGCTCTTTCCATTTCTCTGACGAAACTTATCCACTTCCCTTTTTTAAGCTCGTCAAGAAGCGGAGTCTGGTGCTTTTTACCCATAGTAAGCCTCCTTTATTTAATTAAAAAATAAAATTAGATTAAATATAATGCCGCCATATATTTGTACACATTATTTTATTAAATGAATTAAAACTAAAACATAGTTGCAATTTTTATTTATACAACTTTATTGCTATATTTGTCAATAAAAAAATTGCTTTTTTTAAAAAAAAATAAACGTTATTTTATTTTTTCTTCATTCCAGCTTTTGTCCGTTTTATAAAAGCAATCCAGTTTTTGAACCAGCCGGGCGACGACGGAGAATACATATGCGTGTAGCCTGCCAAGAGATTCTTATATATTATGCCGTCGGAGATGCCGTCCACTCCGTAGCCTTTTTTCATTTTAAATATAAATTCATACTTATTTTGAGGGATCTCTAAAAAAGAATGGTGAAATTCGTGTCCTTTTATTAATTTTATTTTATCGAACCATCGGCTTTCTTTTTCTTTTCCGTATGAATAAGGCGTCAATTTCGTGTATCCGTGACCCTTCGGTTTTTTGGTAAGTTTTACGTCTGCTTCGATAACCCCCACCATTTCGTTAAAACCGTTTTCGTAAGCAATGCTTTTGCAAAGATACATGAGTCCGCCGCATTCTGCATATACGGGAAGACCTTCTTCTATTTTACGCTTTATTTCCTTACGAATAGAATTATTAGCCTGTAAATCCTGCGCAAATATTTCAGGAAATCCGCCGCCTATATATAAAGCATCAACGTCGGGCAAATGTTTATCGGAGACGGGAGAAAATTTAATCAATTCGCATCCTAAATTTTCAAGAGCTTCTAAATTTTCGTTATAATAAAAATTAAAAGCGTTATCGAAAGCAAGGCCTATTTTTATTAAGCTGCTTCTTTTATTTCTTTGCTTTGCGTTATCGGCGTTTAATTTTAAGATATGTTTTTTTTGTGCATCGGTATAATGTTTATCTGTAAATTTCGACATTTTTATTATACCTTCCAAATCTATATAGTTAGCGATTTCCGCTGAAGTCTTATCGACTAACGCTTCTATTTCAATGCCTGACATCGTCGATAAAAGCCCCAGATGCCTCTGCTTTATAGAAAATTCCGGATTATTGGGTATGCTGCCTGCGACCTTTAAATCGGTATAATATTTAATCGCCCTAAGCAGATTTTTCTCGTGTCTTTTGCTGTGGACTTTATTAAGAATAACGCCTTTTATATCTACGTTTTTATCGAATTCTTTATATCCTAATATTAAAGGAACAACCCCTCTGTTTAATTCTCCTACGTCTATAATAAGTATAACGGGAAGCCCCAGCAGTTTAGCCATTTCGGCGTTGGACGATTTTCCGTAAATATCTATAGAATCGTGCAGTCCGTGATTTCCTTCTACTATGCTTATGTCCGAATTTAAAGAATATTTTAAGAAATGATTTCTGATTTTATCTTTGGACATAAAATAGAAATCCAGATTATACGTCCTGTTTCTCGAAGCGATATTCAGCCACATTGGATCGATAAAATCGGGACCTTTTTTGAACGGCTGTACGGAAAAGCCTTTATTGCTCAACAAACGCGACAGAGCTATTGAAATAGTAGTTTTCCCCGAATTTCTTTTAGCGGCGGAAATGTAAATTCCGTTAATAATATTTCTATTATTCTTTTTATATTTTCGGTTATTTTCAACGTTAATCATCCTGCTTCCTTAGTTCCGTAATTTTTGAAATCAAATTTATCTTATATGCGGAAAGTTTTTTTCCTTGAGCTTCCGCCTCTTCCTTTCTATGTTCAACGGAATATATCCTTTCGACGCCAAGGATGAACAGCGCAAATTCGTATTCGGCGGATTTGTCTTTATCGAAATAGTGCTGATGAAAAGCAAATTCATCGTCTTCTTCTATTATTTTGCTTATATAAAAAGCTTCGAGTTTACCCTGCAAAGGAAGTCCGTCGAAATATTTAAGGAGTTCAAGTATAAACTCTTTATTCAGCTTGGTGATTTTCGTAATAAAATCTACGTCGTAGTTAAATTTCATATAACTTACTTAATAACAATTATATTTTATTTTTTATAAAGTACCTTTTTTCATTATAAATAGATATTTAAAACCTCTTAAATAAAAATTATACTGTCTTGCTCTTTTATGCCAGATACCCGTGTTTGACGTTTGATTGTGTCTCGTTAAGCAAACAATATCAAGCGGCTCAAAATATTTTTCTAATCTTTGCCAAAATAAGAATCCAACTGCCGTAAATTTCTTCTTAATCCATTGGTCTGCTATAATCCAACCCATAGCCTTACCTGGTTTCAAAATTCTTGCAATTTCAGAAGCGACTTTTTCTAATTCGTCATAAAATTCTATTTTTTCACAAGAAATTTTACCAATACATTTTTCGTCATCAGAATACACAATATTATCTGAATATGGCGAATCAATAAAAACAAAATCAACAGAATTTTCCTTTAGCGGTATTTTCCTAGAATCATTTTTAATTACATCAGCCCTAACTACATTCAAATCGTAGCCAATTACTTTTCTATTTAATTCTTTCGCCACATCAATTGTCGTTCCGCTTCCACACATAGGATCAACAACTAAATCGCCTTCTTTTGTATATCGCTGGAGTAAATTCCAGATAACAAAAGCAGGTGTAACACCATTATATTTATTATTTCCATGAGGTTTATCCCCATAGTTTTGCCTCGGAAAGTCCCATAAAGTAGTCGATTCTATTTCCATATTTTTTTATTTTGAAGTAATTCCAAGTATTATTAAATTATCTCTATTTATTTGTTAAATTATTAACTTTTTCAAGTCATCGATAAACTTATCAAACATTTTTACCTTGTTGCTTTCTTCAATATCTGTTTCGCTTAAAACATAACTGCCGTCAGTGTCCACTTCAACGATGGCTCGCCCTTTCTTTGTGGGCGTTTTAATCGTTAGTGTTCCGTCCTCGTCTGGCGTTACGAAATAAACTTTAATATGCTTTGTTGCTTGATCAGAGGCAAGTTTTATTTTCCAGTAACCAGTTTGCGCTATTCTTTCTCGCAAAGTTACTTTACTTGATAAAACAGCAACGACTTCGCTAGTTTTTAAGTCATAAATAATCAAATCAACATCAGGCAAATGCGAACCAAACTCACCATAATCAACAATCAAATTTCTTTTTACCAAACTTAACTCTTTTGATAAATTAGCGCCATTTGTTCGCTCTAGAATATTTCCGTTTATAACTTGCAACCCTAAAGCATTGACTTCATCAGTAATAATATACTCAACCATTTTTTCTAAATTTTTGCCTTTAAAAGCGCGCCAAGATTGTTCATGATCATTTCCTATAAAATCTTTCTTATGCTGTTCCTTTGCTTCTTTTAAAACATTTGAAATATGCCTATATGCTTGCACGCCATATTTTTTCTTTTTTGTTTCGTAAATTTCAATTAAATCTTTTATAGTCATAGTTTTATTTTTCCATTATTAAAATATATTCTGTAGGATAAGCAGAAACTTTGTTTTTGTCACTTATTCTCGCAAATTTACCTGTTTTTTCATCCCTAACAGACGGCAAATTTTTTGATGGAATTTCTCTTTTGACAATATTAGCAATTTTCAACCCTAAATTTTGTAATTGTTCGGCAAAAACTTCAGCGTTTAATATATCAACTCCTTTTAGGTTAGTATTCCCGATAACAATACAAGTTTTTCCGCCTTTTTTTAGTATTCTTTTCATTTCAGCAAAAACCTGATTCATTTCGCTGAAATAAGTTGAAACTTCTTCGGCGGTTTTTTTATCTTTTTTCAATAACTTATTTCTAATTTCTTCTGCAAGTGTGCTATTTAGAATCAAATCTTTTTTATTGTGATAAGAAGTGCCGATAAATCTTTTGCGAAAATCGCTTAAATCTTTTGTGTATTCTAACCACAAAGCAGTTAATTGGTGTAAGTCGGCATATTCATAAGAGGTAACATAAGGAGGTGAAGTAACAATCAAGCTAACGGAATTATCTTTGACGGGAATTGTTCGCGCGTCTGCGCAATAAACTTTACTTGGTATTTCCAAATGATTTTTTTCTTTAGATAATTCATAGAATTGAGCATTTCCTCTCATCATCATTTTTATTTGTTTATAAAAAGTTTGTATTGGGTCAGATGGATTTTTATTCGGATCCCTTGTCGGTTTATTGCTTTTTTGTAGCCAAATTGAGCAATTTTTTAAAATATTAGAAAACCCACAATAGAAAAAATCTCTGATGTCTTGGTCTTTTAATGTTGAAATCTCGGAAAAAATAAAAGCAAGTTTTCTTTTTTCTTCAGGCTTAAACCAATAATCGATTCTTTCGTGATCAGGGGCTTTTATTTTTGTATCTTTGTCATAAGTATCTATTTTTTCTTTTAACATAGCGAATGCCTTTTCAATTTTCTTTGGATCAATTGGAGTAGTCTTTGCCTTTGTGATTAAAACAGCAACGGGGTTTATATCAACGCCAACCGAAGGGCGACCCATTATTTTTGATTCAACTAACGTTGTTCCACAACCGCCAAAAGGATCAACAATTAAATCGCCTTCTTTGGTATATTCTTCCGCCAAACGGGAAACTACTTGAGGAATAAATTTTGCAGGGTAGCGGTGATATCCGTGGGTAATATAAGCAGTATCCTTTCTGGTTTTATCAGAAAAAGACCACGAATGGTCAACTTTAGCTCTTGAAAATAATGCTGTTACTTGGCTCATATTATTTCTTAATTAAATCGTCCGCTTTAACATATTGCGCTTTGGCGATTCCTGCGTTTATCATAAAATGGCGGAGAGAGAGGGATTCGAACCCCCGGTAAGCTTTCGCCTACAATTGATTTCGAGTCAATCGCCTTCAACCGGACTCGGCCATCTCTCCGTGTAAAAAATATTAGTATATATACTTTATTATTTATTTTTAGTTGTATTATTTTTATTCTTATTTAATTTATTAAATTCGTACGTAAGATATCCCCTGGGCATCTCGCCTGTAATATGCGCTACGATATAGCCTTTTCTGTTTATAAGAAAAGACTGCGGAATTTCATATATATTTCCGTATGCTTTTTCTATCGAATATGTAGCCATGCCTACGGGATAAGTCATTATCCCGCCCTTAAAGGTCTTTACAAAGTGCAGGACGTAATTTTTTCCCTGGTTGTTAACCGAAAGGCCGATGATAGTAAAACCGTATTTTTTATGCGTTTTGTAAAATTTTTCCAGCCGCGGAATTTCGGCTCTGCAGGGAGGACACCATGTAGCCCAAAAATTTACTAAAATTATTTTCCCTTTATCGTGCTCTAAAGATAAACTTTTCCCTTTATAATTTATGCTTGAAACGGAAAAATACGGCGCCTTGAATTTATTTCCCGATTTTTTCAAAACAGATTTGCCTTCCGATGATGAAGAATGTTTTATCGATGCGACGATTTCAGGCATCTTCACTATTATTATAGACAAAAATACGACAGCTAATACAAAAACCGATAATTTAATTATTTGCAGATTTTTTTTCGTCATAACTTTAATTTTTTTTAATTAAATTTTATTTAATATTTTTTTGAGATACTGAAATTTAATTTTATCATAAAGCGAAAATATTATCAAAATAATTTATCAAATTAATTAATGATTGATAATTTTGATATTTTTTTTTATTATGATATATTATTTCTTAATATTTTTCTTAAACAGATATACTAAAATTTATTTACGGAGGCTGTTTATCAATGAAAGTCAACAAAGCGGTTTTTCCGGCCGCCGGTCTTGGAACAAGGCTTCTGCCTATTACAAAATCGATTCCGAAAGAGATGCTCGTTCTCGTAGATAAACCTTTAATACAGTACGGCGTCGAAGAATGCATGGGTGCGGATATAACGGATATAATTATCATCACGGGCAGAGGAAAAACGGCTATAGAAGACTACTTCGACAGATCGATAGAACATGAAATTCTTCTGAAAGAAAAAGGGAAACACCATCTTTTAAAATCGGTCGATGAAATATCGAACCGCATAAGCCTCACTTATACAAGGCAAAAAGAAGCTCTCGGACTGGGACATGCGATTTTATGCTCTCAAAATATGGTCGGCGAAGAACCTTTTGCAGTCGTATTAAGCGACGACATAATAGATTCCGAAGTTCCCGTTATGAAACAGATGGTCGCTATATACAAAAAATACAGATATTCCGTTTTGGCGGTTCAGCGCGTTAAAGACGAAGATGTATCAAAGTACGGAATAATAAGCGGGAAAGAAATTGAAAAAGGATTGTATAGCGTAGAAGATTTAGTCGAAAAACCGGATATTAAAGATGCTCCTTCCAATCTTGCAATAATAGGAAGATACATATTGATGCCCGATATATTCGACTTTCTTAAAAATACCGCCCCTGGAAAAGGCGGCGAAATTCAGTTGACCGACGCCATAAAGTCCCTTCTTCAGATTCAGCCCGTATATGCTTTGGAATTCAACGGCGACAGATACGACGGCGGTAATAAGCTTGACTTGCTTAAGGCGCAGATAATTTACGGATTAAAAAACGACGAAATTAAAAAAGGTTTAATGGATTTTATTAAAAAATCGGAATGGTGCAGAGATTAAAATATAGCAAATAAAAACTAATCTTTATCAAACGGCGTTTTAAAAAAATAAGTTTCGATATAAGAGTCTTTTTTTTAAATTTTGATACTTTACTCTAATATCAATAACCGTATCTTAAAAAAAATTAGAGTATTTACGGCAAAATATGGTATAATAAATATATCTAAATTGCCCCTAAAATAAGGCAATACTACAGGAGACGACATATGAACAATAATTATATAAACTTTTATGATTCCGAAAGTTTTTCCGAAAATTTGGAAAACCATCTCGGCGAAACATCTATAGGAAGAGGAGAAAGCATAGAACAGCACGAACTTCCGGACGAAATTCAACTGCCTGAAGTAATTCCGCTTTTGCCTGTAAGGGACATCGTCCTTTTTCCGTTTATGATTATTCCTCTCTTCGTCGGAAGAGAAGCATCCATAAAAGCGGTGGATGAAGCGCTTTCAAAAGACAGACTTATATTGTTGTCTGCGCAAAAAGACATAATAGTAGAAGAACCTTCGCAAAACGACATTTACGACGTAGGCGTAGTAGCAATGATTATGAAAATGCTTAAACTTCCGGACGGAAGGGTTAAAATCTTGGTCCAGGGACTGCTTAAAGCAAGAATAGAAACGTTTGTCCAGATTAAACCTTTTTATTTAGTAAAAGCTTCTAAAATAAAAGAAGAGACCGTAACGGAAATCACTCCCGCCGTGGACGCCTTAATGAGAAACGTTAAAGAACAGCTTGAAAAATACGTTTCGCTCGGCAGGCTTCCGTCGCAGGATATTTTAATTATACTGGAAAATATTACCAATCCGGGACGATTAGCCGATATAGTAGCCTCCAACATGGGCTTGAAAATAGAAGAATCCCAAAAAATACTGGAAGATACCAACCAGATTGAAAGGCTTAAAAAAGTAAACGATATCCTTGCAAGAGAAATAGAAATTCTTTCAATGCAGGCCAAAATACAGTCTCAGGCAAAAGAAGAGATGACCAAAACCCAAAGAGACTATTTCCTAAGGGAGCAGCTGAGGCAGATCAAACAGGAACTCGGCGAAACGGACGAAAAATCTCAGGAAATCAACGAATTACAGGATAAAATTAAAGCGGCAAAAATGCCTCCCGAAGTTTTAAAAGAAGCCGAAAAACAGTTGTCCAGATTAGAATCTATGCATCAGGATGCGGCTGAGGCCTCGACTATTAAAACTTATCTTGAATGGCTTTGCGATATTCCGTGGTCTAAAAAAACAAAAGACAATCTCGATATTAAAACCGCCAAGGAAATTTTAGACGAAGACCATTACGACCTTGAAAAAATAAAAGACAGGATACTTGAATATTTAAGCGTCAGAAAACTGAACAAAAAAATGAAAGGTCCCATACTATGCTTTATAGGACCTCCGGGCGTAGGAAAAACTTCTCTCGGAAAATCCATAGCAAAAGCGATGAATAGAAAATTCGTCAGAATATCTTTGGGCGGCGTACATGACGAAGCCGAAATAAGAGGACACAGAAGAACTTACGTGGGGGCGCTTCCCGGAAGAATAATTCAGGGAATCAAACAGGCCGGAACCAATAATCCGGTATTTATGATAGACGAAATCGATAAAGTCGGCACCGACTTTAGAGGCGATCCTTCTTCGGCTCTATTAGAAGTATTGGATCCGGAACAGAATTCCAGTTTCTCAGACCACTATTTAAACGTTCCTTTCGACCTGTCTAACGTTATGTTCGTAGCAACCGCCAACGTTGCCGATACTATACCTTCTCCTCTAAGGGACAGGATGGAAATTATAAATCTTTCGGGTTACACTCAGGAAGAAAAGGAAAAGATAGCGGAAAAATACCTTATACCGAGGCAGATTAAAGAAAACGGTTTAAAAAAAGAATATATAGACATTAAACAGAGCGCCTTAAGGACTATTATTGCAGGGTACACGAGAGAGGCGGGTTTAAGAAATTTAGAAAGGGAGATCGGCACTGTATGCCGTAAAGTAGCGAGAAATATCGCAGAGAATAAAATAAAAAAATATATTATAACGGATAAAAATATACATAAATATCTCGGCGTAATCAAAATCCTTCCCGACGAAGAAAGGCAAAAGGACGAAATTGGCGTCGCTACCGGACTTGCATGGACTCCTTACGGCGGCGAAGTGCTTTACATCGAAACGATATTGGTTAAAGGAAAGGGTGGGGTTTCGCTTACGGGACAGCTTGGCGACGTAATGAAAGAATCGGCGCATGCAGCCGTCAGTTACGCAAGATCTAAAGCCGACGAGTTAGGCATTAAAACGGATACTTTCGAAAAACACGATATACATATACACATACCCGAAGGCGCTATCCCAAAAGACGGTCCGTCTGCAGGAATTACCATGGCAACGTCTTTAATTTCGGCGGTACTTAAAAAACCTGTTAGAAAAGATATCGCTATGACCGGTGAAATTACCCTTAGAGGCAATGTTCTGCCCATAGGCGGATTAAAAGAAAAGTCGTTAGCCGCTTTAAGGGCGGGAATAAAAACAATTCTTATACCCGAAAGAAATAAAAAAGATTTGGAGGATATTTCTCCGTTAGTTAAGAAAAATCTAAAATTTATTCCCGTTAAACATATGGACGAAGTAGTGAAATATGCGATAATAGGCGTAGATTCTAAGGATTCCAAGGAATCTAAGGAATTTTCGGAATCTTCGGATTTAAGCGCATCGGCTCTTAAAAAAACTAATACCTACAAGAAAAAGGGTGATAGAAAAAGAAAAGTTTAACGAGTCGGAATTAATAAAATACATAGAAAAAGCCGGCTTAGAAACTAGAAACTTTAATAAAAATTTAATATTAGAATCTATCGGGGACGACTGCGCCGTTATAGAAGATAAAAAGAAAATTCTTCTAAGCTCCGACAATATTACGGAAAACGTTCATTTTAGTTTAGATTTGTATGATTTTCGAGAAATAGGCAAAAAATCTCTTCTCGTAAATCTTAGCGATATCGCGGCTATGGGCGGAATTCCCCGATTGTTTCTTATGTCCCTTTTTATTCCTCAATACTTATGCATGCCCGATATTAAATCCATTATTAACGGCGTTATAGAAGAAGCAAAAAAATATGAAGTATCCCTTATAGGCGGAAATATTTCTTCTGCTTCCGAACTTTCCGTATCTATAACTATCATAGGGGACTGCGAAAGCGCAGGCATTAAAAGATTCGGCTCAAAAAAGGGGGATGCGGTCTATGTATCCGGAGAGATAGGAAACTCATGGATGGCTTTTTATCTTAATTCCAATAAAGATTATATATTTAAAAACAAAACGGGTCTTAAATCATCGGATAAAAGATTAATAAAGGATTTTATAAATAAATATAAACTGCCGAAACCGAGAATAAATTTAGGCAGAATATTATATACAAAAAATCTTGCCGGCTCTTTAACGGATATAAGCGACGGGATTTACAAAGATATTTTTAACGTAACCGGTAAAGGATGCGGATGCCGTATAAACATCGAAGATATCCCTGTAAACGAAGAGCTTAAAAAAATAGCCGATATTTTAAACATGGAAAACTACATCGACGATATAATTTCTTTCGGCGAAGATTACGAACTTTTGTGGACTTTTGACAGGGAATATACCCGCAGAGAATTTACGGAGCTTCAAGGTTCATGCGGAACGAACATTAAAAAAATAGGCTCTATAGATGAAAAAAACGCAAAACTTACCTTTATAAAAGACGGTAAAGTTTTCCTGCCTGAAGATCATACTTTCAGGCATCTATAAATAATTAATATAAATAAATATAATTAGGAAAAATTAGGCAAAAGCCGTCACATAAATATAACCGCATAAAATATGGATTTATTACTCTTTTTATTTTTATTCATTTTATTTCTGGCCGTATCTTCGGTTTTTTCAATTTCGGAGTCGTCGATATTTTCGCTTAATCAAACCGATATAGACGAATTAAACTTAAGAAAAAAAAACAAAGTTATATTTTTAATAAGAAACTCGTCTATATTTTTGGTAATAATTCTCATCGGAAATATGACGGCAAACGTTATAACCGCAAGCATAGGGTCTATAATTTTAAATATTTATTTTAAAAATATACCGGTAATTTATTCGATTATTTTTATATCGCTCATACTGATTATTATCGCCGAAATAATTCCAAAAATAGTAGCGTTAAAAAAACCGATAGAACTTTCAATGTTCGTTTCCGAGATATTTTACGGTGCGGTCTATTTTACGGGGTCGTTTATACAAAAAACTGGACTTAAAGGAAAAAGGCTTCAGTTAAAGAAAGAAGAGTCAATATCTAACGAAGAACTCAGGACTATCATAGAAATAGGGAAAAATGAAGGCGAGATTAAAGAGAAAGAATATGAATTTATAAAAAATTTCCTTAAACTTTCTTACTTGAAAGCCTCTAATATTATGACTAAAAAAGATGCCGTGTTTGAATTAGACGTCGGAACTCCGGTATCCGCTGCGGTAGAATTAATAGAATCTTATCATTTTTCAAGAATTCCGATATATTTTAGGGAAAAAGACAATATAATAGGAATAATTTTATCAAAAAACATCCTGTCTAAAGTCTATAATAAGAGCGAAGCAAAAAGAACGCTTAATTCCTTTATGATTAAGCCTTATTTTATCCCAGGCTCTAAAAATGCGCTGGAACTTTTCAGGGAACTGCAGAAGAAAAAAATCCATATGGCCGTTATAGTGGATGAATACGGAAAAATGAAGGGCGTAATAACCATGGAAGACCTGCTGGAAGAAATTTTCGGCGAAATAGAGGATGAATATGACGTTCAGTAATATTTTAGGCGGTACCTATATTTATATTACGGTTATTATAGGCGCAATAATTTTAGAGGGTTTTTTCGCAGGCTCGGAAATAGGCATCATAAGCTACGATAAAATAAAAATTAAGCATAAAGAAGCCGGCGGAAACAGACTTGCAAAATTTTTGCTTGCAATGACAAGAAAACCCGAAAGTACTTTTTCTACGTCTTTAATAGGAAACAATTTTGCATACACGACTGCTACCATTCTTGCTACGTCGATAATTTACGTATATGCAAAGTCTTACACGCCTATCATAGTCGCAGTTATTCTTACGCCTGTTATGGTTATTTTCGGAGAAATTATTCCAAAAATGATTTACAGGCGGCATGCAAACAGTCTTATGCTTAAAAGCATTCCGTTTATAGCTTTTTTCTCCTTAATATTTTTTCCTATTAATATAATTTTCATCGGCTTTTCAAAAATTTTAAATATAATATTTAAAAGCAAGTCCAAAAATGTTTTTCTGACTAAAGACGAACTTATAAAAGTACTGACCATAAGCGGCAATATCGAGGAATTTAAAGAATACGACAAAAAAATAATAAAAAGAATATTCGAGTTCGGCGGCAAAACGGCAAAAGACGTTATGATTCCTTTAATAAACGTTATAGCTCTTAACGAAAACGACGGCATAGACAAAGCAAGGCAGATTTTTGCCGACACGAATTATTCCAGGATTCCAGTTTATTCCGAGCGCATAGATAATATTTCGAGTTTAGCTTTTGCTTTCGACGTATTTAATCCGAAAAACGCCGAAAAAGTCGTAGGTGAGATTGCAAAGCCCGTCTTATTTATTCCCGAAACGCTGAAGATAACCAATATAATGCTGAAAATGCAAAAAAGCCGCCAGCAGTTGGTAGTAGTAGTTGACGAATACGGAGGCGCATCCGGAATAATTACTTTTGAAGATATTCTTGAAGAAATCGTCGGCGAAATAAGGGACGAAACCGACGAAGAAGTTGCAATGTACAAAAAAATAGGTAAAAATACTTACCTGATAAATGCGAGGTTGACCTTAGACGAGCTGTCGGAGATTTTTAACTTAAGCGCCTTAAATAACGAAGAAGCGGAATATGAAACTGTATCCGGATTAATAATGGACAGGCTCGGACGCATACCCGTTTCCGGCGAAAAATTTACTATAGACAACATAAATTTTACGGTTTCAAAAGCAACGAGCAAGTCAATCAAAGAGGTTATAATAAGTTTCTGATACGAGGAACGTTTTAACGTTTAAAAAAAATATCTAAAACGGCTACTAATATTCCAATCTGTCCTGCCCAAAATATAAACATCCATTTAATTATATCTGCTTTATTTTCCGATATACTTTTGTCAAGCTTGGATACTTCCTCTGTTAGACGCCTTTCAAACTTATCTTCAACGGTTAAAATAGATGCTTCAGTTGACGATTTGACTATCTTTTCAAAAAATTCCGCCAATTCTTTCTGCTCTTCTTTATTGGAGTTTTTAATTAATGCGTCCGGCAATGTTATAACTGCTGCAATAGACATTTTTGCCTCCTCTATCTATATTAAGTTAAATAAATTTTATCATATATGGCAAATTTTGAAAAGAGGAAACAAAAGAAGAAAAAAGGTGTCAGATTTATTTATTTCCGAAAATCTGACACCTTTTTTTGTCACCTTTTTTCTTTCGTTTTTTTTCTTAGTTTCCTATAACTTTGTCTATCATCTGCTTGAAGGAACCTTTGGGGGCGGCTCCGACTATCTGGTCGGCTACCTGCCCTTTATTAAACAGGATGACCGTCGGAATGCCTCTTATGCCGTATTTGCCTGGAATAATCTGATTTTCGTCGACGTTAACTTTGCCTACTTTAATTTTCCCGTCGTAATCGGAAGCTATTTCTTCTATTACGGGCGCAACGGCTCTGCAGGGAGCGCACCATACCGCCCAAAAATCGACGAGCACCGGTTTGTCGGATTTTAAAACTTCCGAATCAAAATTTGAATCGGTAAACGCTAAGACATTTTCTGAAGACATTTAGTAAATCCTCCTTAATAGATTTATATTTTTTTTATGCGACTACTCTCTGTTCAGCCCTTAAAACCAATGAATCGGATATCTTATTAAACACGCCCTGCACTTCCGGATGAACATCTTTAGTCATTATAGGTTCACCTTTGTCGGAAAGTTCGCATATTTCTTCTACTATCGGTATTTCTCCAAGGAAATTCACGCCGAGTTTTTCTGCGGCAGTTTTTGCCCCGCCGTGTTTAAATATATCGGAACGTTTATTACAGTGCGGACATATAAAATAGCTCATATTTTCGACTATTCCAAAAACGGGAACGTTTACTTTATCGAACATCGCAAGGGCTTTTTTTGCGTCGATAAGTGAAATATCCTGAGGAGTCGAAACGACTATCGCAAAATTTATAGGAACCGTCTGAACTAAAGTAAGCTGAATATCGCCTGTGCCCGGAGGAAGGTCCACTACCAAGAAATCGATCTCTCCCCATTCGACGTCTTTTAAAAACTGTGTTATAACCTGCATTACTACCGGACCTCTCCAGATAGCAGGAGCGTCTTCTGGAATTAAAAACCCTAAAGACATCAGCTTAATTCCAAATTTTTCAAGGGGCACTATTTTATTGCTGGAAGTAAGGTCCGGTCTTTTATTTATTCCCATCATCATAGGAATGCTTGGACCGTAAAGGTCTGCGTCCAAAAGCCCGACTTTTTTACCCTGCTTTGCCAGCGTTATCGCCAAGTTTACGCTAAAAGTGGATTTGCCGACTCCGCCTTTTCCGCTTGCGACCGCAATTATATTTTTAACTCCGCTGATAGGGGACTGTTCGTCGAAGGGATTTTTGCTTTCATGACCGTGACCTCCGCCGCATCCGCAGGAAGACCCCTCTTCTTCGTCGTGTCCTCCGCCGCATCCGCAGGAATCTTCCCCGTCGTCGCCGCTTCCGCATCCGCAGGAATCCGCGCCTTCTTCATAGTAATCTTTATTTCCGTCCATTTCGCCGTCTCTGAATTCGCTGTTCATAAATAACCTCTCTTGTTAAATTAATTAATTTATTATGCTCTTTTAATATTTTTGCTTTTAAATCTCTTAATGCGCTTTAGCTTTAGATATTATATAAATATTTATATATCTATATAATATTATTTATAATATCATATTTTTTAATAATTTTCAATTTTATAATCTTCAGACTTGAAAGCGTCCATAAATGCGCTGACCGAAAATTCGGCTTTTCCTGCTCCGGCTTCACCGTAGCCTTCTGGAACCGGCAAACCGTACTTATAACGCAGTTCGTGCCATTTAAGCAGCAGTTTTACATAATATTCCAAAGGAGCCGAGGTATTTCCCATTTTTCCGAGCCTGCTCGTTTTTTCCGGACACCATGTAGTGTATCTGGGTATCACCCCTTTCGACATAAAAAAATCCAGCCCTTCGGCGGTTGAATCGACGGCTTCGTCGATATCGGCAAAACCGAAAGGTTTAGAAAGCTCGACTCCAGCGACGAAATTAGGTATAACTTTATATTCGCCGAATACCGATACGGCTTCTATTATCCTTTTGACCCACTCGTCTCTCCCGATGAACTTAGATTTTCCGGGACATATTTTATCGAAAAGTTCTTTATCCCACACTTCAAAATTTGTATGATATATGTATGCGCCAGCATTTTTAAGGCGCATTAAATTTTCTTTGGTATGCGCCTGAACAACGACCTTGCTTATCCATCTGCCTTTAAACTTATTCTCTATAGCTTCAAGAAATCTTACGTAAAAATCTATTTCCGTATCGCCTTTAAATTTAATTTCGTCTATGATGCTTCCGCCTGTCAGGGTATATGCGCCGGCAGTCGAGTCGTCCGCTTCCGATATAATAGACAGGGCGCTTAAAATGTCTTCTACCGATTTTACGGCGGAATAATCTTTATTGGATTTTTTTTGATTTAAATAGTTGGAATTCATATCGCAGAATGCGCATTCGCCGCCGTCTTCAAAATACTGGCACATCCTGAACACCGCAAGATATATCAAATATCCCCATTCTATCGTGGGAGCAGTGTCGCGGACGGATTTCCCGGATTCCGTTTTTTTAAGCATATACGATTTTTCCGGCGAAAACAAAACGTCTCCTATATAGTCTTTGTCTTTTCCTTTATCTTTGTAAAGCCTATAACCTTTAGACTCTTTATCGTAAAGTACCGAATAGGGTGATGTTTTATTAATTCTGACTGATATAATAGTGCGCCTTAGGTTATACGGCCCGTTAATCAGGGCTATTTCTTCGGGGTACTTCTTATTAATTACGTCTCCATCGTTATCGACGTTAAAAGAAAAAATAAAATAGGATTTGCCTGAAAAATTTTCTTCGGGTTCTACGTCGCCGAAAAAAATCCCCTGCCTTAATATATCTTCTTTTATTATTGCTTCCGGATTTATATCGCGGCCGTATTTTTCAATGAAAAAATCAAGTTCGTCGATATAGTCGCTATTTTTGTTCATTTGTTTATTTTATTATATCCGTTAAAAAAATACAAATTTTTTTACAAATTTTTCTTTACATCGGTAAAAGAAAATATTATAATATACAAAAATATATGTAATACTAAATTATACTTTAATAATTTACTTATTTTTAAGTTTTATAAAATTAATGCAATAATTAACTATAAAGGAGATTTAAATAAAATGAAAAATTTAGAAGCAAAGCTTTACATTCTTTTTTCAATTTTTTTTCTTAACAGGGAAAAATTAATAAAAGATACTATAACAAATATACCGGCAAGCTATAAGGACGTTGCATACTTATCCGATATAGAATTTACCGTATTCGGTTATTTCGCCTACAAATTTACACACTCTACCCCGAAAGAAAAAAAAGAATACGAAAAAAACGGCATAATCGTTTCCTACAAGGAACTTAACAGGCTTTATGTTTCTACTCCTCATCTTGCGACAGTTCTTAAAAAACTTCAGGACGAAAAACTTATAAAAAAAGCCACGCTCAACGAGGATAAAAGAAAAACTAATTACGTGCTGCCGTTTACCGAGCTTAAAAAATTTAACGAAATAAACGTTCAGGCGTTAAAATTTTGCGGGTTTAACGATTCCGACACGCCTATAATAGACAGATTAATCGAAGGCGTTATAAACCTGCTCAAAACTAATAAAATAATTACGGAAGCGCAGTCTAAAAATCTTGACGATTTTCTGCTTAAATCGGATAACTATTTTAAATTTTATTATATAGCTCTAGCTTTATGGACGAGCAGATATCTTATTACAAATTTCCAGATAAAATTGATGGGTCCATCGGAATTTATGGTTTACGCCATGATTATAAAATATTATATAAACGGCGAAAAGAAACCTATAACCACAAAAAAAGTTAAGGAAGAAACCGGACTTGCGCCGTCTATTATCAGCCAGAGTTTTAAAAAATTTATAGACGAAGATATAATAATCAGAAAAGAGATTAATAAATTCAAGGTATATTTTCATATAAACAAAAAGGCTTTAGAGAAAAGACTTGAGAACGATACCGTTTTAATAGAAGAAATCACAAAGAACTTTAAAAAAGGCGACGATAAAAAATTTGAAAAATTTATCGACAAACTTAGCGAAGCGATAACTTCTAAACTTAACGGCTTAGATAAAAATAAAATTTGTCCGAACAAAAAATGCGGAATGGAAATACCTCTTATGCCTGGGCTAAAATACTGTCCTTATTGCGGCGAAAAAGTTGCATAATATATTTTATAATATAACTGTGGGTGCTTATACTCTGAAAGAAATTATAGATATATTTTATATATTAGCCGCATATCTTGCAGGAAGTTTTCCTACGTCGGCAATAATCGCAAGGATAAAGGGAATTTCCGACCTTACCAAAGAAGGTAGCGGAAACCTCGGTGCTACGAACGTATCAAGGGTAATGGGCAAAAAGTTCGGACTTATTACACTTGCCGTCGATGCCGCTAAAGGTTTTTTGCCGGTTTTTTTTGCGCCGATTTTAATTAACGCTCAATATAAATACGCCGATTTTAATTTTCACCGGTCAATTCAGTGCAACGGCTGTTTAATATTTTACTCTTTGGTAATAATAGCTCCCGTCATCGGACACTGCTATTCGGCATTTATAAAATTTAAAGGCGGTAAGGGCGTCGCTACGGCTCTCGGTGTATTTTTGGCCGTTTCGCCTAAAGCAGTTCTTATTGCCTTTTTAGTTTTCGCAGTAATTTTATACGCTTCAAAATATGTTTCGCTTGCCTCTATAGTAAGCGCATTTTTTATGCCGTTTATAGTATTTTATGCGTTAAAGAACATATACATATTTGCGGCATCCATGTTAATAGCCGCATTAGTAATATATAAACATGTCCCTAACATTAAAAGACTCATAAACGGCACTGAAAATACTATAAAGAAAAAGCGCTGATTAAGCAATTAAAATAAAGCAAACTCTTTAAATTGGACAATTAAATAACCGTTTTTATATTTACTTTATTTTACTTCGACTAACTTTGAACTCAATGCCGTAATAACGTTATTCACCTTAATAATCGCTTCGTAAATGTATATTTTCGGCGTCTTCTTAGGAAGTTTTACCGACAAAACGGTTTTATAGTAACCTTCCTTTACTATATTTGTCGTAGATGTATGCGTATAGAAAATCTTTCCGTTTAAACCTTCGAGTATCCTCGTTTCCTGAATATCGGAATTACTTAGGTTGGTATGCGTTCCAAGAACGTCGTATTCCATGTTTAGGCTTATAGTGCCGTCCGCTTTCACGGATTTCGGAACTGTAAAGATTTTTAAATTCGATATGAGAACGCCTTTTACGTCGTTAAAATTTATTTTTAAACTGCTTTGCGGGTCATAAATAAATTCGTTGCTCGCAAGCTGATACGGAACATTAAGCATAGACAGTCCCCTTATCCTTCCTTCACGGGTTACCACATATTTTCCCGTAACGTAACCTACGCCGTAACCTATGGACAATCCTGCGGCAGTTCCGATTATTGCGCCTATAGGCCCTCCGGTAAGCGCTCCTACGACAAACCCCGTTCCAGCCCCGAATATCGCACCCGTAGTTCCGCTCGCCGCTGTCGCCCGCGAAGTAGCGCAGCCGCTTAACGACGAAGATACTAAAAATATTGCAAGAACCAAAACAAGCGATACGGTAATTTTTTTCTTAATTTTCATTGATTCGTGCCTCCTATTTTTTCTGATTTTCCGATTTTATTATTTCTTCTTAGTTAGTCTTTTGTTATTATTAATTTATCTTAATATTTATAGTATCTAATAGTATCTATAGGTACTATTTAATTATTATTTTTTTCGGTTTCGGCAAAATTGACGTCCCCTGAACCATTTTGCATTTTCCCGCATCCTATAGCTGCAAAAGATATAAATTTAAAAATTTCCGACTCTATCGTAAGTATGTTATCAAATATAATATCGGTAATTATATCTTTATCTTGATTATTGGGAAACAACATCATACCGCCGATATATTCATTTTGAGAAAATCTGTTTATCCAGACGATATTTCCGCTAACTCTTAAAAGAATATTGTTGTAATTCAGCTGAATAAAACCTGATTTACCTATCAAACCCATCATGCTCTTTTCGGAAGAAAACAAAAAACCTATTCCGTCTTTGGATATATCGTTTATATTAACCGTATGAACGTGATTGCCTATCATCATTTGCGATTCGATTTGATTTCGCAATAAAAATCTGGGGTAGCGTCTTTTATTGTTTTTCATCGTCACGAAACTCAATTCATCGACAAGCACCGATTTATCGTTATTAATCTTTTTTATTCTGCCTAAAATAGGCGCAAAAAGAAAAAACACCCTTAAAATCAAAAAATTGCCGGGCGCAGGTATATTGAGTATTTTTTCTTTGAACTTAATCACGCATCCCGAACCTTGATTCTCCGTAACCGACAAAATTGCACCGCACGAATGGTTCTCCTCGCCGAACCATAAAGCCTGAATTTCGTGATTATTGACTTTAACATATTCTATGACTCTTTTTATTATTTCCGATTCAATATCTGTATTTAATTTAACTTTGTTATTCATCCTTTTTTATTCCCTGAAATTATTAATAATCGTTAAGAAAATTTAAGAGATTTTGAAGATGAAAATTTTGAAAAAAATCTTTCCTTCTCGCTATAAATACATCCGCAATAATTTTGGCGGTATAAGCCGTATCTTTGCGAAAGTTCTATTCCTTCTTTATAGCCCTGCCTGAAATCTTCGTAATAAAAATTAACTCCATATTTCTTTTGCAGATTAAAACCTGTTTCTTTAATATAGTCGTGGTCCTGGTGCTTACTATATAAAAGCGTAGTCGAAAAATGTGTGAATTTAGAGGACTTTGCAAGAGCGGCTGTTTTTTCAAGCCTGCTGCCAATACAGTAATAACAGCGGTTTTCTTCCCTAAAAACCACGTTTCTTATAAATTCCTCGATACCGTAATCTTTTTCGTAAATCACCTTAAAATCTACAATATCGGCAAATTTTCTTAAAGACTCCTCCCTCCTGAGATATTCCGAATATGGATGAATATTGGGATTATAAAAATAACCTATAATCTTGTCGAATTTAATGTTTAAGTCTAATGATTGTTTATCCGAATTTTTCCGGCTATTTAGGGTATCTGGATTACTTGAGGCGATAGTGGAATATGGATACATTAAACACGGAGAACAGCATATATGAAGCAAAAGTTTTTTGTCGTTGTCGGTTTTAGTTTTGGTTCCTATTTCGGTTTCGGTTTTCATCGTGTTGCATTAATTTTTTACGGCTTTATCTTTGTTATATATCTCGATCTCGTCAATATTTTTACCGCTTATTATTTTTAGAATTATTATCTGCGTTATACCGTGTTATGTTATGCTGTGCTGTGCTATGAAAATTTTATCTTTTATTATATACCTAAAATAATAAAAATAAAACGGATTTTTTCATAGGATTATAAATGTGAACGCGGGCGCTTTTATCTTTTATGAAAAAGATAAATTTTATATCCGACGAAGTGAATAAATAGAGAATAAATTGAGAATAAATTACAAAAAATGCTATTTAGAACTCCCTGCAATTTCTTCTATCTGATACGTCTTGAAGAAATCAATATGAGGGTATTTTTCGGCAAAGTAGTCTTCCACTTCGGGAGCATAAACATATCCTATCATAAAACCTTTGACTTCGGCATCTAAATGCTTTTTTAATCTTTTAAGCATAAGGTCGAATTTGTCGATGTCTTTTTTGCCGGGCTGGGCTTTAGATTCGCCTATAATATAGGTTTTTTTACCGTTTATTTTCCCTTCGAGATACAGGTTTACTTCGTCGTAAGAGCCGTTTGCATATTTAACATTTTTTCTTTCAACTTTGCTAATAACGGCATTATATTGATTTAAAGCAAACTTTTTCATGAAAGGAATATATTTGTCTTCTATGCCGTAACCTACCGCCATTGAAAGACCGCCAAGCTGTTTTTTGACGTCTGCCATATCAACGACAAGCTGCCTGACGGTTTCTTCGGTTTTTTTCTGGGCTTCCGCAAGTTCTTCGACTCTTTGGGTCAAACTGTCGAGACGCTGTTCCGTTTTTTTCTGTGCTTCCGCAAGTTCTTCGACTCTTTGGGTCAAACTGTCGAGACGCTGTTCCGTTTTTTTCTGTGCTTCCGCAAGTTCTTCGACTCTTGCTTCGGTTCTTTTCTGAGCTTCCGCAAGTTCTTCGACTATTCCTTCAAGCCTGTTAAATTCAACCTTGGTTACTATGTTTGACTCATCAATAATGGTTTGCGATATAACTTTGGTAAGAATTCTAGCCTGCTGTTCGCTGAACGCATCCTGAAGGTCTTCGTATATTTTAAATGTATTAGCCATATTGCTTTATACTATAAAAAAAATAAAAATAAATTAAAAGATTAAATCAATTATATTTTACCATAAATTTAATAAATAAGTATAAAAATTCTCACTATCATTATTTATTAGGTTCTATATTTTAGCTTTTTCTTTTTTTTATTTTACGTCTTTATTTTAAATATTTTCTTATTTCATTTATAAAATCGGTAAAATCTGACAAATGATTTTTAAAAATACCGTAAACAATAGAATCGTCTATATCGTCATATGAGTGTATAATTAAATTTCTAAATTTAGCCATAGATTCATAAATTTTACAACTATTTTCCGATATTATTCCGTTAGCGGAAATGATTTCAAAACATTCTCCGTAACTCCCTGGCTCTTTAAGATCTAATCCTGCAACTATATGTTTGCAAACGTCAATCATTTGCTCAATGCACAGTTCAATATTTCTTTCGATAAATCTTTTTGCCATAACGTTATTTTTGAATTCATTCAGCGAATTAATTTCGAGGGGTTTAATTTCTTTCAAAAATTCTTTTATTTTTCGCAATTTCTTTTCTATCAAAACTTTATCTATCATAATTCATACGATAATTTAATTTTATTCATATTTTCCAAGTCCTGAAACATACTTATATTCCTCGTATTGCGACATTATATTCTCCCTGAATTTTCCGAAAAGTTTCTCGTCTTTTACGACAAGATTTATCTTATTCTTCATAACCTGATGTTTTAAAAGCGGAGAAGCATTGTTAAGAACGGCCAAATGCACGTCTGCTCCGGCAGATTTAGATAATTTATCGATTTCATACAGAATTTTAAATCCAGACGGAGGATCCTTATAAAGAATTGCAACATCTATATCGCTATCATTTCTTTGTCTGTTAACCGCTAATGAGCCGAATATAAAAGCAAGCAATACATTATCGTCTTTACTTAATAAATCTCTTAATCCCGATATATTATTATTATATATTTCGATTGTTTCAGCCATAACGCTTATTTAATACGCAATAGGCAATACGCAATACGAGCCGTTTAAATCATGCGTTTTTAATTTATTAGCTTAAATTTAATTTACTGTTTTGCATTCGGTAACGATACTGAGTTAATTATATCATTAAGTTATGTAAAATATGAAAATAAAATTTCCATATTTAAAATTATAAAATTGAAATTGAAATAAATATAAATACAAAATTTTAGTCAAGTTTAATTTTAATAAATAATATAAAATTGTGGGACATTAAAAAAACTCCCGACTACGTTAAACACAGTCGGGAGTAAGAGAACAAATAAATCTGACACCTTTATTTTTTAGACACCTTTATTTTTTATTTTTTATGCGGTTTCATACTGCAATACTTTTAACTGTTCAGGCTTTATTCTTGCACTTAAACTAAGCATCTCTACGCCCACTACTTTACCGTCGGAATTAAAATCCAATATAATACCTGGCTCAACCTCTTCCGATTCTATTATAGACGATTCATCTAATCTAAAATAAAGAGCGTCGCTTTCTTTATCTACAATTAATTTCATATTTGTCCCTCACTTTTAACCGGTTTAATCGTCTTATATTTTCTATCAAAATAAACGGTCACTATCCTTTTTGGATATACGTTATTATTAACTACTAAATGCAATACTCTTCCATCATTTTCGTCAATATTTTTAAAATAGTGCAAGTTTCCGTATTCTTTAACGGTATTCCAATCGGGTTTATTTAAAGCGTCATAAATCCAACTTTCCAAAATTTTACGCTCCCTGATAACATCGATAGCATGCACCGTAAACTCATAGTCATAGTCTTTCAAAAACATAAATTATTAATTTAATGATTAATCTAATTTATATATACCTTATTTACGCAAAATAATCAAGTTTTACATATAAAAGTTCACATATCGTCAGCTTACATAATGGAAAATTATAAGACAAAAAAACTCCCGACTACGTCAAACGCAGTCGGGAGTATGAGAATAAATAAATCTGACACCTTTATTTAAAATATTTAATGTAAAAGTTTTAATAAAGCAATAACTATGCCGACTATGGTTATTGTTTGAGCTATGATAATACCTGCAAACCATTTAATCATTTTGGTTTCCAGTTCTTTTATATCAAGCTTGGAAGCTACATTATTAGATAAAACCTCGGACAAAGCTTTAGACAAAGTCTCGGCTTGAATTTCAGCCTGAGATTCCGGGACTCCGCTTTGTATTAGTCGTTTTGCATAAGCTAATGTATCAATAATTTCCACTTTATTTCACCCGCATATATTCGTAACTATAATTTTTTTTATTATATCATAAAAAATGTATAAAATGCATACAATATTTAAATTATTTTATTTTATTTGAATTTATAACGTTAACATAATAGAAAATTATAAGACAAAAAACTCCCGACTACGTCAAACGCAGTCGGGAATAATAGAATATAAAACTCTGAAATATTTATTGATATTATCTGTTTCTTTTATGTAATTATAATAATTTTTTTAAAGGTATTGCAAAAGTGTAATTGTAACTATTACTCACAAAAACTGTTTTACCGACTATAACAGGATTTACAAGACCAAATCTTCCTCCAGTATAATATCTCTTTAGCAGTTTGCCCGTATTTGCATTATATGTGAAAATATATGCTCCTGCTGCAAGAATTAGTTTATTCCCATATATAACAGGATTTCCTCTTCCTCCTCCGGCTGTTTTTGGAGGCACTGAGACAGTTGGAATTTTTGAACTCCATAGCACTTTTCCTGTAAATTCATTTATCGCATAGATCTTGCTTGTCACCGGCGAACCTACATATATTCTTCCGTCGTGAATAACAGGAACACCGCCTTTAAATGCAGGAGGAACATACCCTTTTCCTAAAAGATCTACCCATTTAACCTTGCCGGTAGAAGCTTTTATAGCCACAATAGCGCTGTTAAGCATTCTTGTTTTTCTATTAAAATTAACTATTGTATCCTGAATTACGAGATCGTGTTTCTGGTCAACGGCAGGACTGACATCCCCCATCCCTGTATTAAACGGTTTATATTCCTTCGGAAGCACTGCTTGCCATACGGTTTTGCCATTTTTAATATTAAATGCTACAAGCTTGCCGAAAGGCTGTTTTACTAAAGTAAATCCGATAATCCCGATGACCTTTTTATCTGGCATAATATAATAATTAGTTGAACTCATTGAAGAAAAAGATGATATTCCTGCATATTTTTTCCATATAATTTTACCAGATTTAGCATTTAAAGCATAAATATGGCCTGAACCGTTTGCAAATATTAACATATTATTAATATATAGAGCCGTCGGCATAACCTCCCCGGCAGTAAAACGAACCCATAAAAGTTTTCCTGAATAAGCGCTGAAAGCATAAACTCCGCCGTAGCCGTCTCCCCTTCTTATATTTTTTAAATTATGGGTA
>JAJZBN010000052.1 GCA_021798875.1 bacterium | reverse complement strand
CAAAGCCATTAAAATAGGGCACGGTCCTGTAAAAGTTATAGAATTTGCCAATATTGATTGTCCTTATTGCAGAGCGTTTGAAAAACTTACTACCGAGTCTAAATCTTTAAGGGATCATATGACGAGATATTTATTTTTAATACCTCAGCCGTCAATCCATCCAAACTCTACGAATATGGAGCTATATTATTTTACAAAAATGCAGCATTTAAATAATAAACAAAGAGTGGCGTTATTAAATAAGATAATGGTCAAACAAATATATCTGACTAAATCAGGCAATATAGCGCCTAAATTTAAGCAGTCTAATTATGCCATGAAAAGACTTGAATACGATACGTCTTTGGCTAAAAAGTTCAGCATATACGGCGTGCCGTATTTTGTGATAAAAAATCGGGCGGTTTTAGGCTTGAATATTAAAAAGATATTTACGCTTCTCGGTATGAAAACAATAAATATTAAAAAAATACAAAACAGTTTATTTTAACTGTTTATCAAGTTTTGAGCCGGTTCAATCTCCTCCGGCTCAAAAGTTTTTATTTAAATATTGGAATTTTTATCGATTTTTACGGAGGAAAAATGTTTGCAAAAAGAAAAGTTTTGTTATTATTGCTGGCGGGGCTTGTTTCCGTCATATCTATAAGCGTTTCGGGATGCGCTTTGTTGCCGTATTCGAGCAATTACAGTTGTCCTGAATCAAAAGCCGATATGGGAGACTGTTCGTCTTTAATTACAAATTATAAAGATTCATTGCATCCTAAATTGCTTGCGGCGAGATTAAACGCTAAAAAAAATATTAATTGCCCCGTGTCTTTGCGAGGGACTAAAGCCTGCGCCGAGTACGGAGTTTCAAAGAAAATATCTTTAAATGGCGGTAAAACGTCGTCTTTAGGCGGAATAACGTCTATGAGGCTGCTCTTATACAAAAAATTGTTTCAAAAAAATACGCCGCCGCTGAGAATACCGGCTATTGTTAAAAAAGCTCTTATTTTGCCGTATTCCGGCAAAAATGTATTTCACGGCATGACGGAAATATATTTTGTGACGCAAAAAGGAAAATGGCTTTTAGGCAACTATTTATATAAGAATTATAAGAAAAAAGGAAATATGTTTATAATTGGCAGGTAGGGAGACTTTATATATGGTAAATATCGATTATTCAAAAAACGTTATCGAAGTTCAAGGCGACGAGTTCACTGATATTATTTCCGAATATAACGAGTTTATTAAAAACGAATCGGAAGAGTTACGTTCGGCATATTCTTTGTATGATTATGTTAACGATATTTTTAATATCGGAATAAAACATTTTGTCTCAAAAAGGAAAACAAAAACATGGGAATATTAAAAGAATTGTCAAATTTCTTAGGATTAAAAAATAGCGGGCAAAACAGCGATATTTTTTTTGAACCTACAAGTTTTTTAGGCAAAACTTATGCGACGCTCGGCAAAAATATCCATCATTTGCATGAATATCTGCCGTATATGGCATACGACGAGCAAAAAGAAATATACATAAACAACAATAACACTAAAAGCGTCATATTTGAAACCGTGCCGCGCATTATAGCCGGCGATTCTACCCCTTTTGAATCTATAATGGACAGATTGCCCCAGGGAGCGACTTTGCAAATAATGCTTTACGGTTCGCCCAATATTACGTCTATAACCGATTTGTTTTTAAGACAGGCGATAGGGACGCAAAATAACGCCTTATACAATTCGTTGGCGCATGAATACGTTAATTTTCTTGAAAACAATACGAAAAAATCTATTAACGATATAATGCTTACATGCATAAAACATTCAAGAATGTTCGTCAGTATTACTTTTACCGCCAAACACGACGATATCGTAATCGACAACACGATATCTACGGTAAAAAATATTCTTGACACAAAGAAGTTTTATCCGGAGAAAATGCATCCGGACGAATTTGTTAAGTTATTGTTTGAAATATTTAATATGAATCACGATTTTAGATATATGCCGGGTTATGACGCCGGCGAGTTTATCAATAAGCAGGTATTGGCTCCCGATTCTAAAATATCGATTAAAGTCACGGACGATTATTTTACTTCCGACGATATATACTGGACGTCGATAGACCCTACGTATTTTCCGAAAAAAACGCACATATTTGAATTTGGCAAAAAGCTCGGCGACTATATGTCTTTGAATATAGATAAGCAGCAATTTTACGACCCTTTTATCATTACCGCCAATATATCAAGGCTTACCGATTCTCAAATTAATACAATAAGAATAACCAAAACAATTCCGAACGCCAGCATCAAGATGGATGAACGAATGTTTACCAAACAAACCGAGAAACGGCAGGACGCCGAACACGCCAATAAAAAATTTGACGAAAAAACGCCTGCGGTAAATATAGTTCTTAATATATTGATATCTGCCAGAAGTTATGAAGGTTTGCGGAGAAACGCCGATACGGTTAAAACGTATTGGAGTTCAGGGAGCGAATATGAAAGATATATAATGTTTCCGCACAAACATATTATGTTTTTAGACTTCTTATCCGCTCTTCCGTTTGTTTTTTCAAAAGACTATATGAATTTTTCAAGTTCCGATAAAACATTATTTTACGACGAGGCTTCTCATTTTATACCTGCCGAAGCCGACTGGGCGGGATCGGAAAGACCTACCGTTCCGTTAATTTCAAGAAGGGGTCAGATAACCGCTTTCGACCTGTTTGATTCGCCTACAAATTATAACGGATACATCGTAGCCACGCCGGGAGCCGGAAAATCGGTTCTTATAAATCTTATTACCACCATGCACCTGCTTAAAAACGACAAAATTTTTATTTTCGATATAGGAAGAAGCTATTCAAAACTTACGGAGTCAATGGACGGTCAATGGATAGAATTTGATGACAAAAAACCTATGTGCCTAAATCCGTTTTCTGAAATTAAAACGGAATACGACTTGATAGAATATATGGATTATTTAATAGATTTTATTTGGTTTATAGGCGCTCCTTCTTCGCAAACCATGTCGGCGGAGCTGTATAAATTTGTCAGGTCGTATATAGAAACGGCAACAAAAGAATTATGGGACGCAAATAAAGATAATTTAGAGGTAACTCATTTTTCGGAATGGTTTATCGCCAGAGCGATGTCCGACGGCGATCAAAGATTAAAAGACTTTGGTCAGCAATTAAAACCTTACACGAAAACAGGCAGATTCGGCAAATTCTTTTCCGGCAAATCCGAGGTTAATTTCAATAAACAGCTTGTAGTTATGGAAATAGACAACATAGAAAGCACTATTGAGCTCAGAGACGCCGTTATGATGATTATGATGTTCCATATATCCCGTTCTATTTATCTGTCGGGGACTCATAAAGAAAGGACTCTTGTGTTTATAGACGAAGCCCATAGGTTTTTAGGAACGTCTCCGAACATAGACGTTTTTATAGAACAGGCGTACAGACGGTTTAGGAAACATAACGCTTCTATTATTATAGCGACGCAGGGATTCAACGACATATACTCCGCAAAAGAAACGCCTTTAACGAGAGCGGGCAGGGTTATCATAGATTCTTCGGCTTGGAAATTCTTTTTACAGCAGAACAAAGAGTCTGTAAATTCTTTAAAACAGTCGGGGATAATTCCTTTAACCGACTTTGAACTGAATATAATAGAAAACGTAAAAAATGTTAAACCTTATCATTCGGAGGTGTTTATAATGACGCCTTTCGGCATAAACACCGCGGCGAGGATAGTTATGGACAGATTTATGTATTATCTGTTCACGACGGCTCCGGACGATAAAGTTAAAATAAAACATTACACGGACAAAGGATTTACTATGGAAGAAGCGATAAAAGCGGTAATAAGGGACGATGGTCAACCTCACGCCTAAAAAGCAGGGGAATATGTCAAACTAATATACAAAAGGAGATACCAAAATGTTTGAAAACAACAAACAAAAGTTTTTAATATTAACCGTGATAGCTATTTCGGTCGTAGTAAGTTTGCTGTCGGGAGCGGCGGGTTATTATATATTTGCCAAACTGCGTAAACCGGCAAAAATGACCGCAGTGGCGCTGAATTTAAAACAGATAGTAGATTTAAAGAAAAAAGAGATTCAGGAAGAAGCTCTTAGCAATCCGAATATTAAACCTCGTGAAATTACAAAACAAATTACCGTGTTTTTAAAAAAAGTAAACGCCGACGCTAAACAAATGGCTGGCAAGAACGTTATATTAGTTCAACAGGCCGTGATAGGCGGCAATGTTAAAAATATAACGGAGCCTTTAGAAATTGAATTAAAAAAACAGGGAGTTTTGTGATGCGGGCTATGGTTTTCTTTGTGTTATCATTCTTTTTATTATGCTTATACGGGTCGGTTTACGCCGCTATTCCCAAACCGAAACGATTAACGGGATTTATCAAAAAAGTTAAAAATTCCGGTAAAAACGTAAAGGTTAACCTGCCGAAATATTCTTTGACTATAACGGATATAGGGCATAACCTGAAAAAATATTCAGGCAAAAAATACCTGAATAAAATGAATAAATACCGTAAATCAATATTAAAAAACGAAAAAAAAGAAAATCCTCAGGCTAAAGAATCTTATTCCGTTTTTGAATCTAATAAAATTCAAGCGGCTGTTAGCAAAGACGAAATTCAATTACTCGGCAGCGGTAAATTTAAAAACTATATACCGCATAATGCCGCGACCGGAAAATATATTAAATATTTAAAAGAGAATAAGCCTATTCCTATGCAAGGCGGGCATAGGATATTTATGGTTATATCGTCGTCTATACCTTATAAAACGTTAAGAAATTATATAATTACTATCGTAAATAATAATTTGCCGGTTCAGATGATTTTAAGGGGGCTTGTAAAATCGGACGGCGGTAAATTAATACTGCCGACTATAAAATATATAGAACGGTTAATACATTTTAAGGGTAAATCAGGTTATTACGATATACACGTGGATATAGACCCCGTAATAGTTACTAAATATAATATTAAAGCCGTTCCGGCTTTAATATACGTAAAAGATTTTAATCCTCAGACTTATACGTCTTTAGGCGAAAAAGCGTATGTCGTTTACGGAGACGCCGATTTAAAATACGAACTTAAAGTTATAGAACGTAAAACTAAATCAAGATACATTAAAGAGATATTATATAGATTTAAGAAAAAACAATTTTTTGAAAATTAAAATTTTAAAAATACTTGACAAGATATTTTAATGCGATATAATATTAATATTGTTTATATGGTGGTTCTGATTTTTTTTAGGTTTAGGTTGTCGTTTGACTAAAAAAATACCACTCAAAGGTTTTTGAAACGTCCTACTTATATATTCTACTTATATATTTTTTTGCAATGGATATTTTATCCAAAAAAAATATATATTTTATTGAGCTCTTTTTTTATCTTGCGAGATTCAGCTACCAACAATTGATATCGCATTATGAAAAAAACCTCCTGCTTGTACCATACCGATAGTTGTGTCTAAAAATCCCAATTTAAAAAAATCCAATTATTCAAAAAGTCCAATTATTTAAAAAATCATTAAATCATTAAAAATTTTAAATTGATTTTTATGCCTGTTTCAGGTATAGGAATACTTTTATTTTTTTTAGGAATATTAAATTTACTTTTCTGATAGCCGGGAAATCAAGAACTTTTTAGGAGGTGATTTAAGATTTCTTGGCTCTTACCAATATATCTCGCTTAAGCCCAAAAGGCTTGTTTAGGGGTGTTAATGCTGGCAACGGCAATCGGAATGTTAATTAATAATATAAGTATATCGTTTGATTTAAATAAAGTCAACGATAAATTTAAAAGCTTATAGAGTTAATTATGCCGGCGCCCCTAAATCCCCGCTCTTTACCGGCAGGAAAGCGCAAGATAAAAAATAAAAACTAAAAAATAACTTAAATCCTTTGACTTTTAAGCCGCAAGGCTTTTAACGACAAGGGTTTTTTAATTTAAAAGGAGATTTGATTATGGAAACGATTAAGCAGAATTACGTGGGACTTTCACTCATAGTTTTTGATGTAGTGTTAGTTTTACACAATGCTTTTGTTTTAATCCAAATTCACTAAAAATTTCATTTAATTTATTTCATTTAATTTAATTTAATTTAACAGGGCTAAAGTCTAATGACGAAAGCCCAAAACACAAAGGAGATCTATTATGTCAAGTTACAACAAAGCGGTAGTTTTAGGTTACATTGGAAAGGATTCGGAACTCAAAACGACCCAGAACGGCAATTCCGTTGCCTCTTTTTCTGTCGCAACGTCTGAAACGTTTAAAAACAAAGCAGGCGAAAAAACAGAAAAAACCACATGGCACAATATTCAGGTGTGGGGGAAAACGGCAGATGCCTTAAGTCAGTATTTTACTAAAGGGACAAGAGTTTTAGTCGAAGGAAAGATTTCTAACCGTTCCTACGATAAGCAGGACGGGACGAAAGGATATATTAGCGAGATAATCGCCAATAATATCGTTTTACTCGGAAATTCTTCTAACGGAACTAAATCTGAATCGGTTCCTGATAGTTACACCGCGGACGGACAGGATTCAGACGAAATCCCGTTCTAAGACCTTAAACTAAACTGTACTGTAAGCTTTTTTAAAGCAGGTATTATTTAACCCTAACGGGTTTTATATCGCCTGCTTTTTTTATTATACGGGTAAGGTGTAAAGAGGATTACATCCCACGTTAGGACGAAACACAACATCCTAAATAAGGACGCGCGATAGAAAAGCGCTATCGGGTGCAACTCCCGACTACCCGCTTCATTAAAATTAATTTTAATAAACAAGGAGATAATGCAATGACAATTTCAATTTACGGAAAATTATTAAAAGCGAAAAAAGGATTTGATAAAGTTATTAAAGGTACGATGAACACTTTTGTAAATAAAAAATATGCGGATCTCGCTACTGTGATAAACAGCATCGAGAAAGCTCTTGAGGATAACGGACTCGGTTTCTATCAATCGGTCGAAGGCAGTCAGGTTATTTCTCTTTTAGAGAATGTAAACGCAAAAGGAGAAAAGACAATGACTCCGCTTATCACGGGATTAAATGTTGTTACCGTGATATATTCCGAGGAGGGCGAAATTAAGACGACATATCCTTTTGTTGTCTTTTCAACCGACCCGCAAAAGTTAGGGGCAGCTTATACTTATGCAAGACGATACGCTTTGCAGTCCGCATTAGGAATTGCAAGCGAGGACGACGATGTCAAAAACGTGACACCTACACCATCGGCTAAACCCGCCGCTTCGGATTCTGCTTTAACATTGGATGTCTTGAAAAAGACAGAAGGAGTTGAAGTGAAAGAAGAAGACGGTAAAATTACCGTCTCTGGTAAAAAAACCTATAATCTCTCGGCAGGTTTGAGAGGATTAGGTTTTACATGGGTTGCGGCCGGTAAGGTTTGGGAAAAAGCGGCTTAAGCTTAACTAGTAAAAAAAAATCAATTTAACAACTACAAAACTTAAAGCAGGTATTTATTTAACCCTAACGGGTTTTATACTACTTGCTTTTTTTATTTAAAAACTTAAAAATTAATTTAATTAAATAAAGGAGATTATCGTGAAAATTATTATTGCAAGCGTAGGTAATGTAGGCAAAGCAAAAGAATCGTTAGCGGAGAAAATTGTTGAACGCGGATATGCAAATAAAGACCAAATCTCAATAAGGAGAGAAAAAATGAAAATTATCGACGATAGAAAACCGGAACATAAGCAAAATCAAGTTTTAGTAGTCGCAACAGATACCTTTTTAAGTGGCTGGGGCGAAGCGGCAAAGGGTAAATCTATGGCAGCATGGAGTGTAAAACCCATAGACGCCGACATAGTAAAAGAATGGGTCCAAAATCGAACTGATATGAAAAACGTAGCAATCAGAGGCGGCGACTATAAACCGAAAAACGCAGAACATTTTCATATATATGTAGCAGATATAAATGCAATAAAAGCGCAGCTGAACAGAGCGTGAATGATAACGATTAAATAAAAAAAGGAGATTAAAAAATGGAAATTGCAATTATGTTTTTATCGAGCAAGTCGAAACAATATTCGTTACATAATATTTTAAATTTCGATGAAGTATCACGTTTAATAAAAAAACACACATATATCATTAATGATATATGTTGTGATTTTGACAATATAGACAGAGGGGCGGTGTGGATTGATATGCATGCGTCTAAATTTGGTTTATACTCTCATTTTTTTAAAAATATAGGCACGATATTTTTTTACTTGCAGCGTAATAAATCCTATATAAGTTAGAAAGCAGGGAAATAATCCCCCTGCCCCCTATATTTTTTTAAAACATAACATTTCTTTCCATAATTCCTAAATTTTTATCAAATAAAGAAGTCCTGTTAAGATAAAGTTTTAAAATAAATTTTTATTAGCCCTTAATTTAACTAACCTTATCCGGTTATGTTGAGTTAAGGGCTTTTTTTTTGCCTTTTTTTATATTTTTAAAAATATTTTTTCAGCATCTCCGATTTTTGAGGTTAGAGATATATAAGAGGGAAAAATTATGGACTTAATTATCGTCGAATCGCCGCACAAGGCGCAAACAATCAATAAAATATTGGGTTCTAAATATACCGTCAAGGCGTCTTTAGGTCATATCAGAGATTTAAATCCTAAAGAATTATCGGTAGATTTAGAAACTTTATCGCCGAAATATTCTATTATTCCGGACAAACATAAAGTAGTAAGCGAATTAAAAGAATTATCCGGCAAAGCCAATAACGTTATTATCGCAAGCGATCCGGATAGAGAAGGCGAGGCTATCGGCTGGCACTTGACCAAAGCCTTAAACTTAAAAAATTACAAAAGGGCTGAATTTCACGAGATAACCGAAAAAGGAATAAAAGACGGTCTGTCGCATTTAAAATCTTTAGATATGAATTTAGTCTCCGCTCAGGAAGCCCGCAGGGTATTGGACAGACTTATAGGTTACGGCATATCTCCGGATTTAAGAAAAACGCTAACCGACGCTAAATCGGCTGGCAGAGTTCAGACGGCGGCGTTAAGAATAATAGTAGAAAGAGAAAAACAGATTAAAAGTTTTACGCCCGAGAAC
>JAJZBN010000013.1 GCA_021798875.1 bacterium | reverse complement strand
ATAAAAAAAAAAATAAAAATTTATATTGTATAACTTTAAATAATATTTTTATTAACTGATTAAGATATTATATAATAATACCCCCCCCCCCCCGCCGTCAAGAAAAATTTTTTCCCATGAAAAAAATAGATATTAATACAAGACATAGCAGGTCAAAAAGATTATTTCGTAAATTTGCTTGCTGCTTCGGAAATAAATTCGGCCGGATTTACTATTTTAAACGAGTATTCGTCGGAAGTTTTAAGTTTTTTAAAATCTTTTATATCGCCGGTAATTAAATAATCTGATTTTCCGTTTATAGCCGAAACGAGAACCGGAATATCTTTATCTGCGATATGTCTGGAATATTTTTTAATTTCCGTCTTAGAAGGCAGTTTAATAATTTCTAAATTGATTATGGGCAGATATTTTTCGTATGTAGGAATGGCGGAAGGCAGTTTCTTTTTCAGATTTCTTTCTATTTCTATAATATTATATTCGCCCGTTAATCCTGTAATCGAAAGCAGTTTCAGACTTAATAAGTCTAATATTATACTTGGAGCGCCTTTATCGGATATAAGTCCTGATAATATAACATTGGAATCGAGAAAAACTCTCATATTTTATCGGTATAATTCTTTATAAAGTTTTTCTCTTTCTTCGTCTATACCTTTTAATAATTCTTCGGGAGAAACTCCCGACCTTTTAATAATTTTTTTAATTTCTCTTCTTGCCTCTTCTAATTCAAGTCTTTTTGGAGTGACGATAATGGCTTCGCCTAAAGGAATAATGGAAACGACCTGACCTTCCTCAAGATTTCCTGTTTCCCTTAGTTTTTTTGGTATAGTAAGCTGACCTCTGGATTTTATCTCTGCAGTAAATATAGACTTCTGCATTTTATTTTTTTCAGCCTCCGATAAAAGTATGATTTCATAATATCAGAAATCAGAAAATAATGCAATATTAAATCGAAAAATAAATTTCTATTGCAGAATAGGATTAATGATGTAAAATATGCTTTACAAATATCCCTAATAAATGTAAAATATATTTACCATATTTTCTAAATAAAACTATGCGTAATTAATTATATAATAATAGGGGCGTTTATATTAGCGGGAATATCGATTTAAACACTTTTTTTTCTATTCAACAAGAAAGGCTCCTCAGCCTGCCTTCTTACAGGCGCTATATATACGGCGCCGTAGATACGGCTTTGTCTCAGAGGTTAATCGGCATTCTCGGGTCAAGGGGGGTAGGAAAGACTACTCTAATGCTTCAAATTATTAAGGAGAAATTCGGGATATCGGATAAGGCATTATACATCAGCATCGACCATCCATATTTTGAGGTTAATCCTTTATACGAATTTGCGGAATATTTTTCCAAATACGGCGGAGAGCTTTTATGCATAGACGAAGTCCACAAATACCCAGACTGGTCAAGCCATATAAAAGCTATATACGACGATATTCCTAATCTTAAAATAATATTTTCGGGATCGTTAATTCTCCAAATGTCTAAACAGAAAGGGGATTTAAGCCGCAGAGCAATTATTTATCAACTTGGCGGGCTTTCTTTTCGTGAATATCTAAATATTGCGCATGGGTTTTCTTTTAATGCTTACGGTCTTGAAGAGATACTTAAAGACCATATTTCCATCGCATCCAAAATAATCGTGAATATTAAGGATATTAAAATTCTTCCTCTGTTTAAAGAATACTTAGACATAGGATATTATCCTTTTGTTTTAGAAGGAAAAGAGTTTTATCGGCAGAAGCTGACCGAAATTCTTAACCATACTCTTGAAACCGACCTTCCTTTTACCGCCGCTATTGCAATAAGACAGATTTCAAAACTAAAAAAACTTCTCTATCTTTTGGCTAAAAGCGTCCCTTTTATTCCCGATATTACCGAACTTGCAAGAAGCACGGACATTTCGAGGCCGACGATTTACGATTACCTCGAAAAACTTAAAGATGCCAGAGTTTTGCTTTTATTGCAAAAAGTCGGAAGGGGTTATGAAAATCTTTCGAAACCCGATAAATTATACCTTGAAAATACTAATCTGATGGGCGCTTTGTCTTTAACTCCCGATAAAGGAACGATGAGGGAAACATTTTTTGCCAATCAGATTATAAATGCGTATGCCGATAACCGCTTTTCCGCTAACGAACTTATCGCTATTCCGAAGAACGGCGATTTTCTGATTAAAGGCAGATGGACATTTGAAGTGGGCGGTAAAAACAAAAAGGAAAAGCAGATTTCGGGAATTCCCGATAGTTACATTCTTGCAGACGAAATAACAATAGGTTCGGATAAAAGAATCCCGCTGTGGCTCATGGGATTTTTATATTAGAATAAATATACCTTATCTTGTGCGCATAAGCAGGCGCATCAGGCGAAACTGATAAATTTAAGCTCGGTCATTTCCTCTATGGCGTATTTTACTCCTTCCCTTCCTATGCCGGACTCTTTTACTCCGCCGTAAGGCTGATGGTCGGCTCTTGCGGTAGGAATGTCGTTTATTAAAACGCCGCCGGTATCTATATGTTTTATAAAATAAAGGGCATTTTTAATATCGTTGGTATATATGCCGGCTTGAAGCCCGTAAATCGAATCGTTTACCATGCGCACGGCATCCTGAATGTCTTTAAAAGGAACGATCGAAACTATAGGCGCAAAAACTTCGAGGCACGATATTTTCATCTTTTCGGTAACGCCGGAAAATATTGTAGGGTTCATTATATTACCGTTAAAGTCGCCGCCGAGTTCGATTTTTGCTCCTTCTTTGACGGCTTCTTCCACCCAGCCTATAATTCTTTGTTTGGATTCCGAACTTATAATAGGTCCTATGTCCGTAGATTCGTCGAGAGGGTCGCCTATTTTTAATTTTTTTGTTTCCTTAATAAAATGATCCAAAAATTCTCTTTCAATATCGTGATGCACGTAAATTCTTTGAAGGGATATACAGACTTGTCCGGAATTATAAAAAGCGCCTATTACAGCTTTTCTTGCAGCTTCCACTATATTGGCAGTCTTATCTACGATAAGAGCGGAATTGCTTCCAAGCTCCATTGTATATTTTTTAAGTCCGCCTTTAGCCATTATTTCCCTGCCGACTTTCGGGCTTCCCGTAAAACTTATCATGCGGATTTTTTCGTTAGTTACGATAGCTTCTCCTGTGTCTTTATCTCCGTAAAGCATATTGACGGCATGTTCCGGCAGTCCAGCTTCAAGCATAGCCTGAACTAAAAAATAAGCGGTTATAGAACCGTTTATGGAAGGCTTAAATACCACGCTGTTTCCGGCTGCTATGGCTGGAGCTATTTTATGGGCGGGAAGATTTATCGGAAAATTAAAAGGAGTAATAGCTCCTATAATACCGACCGGAACCCTTAAATAAAAAGACAGCCTGTCTTCAAATCCCTTAACCACGTCCATGGGCACTGTTTCTCCGTGAATTCTTTTGGCTTCTTCGGCGGCGTATTTAAAAATATTGACCACCCTTTGAGTTTCTATAAGCGAGTATTTATATGCTTTTCCTACTTCGAGAGAGATATAATGCGCAATTTCTTTTGCATTGCGTTTTAAAATATCCCCGGTCTTTTCCAATATCTCGAATCTTTCGTATGTATGAAGGCTTTTCATTTTATGAAACCCTTTTTCGGCGGAAGATACAGCCGCTTCCACGTCCGACCCGTCGGGTTTACTTAAAAGCGCAATCGTATCGCCGTTAAAAGGGTTAATAACTTCATAAGTTTCTTTTTTTTCAATCCATTTGCCGTTTATATAAAGAGGATAATTTTTTAGCATGATATTTAATGTTCCTTCTTATGATTATTTTGTTTGGTTGATTTTAATTTTAAAGCGATTATAATTATAACATAAGTATATTAAATTATAAAGATGCGCAATTCTTTAATCCAATCCGTTTGAAAAAGGTGTTAGATTAATTTTACGCATAGAAAAATGTGTCTTTTATGCATATAAAAAGAAACAAGGAAAAAGGTGTCAAAGAAAAAGGTGTCAGATTTTATTTTATGCATACGAAAAGAAACAATTGACGATAAAAGATATTGCATAAAATTAATCTGACACCTTTTTCCTAATCCGTTTTTTTTCCGCACTATATTCGAAAAATTTGTTATAATAATAAAATGAACGATAACGATAAAAACAAGAAAGCGATAGTACTTTTTAGCGGAGGTTTAGATTCTACTACCGTTCTTAAAATTGCCTTAGACGAAGGGTTTGAGCCTATTCCGATTACTTTTTTTTATAATCAGAGACACGCAACAGAAATAGAACATGCAAAAAATATAATAAATTTTTTCGGTTTAAAAAAGCATATAATCGTAAATCTGGATTTTAACGTTATCAAAGGTTCCGCTTTAACCGACAAAAATATCAGCGTGCCTAAAAACAGAATAAAAACGGAAAGAACATCCGATACGGGAAAAACTGCCGAAAAAAACGACATTCCGGCAACTTACGTTCCCGCAAGGAATACTATTTTTTTGTCTTATACCCTTGCCGCAGCGGAAGTCGAAAAGGCTTCTGATATTTTTATCGGAGCTAATTATATAGACTACAGCGGGTATCCAGACTGCAGACCGGAATATTTAGCTTCGTTTGAAAACATGGCTAATTTAGCTACTAAAGCCGGCGTAACAGGCGAGATAAGTTTTAAAATAAATGCGCCGCTTTTGATGTTAACCAAAAAAGACATTGTCTTAAAAGCCGTCGAGATAGGAGCGCCGCTTAATCTTACACACAGTTGTTACGACCCCATAGACGGTCTGGCATGCGGAGTTTGCGATTCCTGCATTTTAAGAAAGCGCGGATTTGAAGAAGCAGGGATTAACGACCCGACGCAATACTTCAAATCCAAAACTTAGACTAATTCCGTAACTTCTTTTACGTTAAAAACCATAACCGACCTTGCCCAGTCGAAATTCGATTTTATTTTATTGAAATTTTCGCCTTCTGCTTCAAATTTCGCTTTGCCTTTTAGCAAAAAACCGGCGCCGCCTCCCTGAAGACCGACGACGTCTTTTGAAGCTAAAATCATCTGCACTTCGCTTCCGGATTCTACGTTTCTCTGTGTTTTATTCAAATGTCCGGCCGGTATTAAAAGCGTATCGTTATGAAGAGGTTCTATATAGCTGTTCCACGTGGCGGCAAGATGTATTCCGTCTGTTCCGTATGTTGCGAACGTCGCAGGTCCTTCATGCTTTAAAATTTCGATTATTTTTTCGTTTAACATAATCTTGTTTCTCCTTTTTTAATTTATTTATTTATTTTTTTATTTTGTTATTATACCACATCGTTAGTACATTTTTTAAATTTTTAAGGTTATTTTTTATTATGTTACGGCAATATGTGCTTACGTTTGGCTATAGCTTTAGCTAAATTAAACAATAATTTTCTTATCCAAGTTCTTCGTCGCTCCTGGAAAAATTAAACATATTAATTTATTTAATTTTACATTACTTTTATATTAAATTCTACCGCATAAAACCGAATAAGAACAGTAGCCGCATATTTTTTTCTTATCGGGTTCTTTTTTAACGAAGTCGAAATATTCATAATTTATTATATCTTCTATTAGCATTCCGATAAATTTTGCATACGCGTTTAAAAGATTAGCGTCCTTTAAATCTACCGTTCGTTCTTCGTTTTTTTTAATCCCCCATAATTTAGCGGCAATATTGAAATGTCCGACGCCTTTGCATGCGGAATAAAGAATTATATAAAGCGGCAGCTGGACGGATTTTACCCTTTTCAGCCATTCGTTCCTGTTTTCAACCGCAGGTATAAAATTTTTATCGGGACAGTTAAGCGACGCTCCTGTTTTATAATCTATAATAAAGTGTTCGCCGGATTTTTCCATAATTAAATCGGCTCTGCCCGTAAGTTTTATTTCTTTTTCGCCGCCGTCCGTAAGGTTTACCTTTGCAGTCCCTTCCAGCGGATATTCGGTGCCTATGATGTTTGCGCCTGCTAAATCTTTAGTCCTTTTTTCTATGAATAAGTTAAGAGCCGTCAACATCTGTTTCTTTTGCAGATTAAGAACCATCGAGCCGCGGTCGTTAAATTTTTCGTTTAATATTTCGCCTATTTTTATTTTTTCTTTTTCTAAGCTTGAAATAGCGTACTCCCTGCCTTCAAATACTTTAAAATATTCGTTCAGTACGCTATGAATCACGCTGCCGATACCCGCAGGATCGATATCTTCTCCGAGATCACCTCTCTCCCTAAGATTCAATACGTATCCGTAGTAAAACATAGACGGACATTTAAGATATGTATCGAGTTTTGCGGCGGAATATTCTATGCCGCAAAGATAATCTTTTACTTCGCCGGTTTTTTTTATAGGAGATGGTTCCGTCCGGTTAAAATTAATTTTAAAAGCGGAATTTATTTCTTTCGGCTCTTCCAAATTTTTTGTTTTTTTCTGAATATTCCATATAATTTTTTCTACAAAACGCGATTTTTCCGACCGGTTTGAATCGTTATAAAATAAATATACTTCTTTTGCGCCCGATACGAGATTAAAAAAATTGTATTCCTGAATTTTTGAAGATTCGGCGGCATCGGCAAGATTTAAAAATCTTCTCACCTCTTCCGTCAATATGGTATTTTCCTTTGAAACGTCGGGTAAAATTCCTTCGTTTGCGCCTAAGTAAAATACCCTGTCGAAATTTATATTTCGGGCTTCGAGAGGGCCTAAAATCTGCAAACCTTTAAGAGGGGTGCCTTTAAAAGGAACTTTCTGCCGCTTCAAGAGGTTTTTTAAAAGATTAAAATATCCCGAAACCCCCTCGAATTTATAATGCCCGAAATTGGCTGCATCGAATTCCATTACCGCTTTTAAAGCCGATTCTATAAATTTAGAACCGTACGGATGCTTATCCGCCGAAGAATTATGCGATACTGCGTCTATTATTTTAACTATTTTTTCTATAAAATCTTTTATATTTTCTATATTTTCAAAATTAGATATAAACAGCCGGTGCATCTCGGCAATATACGCTTTGACTGAGTCTTCCGACTGGAAAAATGCCGGTAAGACGGCGTTTTCTATTTCTTTAATCGAAATAAATAAAATTTTATTCTTTCTAATATAAAATTCTATAGACTGAAAAAGCATCCTTGTCTGAACGGCGTCAAAATGATACTGCGGCAGTGTATGCAATTTTCCGCTAATATTTTTAACGTAAGGATGAAGAAACAAAGACGCATAATCTTTTGCGTAAAATTTATCGTATTTTTTTCTTCCGTGCAGAACGGATAAAAGGTTAAAAAGCGTATATATAGGCGTCCTGTTTAAAGAATATCCGATAGATATATTATAATCTCCTTTATCTAAATAATTAAGAACATTATGTATTAGCGGAAACAGATAATCTTCTTTAGATAATACTATTAAATCTTTAGAAGAAAGTTTTTTTTCGGACTTATCGATAATTTCTTTTAGTCGTGCTATTTCGTTATGCACCGACGAAACTTTATTGAAATAAAAATTAATTCCGTTTAACTCTGATTCTTCTTTATATTCAGCAGTTTTCGATGCTTCCGCCGACTCCGGCGGTTCACCGTAATTTTCCCCGTATTTATATTCTTCGTCTTTCGCCGTTTCATCTATGCCTGCCGTCAGTTTTAAACCAATCTTCGCCAAAAAATCGGCGGCGGCGGCACCCGTCTTAGATACTAATAACGTTTTATTTTCTCCATCAAAACCTTTATTTTTTAATAAATTTTTAAATATAACTGCTTCGGATGCGGTTATACCGTAAAAACCGACAAGAATTACCCTGCCGTTTATAACGGACGAAAAAAAATCCGGATTTGCGTTAATATTTTTTGCGTCGATATTTTCGGCAAATGTTTTATACCTGTAAGATCTTGAAGTAAATCCCGATTTTAATAAAATTTCATAAAAAGATTTATACATCTTGGAAAATTTTGCAAATTTATCCGAAAAACTTTGCAAACTTTGGTCAGGATTTATTTTTTCTGCTATTAAGGCGTCGCATGACGAGGGATCCGTCATTTCTATTAAAAGCTCCTCGAAATCGCCGAACAGTTTATAACCCCACGGCATAAAAACATCCAATTTTTCGGCATCTTTTATCAAACGGGTTTCCGGATTTTTATTTAAATCAAACAGAAGGAAAACCGCTTCGGCAGGGTTTACTTTTGCATAAGGATAAAAAATAGCGGGGTCGGAAGATTCCCAGCAGAAATCTATAAAATCGTCTATGGAAAACATATTTATAGAGTCGGAGGCGGCTTTATATATTTCGGAAACGTACTGCGACAAAAAATAGACAGGTCTTCTGTTGGGAAATATCACCGTAACCTTTTGTCCGGATTTAATTTCTCTCAGAACCAAATCGCCGGTATATCGTATAATATCAGCCGATTTTTTTAAAATATGCAAATTATTCATAAGTTATTATATAATTTATTAAAATGTTATTAAAAATGAAATAAATCGCCGGTGTCGATGTTATAAACTATTGCCGAAATTTTTTTATCTTTATATATATCTTTTAAAATAGATTTGTATTTTAGCATTTGCAATTCGTAATTTTCCTTTTCTTTTTTATCGATATGTCCGGTTTTATAATCCAATATACATATTTGGCCTAATTCCGATTCCGATTCTTTTAAATCATTTTTTAAATCGTTAAATACAGATATCCTGTCCATTCTGCATATGGCGCCGTATGCGGAAATATATTCTTTTTCCGTATAAACGCTGCATAATTCCCTGTTAAACAGTTTCGAAAGATAATCGTTTTCTTTTATCCGCAATATTTTTTCTTTTATATCTGCTTTTGTTTCGTAAAAATCTTCGCCTGCAGGCTTAAATCTCAACAGAAGCATGCATTTTTCTATTAATGAGTCTAAATTTTCAAAATCTTCGGTATATTTAATTTCGCTTAAAATTTTATGGTAAACGTCTCCTCTTTTCACGCTAAAATATTGGCTGCCCGTTTTTATCGCATATTCATAGCCTATATCGCAAAATCCGCAATTTAATACCGTCGTTTCGTTTTCAAAACCGCCTGCGTTTTCGGCATTTTTATTTTCGATAACGTTTTTATTTTTATATATTTTTTCCCCTAAACTTATTGAAGGCAAAGGACAATCGCCTGCGGCAATAATAAAGTTGTACATCTCGTGTTTAGCTCTGGTAAGCGCAACGTAAAGATTATTTAAGTCGCTGATATTTTGGTCTTTTAAAGAGCCGTAATAAACCGATTCCAAATAAGGAGAGCGGGAAGGTTCGTCTTTTTTTCCTTCAAACATGCTTTTTGTTATATAAAACAGGTTTAAAGACTTATGGGCGCTCTGGTCTTCGGCATCTCCCGATTCCGCCGCAAAATAATTTATTTTTTTTCCTTTTCTGCCGGCGCTTTTAGCGTTATCCGGCATCAGCGCGTAATTTTCTTCGGCGACGAAAACGTTTATAACGGCGCCCCACTGAAGTCCTTTAGCTTTATGTACGGTAAGAAGGGTCAGCGCATCTTTTACTTCCGGAAGATCTATATAAAACAGTTCGCCTACATCTACGGCATTCAAATTTGAATTGGAATTATTATTATCCGTTTTTATTAAATCCAATAAATTATTTAAATCGGCGCAGCCCTTTTCTTCGGCAAACTGTACTGCGTCAAGAAAATGCGCCAGATAAGCCGATTCTTCGGGAAAATTTTCCGCTATATTAAATACTTTATATATATAAAGCGTTGTTTCATATGGGGGAAGATATCCCGTTTTACCGAACAGTTCCTCGAAACATTCGCTCCATAAATCTCCGTACCGTTCCCTGAACAGTATATACAGCGGTTCATTTTTTAAATTTAAATTAGTTTCAAACAAAAATTTTTCAAACTCTTCACGTGCATATTCTTTGCCGCTTTGCGAACCGATTTTTTTTCCGAAAATGTCTCCTATAATAAAACTGCCGAAATTAAAATCGTCAGTCGGGGAGTTTAAAAAATTTAAAAGCATTTCAATTTCTCTTATAATTTTCCTGTTCCTTATGTCTAAACTGCTCTGCGTAACTACCTTGTAGCCTTTTTCTATAAGCGTTCCGGCTAAATAGTTGAGATATTTGTTCTTCTGGGCAAGTATTGCGATATCGCCGCAGTCGTAATTGCGGACTTTTACCAAGTCGTCTATCGTTTCTAAGAGCCGGTCTTCTATTACGGTTAAAACGTTAAATTCGGATGAATTACTGCCTTGCGGTTCGTTTTCGTCTTGGCTTTTATCTTTATTTTTATCGCCGCCGCCATCTTTGCCGTTATCGTTATTATGTTTGTTTTCATAATTTTTATCTTCTTTTTTAAATATTTCGGTATAACAGTAACCGCCCGTATGGATATGTCCACCTGTTTCATCCGGCGGCGTGTTCTGTTCATAAGTCAAAAAACCGGCAGGATCGCCTACCGCTTCCGCTTTTCGTTTTAAATCTTTCTTGAAAACACCGTTTACGTAATCGACTAAAATCTTATCGGACCTGTAATTAAATTTTAAAGAAACTTTTTTAAACTCTTCGAGCGAAGGAAAAGATCCGCCTGCATCGTCGTTAAGCGCTTTCATTATCTTGTAATCCGCTCCTCTAAACCCGTACAGAGCCTGTTTTAAATCTCCCACGGTGAAAAGCGAACCGCCTTTTGAAAGGGATTCTTCTATTAAAGGTTTTAGATTTAGCCACTGCACTTTAGAAGTATCCTGAAATTCGTCTATAAAATAATGATAAATAGAATTTCCAAGCTGAAAATATACTTCCGGAACCGAATTTTCCCTTAAAAACCGGCTTAATTTTTTATTAACGTCGCTTATATAAACAAGCCCTAAAATTTTATAAGCGTTTAACAGTTCATTCTTAAACGATTCATACAAAGTTAAATAAGGCAGGCTCTTTAATTTTGCGATTTCAGACATATATCCGTTAAAACGGCCGTATAATTCTTTCCATTTTTCGGAATAGCCGGCAGCGGAATCTTTTTTATTTTTATAAGGAAATCCTGTGCGGTCGTTTACCAATCCGAAATAGTTCTTATCGTTTAAATAATTTTTAATTTTTTCTATAGTTTCCGGTTTAAACTTGCCGTTAATTTCCAGGCCTTCTTTTTCCGCCGCTTCCAGCAAGCCTTTAAGTCCGTCTATTACCGGTTTTAAATTTTCGTCTAATTTTTCCTGAACCGAAAAATCTGCAAGAAATTCGGCATTATAATCCGATTCTATTTCAAGCAGGCGTTTCATCTCGTTTTTAATCTTGTCCGCCGGATTAAAATCAATCCCGTCCCTACTTATATTCCTTGAGAGCAAGTCCAAAAATTTTTCTAAAACGCCCTGCTCCGCCGACTCTATCATTTTTAAGACGGCATAATCGGTAATGCCGGAACTTTCGGTAGATATTTCAAAATCCGGAGGCAGCCCCATTTCGGCGGCAGACGCTTTAAGTATCTTCGACGTAAAACTGTCTATAGTTCTTATCTGAAAATCGTGATAGTTCGACAGTATATTGTCTATTAAATTTTCCGCAGCTTTAGCGGCAAAAGCAGAAACAGAGGCTGAAGAGCCGCCGCAGCCGTCCGAAAACCGGCCGCCTATGGGTCTATCGTCTAAAGTATCGCCGCCGAAAGAGGTTATATCGTAAATATAACCGAGAGTATCGGCATCCAGAAGACCTAAGTTTAAAGATTTTAATTTCTTTAAAACCTGAGTCTTCATCTCTTTTGCCGAATTATTCGTAAAAGTAATACCCAGTATATTTGTAAGATTATTGTTTTTAATATTGCGGCGGGACAGCAAAAACTGCAGAACGCGAAGCGTAAGCGTAAAAGTTTTGCCGGAACCGGCGGACGCTTCCACCGAATAAATATGCGGGAAACGCAGTTCCGTATCTTTTTCCAAAGTTTCGTTAATTTTGCCGTCCATTATTTTTTTAGCTTTTTTTTATTTTTTAATTTTTAATTTGTTGTTTATTCTTGCATTGTTCTTATTATTCCGATTAATTTTTATTTTAATTTTTCAAATCATTCAAAAGATTTATAGATTCATAAGCCATCTGAAGCTCTTCGTCGGTATGGACGGCAAAAACTTTTACCGAAGAAGATTCGTCGTTTATAGGTTTAACAGAGTCGTCTATATTTACCGTGCCGAACGGATTGTGCGACTGAAAATATTTTGCGGCGGCGGAGTTTTTTTTGCCGTCTAATTTTAAACCAAGATAGGTAAGATTGGCGCAGACTTCTTTTCTCAGCAGGTCGGAGTTTTCGCCTATTCCGCCCGTAAAAACAAGTGCGTCTATACCGTTTAAAACTGCGGCATACTGCCCTATAAATTTTACTATTCTGTATGCATACATTTTTAAGGCAAGTTTTGAATATTCGTCGTCAAATTCCGCTAATTCTTTAAAATCGTAAGTTTTTTTGGATATTCCGAGAAGACCGCTTTTTTTGTTTAAAATTTTATTTATATCGTCATCGGTTAAATTGAGTTTTTTCTTTAAAATAAAAGGGACTTCTGGGTCTATATTCCCGCATCTCGTTCCCATCATAAGCCCTTCGAGGGGAGTGTAGCCCATAGACGTATCCACGGACTTCCCGTTATCTACGGCGCATACGCTTGCCCCGTTACCGAGATGGCAGATAACCGTTTTTTTTATAAAGTTTTCATCGCCGTATTTATGTTTGTTGTAAATATTAAATAAATTTACTATAAACGCGTAAGAAATTCCATGAAAACCGTATTTTTTTATGCCGAACTTCTCGTAATATTCGATTGGAATAGGATAAAGCGCCGCATAATCCGGAACGCCGGAGTGAAAAGCGGTATCGAATATACATATTTGGCGCGCATTTGGCAAGAGCGATTTCATGACTTCAAGCCCTTTGAGGTTGGAAGGATTATGAAGCGGCGCAATGTCGTTCAATCCGGCTAATTTTTTAACGTCTTCGGCGCCGGCAATAAGCGGTTTAACGTAATCTTTACCCCCGTGAACGTATCTGTGGGCTACTAAAACATTATCGGAGGCGGAATGCCCATTCTTTTTCTTTTCGTATTCTTCAGTTAAATGGTCGATGAATGCTATTTTTTGTAAAATAAATTTAAGCGCAGCCTCATGATCAGAAAAATTTCGTTTTTCGTTTTCGGTTTTGTTTTTATCTTTAAGGTAAAAAGAGCCGTATTCCGTCCCTATCTCTTCTATCCTGCAGGACAAAACTCTGTTAATATTATTTAGCGACGTAACACAGTTTTTTGAATCTGAATTCTCGAAATAACCAGAAAAATCAAAAACGGAAAATTTTATGGACGAACTGCCGCTGTTGATCGATATTATTTTTAAATCTTCGATAGGCATCGAAAAAATATGACTAAAAAATATTAAATAATAAAAATTAAAAATTAATGTATTGTTTTATATTATATCATATTATATAATAAACCATATGCACAAATTTAATCCTGCGCACCACAAAAGGTTAGACTCGGAAGAAAGGCATAAATTTATGCCTCCGGAACTTCTCGTAAACGAAATAGAAAAAACTGCCGTAGAGTATTTTAAAAATTCGGACGCGGTAACGTTTGCCGACCTCGGGTGCGGAAGCGGTTTTTTCTCTATACCGCTTGCCAAAAGAGCTAAAAATTTTAAAGATAAAAAATTTATTCTTTTTGCTTTAGACATAAGCGAAGAAATGCTCGGCGTATTTAACGGCAAACTTAAAAAAGATAAAGATATAGACCTGACCGATGCCGGTTCATGCAAAATTAAATGCGTAAAATGCGAGGAATTTTTCATTCCCCTCGAAGACTCTTCCGTAAACATTTTGCTGTTGGCAAACGTATTCCACGAAATAGAAAATAAAATAGATTATCTTAAAGAAATTAAACGGGTCTTAAAAGACGGCGGCACTTTTTTCCTTTTAGACTGGAAAAAAGACGACCCTAATCCCGTTATGGGACCTCCGCCGTCCGAAAGGGTCTCCGTGGAAGAAGCCGAAAAAGCCCTTGAAGAATCGGGATTCAAAAACATAAAAACAATGCCTATATATTCTTCGTCTTTTACTATAGTTTCAAAAAAAATAAAAAATTATTTAAAATAAACATAAAACAATTTATGGAGACTAAAATGCAAAAATACAGATGCGAAGTATGCGATTATATATACGACCCAGAAAAAGGAGACCCAGACGGCGGAATACCTGCCGGAACGCCTTTCGAAAAACTCCCCTCTTTCTGGGTATGTCCAGTTTGCGGCGCGGCTATCATTAAATTTACCCTGGTTCCGGAATAATAAATTTTATACGATTTCGTATGAATAATTTATTAGAATTATTTGTATTTTAAGTAAATTCCGAGACTTATTTTTACGCTATTTTTAGGCTATTGACAAAATACTTAAAATATACTTTAATATATAAACAAGTTAAATGGTTAATTTAACTTTTTCTTTCTCACGAATGCGGGAATAGCTCAGTGGTAGAGCATTACCTTGCCAAGGTAAGGGTCGCGGGTTCAAGTCCCGTTTCCCGCTCCATTCAAATCTCTTTTTTAAATTTTTATATTTTTTATCCGCCCGGTTTTTTAAATATACGCTATTTAATTTCGCGCATATAAAAATGCCGTTATTTTTACCGGCAGTTATTTAATAACAGGCGTTTCAAAGTATTTTACCGTTTTAGATATATTTTTGCTGCCGTCGGTATTATTTATGGTCTTATATTTCATAACGGTCGAAAGCAAAGCGCCTTTGTGAGCCAGCACGTTTAATCCGTAAACTGGTATTGCTTCGATTTCTGATTTGCATATTCCATGGTGGTGTCCGAAAAAAACCATTTTAGGTTTTATTTTTATTATTAAGTCCCTAAGTCCGACTGCTTTAGGATAATACCTGTTTTTATCGTTGTCTTCTATAAGCACTCCTTCAGGCGCATCGTGCGAAATGAAAATATCTATTTTTTTATCTTCGTTTTCTTTGTTTTCGTCAACGTATCTTAACAAATTATCTATTTCGCTTTTTGTATAATGCCTGTCGGATTCTTTATAATTAAAGTGTTCAGGGTCGTATTTTCCGCCTATACCTGCTACTATAAGACGCTCACCGCCTATATTTATTTCGGTAACAGTGCCGTTTGGAATATAAAAAAGATTTTTAATAATTTCTAAATCGCCCGAGAGTTTAATCGAATTAAGAAAATTAAAATCTTCGTTGTTGCCGTTTATAAAATACGTTTTTACCGGAACAGTTTTCTTTTCCTTATACCAGCGCGGAAAATCTCCGGTTCCGCTATGAAATTTAGTAACGCCGTCGTGATAATCCGCATTTACCCATATGCCAAAATCGCCGACCTGCAAAATAGCGTCAAAATTTATTTTAAGTTCCGATTCGAATTTTTTAACGCATCCGTAAAATTTATCAATCCTTCCGTGAACGTCTCCCGCTACACAAATATTCATTTTAATTTATTTTATTAAAATTTTATTAAATTTAAAGTGTTTTTATGATTATTTTGTTATTTTTAGTTAAATTTTAATCTTGTTTTGTTATTTATAATTTTTTTTAATTTATAATTTCTATTTTGATTTATAAATAGACACCTGCACCTGAGCCTGAGCTGCCTTTAAACTCCGCAACTTTTAATTTTGCTTTTTCCTTTATGAATGAAGCAAAGTCCAAAATTCCTTTATCTATTTCGTCCGACCAGCGTGCATCTTCAATACTACCATCTGGACTGCTAAGCAAAGTGCCGTGCGTGTTTATCTTTCTTTTGCAAGATGTTTCAAAAATTATAAGTTCTTTATTTATAGACAGAGCGTTTTCTTTTATTTTTGAAACATCCGAGTCAATAAACGGAAGCAGATCTATTTTGTTTATTATCATAACTTTTGATTTATAAAAAGCCGCAGGATATTTTAACGGTTTATCGTCGCCTTCGGTTACCGAAAGCACGACCGCTTTCATATCTTCTCCTAAATTGTAAGAAGTCGGACATACGAGATTTCCGACATTTTCTATAAAAATTACGTCGGCTTCATTTATGTTTAAATTATCTAAAGACGTATGCACCATATTTGCGTCTAAATGGCATGTTCCATTGGTAATAATCTGATATGCAGGGATGTTTAAAGCGTCTATCCGACGTTTATCCAAATCCGTTTCGACGTCGCCTTCTATAACTGCTATATTTAAGCCTTCTGATTTTAAAACTGGCACTATGGATTCCACCAAAGAAGTCTTTCCCGATCCAGGCGAGCTTAAAAAATTAATAACAAAAGCCTCCCCGAATAAAGCTTTATTTTTTCCTGCGATAACTTCATTCGATTCTAAAGCGTTCAAACGTACCGTCAATGATCTTCCGCCCGTTCCCGTTCTGCCTAAATGTTTGCCGCCACCGCTTCCAAACGCTCTTATGTCTTTGCCTGCACCGCCTCTGCCTGAACTTCCGCGGCTAATACCGTTAGAGTTTGGCATAAAAACCTCCTTATTTATATATTTATAAATTTATAAATATATAAATAAATCAATCTATTATAATTTCTTCTATTTTAATTTCATCGGAATCGTTTGAGATAAACTCCAGCGAAACTTCTTTAAATCTTTCGTCGTTGATATTTTGAAACGCAAAAGACAGATAATTTTTGTCTATTCCCGAATATCTGCCTATAATAAGTTTAATCGAATCTACTTTATTTACGCCGGTTAAATATCCGTTGTCTTCAAGGGTATCTATTATTTCGAGTGCTACGGAAATTTCATGCATTAAAATTTATAAAAAAAAATAAAAAATTAATATAAAAAATTCATTTGACATTTTATAATTTTGCGATATGATTATAGAAAACATTATATAACATTTATTGCTCAAATATATAATAAAAATATTTGTTTTTTTCTGTTCATTAATTTATCTGCAATTTAATATAGAATTAAGGAGGCTGTATGGCAAGCGAACATCATTCCGATTCTAACGATTCCAATCCTAACGGAAATAATCCCGACACGGATTTTAAATGGGATCCTCTAAGATTTATATCAAAAAAACCAGATGAAGTTTTAAAAAAAGTAGATGACAGATTAGACGCACTGGAAAAAGAATACTTCAGCGATAAAAAAGATAAAGAAGAAAACCTTCCTAATATTTTAGGAATTTACGGCGTTTCAAGAAGAGATTTCCTTAAATGGACCGCTTTTTTAACCTCAGCTTTGATGCTTCCTTATATATTCAAACCAAGAGTAGCAAGAGCCGCAAATATTCTAACAAGAACACCTTTTATATGGCTCGATATGGCAGACTGCATGGGAAATACGGAAGGCTTTCTAAGAACTGCCCACCCTACTCCGGCTGAAATTATACTTAATTACGTCAGCGTAAACTACATGGAATCAATAATGGCTCCCGCAGGCTATCAGGCGGAAGCGAGAAGAACCGAGACGGTTAAAAAATATAAAGGTAAATATATACTTGTAGTCGAAGGTGCTATACCTACCGGAATGGACGGGAAATTCCTTACCATAGGGGCAAAAGGCGATACCGGTTTAAAAATCGCTAAAGAAACTGCAAAACATGCCGGCGTTATTATAGCGGTAGGAAACTGCGCCGCCTACGGCGGAATACCCGCTGCCAATCCAAATCCCACGTCTGCGGTAGGATTAAGTTCCGTTACAGACAGAAGCGTTATAAATATACCAGCTTGTCCAGCAAATCCGGTAAACCTTGTAGGCACTTTAGTAGAATATATACTGATAGGAAAAGCGCCACAGTTGGACAGTATCGGCCGTCCGTTATGGGCGTATTCCGGCAGGCTTCACGATAACTGCTATAGAAGGGGTCATTTCGAAGCCGGCGAATACGTCAGAGAATGGGGCGACGAGGGAGCCAAAAAACAATACTGCCTGTATATGATGGGTTGTAAAGGTCCGTTTACTTGGAATAACTGCACTATCGCAGAATATAATCAGGATATCAGTTTTCCAATGAGGGCTGGTCACGGATGCATAGGATGTTCTCAGCCTGCATTTTGGGACAGAATGACGCCGTTCGAGAAGCCTAACGCAGACGCAAAAATTATAATTCCAGGCGTAGAAGCGACCGCAGACGAATTCGGAGTGGGATTGTTTGCGGCGGCAGGCGCCGGTATTGCAGCACACGCAATATATACCGGAATTAAAAAGAAAAAAGAGCATAAGAAATCTAAAAACGAAGATTCGGAAAAAAACGACGATAATAAGAAGGAATAATATACTAAAAAAATAAACAAAAGCAAGTAGGACTTAAAGCCGTGGGTATTTAGACGGCTTATCCAGAATTTATAATATCTTAAAACTAAAAAATTTGGAGGATATATGGCAACAAAAATCATAGTCGATCCCGTGACGAGAATAGAAGGGCATCTCAGAATAGAAGCAATTCTCAACGGCAGCGAAATAAGCGAAGCATACTCTTCCAGTACTCTTTTTAGAGGTATAGAACTTATACTTAACGGAAGGGCTCCCGAAGATGCAGGACTTTTTGCTCAGAGAATATGCGGAGTATGCACTTATGCTCATTACGAAGCCGCAACATGGGCGGTAGAAAACGCTCTGGGAATACATCCGCCAAAAAACGCGAGAATTGCAAGAAATATACTTAAGGGCGCTCAAATGGTGCAGGACCACTTAGTCCATTTTTACCAGCTTGCCGGATTAGACTGGGTGGATATCGTATCGGCGCTTCAAGCCGACCCGAAAAAAACCATGGACTTAGCCTATGCTTACACTAAAACGCCCTATAATGCAAGTCTTGCAAGATTCGAAGAAGTAAAATCAAGGCTGGGCGCTTTCGTTAAATCCGGTCAGCTTGGGCCTTTTGCAGGAGGTTACTGGGGCAATCCTTCCTATAAACTTCCGCCGGAAGGAAATCTTTTAATAGCTTCCCATTATTTAGATAATCTTAATATTTTAAGGATACCCGCACAAATTATTGCTATTCTGGGGGCTAAAGACCCACATCCTCAAACCTGCGTAGTCGGCGGAATATCTTCTATAGCCGATATAATTAATCCTCAAAGAATGGACGACATACTATTCAGGATAGGAAAAATTACGGACTTCGTTAATAACGCCTACATTCCTGATTTATTAACTGCGGCCAAATTTTATAAAGAAGAAGCGATTCAGGGAATAGGCGGCGGACTAAAAAATTATCTTTCTTACGGCGCGTTTCCTCAGACGGACGACGAAAATCCTGATGATTATTTTTTAATGAGAGGTGTCATATTCGACAGGGATTTAAGTAAAGTTCATAAGTTAGACGAAAAAAAGATAACGGAATTCGTAACCCATTCATGGTATAAGTATCCTAACGAAAAAATCGGGCTTAATCCTAATGTAGGAATAACCGATCCCGATTATACCGGATTAAACAAAGACGGCAGTCTTAAAGAAGACGAAAAATACAGTTGGATTAAATCGCCGCGCTATGAAAACAAAGCTATGGAAGTTGGACCGCTTGCAAGAACGTTAGTCGCATACGCAAAAGGCAATAAAACAATAAAATCTTTGGTGGACTACGTCCTAAAAACATCGGGTTTGCCGGTAACCGCACTCTTTTCAACGCTTGGAAGAACGGCGGCAAGAGGAATAGAAGCAAAATACGTTGCCGACGCATTGGAATCATGGACGCTCGAGCTGATTAAAAACGCAGCGGTCGACCAGACAAGCTGGACAAAATACGATATGCCCTCGAAAGAGATTATAGGTATAGGATTAGACGAAGCTCCGAGGGGTTCGCTCGGCCACTGGGTAAGGATAAAGGACAAAAAGATTACGCACTACCAGATAGTCGTCCCGACTACATGGAACGCATCTCCCAGAGACGCTTTCAATAATCCGGGGGCATATGAAGCGTCGTTAGTAGGCGTAAAACTTGCAAAAGTATCGCAGCCGCTCGAAATTTTGCGTACGGTTCACTCTTTCGACCCGTGTCTTGCATGCGCGGTTCATTTAATAGACCCTAAAACAAACGAGATAAAAAAATATAAAATATGTTAAAAGTTTTACGAAAATTCATCGGTATCGTTAGAATTAAACGCTAAAGCAAAGCGGAAATTCAGATTATTTAATTAACTTTAAAAACGGAGTTAATTATGCAAAATAAAAATAGCAAATACGGCGAGATTCAGTTGGTACACAGAATGACGGTTATAAAAAGAATTATACACTGGTCGTTCTTTGCGGCGATTATTAATAATATTATTACTGGTTTTTACATAGCTTATCCTTTTCTTATATTCGGAAAAACTCCGACGCAGGCAGATTCGCTTTCTACCGGAATTTTAAACTCCGGCGAAACTTATCAGGCGTTCATAATGACTTGGATGAGAGAATTTCATTTTATAGGAGCGGTAATAATAGACGTTATTTTTTTCGTCTGGCTTTATCTGGCTTTCTTTTCATGGAAAGAGCCGTTATATAAAAGTTTTATTCCTTTCGGAGATAAATTGGAAGAAGCATGGAGAATGCTGAAGCACTACTTCACGCTTAAAGACAAGCCGAAAACCGACAGATATCAAGATCCTCTTAATGCTATAATATTCACGTTATTTCATCTGCTTATACTTCTTCAGATGCTTACGGGATTTCAAATGTACGTTGCTTCTTTTACCGGAACTTCGGCGGTAGGCGCATGGTGGCCGTGGCTTCTGCATTTTTCTACAGACTGGACGCTCGTAGTATTCGGCGGATTAACGGGCGTTACTCTCGTCCATCTTTTTATAATGTGGCTCATTATGATATTTATAGTTTATCATATCTATATCGAAGTATGGCGCTCGATAATGTGGAAAGAAGGTGATATACTTATACCCTTCGGCGGCTATAAATATATGAGAAATAAATCCGAATCTGAATGATTGAGCGCATGCTGCTTGCGTATAGCATGCTTTTCTTTTTTGATTAGCCGTCTAAATACCGACGGTTTTAACCGCACCGCTTTCGCGGGAACGACTGTTTTTACAGTCTCTAACGGTGATTTAAGTCACCACAATAATTTACATTCACATTTATATGACGGGAATTATAGGAATAGGAAATCTGATATTAAAAGACGAAGGAATTGGGGTTCATTTTATAAATTTATTAAGAAAAAAATATATCTTCGAGGGCGATATACGGTTAATAGACGGCAGTACTCTTGGATACGGGCTTTTGGACGATATATTCAGCCTCGACTGTGTTATAGTCGTAGATGCCCTTAAAACAGACGAGAAACCCGGGAGCATATTTAAGTTCGATTCGGAAAACCTTCCTGTAAATTTAATGAAAAAAACGGCGCACGACATAGAATTTATCGACGTAATTTCTATGTGCGGATTGCAGGGGCATAATCCTAAAATAACTTTTTTTGCAGTATCTCCGGAGAACTGCACCGGCGTTGGAACAGACATTTCGGAGCCTCTAAAAAAAGCCATGCCTGTTCTCGAAAAATTAGTTTTGGACGAAATAAAACCGCTCGGCATAAACTGGCAATTAAACCCTGAATACGCCGAACTTTAAATAATCCCGCCGTAAACCGCCTGACCCAATGCAATACCGCCGTCGTTAGAAGGTATTTTTTCGTTAAAATAAACGTTAAATCCGTTATTTTTAAGAATAAACTCCGCTTTTTTCCTTAGCAAAGCATTCTGAAACACTCCGCCGCTCATGCAGACGTTTTTACATCCGGATTTTAACGAGACGTCCAGTATAATCATAGCGAGGGTATTTATAAACTTCTCTGCTATAAAACCTGCGTTAACCGATTTATCTTTATCTTTGTATTCGTATTCATCTTTATCGTCGTCGTTATTTTTAGCTTGAACTATTTCCATAATATCGCCGAACATAGGATAATAATCGACCGTAAAAAAATCCCCGCTCTCCGCGTTTTCCTCGGCATTCTTAATATCATTATTATCAAGCCTATTCTCATAGCGTATTTCATATTTAAAACAGTCTTTTTTGGTTATTGAATTTACTTTATTTATTAAATTATCCTGCTTTCCGTCGCTATTGTTTTTGTTTTTATTTTCGTACTCGCTGCACAAATTTTCTAAATAAACGGACGCCTCTCCTTCGTAGGTTATATCGCCTTTAAAGCCGCACAAACATGAAACGGCGTCGAAAATTCTCCCGCATGAAGATGTAAGTGGGGAATTTAATCCGCTTTCACTCATTTTATGGAATATACTTATTTCTTTTTCGGAAAAACCGGTTAAAACGGAAATATTTTTAAAAATATCCTGCAACTTAGATTTAGATTCAGATTTAATATAGGTATCTACAAATTTATCATCATCATTATATTTACCGGCTTTTTTGTTTTTGCCGCCGTTATGCAAAATAGCGCCGCTATTTTCCTTTTCTGATAAAACGCCGAACAGAATGTCTGCAAGAACCCTGCCTGGAGATTTAACCGCCTTTTCTCCTCCTATAAGCCTAAATTTTTTAAAACTGCCTATTCTTTTTAAATTATCGTATTTCCCTTTAAAAAATTCTCCTCCCCAGATAGTCCCGTCGTCTCCGTAACCAGTTCCGTCGAAAGCTATTCCAAAAACTTCTTCGCTTAATCCTAATCCGTTTTCCGCCATGCACGAGATAACGTGCGCTCTGTGATGCTGGAGAGATATGCCCTTAATATTTCTTTCCTTTGCATATTCTTTAGCCCATTTCGTGTTTTCGTAATAGGGATGACTGTCGTAAACTACAGTTTCCGGTTTAAAATCGTAAAATTTTTCAAAATCTTCTATATTATTTTTTAAATTAGCAAAACCTGCGGTATTGTCCAAGTCGCCATTGTGCTGACTTAATACTATCGCGCCTGCATCTTCTCCGGCGTAAGCTAAGGCAAAAACGTTTTTAAGAAACGCTCCCGACGCCAAAACGTTTCTTTTTAAATTAAAGGGGAGATTTAACGGTTCGGGAACATAGCCTCTTGAGCGCCTTATAAAAAAATAAGAAGCAGTTTTATTATGATTTTCATGTTGATTTTTATCTGCATCCGTGCCGTAATTATGCGCATTAATCAAATTATATTCATTGACCGCCGCATTGACCTTTATTACCGAATCGTCGCATCTTCTCAAAATATCCCTGTTATGGATTAAAAAACCGTCCGCAATATTTTTTAGCTTTAAAAACGCCTCCTCGTTGTCTTTTACTATCGGTTCTCCGCCTATATTCGCCGACGTAGCCACTAAAGGCATATTTAAAAAACCGAATAAAATATAGTGAAGCGGCGCATATGGCAAAAAAACTCCTATATCTTTAAGTCCGCAGTTTACGTAATAAGAGAGTCTGCCTCTGTCTTTCAATAAACATATAGGCCTTTCCTTAGAATTCAACAAATCTGCGGAAATATCGTCAATGCGCACATATTCCGATGCCTGCCCGATGTCTTTAAACATTACGGCGAAAGGTTTTTTAGGCCTGTTCTTGCGCTCCCTTAATAATTTTAAGGCGTCGTCGTTTGCGGCATCCGCCATTAAATGAAAACCGCCTATTCCTTTGACGCAGACGATACCGCCGTTCTTGATTAATTCCGTTAACGATTTTACGGCGCTTAAACTTTTTAATCGGTTTAATTTTAAAACATTATCTGCATCTTGTTGCGTCCCTGCTTCAATACCCTTTAAACTATGTGCATAACTATCTAATTTCGATAATGCGAAACCTTTTTCTTCGCCGCTTTTCTTGCCGTCTTCCGGCTTCATTTTGCGGATATTTATTTTGTCGTTTATATCTATTTTCGGTATATCCGCGCTTAAAATAAATTCGATTTCGGGACCACAGGCGAAACATCCGTTTGGTTCTGCATGAAATCTTCTATTTAAAGGATTTTTATATTCGGTTAGGCAATCGGAACACATCGTAAATTTATCCATGGAAGTCGAAGCCCTGTCGTACGGCAGTTCTTTAGATATGGTAAATCTTGGACCGCAGTCCGTGCAGTTGATAAACGGATATAAATATCTTCTGTCAGACGGATTGAAAAGTTCACTTAAGCATTTGCTGCAAATTGCGATATCGGGAGGTATGGTTAAATTTAATTTATTAAACTTAATTTCATAGTTTTTATCGGCGGCATCAATAGTTTTATCCGATTCCCTAATTTCAAAATTTTTATAAAAAATTTGATCTTGTTCAATAAAATCGACATAATCTACGGTTTTATTTTTTATTACGGCAAGAGGAGGCTTCTCCGTATCGGAATCTATAGAATTTATGAAGTCAATAAGAGCGTTTTCTTCGCCTTCGGCGGAAATTTCCACGCCTTCGCTGCTGTTTAAAACATAGCCTCTTATTCCATACTTCTCCGCAAGCCTGTAAACGAATGGCCTAAAACCTACTCCCTGAATCCTGCCCGACAGTATAATCGTCGCTCTTTTTATTGCTACATTTACGGCATTATTATCATAGCAATTTCTATTATTCATAGGATTACCGCTTATCGAAGAATCAGTTTTTAGTTATACTTAATCTTGCTTAGCGGGAACTTTTTTCAGCATATTCTCGGCAAAAGTTCTCCCGAAGGATAGTCAAGTATCCTGTAAACTCCGTATATGCCTTTTAAAATAACTTTTCCAGGAGAATTATTTCGTTCGCCGTTTCCGTCCGCACTTTTTCTTCTTGCAACCGCCGTTCCTATTATATCCGCATTTTTACCAAGCGGATGCGACCTTAGAATTCCGATGGTTTTCTCGACAAATTCAGGTTTTACTGCAAATACTGCCCTGCCTTCGCATGCAAGCTGGTACGGTTCAAAACCGAGCAGTTCGCAAAAACCTTTTACCGGACCGCTTACCGGAATTCTATCTTCTTCGGCGTAAATATCGATGTTCGCCGCCATAGCCCATTCGTTAAGAACGGATGCCAGTCCGCCTCTCGTTGCGTCTCTTATGGCTTTCACCTTTATGCCGCCGCTTAAAACGGTATTTATCATATCCCATAAAGAAGCGCAGTCGCTTTCTATTTCAACGTCCATTTCTATTCCTTCCCTCTGCGACATTACGGCGGCGCCATGGTCGCCCACATTACCGGAAACTATAATTATATCTCCGTCTTCTATGTTATAAACCGAAAGGTTATCGTATAAAACTTCGCCTATGCCGCTTGTGTTTATAAATATTCCGTCCGCTTTTCCAGTTGGAACTACTTTCGTATCGCCGGTTACTACCCTTACTCCTATTTTAGCCGCTTCTTCAGAAATGCTCTTTATGATTTTGCTTAAATCATCCAAAGCAAATCCTTCTTCGATTATCAAACCAAGACTTAAAAACAGGGGTTTGGCTCCCATAACCGACAAATCATTCACCGTTCCGGCAACGGATAACTTTCCTATATCGCCGCCCTTAAAAAAAACGGGGCTTACGGTAAAACCGTCCGTAGTAAATGCTATTTTTCGAGGAGATTTTAAAATCGCTGCGTCTTCCAATAATTTTATTTTTTGATCATATATATTTACTGCAAAGTTGCTATCATTACGTCTTTTGTATAAATCAAACAAATCATCGTTTCTGCCGTTTTGTCCGTAAAGTCCGTTAAATATAATTCCGCCTATAAGCTCGGAGGTTTCTTTCCCTCCTCCGCCGTGCGAAAGCAATATTTTTTCAAATTTTTTATTATCCATTTTAACTAAAATTAATCGCTAAAAATTGCGGTACTTATAATATGCGGCGCATGCGCCTTCGAAAGATACCATACATGCCCCTACCGGATTTTCCGGATTGCATACTTTTCCAAACAGCGGACAGTCGTCAGGCTTGGATTTTCCTTTTAATATTTCCCCGCATTTGCACAGGAAGCTTTCTCTACAGGTTTCGGTTTTATCGTTAGTCGGAGCGACAGTTTTTTCATTCAACCCTATTTCTATTTCTAATTCTTTCAGTTTATCTTTAAAAACATATTCGGCGTCGAAATCTTTAAACTCATCCCTTAATTTTAACCCACTTTTTGGAATATTTCCGAACCCTCTCCATTCGAATTCGTCTCTTACGGTAAAATATTTATCCACCAAAACCTGCGCCTTTTTATTTCCATTTTCTTTGACCGCTCTTTTGTAAGCAATTTCAACAGCCGGCCTGCCTTCGTTAATCTGCCTCGCTATTAAAAGAACTCCGCTTAAAATGTCGTAAGGCTCGAATCCGGCTATTACGGCCGCCTTGCCGTATTTATCGGGAATGTCGTTATAAATTCCGCTTCCGGTAATAACGCTGACATGCCCCGGACAGATAAATCCGTCTATTAAATTATCGCCGGAATCTAAAATAGCTTTTATAGGAGGAGGCACGAGAACATGGTTTACGTGAAATAAAACATTGTTTATGCCCCTAGATATAACTTCTTCGAGAAGAGCCGCCGTCATAGGGGTCGTCGTTTCAAACCCTATCGCAAAAAAAACTATTTTTTTATCTTTATTTGCTTTATCGAGTGCTATTTTTATAATATCGAGAGGTGAATACACCATCCTTACGTCTTTTCCCTTTGCGCGCTCTTTTATCAGGGAACTGTTTGTTCCCGGAACACGCATCATATCGCCGTATGCAGTAAGTATAACGTCCAAAGAATCCGCAATCTCTATAGCCTCGTCTATTCTTCTAACGGGCATCACGCAAACAGGACATCCTGGTCCATGAAGAAAATTTATTTTATCTTTAAGGAGTTTATGTAATCCGTATTTCATAATGGAATGGGTGTGTCCGCCGCATATTTCCATTATATTGACCGGTTTTTTAACTTCGGAATCTATGAGGGACGCCAATCGGTTTATATCGTCTTTTCTTTTAAAATCGGAATATAATTCCATTATTGCTATTATTTAATAATATAAAAATATATATAATATGTGCGTTTCCATGAGTTCAATGTTTAAACTTTTATTAAATCAGGCAACGTTATATATATAATTGTCTTACTAATTTTATTTACTACATCGTTTTGCTTTCTATTTTCCTGAATAAATTAAGGCTTTCGGATGCTTCTTTTTCGTCTATTTTCTGCATTGCGTAACCCACGTGTATAAGCAGGTAATCGCCTATGACTGCCGGCTCTTCCAAAAGCATCGTAGAAACTAACCTTTTAGAACCCATAGTATCTACTATAACGGTGCTTTCGTCTTTTATTTCTATAACTTTAGATGGAATCGCAAGGCACATTTTGTTTTTTTTAACCCTTTTTGATAATATGCTCTTATGATAATTAATTATATCAATTCTTTTTTTTTAATTATATCATATTTTCAATATTAAAAAGAGTTCGGTTTTAAAATTTAAATGACACACCGACTTTTTTAATTGTCATTGTCATAATAATTTTGTATAATGAAAAAATAAATTTAGATAGGTTGCATTGTCAAGTTGCATAATAATTTATAAACTTAAACGAATAAAATATTTTTACATCTATAAAAAATAAATAAGCCGAAGTGGTGGAACTGGTAGACGCACCGGACTCAAAATCCGGCGGGAGCAATCCCATGGGGGTTCGATTCCCCCCTTCGGCACCATATATTTATTGTTTGCTTTAGAACTTCCGTATCTTTTGAGTTTAATTTGCCGATTTTATTCCTCATTCTTTTTTTATCTATAGCTCTTAATTGAAATATCAGCGCAACCGAAACTGAAGATAAATTAAGGTAATATTTTTTACGAGTTCGTCCATTAAATTAAGCTCTCCAGTTTCTCCAATTCTGCCGATATCGTTAAAAAGATTTCCTAAATTATTATAAGTTTCAGCATAGTTTTTTTCCGAAATCGACAAAATTATCAAACCAATATCTTTTATAAGATTCCGCTACTCTTGCCATTCCTCGTGATGTCTTCAATAATAATTTTACTTTTACGTTATATCCTTCAAAAGAATAATTTTTGCTTATTTCATTCCCTTCAGTTTCAAATTCGAATAATTTCCTGTAACCGTCAATTTTTCTATCGACGTCGGTATATTCAGTCCCTTTCGGATCAACGAATAAAATAATATAGTCGTCTCCTTTTTGCATCCAAAAAATAAAATCCGGCTTAAACTTTGCAATATTATTTTCTTTTGGATTATAATAAGGAATATAAACATCGTCGAGAGTTTCATCAAGCTTTGAAAACATCCACCAATCAAATCGTTTAAACACATTATCGTCTTTTTGCAAATACTCTTCTAATTCATTGATAAATTCGGCTTCGCTTTCTACGTCGATAATATGTTTAATATAATCTGCCTTACCTTCTTCGGATATAATAACCGGAATATAATAATGATTTTGTATATATTTAATTTCTAATCTTTTATTCCTATAATTAAAATCTTGGCTGTCTTTTAATGATTGAAATTCTTTCAACATATCGTCAAAAGAAAGTTGTCTCTCGTCGAAAGCTTTTTTAAGCTTTTGGCGTTTTTCCGGCGCTTCTCTAACCTCTCTAATTTTATTAATAATTTGGTCAAATTTTTCACCGCCGTTAAATTTTATTTTTTTGAAGTGAATTATTTCATTTTCCAATCTTTTAAAATTGTCGAATTCTCTATCTCTTACGTTAAAATAATTTAATATTCTGTCTATCAGCAAGTCTGGTTCGCCGATACTTCTCATTTCGTCAAACTTAAAATATCTTTTTTTTAATTCAAAATCAAAACTTTCTTTCATTTTTTTAAGAATTTTTATATCGCATTCATACTTAGCCAATACAACTTTTTCACCTATATAATTAAACATTGAATAAGCATAGTTAAAATCTTGCTTGCTGATACTATAAGGTTCAACGTCCTTTTCTTCAGCAAATATTTTATCGGATTCTTTATAGATGGGAATTATTAAAAGTCTGTTTTCGGCATCTTTATTGATAACAAATTCTTGACCTAAATCTTTTTCTTGTTTTTCTTCTTTTAATGCGTTAATAATTCCTTTCAAATTTTCTGCATTTGTTCCAAATATAAATAAACTCTCTATAGGTAAAACATTTTGTCTTATTTTATTGAATATTTCAGCGTTTACTTCTTTTGCATTATATAAATTCAGCATTCTTTTGCGTTTGTTTTTTTGCGGTTCAATCCTTACGCCTCTTCCGACGGATTGAAGAACAAATTTTTTAGCGTCGCTTCCTATGCCGATATTTATGAATAAAATTATATTTGGACGGTTAGAATCCCAGCCCTCGTAAAAGGCGCGGGAACCCATTAAAATATTTATTTCCGAATCGTCTTCATTAATCTTTTTAAAAATACTTTCATTTTCCAAACTTTCGATAATTTCGTATCCGCTAAGTTTTTCTTTAAGCCAGCCTGAAATGTCGCCGATTTTTATTAAAGCAAACGGCGTTTCCGATGTCTGTAATTTAAAAATAATTTCGTTTTTATTGCCTGGAATTTTTAAAACTTCGATATTACCTGGTTTATCTGCGTTAAATACTTCCCTTAGAATATCTTTATAATCGATAGCATTAAATAATTTTCTATTAATATCGATACTTATATCTTCGTATTCATATTTTGGATTGTTTGTAAATTCTTTTTCGAGCTCTTTTTTAGCTATTTCAATTAAATCGCTTTTTAACTCGTCTTTAGCTATTTTTTCCAATTCCAAAAAAAATAGTTTTAAGTCTGCTTCCTCGGTATTTACAGAATTCACGAGGGTTAAAAGCAGCGGACGGTGATAAAGCGTTTTATCGATTTTCTTTATTATTTTAAAATGCTTATTGATGTAAGTAATTAATATTAATGTTTTTAAAACTATTTTTTGCTTTTCGATTTCGGAAAAATCGCTTTTGTCGCGAAAAGCAGTAACCTCCATTCCGGATACGTAAATATGTTTTCCGTATCCTTCTTCGATAAATTTTGAAAGATTAAAATTAAAAACGCAGGTTGCAAAATCGCGCGGGTCGGTAAAAGTCGCCGAAAAATTGAAAAGAAAACCGTTTCTTGAAAGAATGGAATAAAAAACCTGCCTCTTACTGTCTTCTCTGTCGCCTTTGTGGGCTTCGTCCAAAAGAATATACCATTTGCCGTAATTGTCGTAATTTTTAAAATTAACTAAATTTTCCTTATGTTCGTCTGAAATTAAGTCAGACCTGTAATAGAACACGGTTATTTCGTTCTTTGTAAAAGGCAGAATATTATCTCTTTTTACGCTGTCATAATCTTTAAGACTTTTTAGGTTTATTTTTGTTTCAAAATTAAAACTATTAAATTCTTCGACGTGATTTTTAAATTGCTCCAGCAAATCTTCCCTATGGGCTAAAAATAGTATATCATTTTGCGGTATTTCTCCTATGTTAATAAGTCGTCCGAGCAAATCGACGAGTTTAATAATAATTAATGTTTTTCCTGAGCCGGTCGCCATCCAAAAGCTCATTCTGTTAATAAAATAAGCAAAAGAAATTTTGTTGTCAACCGCAGGATAGTCTTTATCGTACTCTAAGAGATATTTAACTGTTTTGCCGTCTTGCTTTTTCTTTATATCGTAATCAAAATTTTCGTTTAATCCGTTGTTCTGATAATGCAGATAAAAAGGTTTCTTAAGTCCTTTTTTTTCAATATAATACAGGTGAAGCGCCTTTAAAGCATTTTGCAAACTATGTTTTTGAAATTCAAAAAGCGTTTTACCGGAAGAAAACCTGCTAAGGTCAAAGTCCTGCCATTTTATCGGCAAACCGTCAAATGCAATGTCGTCAACGATAGACTGCAAATATAATTTCATATATTTTTACCTAATTATTCCCACCAAATCAACGGTTTAATAAGTTTATAGTCTAAGTTTGCCGTATTTATTTTACTGCCGTCCGCAAATTCGACTTCGCCTTCTTTTATTGTTTTAATCCATTTTCCCGTTAAGTTCGACAATGTTTCCGCAATATCTACATCAGGATATAGCTTTGATAAATCTACATTTACTTTATTATTTTCGTAATCTATATCTAATGCCGAAAGCATTTTTTCGTCTTTCATAAAAACGTATTCTTGATATGGAGTTTTTGATGGATACGTAAACAAATCTCCGTCTTCATATTTACAGTTTGCAAGAGTTTCTTCATATTGTTCAAGTTCGTAATACTTGAAAAAACCGCCGCCCTGATATTCTTTTATATCTTTAGAAATGCCGGACTTATCGTAGGCTAAAACCTTTTTCATTCTTGGCAAAACCACGCTGTAAAAATGTTCCCCCATTTCAACGCCAATCCATTTTCTGCCAAGTTTATGGGCAACAGCTGTCGTTGTGCCGGAACCGAGGAAAAAGTCAAGGATGAAATCACCTTTATTGGAAGTGGATTCTATAACACGCTTGAGAAGGATTTCGGAATTTTCAGTGGAAAAACTCCAACCAAATGAATAACTTCCTATGTCCGTCCAATTAGAATCAACTGGGGTCAATTCGGATTCTAAATATTGAGGCAAACCTTTTTGTTTATTTCCAAAAACGTCAATATATTCATATTCTTCATAAATTCTTATTCTTTTTTCTTTATTGATTTGATCAAATTTAGTTTGAGAAAATCTCCAGTGATTTTCTTTTGGCGCAATAAATTTCCTACCATTTAATTCAATAATATTAGCATCTTTATTTTCCTTTGGAGAAACAGCATTTATCCATCTAGTTTCTCTTCCTCTTCCTTTGAAAATTATGTTGAAAATTATTTTTGTATTTTTCCCATAGAAGTAAAGCAAATCATAAGCTGGATTAAACCGTTCCGGAACATTTGTTCCTTGATAATTAACTTTTCTTAAAGAAATCTCATTTCTAAAATTCTCTTTTCCATAAATCGCATCCATTAAACATCTCATAATCCAATTCCCGTTATAATCGCATCTTACAAAAATACTCCCCTTTTCATTTAACCACTCTTTTGCGATTTTTAATCTATTTTCCAAAAGAGTCGCCCAATTTGCGTCTTTGTAGTTAGTTCTGTACAGAAACTGATCTGACGAGTCTAAATTAAAAGGCGGGTCTATGTAGATTGTCTGCACTTTTTCCTTAAATTTTGGCAGTACAGTATTTAACGCCTGATAGTTTTCGCTTTTTATAAGCCAGCCGTCAAGTTGTTCGTCTAAATTATCGAACAGCCCTAATACCTCAATTTCTAAATCTTTAAAATATTTAGTATCGATAGGCGCTTTAGGATTGTTTTCGTCTATTCCTAATTCTTCCCATTCTTTAACTTGTAAAGAATAATTTTTATGGTTTTTAATTTTTGCAATCAATTTTTCGTCTGTAATTCTATCGAGCGTAATTACATAATTTGAATTTCTTACAAATTTAGGTTTATTCCATATCTTTACCAGCTCGTCTTCAAATTGCGAAATAAAATCGATAATTTTAAAAGCAATATCTTTTAAAATTTGCAATTCGTTAACTCTGTGGGCGCTCCACTCTTTAGCTCCTTCCCAGAAATATTGATAACTCCATAGCTTAAATTGTTCCCGTAAAAATGCCTTTGCATTTTTGTTAATAAAGAAATCTACTTCGCTTTGTTTCTCGAAAATATGAAAAGCTTTTTTTAACAATTCTTCGGTTATGCCGATATTTTTTTTCTTTAAATTTTTTAGGATCTCATCCGTTTTTGTTTTTGTTCCGTGTTCGGAATATTTAACGGTAAAAACGATAACGCCGTCTTCGCGGATTTTACTTAATTCAAAAATAAGCGTTCTTTTTTCGTTCGCTTTTTTATTTTCAATTTGGCTTGCGTCAAAATAGCATTTTAAACCGTCGAACTCTACCGGCATGCTTCTAAATATGCGGTCGGTTTTAACGTAATAAAGCATTTGCGTTTTCCAAAATAAAATAACGTCTTTTTCGTCGGTATATACTTTTTCGTAAATATTATTATGAAAAGGCGTCGAATTAAAATAAATCGAGCCGCTTTCGGTGAAATAACGGCTAAAAAAAGTATATAGCTTATCGAATAATTCATCTCTAAATTTAGGATATTGTATTAACGCTTCTTCTATATCTTCCTTGAGCAGTTTTTCAATCTGGGAATAATAACTCGATTTTATTCGCATTAGGTTAATAAAACCGCCTTCGCCTTCAATTTTAGCGCCTATGAAAACATTTCTTAATGCTTCATAAAATTTTTGTTCTTTGGTCATATCAGCCTCTTTTTTTAATAAAAATAAATTATTCACATGCTCATTATTCAACGCTGGCTAATTCTAAAGCTTTATCGAAAAGCGCTTTTATTTCTTCCGGCGGTTCAGTTTCTTAAGCAAAATATCTTGAAAGTGCTTTTTTCTTGTTATCAATGTTATATTTTCTTTAGCCTTTTCCGCAATTTTTTTTATTACTTCGTTAAGTATTTTATCATTAGACTTACCTGCTCCATTTGGTCATACAATAACATTAAAACCGTCATCAATATCTGGCCATGTAAAATCATTAAAAGATAGTATATTTTGAAATTTTATCCGGGTTATCTTCATAAAAAAATATTTTATCAAAATTTGGAAATTATTTTAATTTTACCATCGGTTTTATTATAAATTAAATTGTATAAAAAACCAATTGCTATTAACTTTTATCTTTATAAATAAAAAAACAAGTTTGAAACATGTCGTTAATAATGTGAATTTGTGAATTATTCCCCTCAACCCAATATAAGTATTAAATCTAATTATAAAAAACCTTCGTGAAATGTTTGCGAATATTTTATTTATTTCCCTCGATACCGCTGCTATGAAGCTTTTTTAATAAATAACATAGAACCTTTAAAATAAGGAAAACGAGGAATTAATTATGTATTACGATATTAAGGAAGCTAAACATATCGAAAGATATAAATTGGAGATAACATTTGCAGACGGAAAACGTGGTATTGTAGATCTGGAAGATTATATAAAAAAGACGGCGTATTTAAGAGGTTTTCCGATTTTAATTATTTTTTAAAATTTTATATAGATAAAGATTATCTGAAATACTAAACAGTTCATCAGCTTCTTAGCAAAAAAGTTCGAGATTAAGAAGCCGAGCAAGGCATAAGAAGACAAAGAAGTCTATCTATACAATTTTATAAATGGTATAATAAATAAAGTTTAAAAATAATTTGAGTAAAATTTAACGGAGTAAAAATGCAGACGGTCAAAGATGAGGTTGCCGACCTTCTAAAACGCTTGCCGGATAACTGCACTTTAGAAGATATACAGTATCATTTATATGTGATACAAAAAATTGAACGCGGATTGAAGGATGAGGAAGAAGGCCGCATTTACGAAGAAAAAGAAATTGTTAGACCGTTTCTATTTTAGGGTTTTTAATGTAAAAATATTTCTTGACAATACAAGTTATAACTTGTAAACTTATTTTATAGAAAGCCGATGAATATTTGGTATTTTGTGGATGAAAGAGGACATTGTCCCGTCAGGGAATTTATAGACGGACTTTCATTAGACGAGCAGGCAAAAGTGTTTGCCTATATTGACGAGTTGGGAAAACAGGGACATAATCTCCTGCGTCCATTGGCCGATTACGTGAAAGACGGGATTTACGAGCTTCGTCCAAAGTCAAACAGGCTGTTTTACTTCTTTTTTTTAAAAGAAAGCGTTGTCTTTGTCCACGCCCTAAAAAAGAAGACCAACGAGATACTTGAAAAAGATATTGCGTTATCTATTAAAAGAAAAAAATATATAGAAAAATATCGGACGAATATTGCTAAAGAGGAAAACGATGAAAATTAAATTAGAAAGAGCGGAAAAACATCTTAATGAAAAGCTGAAGGATGTAGAATTCAGGGAAGTTTATGAGCTTGAAAGAGTGAAAGTCGCACTTGCCCAAAAAATAGCCGAAATAAGAGACGAGAATAATCTAACCCAATCCGAACTTGCGGAAAGAATGAATGTTTCCCAACAGTTTATTTCTCAGATAGAAAGCGGGGAAAGCAATTTAACGCTGGAGACTCTTTTAAAACTATCCCAATCTCTTAACACAGGCATTATGATTTCTTTTTCTAAAAAGCCATGCCGCAGAGGATACCTCAAGGTAGCCTAAACAGCCTCCTTGTATCAAAACTGGATTTAATAAGTTATTAATAATTATGGCCGGATTTTCACATAGGCATATTTTTCATAAGTATTAATACTCTTTAAAATCAATAAGTTATAAAATATCATAACCGGACTCAAAATCCGTTGAAACAATGGACATAAACAGCTTAATACTAAACAATTTAAACTACTCCGTTATTTTATTCGACGAAAACCTCGTTTTAAAATTTTTAAACCTTCCGGCTCAGGAACTTACAGGATATTCGGACAGATTCTTAAACGGCATAACTCTCGGTCGTTTTTTTAATAACAATGCCTACATAGAAGAAAAGGTAAAAAACGTTATGCAGACTGGAGAAGGTTTTATCGAATTTGAATATAAATTTCAAAGTAAATATCATAATCAAGCAAGATACGTAATACTTGAAATATCTAAAATTACTGACGGAGATAAGCCTCATCTTTTAATTTCTCTAAAAGATATTACGAGATTTAAAGAAATGGATAATAATATAAAAAGCGAAGAAAAGATTGAAGACTTATCGCGATTCATTGCGGAAATGGCGCATGAAATCAAAAATCCTCTCGGCGGAATTAAAGCTTCTGCGGCTTATTTAAGAAAAAAATTCGGCGGGTCTAAATCTAACGGAATTAAAGGGTTTAAGGAACTTAACGGCTCTGACGGGCTTAACGGATTTAACGGCACCGATCTAAATAATTTTCTGGAAATTATCATAAAAGAATCAGAAAGAATCAATAATCTGATAGAAGAACTTCTTGTATTGTCTAAAAAGCATAAAACAAAAATTTCCGCAGTGAATATCAATAAAATAATCAATGAAATAATAATTATGGAACAGGCGGAATTTTCAGCAAAAAATATAGAAGTCGTAAAGGAATTCGATCCGAGCCTTCCGAAAATATACGCTTCGGAAAGTGCGCTTATCCAGGTATTTTTAAATCTGCTTAAAAATTCCGTCGACGCCGTAAATGCGGCAAAAGTTTTAGATGCGGCAAAAGCCTCAGAATCAGTAAATGCTTTAAATGCGGAAAAGGCCGTAAATTATAAAAGCAAGGGAAGCATAAAAAGCATTATGAGCATTAAAAATATAAAAAAAGGACGGGGATCAACCTGCAATACCGCCGGAAAAATAAAAATTATAACAAAGATAGACTATACCAGAAATAACCCGAAATTTATAAAAATAGAATTTATAGACAACGGCTGCGGAATTAGCAAAAGCGATATGAATAATATATTCGTTCCGTTCTTTACTACAAAAGAAAAAGGGACGGGGCTCGGTCTTGCCGTAAGCCAGAAAATAATGCACGAACACGGCGGTTTTATAGATATATCGTCTGCAAAAAACCGCGGCACTACTGTTTCCGTCTATATTCCGATATAAAAATACCAAAATAAATAAATCATTAACGGATTTTGATACCTCGGACATATCTTAATTAACTATCGGCAAAGGCTATTATAGCTATTTTTTATGTCAAGGTTATATATTATTTTCAGCATACTTATGAATAACAGACCTGATCAAGACCTGATAAGGAATTCCTTCTTTAATGGCAATCGCTTTTATCTTTTCTACGTCTCTATTTAAAAGCCTAATATTTATTATTTTCTTTTCGGAGTAAAAATTGTTTTTAAAGATTTTTTTAATCCTTTCCTTTTCTTTTTTTAAGCCGGGTATAGATTTAAAATTACCCTTTTCCAATTCGAAGAATAAACCGAGTTCGGCTTCAGTATCGTTAAATTTAGTCTTTTTTTTCATTTTTCAAATCCTCTTCGTTATTTAAATATATTTTGGTAAGTTTTCTGCTTGGATAAATAGTTTTTAAAAATATTTCGTTATCGTTTTCAATAAACGGACATAAATATATATAACTATCTATTTCAACGACTAAAACTTTCTGGTCTATATATTTTTCGTTATTCTGTATAATATCTATTAATTTATCGTGTTCCACAATTGCAACGATTATTTCTTCAAAAGATATATTTCTTTCCGACTTCAGCCATTCATTTTTATCGCTGCTCCAGTTTACTATTTTTTCCGGCAGATCCATTTTCATCGATTAATTTAAAATTTAGTTAAGTTTATATATGTATTATATATCTAATGCGCTACATTTTCAATTAATAAAATCAAACTGTATTTTTTATTTTTATTTAATCTAAAAAATAAATAAATCGGATGTTATTATTGTGACGCCATTATCGTTTACATAATTTATCATTAATGATACACTAATTGTATCCTAGAATAGTAAGAGATAAAAAATACCTACAAAGAATCCAATGCTTAATGTCGTCCTGAATAAAAGAACTGAAGAGTTTGACGATATTTTATCAAAAAAAAGGGACATATCTAAATCAGCCCTCGCCAAAGAACTTATAGAAAAAGCATAGAGCTTGAAGAAGACTTTTATCTTGACGAGATTGCTGAAACCAGAAAGAAAACCCTTGAAAACAATCTTAGTTCGGAAGAAGAATTTTGGAAATTCATAGCGAATACATCATTAATACCAATTTTCAACTTTTAAGTCTTTAATTTTTTTAAATTCCTTAATATTGTTTGTAACCAAAATCGCCTTTATACTTAAAGCATGGGAAGCTATCATCAAATCCATTGCACCGATTATATTTCCTGTTTTTTCAAGATTAGTTCTTATTTTACCATACGCTATCGAGGCCTCATAACCGTAATCCATTATGTTGAAATTAATTAAAAAACCCTCCAGCGCATCTCTGTTTTTCTGCGAATATTGACTTTTCTCTACGCCGTAAAACAACTCCGAAACAGTTATTGAAGAAAGACATACATCTTCCGGCGGTATTAAAGAAAGTTTTTCTTTAACCCCTATAGGCTTGTTTTTAATTATATAAATACAGATATTAGTATCGAGCATATATTTCATATTTACTAAAAATCCGCTCTTTTCTGTATTTCAGGCTGGTTTCTTTGCGACATAAAATCTTTACTGAATTTATCTATATTTTTAAAAAGACAATCCCAATAGTCATCCTTTGGCGTTAAAATCACGCTTCTGCCAACCTTTTTTATATATACTTCATCTGTTTCAAATCTAAATTCTTTTAATAGTCTTACGGCCTGACTTTTGCCGTTTTGGAATAGTTTTGCGCTTTTCATTTGATATCTCCGCCGTTTTTATAAACTTAAATTAAATAAATAATATACTTTTTAGTATATACTATATTTAACGCTCGGTCAATTATTTTTTGTATTTAATGTTTTATTTAATAAAGCGCGCTTATTTTAATTAAAGCGCAAACGCAGGCAGGAGTAAGAAAATAAATAAATCTGACACCATTATTTCACTATTTCACCATTATTTGACACCATTATTAAAAAATTCCTTTAGATTTAAAACCGTTTCAAATTAAAGCTCTTTCTATTCTGCTTTTAAATTTTTTCCATTCTTCGGAACTTCCTTTGTAAATTTTTTTTCTCACCTGAGCGAAACTTGCGGTTCTCACGGCACGTTTGTTCTTTTCAAATTCCATGCATCCGTCTTCCCATTCAAGCCCGCAGTAATCGAGCAGTTTTTTGGTTTCTTCCTTCTGGTTTACAGTAAGTCTTTCATAGTCGAGCCTGTATATGCGGCTTGGGAACATTTCTTCCCAAAATTCCATAAGATTTTCATAAAGCCCGTAATATTTATATATATCTTTTAAATCATAAGCAAAACCCATTCCCTTTCCAGAAAAGAGCTGTTTAAAAATAGACCAGCACACTGCATCGCGATTCCTGACTGTATGAATTATTTTAATAGCGGGATTGAAAAGCATGATAAAACCGAGCCAGCGAAAATTAAGCGGCATTTTATCCGTGAAGTATTTTTTACCGTTTTCGGTTAATCTATATATGTTCCCGTATTTATTTATTCCATTTATATAATCCGACGCTATAAGCCTGCTTATCTTTTCTGCGCCGCCGAATGCACAATGTTCTTTGGATTCAAGGTAATATTTTTTTACAAGTTCGTCCATTAAATTAACCTCTCCTCCTCCAAAAACCTTTGAATGGGAGGCTATAATCTGTTCCGCTAAACTTGTTCCGGACCTTGGCATTCCGACTATCATTATAGGCGCTATATTAAAAGCTGTTATATTTGGCGGTGTTGCCGATACCTGTGCAGTTGAAATCATTGTTGCCGGTGCCGATGCCGAAAATATGGGCGTTTTTGCAAAGAAAGCGAACAAGGACTTAATGTTTTCAAATAGCGAAATATCTTGGGCAATATTATAGTTAAGCTTCATTTTCATAAGTTTGTTGCCTTCGGAATAAAGGTCGAAAGCAGCATCTATTTCATTTAAATCTTCATTGGCTTTGGCAAGGGCAAAACATATATATATTTTATCTGAACTATTTTTTATTCTGTCGGAAAAATTATCTTCCTTTTTATCTTTATTGTTGTTTTGATAGTTATAATTGCCTTTATTGTCTTTTTTATTCTTATTATCGTCATTTTTAAATTTTTCATAAAGATTATTAAGCGTTTTGAGCTGAAGGTCTTCTTTATCGAATGTCTTTATCTGGGCTAAATTTTTATGGCATACCGCAAAATCCAGTTTAATAGATAATGCTTTTAAATAAAACTCTTTAGCTTCTTCAATTCTTCCGGTATCATTAAAAAGATTGCCGATATTGTTATAAGCTTCTGCATAGTTCGGATTTAATTCTATAGCTCGCCTGAAATATTTCTCGGCTTCCGATTCGAATTCCGCTCCGGTTATCGACGTATCGGCCACCTTATCAAGCACTGTTTCTGCCACTTTCGCCGATACAGGCATCTGACTTTTATTTCTCAATAGATTCCCTAAATTATTATAGGCTTCGGCATAGTTCGGATTTAATTCTATAGCTTTTCTATAAAAAGTTTCGGCGTCGTCCAATATTTGGGAGTCGGCGCATAAGAGCCCTAAATTATTATAAACTTTATAATTTTTAGGATTAATCTTTAACGACAGCTTATAATATATTTCCGCTTCTTTATTTCTTCCTGTATCCTTCAAAAGATTGCCGATATTGTTATAAGCTTCTGCATAGTTCGGATTTAATTCTATAGCTCGCCTGAAATATTTCTCGGCTTCGGCAAAATCCCCTTTATCCTGTAAAATTATCGCAATATTATTATAGCTTTCGGCAAAATCCGGTTTTATTTCGATTGCCCGCCTGTAACATTTTTCGGCTTCTTCGTTTTTACCCATGTATTTTAGAACGACGCCGAGATTTAAATATGCTTCGGGATAATCAGGCTTAATTTCTATAACCTTTCTGTAGCATTCTTCCGATTCTTCCAATTTTCCCGCATCCCTTAGAAGAACGCCGAGATTATTAAAAGCTATAGTAAAATCCGGTTTTATTTCGATTGCCCGCCTGTAACATTTTTCGGCTTCTTCGTTTTTACCCATGTATTTTAGAACGACGCCGAGATTTAAATATGCTTCGGGATAATCATTCCGATTTAGTGCGATAACTCTTCGGTAAATATTTTCTGCTTCTTCATATTCGGCAAGTTCCGTAAATATTATGCCCAAATTCATCATGGTTTCGATGTCACCTGGCATAAGCTCCATAGCTTTCTTCAACGGCGAAACCGCTTCCGGAAACCTTTTTAAATTTTTCAAAGACAAACCCAGCGCTTTCCATGGAATAAAATTATCGGGATATAATTTAGAGATTGTAAGGGAAAGCCTTTCGGCTTCTTTAAAATTTCCGCCGTTAAATGCATTTATCAGAGAGTTCAGTTCTTTTTGTAAATTCATAAAGAAATAAGCATTATATGCCTTATAAATTATGCCTTATAGACTATATATTAGTCGGTTATTTATAAAATTAATAAAACTGGCAAATGCAGGCAGGAGTAAGAAAATAAATAAATCTGACACCATTATTCTGACACCATTATTCTTATTATATTCCGTCAAAATTTAATATATCCATATAATCCCATTCGCGGTAAGCCATGGCGTATATTTTGTTTTTTGTAAGCTGATGAATACTATTGGGCTGCATGGTCAAAGAAGCCATAATAGGAATAAGACGCCTGTTTTTATATTCGGGGAAATATGAGGGGAATCTATTTATTTTATTTTTAAAATCGCGAATATAGGAATCTCTCATGGTGGATTTGACTTCTATAAGAAATAGCTTATCGGACGTTGTAGCTATTATATCGAATTCTTCCATTTCTTTTTTAATATTTGTTTTATATATTTTTGAATATGTTTCGATATAGTTTATATCTTCGTTAAAATAACGGCTTATTAAAGGTCTTGTCGCAGGATAGATAATATCTTCTACTATGGTTCCCATTTTTTTAGATATATTTCCAAGCTCCTGGTTTAGTCTTCTCTGTTCGTTTCTGCTTTCTTCGCGATATTTCTCGAGATTAAACCGCATCTCGTTCTTGAAGTCGGACATTTCTTGTTTGAAGTCGGACATTTCGTTCTTGAAGTCCGCTAATTCGGCTTGAGTTTTTGCTTGAGCATCGGCGAGCCTTATAAGTGCTTCTTCGAGCCTGTCGACTTTGTTGTATAAAAAAGAAGGATTTGCACCCATAACGTAAAATTTTTAGTTTTTAGTTAAATTAAAATAAAATTCATAAGCACGGTCAATAAAACTTCAAAACTTTAAGACTTAAAACTTTAATGAGATAACTTGATAATTTTATGTCTAATATATAATACTAATACGAATACGGCAATTATGCCTAATATGGATAATACATAATTATTGTTGCCATTATTGATTACTTACAACCTCAGCAGGAGCGGGAGTAAGATAATAAATAAATCACCATTATTTTATAAAATGCAGAGCTATTAAAATCGAAATACCGGCCGTTAAAACGCCAAGAGTCGATATTATAATGGTAAATCCGAAATTCAACCTTTTATCTAATGAATCTATTTTTGCTTCGAATTTTTCATCTAATGAATTAATTTTTGCTTCGAATTTTTTATCACGTTTTGAAATATCCAAAGAAAACTTATCGGACATTGTTTCAATTTGGCTCTGTAGTCCGTTAAACTGGGTTTGAAGTCCGTTAAACTTTTCGGTAAAAAGTTTCTCTTGTGCGTCGAATCTGCTGTCGAAATATTTCTCTGGCGATATGGATAGGCTCATATTCATATAATCTTCCGTTTTTTTAATATCTTCCATAGCTTAATCTTTCCTTTTATTATAGCACTGAAATAAAATTTTTCAATCTTGAACGACATTTTAAAGTGCAATCCTAAATCTTGAATAATATAATAGCATAGATATTGTTACAGGATTATGACAAAAATGCTACAAACACGTTAAATTTTTGTTAAATTTGCGTTACAATCCGAAGCAAACGCAGGCTGGAGTAGGAAATTAAAAAAATAAATAAATTTGACACTATAATTTCATAAACTACATAAAAAACGACACGACTATTCTTGAGCGGGAACCTTTGGAAAAACTCGCTAAGGAAGGCAATCTTTTAGCTTATACAGAACAAGAATTAATAGATATATTAGACTGGGATCCATTATTTAACGAGGAGTGGAATGGTTTTCATATCGCATCTTCCATATCCGCAATGCCTAACGGAAAAATAAAAAAAATGGCAAAGCACACATTATGAAAATTATTTCTTTAGGAAATAAATCTATAGAAACCGGAAATATCTGCATAGCAATGGTCCCATATTCTGATTTATCCGGCTTTAAAAAAAGACCTATTTTAATAATAGATAAAAGCGAATATGGGATTACCTTTATTTTCCGTTAACTTCAAACAAATCAAGAAAAGGAATTTTAATCAAAAGCGAACTTGATATGATTAAAATCTGACACCATTATTCAGACACCATTATTCAAGCCAGTCTGACACCATTATTTCCAAAAACCTGCAAATGCAGGCGGGATTAAGAGGATAAATAAATCTGTCGCCATTATTTTTTCTTTGTTGTCGTAACACTTATCGGAAGTTATGACTATATTAATTTGCGCCGCACATTTTAAAACCGTATTGAATGAAATGTTTATCAAATGTAAAAGCAGTTTTAATATTTATTCTGGTCATTACGGCAAAAGTCGTTGCATCGGTATATGAGAATTTTTTGTCTATATAAGCGTTTATAATGTCCTTTGCCTTTTCTTCATCTTCTTCAGACACCCGTTCTATATGCCAGCATAAATTTTTGAGCCAGTCGTTTGCAAGTTTATTGCCCAGCCTTACGAGGATTAATGCATGGGTTTCGGCAACTATAAAATTGGTAAGAATAACTTCCTTATTTTCCATTGCTATTATCTTTAAAAGTTTAACCGCCACATCATGATTTGCGTCGGATTTATCAAGAAGAGCGTATATTGCGCTGGTATCAACCATTATTTGCCCCAATGTTTTATTTCTCCTTCCGCAAGATATTTATCGTGGTTTTCGGAAACATCTTTTGCTTTGTTCTCGCCTGCTCCTATAATTTTCCATATGTGGTCGTTTTCGCTTAGGGGGCTTACTATTTCTAATTTTTTCAAACGAATTTCTTTCCCTTCAAGTATCGCTAAAACAGAATCGCCTTTTTTAATATTTAGGGCTTTTCTGTATTTAACGGGAATCGTCATCTGCCCTTTACTTGTTAGTTTTGCTATTTCGTTAGACATTATCGCTTACCTCCTTACATAGCGTAAGACATTTATTTATATAATATCACGAAATTAAATAATATTCCAGAAATTTAACAACAGAAATTTTACAACAATTATATTTTAAAATTATATCTATGACCTTGCAAACATGATATGTTTTCGTCTTGCTTCCGTTGCACTGTGGCTTTTAAATTATATAATAAAATTAAAGCTAAAATTATTACAATTTTTATCATCACAACTTTTTTATACTTAACCAGCAAACGCAGTTGGGAGTTATAGAATAAATAAATCTGGCACCATTATTTTAAGAATACGATAAATGCCGGCTTTGTCCCGCGTTCTTAATTCATTAAATTTTATTCTTTACATATTTTACGAACGGTTCCTTTAAAGAAAGTCCGTTCTTATTAAGAAGCTCTATATGCCTTAATATTTTGGATCTTGCGTACATGGGCAAATCATTAAACCAGTCTTCTACAGGCGACCCGTTGTTATGCTTGAAAAAATTTATTTCCTATTCCGTATTTCCAATTTATATATTAGGCATACATAAGGCGAGATCCCTTTGGTTCGGGTATTGGGTCACCAAATTCCTTAGCGGTATTTATCCATAATTCTATAGCTTCATTAACGTTGTCTAATGCTTCACTGTATGTTTTGCCGTGAGCGGAACAGCCGGGCAATTCCGGAACATCTGCAATGTAAATATTGTCCCTGTTATCCCAGTAAATAATAATTTCGTATTTATGCATCAAAACTGCCTCCCAAATTATATTTTAAAATTATATCTCTGACCTGGCGAACCTGATATGTTTTTGCCTTGCTCCCGTCGCACTGTAAATTAATTTTTTCTATAATGCCTTGTTTTCTAAAAAAATGATGGTTTCCTTTTATGCGTTCCTCGAAGCCCAACTTTTTTATAAGGTTACACAGCTCGTCGAAAGATAAATTAGAATCTGAATCGCCTTTTAGAATTTAGATTAATAATTTTTCGTATTTTTATATATTATTCTTGCTGAAGTCTTTTTTTCAAATCTTTGCTTATCGTTATACTAATCATTATGATAATTCCATAATATTATTAAATTAAATTAATTATATTATAAAAAAATTTGATATTTTTTTTGCAAAATTTATCGTCGCTTTACAACATCTTTTCCTTATACATTCCGATTTGCTATCCGTCGCCATTTTTTTATTATTTAGTTATTTTGTCCACATTATTTCTTTAATTTATTTAATTTATTTATTTAAAATAAATTCTTTATAAAATTTCAATAAAAAATCAGGCAATTTATAATGCAATTTTCAATTTTTTAATAGCAATATTGAGGAAAAGCCGTTGCAAAAGTGGGGAATTTCGTTTGCAATTTTGGGGAGAAACGATTTGCAAAATACAAATCAGACGGAAACGCAGGCGGGAGTAAGGAATTAAATAAATCTGACACCATTATTGACACCATTATTTCAAATCAGACGTAAACGCAGGCGGGAGTAAGGAATTAAATAAATCACCATTATTAGACACCATTATTATAAAGTAATTTTATTATAAAGTAATTTGACTTTTGGGGTCAAAAGTATTAAAATAAAATATATATAAATAATACAATACATTATTATGCCTAAAAAAATTGATTTATCTAAAATATTAGGGGTAAGCAAACCTGCTTCAACTCAGGTTTTAACTTTATATATACCATATAAGGACAGGGAAGGCAATAAAATTAAAAATATCAATAAATGGGTTAAGGAAGTACAGAGGGTTCTTACTATGATAGGCGGCGGTTCCACAATGATGCCTCCGGCAGACGGTACTTGGCTCGACCCTGAAAAAAATATTAACGATCCCGGAAAAATCAAGGACGAAGACTTGGTATGGGAAAAAACCAGAATAATATATACTTATATTGACCCGGACAAATTTGAAAATAATTTAATCAGACTTAAAAATTTTCTTCATAGTTTCGGCAGGGAAACAAATCAGGGCGAGGTAGTCTTTGAGTTTGACGGGATGCTTTATAGAATAGATAAATATGACCAACATAAATAAGAGGTGACGATAATGTTAAAAAAAATAAAAGATATAAGCTTAACTCAGAGAAAAATAAACGGTGATAACGTAGCCAATGCATTAAAAGCTGTAAGTGCGGCTAAAATTGATAAATCCGGTTCTCCTACAGCGCTGTTCGCCGTCCGCCGACACATCATAGAAACTTTGAAATCAACCGGCGGAAGACCGTCCGTTATTGAAAACGGAGAGAGGAAGAAGATACCTTTTTACAAAGAAGATTGGGATGCATTAAAGAATATTGCCCGCGATTATAGGGAAAAGGAAAATATTAAAGTAAGTCCCGGACAAATAGCGGCTATTTTGATTCATAAAGAATTAAATGCGGAATTGAAGCGGGAAAACCGCTGATGGCCGGATTTTCACATAGGCATATTTTTCATAAGTATTAATACTATTTAAAATCAATAAGTTATAAAAAAATAATAACCGGACTCAAAATCCGGCGGGAGCAATCCCATGGGGGTTCGATCCCCCCCTTAGGCACCACTATTTTATAAGGTTTACGGCGACGGCATATCCAACGTAAATATAGTAAAACTCCTGAAATTTCACAAAAAAAATAAAAAGTTATTGACGATGACAGCCGTTCAGCCGGAAGGACGTTACGGTTCATTAGACATCGACCAAAATACCGACACAATAATAAAATTTCTCGAAAAGCCAAAGGGCGATAATGCATGGGTTAACGGCGGATTTTTCGTAGCGCAGCCTGAAATAATAAACTATATAAAAAACGACATGACGATTTTTGAGCGGGAACCATTAGAAAAGCTTGCCAAAGAAGGCAATCTTCTTGCATATAAACATAAAGGCTTATGGAAGTGCATGGATACCCAGAGAGACAAGTCTCAGTTAAACCAGATGTGGGAAACCGGCAATGCCGCATGGAAAGTGTGGGATGAGGAATAAGACCTTATAAAATGCAATTTCATAATATAAACATGGTATAATAATTTTGATTTACAGCACCTTTATTCCTGTTTTTATTATTTCAGCCGCAAATGGATTGTCTTTATTGAATTCATCGGCAATATACGGGTGAGGTTCTATATTAAAGTCTATATTTCTGGCTATTTTCATAAGAAGAAGCGTAAAATC
>JAJZBN010000051.1 GCA_021798875.1 bacterium | reverse complement strand
TATTTATTAAATTCATTCATATCATATATCCAAAGAGTAGTCTGCCTGTCTGACTCGCTATAACCGTATTTATTTTTAATTTTAATTTTTCTGTAACCTTCCATAGTTACTTCAAACGCTCCGGAATGATTTCCAATTTTCATCAAGAATTCATTTTTATTAATTTTGATTTCATCTTTATTTTTCTCAAACAAATTTATAATATTGTTATTAAAAACGTTTGGGAATGTTTTAGATTCAAAATTATAACAGCTTTCCCCGTAGTGATAATTCATTGCATCTCTAATCATGTTAATATTTATATTTTCCTGATTTGCAGCGTTATTATGAATTATAGTAATACTGCCGATAAATTTTTTCTCTCTCAAAGCTAATTCCATAAAAACCGGCACGCCCTTACCCTCGGTAAAATCTTTTCCTGATTTAACGTTAATTACTCTATCCACGAAAGAAAACCTTTTATCATCAGTCTCTGGCATGAAGTCGGATACCTTAACCAATCTAAAGGGATCATCGGAATTATCTTTTGCTTTTATATTTAATATACTTTTTTCAAAATCTACAGATTTTGGTTTACCATAAAATTCATTAGGAGGAAAATATGCTTTTTTTCCGTTTTTAATTTTGTAGTTTAAAACGGCGGTTCTAATCGACCCTTTTATCGAACTTCCAGGAATATATATGTTTTTTTTGAATGAATCATGTACAAAGGATCTAATTTCTAATCTATTAGTTTCTATTTTTTTAACTTTACCGTTAATATTGTCATTGTAAGTTGCAGCAACATTTTTTGAAACCTGCATTTTCCAATCCGACATTTCTTCATTGAAATTATCGTAAATAAATTTGTTAATTTTCATAAAATCGTTTTCATTGCTGATTTTTAAAAATTCGTCATATTTTCCGGCGTTCATTATATAATCTATAAATTTATCCCTAAGAATGAAATAAAAAAAGTACTTGCCGTCTTCGTTATTTTTTATAACATAATCAACGGGGACGTAATCTTCTCCCGTACCTATATGGATAGGCGTTATAGTCGTTAATTCTACCTTGTATGTTTCAATTGAATTTTTCATACACTTTTTTTAAGTTTATTTAAATTTTTATGAAAAACGGAAATAGAAAAGTTCCCTGTATATGATTGCCGCCGTGTCTCGATACATTATTTAGTGATTTTCCGTATATTTCTTTAATATTATGGATATCGTTTATTAAAAAAGTTGAACCTGGTCTATAAACCACAAAAGGATTTTTAAAATAATCGCCGTTTGAGAGAAAACCGCCATGTTTCGGAAATTTCGTAATTATTTTACCGTAATTTAACTTGCAGTCAAACTCGGTTTCGTTATTATCAAAAGGTATTCCGTGAGATAATGTCATAAAAGCGTTAGCGCCTTCAAAAAACTTTAATTCATCCGGTTCATCGGTTATGGAATCCTCGCCCTCTATCTTATATTTTCCTTTGCCGGTGGAAGCATCTTTCCCAAATCCCAGCTCACCCATTAAATTTATTATCTTATTGACTTCTTCTTTATTTATAATATTATCGTTATATTTAACGTAGAAAGTGATAAAAACTTTATCGGCATCAAAAAATGTTTCTTCCGAGTTATATAATTGTCCTTCATAAGTCGTGCCGGTTATTCTATTTACGGAATTTTTTAAAATATTTTCAGCTATATAGGTTTGGCTGCTGCTTTTTTTTATATAATTGAATTTCGATTCCAACCAATTATCGAATATATCTTTATCATTTAAATTATTGCTATTTTTCATTAAAAAATCAGCTTTAATAAACTCCGTTTTTTTATATTCTTTGGCGTTCTTCAATTCGTTGACTTCAAATTTATAAGGCTCAATTATCGGTTTAGGAAGCGAATCGTTAATAAAACCGTCGGAAAAAGCTACAAAATGATTTTCATTGATACTTTTAGTTATCTCTTCAAGCTTTTTAAAACCGTTTAAATAGCCGTATATCCAGCAAAACTGACCAAATAAAGTATCGCTTTGAAATTTTGTGCCGAATGAAGACAGCGGTTTTACTTTAATTTTTAGAGATTTCATAATTTAATTTACATGATTTGGATTTGCATTAAATTTTCATTAAGCAAATTACAAATTAATTGATTTAATCGAGTTAATCTATGCTTATCTTTTTTAAATCTATTTCTTCGGTATTATCTTTTTTTAAGTTAATAAATTCTATCTTGCCATATCCCCTTGAACCGCTTCCTCCCAAAGAATCCAATTCAAGCATTCTCATGCCTTTTAACAATGTTTTAAAATTTTCTTCGTCTATTCTTCCGTTATCATCGTTATTTTCCATATCAAATATTTTATAAGACAAGGAAAAATCGAATAAAGCTCCGCCGACTATTCTTTCCATTCTTCTTGGTCCTGCACCGCTTGCGGTTCCTTTAACCCTGTCTATAGAAACTTCGGTTTTTATCTCGAATAATTTATCCATATTTTCATTTATCTTCCAGTCTTCTGCATATTTGGAATTTAAATAGCAATCGTTAAACGTAACACGCGTGGGGCCGCCTTTATACGATTCTTTATTTTTACCGTTTCCAAAAATTCTTGCTATGTTATCGTTAGAATTATCGGTAGAATATGGACCTCCGTCCGAACCTATTTTACCTTCCTTCCATTCTATTAAAGACCTTATTTTACCTTTTAACGAAGAACCTGGAATATACGGCATACCGTCTATAGGGTTTTTTATAACCGGCTGATCCGTTCCTCCTATTTTTATCTCGTCGCTTCCACTTCCTATATGCAGTCCTGATTTTAATTCTATAATGCCGTCAAGCCTTATTATTTTTATCAGCTTCATTTTTTTCGCTCCTTATTAAACTTATTAAAAATATTCAAATATAAATATTATTTAAATATTATTATGATGCATGGCTATTTTCTTTATCGTAATAAGTCGCATAACCTACGACCGTTTCAAAAAAACTGCATATAATTTTAAAATCTTCTAATGTATTGACTTTATCTACGCACTTTAATAAAAATTTTTCAAAATAATCGCCGATATTTTTTCTGCCTTTTGAATATTTTGCTCTTGCTTTAATCATTTTAATATAAGGAAGTTGTCTGCGAAAATTCTCTTCAGAATTATTGATTTTTTCGTTTAAAACTATAAACTGGTTATAAAATATCCTTATCTGATTTATTTTATTTTTACGTTCGTCTATGATGCCTTTTGCATGGTTTTCTGCCTGCGTATCAAAAAGATCTAGTTTGATTTTGCTCTTATCGTTGCCTTCGTAGAGTTCGATATTTATATTAACCGGCTGTTTTGGAACGGCGTTATTGCTGCTTCCTCTACTGCTTCCGTCCTTATTAAAATAATTATTATTACTGTTTCCTTGAGAATACGCCATAATAATCAATCCCTCCTTTCATAAATTGCATAGCTAATTGGTATTATTAATTTATCTCCAAAATTTTCAATATATTCGGGTATCAAATTTAATTTTTCGGTCAACGTTTTATTGCCTCCGTAATTCCTATGCGTGATATATCTGAACAACGCTCTCCATTTGGCGTTTTCATACAAGCAGTTTAAATTAATTCCGCCGTTTTGTTTGCAATTTTCTATTTTTTCATTCATCTCTATAAATTTCAAAATTTTATAAATATATCCTATAGATACTGTAGACGCTGCGTTGGATTTTGCGTTGTCTTTATTTTCTTCTTTATTTTCGAGTAATCCTTCAAAATATTGTTTTTTGTCAAACACACTATAAAACTCATCCCACTTAAGAGTTTTTCCGAAAACTGTTACCGCATTTTTACCATTTAAATTTTTACATTTTTCTAATTCGTCTTCTGCTTTATCTGAAAGTTGATAAATTGGAACGCTGGAAGATGCAAGGGCTATGCCTATAGAAATATGGACTTCTTCGTTTAATCCTGCAAGTTCCCTAATTTTTTTAGAAACTAATTCAGCTAAACATATAATTTGATTCCACGGTCCGACTAAAAAGAGATCGTCGCCTCCGGCAAATATAGTATATACCGAATGAAATTCTTTCGATAAAAATTTATTAGGCAGCCAAACGCCGAAAAAATAATCGAACATTCTCGACATCATGGAAAACCTTGATATAGTATATATATCTTCGATATAATTATTATTTTCCGCGTTTATTTTTTTAAATCCATTTATAAAAATTTCTCCGGCGTTGTCTATGTCTCCTTTTAAAACTGCAAGGTGAGGAACTCCTACCGATTTTTGGCGTCCATTTTCATTAATTATTTTTCTGCCGTCTCTTGCTATGTAATTAAAAAGTTTTAAAGAATTTATCTTTACGTCATTTTGTATATCGGCTTCAGATAAATCGTCATATTTTAAATTTTTATCGTCGCCTTCTTTGAATACCGGCACATATGCTTTATAAGGTTTTTTTGCATAACCTGAAAAATCGAAAGATTTGCCGTTTTCGTCGTATATGCCTCTAACGTCGTAAACTACGTCGTCTTTATCAATTTTTTTATTTAAGATAGAGCCGTTAAATTTCGCAAAATCAATAAAATCATATATATCTTTGCCGCCATCAATAAAGTTCTCTATGCTTTTGACGAATAATCCGTTTTTCAATATTATAAAATCGTTTTTGACAAGCTCTTCGCCGTTTTCTACCGCTATTTTATCGAACATACATAAGCTTACTTTTTCTTCGTCTATATTTTTCGAAATACTTATAGGTCTTATTCCGCAAATTTCGCAGACTCCGTCTGCTTTAGAAACTTCGTCAAGATAGTTGCTAAAAACAAATTTTTCTTTTTTTATGATTGGTTTTAATTTTTTTAACTCTAGCGATTCCGCAAGCTCTTTCATTTTTTTAGAAAAATTAGAAGCTCCCATTCTAAAATCGTTACCGCAAAAAGGAATAGACGTAATATTAAAAATGGTTTGCGAATATGTAATTCCATACAAAAAATTATCGTTAATTTTAGTTTCTGCTTCTTCAATTACCTTTTTTATTTCAGGATTATTAGGCAGCAGCAAAACAAATTTACCGCCTGCATTAATTAATATGCAGGCATTATTGACCCCTGCCTTGCTGCATATATAGGAAGCGGAAAGTTCCGTAAAAGCAGAAACGAATAAAGATTTTGCCCTTAGTATTTTTGCGGCAAATTTATTTGATTTGCCGTATCTGTCAAAAATAAATTTTTGTATTCCGGTAAAATCTCCCTGAACCATTAAGTATTTATATTCTTCCCTGTCTTTAATATTTTTTTCGTCGAAATTATCGTTATTTTCTTGAAATTTATACAATGCAGTCGCTATAGCCGATGTTACTTTAGAATGGTCGAGAAGAGAAATATCTGCAATCGTATGATAACTTGAAGAGGGAATAAAAGAAGTATATCTTTCTAAAACATACAACAAACTTTGATAAAAATTATTAAAATTTTCATTGGCTTGGTTAAAATCCAAAAAATTAATATCGGCTTTAAATTTTTCCCATAATTTTAAATATTTTTCGGAAGGTTTAGCATTTGAAGTATTATTAGAGTCTAATTCTTTTAAAGATTTTGGAAATATATTTTCCGGCGTCAATTCGTCTATTTCGTAAAAAGAATCATTAAGTTTTACTTCTTTAACATTTTTACCGAGATAAAGTTTTGAAAAAGGCGACAAAAGCCTTGCCTTGTCGTATCTTTCTTGTTGTTTCTGTTCCTGCTCGTTTAAACCAACATAATCATTATATTTATCGTATTCTGTTCTGTCGAAGCCGCTTGCAAGACAATCAGCTTCCGTAATTATACGCTGATTGGAAGAGGAAGGTTTATGGTGATATGCAGATAGATTTATTATATTGTCGTCTGAGTTTTCATCCGAATTGATAAAAATTGAAAATTTGCCTTCAAAATCGTCAAAAAACTGCGCCGTATATGCTGCATGAATATGGGAATTTGATTGTTTATAAGTAGGACAGTAAGAATATTTATTGTTTTCATTCTTTAGTTCAAGGCGGGTTCTTTGGTAAAATTTCCCAATATCGTGAAGTAATGCTGCGATAGATATTTTATTAACAAAGTCCATAAATTTAATATGTTTTTAATTGTTAATATCAATTATATTTTCAATTAACCTCATTATATCAATCTAAATTTTGCAAGTCAATAAAAACTAAAGAAAAATTTAAAAAACAATGTTGTTTTTTTTATAACATTAATATCAAAGAATATATTGTAAATTTCAGGAATGGAAATTTTATATTTTATAAATTATATCGTAAATTTAAAAAAATAATTCATCCAACCCAATATTGACATTATTATGTACTTAAAAAACTGTCTATTTATCAAAAAAATACCACTTTGATAATACTTGTCTTTTAACGAAAGAAAAAAGTGTCAGATTATTTTTTTTTTGTAATAAATTTTATGCAATTAGATTTGTTTAGTATGCAAAAAAATAAAATCAGACACCTTTTCCTAACATTTTTTCAATACAACTAAAAAAATTATAAGGCGGGACTAAAGTTAAATTCTCGCAAAGTCATTCCTGCGCAAGCAGATATAAACGCACGTCGTTTATGCAGAGAATAAATCTTCTATCGACAAATTTGAGTTTCTATTTTGCCTTGACATAAAAAATAAATGCTCTTGAAAAACTTTTTAGGTCATAGTAATATTAGCAATACGTTTATGCATTTAAAATATTCGAATAAAGACATACCGGAAGTATGGTTAAGACAAATTGATATTTTTCGTATTTTGCTTAATAAAAAAGTTAGCTTGCCGGACAAAATTAATTTCACTATATTAAATATGGAGATTTGTATATGAATAAAGAATTAATGCAAATTAAATATCTTGGCAACATAGACCAAATGGATATTAATGTATTGATGACATCGCTCCTTAACATTGCAAATATATTGGAAGAAATAAACCAGAATGTTTTGCCGGATAGAAAATTAAAGATTAACATATCGGCGGTAGAAAAAGGGAGTTTTATAATAAACCTTAATCTTGCTCATAAATTGATTAGCGATATCGTCGATTTTATTACCGATAAAGAAGTCCAATCCGTAGCAACTGTATTAACCATATTAACCGGAGTTTTATATCTTAAAGAAAAACTTAAAGGTAAAAAACCGGATACGATAGAAAAAAAAGACGATAAAGTGATTATTAACGGGAACATTACGGTCAATAATAACGTCTTTGAAATTTACAGTAAAAACAAAAAGGTAAACGAGTATATCCAAAAAACATTCGAGTCTATTTCGGAAGAACCGTCCATCGATGGATTTACGATAGAACCTGTTAATATTGATGTAGAAAAGTTTATCGTTAAAAGAGATGAATTTTTCGATATGATAGCCGAAAACGATATCTTTTTAGAAGAAGAAAAGGTTGTCATTAAGGAAAATGCAGCATTAGAAATAGTCAAATTGGTTTTCGATAAAACAAGAAAATGGGAATTTGTTTACGAGGGTTTTAAAATATCCGCGAATATAGAAGATTATGAATTTTTGGATAAAGTCGTAAAATCTATAGAGCGGTTTGGCAAGGGCGACATATTAATTTCCGACCTTAAAATAATACAGGTTTACGACGAAAATAACGGCATATTTACAAATAAAAATTTTACCGTTCTTAAGGTAAAAGAGCACAAGATAATTTAAGAACTAATCCGACAAGGAAAGCGGTTTGTTTTAATGGCAGTTTATAATAAATAATCAAAAATCGTCTCCAAAGCCCGAAGTGCCGCTGCCGAAATCGTCGAAGCTATTACTGCTGCCGAATGAATCATCGCTGCCGAATGAGTCATTATTGAAAATATCGCTGCTGTCGAAATCATTCGAGATAAAACCGTTATCGGTAAAATCGTTAGAATTATTATCCATTCCGAATGGATTGCCGGCTACGTCCAGTCCGCTTGTATCACCGTTTATCATAGGCAGGCCTGAAGCCGGATTTATCATGGTATTTGTATTAGAATCCAAAAAGTCGTCTGATCCGTCTAATCCGGTAGAATTAATACCGCCAAATGTATCGTCTCCGTTGAATAAGCCGTTTAACCAGTTAAATAAACCCATTTTAATTCCCTCCTTATTTTATAGGTTTTTTTCAATTAAATAAACTACATACTCCAAAAGCGCAAAGATGTCGGCAGTGTTATAAAAGAAACAAGGAATAATAAACAAAAGTGCGCATAGTTCTCTATACTAATATATTGATTTACGGTGTATTTTTTAGAGGAAAAGAAAGAGACCTACTCGAACTATGGTTTAGCGGCAAATTTGACGTTATATGCACGGAGGAAATATTTGAGAAATATTCGGAAGTGTCAACGAGATTTGCCTAAAAATCGGATGTAAATAAGCATAAAGAGATTGCCGGCATAATTGTTAAGAACTGTCTATTTATTAAAAATGTTTGTAACGAAAAATATTCAAGAGATCCCGACGACGATAAGTTTATAAATTGCGCTATAAGCGGCGGAGCAAAGTATATAGTTTCGGGAGATAAAGATTTGCTTGTTCTAAAAAAGATAGTCGACTTGGAAATAATAACGGTCTCTGACTTCTTAAAGTCCCTTTAATAAATTCTATTTTTCCTATCTTATAATTTTAAACTTATGCATAGCTAAACCGATTGCAAAAAAACAATAAAATATGCAGCCCTCCCTGTTAAATATCACTCTCATAAGTATTTTCGACGAATAATTCGTCATTTTTTTCCCGACTTTGACACCTTACCACATTCAGAGTCAATAAAATAGGGCATCTGTATTTTTTTTAGCTGCAAAATTTAACTACAATTGCTATTTTTGCCAGTGTTTATCCAGACTTTGACGCCTCATGCCAAACAAAGCCGTGAGAATGGCGCATCTTTATTTTGAAATATACTATTTTTGCCACTACAAATTAAAAATTTAAGGAAAACTCTTTTAACGGAACTATAATAAATTACATAAATTAAAAAATTAAATTCTTGTGTAGTATTTATAAGCATTTGCGGGTGAGGTGGTCAAAAAAGGTGTCAAAGTAGGAATAAATCAGGGATATATTATTACAGGTGTGCAGAAGGCGGCTCCTATGCCAGCTGCTGCAATTGTCCAATCCCTTATAAATCAGGGAAATATTCTAACCTTGTTCCATGTTCAAATGCTTTTATAGAAGACCCGCTGAGGTCGCAATCCCTTATAAATCAGGGAAATATTCTAACGTTTCGTTAGATATTCAAAAGTTATGGGTAAAAAAAGAAGTCGCAATCCCTTATAAATCAGGGAAATATTCTAACTTTTGTAAGGAGAATGATATGTTAGAATTTGCAATAGTGTCTCAATCCCTTATAAATCAGGGAAATATTCTAACCTCTTTCGACGGGATTCCCGTCGTTAGAACCGTCTTCGGAGAGTCTCAATCCCTTATAAATCAGAGAAATATTCTAACAGATCCAACCAGAGGATAAACAAGAAAAAGAGGAGGAGGGTCTCAATCCCTTATAAATCAGGGAAATATTCTAACATGCTGAAAAAGGAGGCTACTATGTTACACTTTAATGAAGGTCTCAATCCCTTATAAATCAGGGAAATATTCTAACTAAATCCTGACAAAGGCCCAATCGATGAGATCATGGACTTGTCTCAATCCCTTATAAATCAGGGAAATATTCTAACAAAGTCTATCAAACGCAATTAAGACTTTTGGAGACAATGTCTCAATCCCTTATAAATCAGGGAAATATTCTAACGCCAATATCTTTAGGGATAGGGACGAAACGTCAGACGACGTCTCAATCCCTTATAAATCAGGGAAATATTCTAACCAAAAGATGCTGAATTAAGGTATTCCCAGAGTGGCAAACCGTCGCAATCCCTTATAAATCAGGGAAATATTCTAACTTGCGGTATCATGCTGCGAATGGAGAAGAATTCAACAAACCTGTCGCAATCCCTTATAAATCAGGGAAATATTCTAACCGAAGAAAAGAAAAACATAAAATTTTCTTGAGGGAACATTCGTCGCAATCCCTTATAAATCAGGGAAATATTCTAAC
>JAJZBN010000050.1 GCA_021798875.1 bacterium | reverse complement strand
CTTTAATCCCGCCGGTATTTTCATCGTTTATAAATAAACTTAAAAATCACCCGGGAAATAAAAATCTTACAAAATCAAAAGTAAATAAGTTAAGGATTGAATTTGAGTTTTTGCCTTGCCAAAAACGTTAGATAGAATTTATCTAAAGATGCGTCGCAATATGCAACGAAGAAGTGTAATAATATTTTTAGGATATCATATTATTTTTTGAGATGTCAAATAATTTGTTGTCAGTTTTGTAAAATGAAGTGTTTTTACGCTTTTGTCGCCTTTTCTTCAGTTTGTATAAAATACAAACTGAAGAAAAGGGAAATAGTGTTTTCTTGCTCCGCTTCGCTCCGGCGAAAACGCTATTTTATTATAAAAGGGGAAGGGGTTCGCTTTGCTGACAAAGCTACCCCTTCCCCTTGACCCCAACCCCAAGAAATCAGGGACAGGTTTCCTGTAAGGGCAAGCCGCCTGCCGTTGCCTGCTCACACTCGCTTGCTTCGGCGCTCGCATTTCGCATATTGCATTTTCTTTTTCCTATCCTTAAAACGTCGTAGAATCTGTTTTAAGGGCAGGAAAAAAACTTTTGGGATAAAGGTGGTATAGGCAAAAAACTTAAACCCTTACTTTCTCCACCTATATTTTGATTATAGCCGGTTTAATATTCGCTTTTCTTGCAAAAACGCCGATATTAACGCCGTTAGAGGCTCTATTAATTGGCGCGGGGATATTTTCCTTATTGACATAACCAAGCTCGGTTCTTATGCCTTCGGCGATATTTTAACCGCCGGAGCGATAGGGGTTTACGCCGGCATAGAAAAGATTGTAATAATTTCTATCTTTGCTATAATATTGGGAAGAATAATTTTTTATCTCGGAGCTAAACTGGACGGCGTATGGAATAAGGGTAGCGTTAAACAGTTTCATTTTGCTTTCGTGCCCGTGTTGCTTTTGGCGACGACAATAATATATAATTTTAAAATCCAATAAAAAATAGCAGGCCAGATTCATTCTGACCTGCTTAGACACGATAAATTAATCCTCGTCTTTTCGGCGGCGAAAAATAAAGACAATCTTAAGCTTAATGCATGTGAGAACAATAGATACTTTCGCTCTAATGATAATTAATGTTGTTAATGTGAGCATAAAAAAACTCCCTGTTTATATTTCCGAAGAAAATGCTTTCGGATTGTTATTTTGTTTTATCGAAATATGAATTAACTTTTATTGATTATTAATACTGGGAGATGTAGCTATGACGTGGATTTAAACTATATGTTCAAGATTGAGCGATTCTTATTTTTCACAGTTGGTTAAGATTTAGGATTTAGAAGCGATTATGAGGTTTTAAGGACTAAAAAATAAATTAATATTCTAAATTGAGGTATTATTTAAGATGGATAATCAACCAATAAAACAGGGCCAAGAGGCTGATATTGTTAAAATGGTAGAACGATTGACACCTATATTAGCTCCAGCAATAAACGATTTGTTAAATGAGGGAAGAAAGACCGAACAGATGAGAATCGAGGAAGAAAGAAAAACTGAACAAATGAGGAGAAGCCACAGCAAAAATTTGGCAATTCTCCTAATTGGATTTTTATTAATCATAATTGTGGTAATGGGTTTTCTTACTTTCAAAGGAAAAGTGAGCGGAGATGCATTATTATTTCTTGCTGGAACAGTAGTTGGTTATGTTATTAATATGATACAAGCACTGGTTTTTAGATAGAAAAGAAACGGCGGTTAAAATTAAAATAATAAAGAAATTTAATTAGATTGTTCCAAAGAGTTTATTTGTTAACAATGTTAAACACGATTAAATAAAATAAAATTATGCGCTTTATAGGTTGCAAAGAAAATTTACTTGATTTTATCGAAAAATTTATAAAGGATAAAGATATTAGAGGCAATGTTTTTTGCGACCTTTTCGCTGGAACAGGAAGCGTTGCCAAACATTTCAAAAAACTTGGCTATACGATTATCTCGTCAGACATTCTTTATTTTTCATATGTTTTACAAAAGGTTTATATAGAACAAAATAAATACCCTAATTTTTTTAAACTTATTAGAAAATTAAAAATAAAACCCGTCGAAGAAACCCTTTTTTCGAGTGAAAGCCGAAACGCTAAGGAAATTATCGGATACATGAATAATTTGGAAGGCATAGAGGGATTTATCTTTAAAAATTATTCTCCTGAAGGGACACAGGGGCAAACTTACATTAGAAAATATTTTACCGGCGAAAATGCAAAAAAGATAGATGCGATAAGAAATACTATCGAAAATTGGGAAAAGACTAATTTATTAAATGAACCCGAATATTTCTTCTTATTAGCCTCTCTTATAGAATCTGTTCCATTTGTGGCAAATATAAGCGGTACTTATGCCGCTTTTTTAAAAGATTGGGATAAGAGGGCTTTTAAGAAATTAACATTAGAATTGCCGGAAATAATAGAAAGCAAAGGATCACACAAGGTTTTTAATATAAACGGCATAGACGTTCTGGACCGTGTAAAAAATATCGACATTCTATATTTAGACCCCCCTTATAACGAAAGGCAATATCCGCCCAATTATCATATTTTAGAAACCATTGCCAAATGGGATAATCCCGATATTAAAGGCATAACCGGCATGAGAACCTACGAGGGACAAAAATCCGAATTTTGCAATCCAAAAACCGGGCTTAAAGCCCTTGAGGAAATACTTAAGAAGAAGAACTATAAACATCTTGTTTTAAGTTATAACGACGAAGGAATTATGCCGGAAAATGAAATATTAAAAGTATTTAATAAATACGGAAGAACCGAAATAGCGGAACAGGATTACCAAAGATACAAAAGTAATAGCAACGGGGAACAAAAAAAAAGCGTTAAAGAAAAAATTTATTATTTAAAAAATATTAGCCCTCAAAACAAGCTTAACGATTTAAGCGGTTCAGAATGGATATTTTTCCTAAATTCGGTTGAGGTTACGCATTATTCCACAAAGGGGGCTGAAGGTTTTGCCCATCATTTACGAGGAAAGCATCCTTCTCCAAAGCCACCGCAATTTATGAAAAAATTTATAGATTTTTTTACTAAAGAGGGGCAGGTAGTGCTTGATCCTTTCATGGGGGTCGGCGGAACCTTAATTGCGTGTTCCTTGTCTAATAGAAAGGGTATCGGAATCGATTTATCCGAAGAATACATGAATTTATATAAAAATGTTTGCAAAGAGCTTGCCATTGGCGAACAAACCACAATTATCGGAAATTCTTTAACAATAGATAAACTTCTTCCAGGCGATACCTTGGTTGATTTTATTCTTACGGATCCTCCGTATGGCGAAATGTTAAGCAAAAAAAGAACCGGCGAGAAAAAAAAGAAAACGGGGTTTGCCGTCGCGACGCCTTTTACAAGCAAAGACATCGATTTGGGCAATATGGATAGGATAAATTTTCTTGGGTCATTAAAGAATGTAATCGAGAAATCGGCGACTTTCCTAAAACCAAAAGGGTATATTGCGGTTTTTGTTAAAGATTTACAGCCGAACGGAAACGGGGGCAATATGTTGCACTGCTCCGTTACGGAAAAATTACTCGAAATAGAAAACCTTTCGTTCAGAGGATATAAAATTTGGTACGACGCAACTCAAAAGCTTTATCCTTTTGGATACCCGCACGCTTTCGTCGCCAACCAATTTCATCAATTTATTATGATATTCCGTAAGGAGAAATAACTTTGGAAAATTTATGGATTTTAACCGAAGAAAGACCAAAACCTGAAGTTATCGTAACTATTCTGGAAACATTTGCTAAAGATAAAAATATTGCTTGCATTATTAATCCAATTAGGATTTTACCCGTCTTGGAGAATAAAAAATTTAATTTTTCATATGAGGTAATAGGTTTTCATTGCAACAGCATTAAAAAGGTATTTATAAAATCTGTAAGCGGATTTTCCAGTTTTGTTGATTTTCTTATCTTTTATCAGGATAACCAGCCAACACAAAATGATATTCCTCTTTATGCGATAGAAGAAACAAAAACTGACGATAAGGAAAGCAGAAATACCGGCGTGTATCAGCGGGCATCAAAGTTTGTTTTTATGGATTTATTTTATAAAAATAAAAATATCAATAAGATAATGCTCTATAACATAAAAGTAGGGCAAAAAGATAAGCCTACGGTTACTTATGTTTTTGGAACGCGTTTATTGCTTACGTTAGGAGTAAAAATTATAGGAAAGGTTTTAGATGAAGAAACTTTTAAACCATTTGCCTCCGTGCAGGAAATAATAGATTTTAAAGATAATATGCGTAATGCCCCATCAGGCAACGTCCCGATAGCAATTAATCAAGTTGAAAATAAAATAGAAGTTTCCGGAAGGTTAATTAAGAATGATAGCTTATCTCACGATCCAAACATAGGTGCATTGAGTTTGATATGCGCAGCTATAAGAAATCTCGGTTGGGACGGTAAGATTACCATTACCAAACATGGTCTCGAGCAAAAACATCTCAGTCATAGAAATAAATTTATTCAAATTGCTAATTTATTAAGAATCGAGGTTGATGGATTAAATGTACCGCAAACCGGACCAAAGAATAATTATTATTGGAAATATGAGGAAAAAAGTGAAAAACTTGGTACAATTTTTATTCACTTGGTAGTAGAAAATTTTACAGAGGGGTATTCCATATTTGAAAATCATGCTGGTTGCGAAAAAGGTTATTTCCTAACAAAAGAAGGTGGCTATATTCCATTAGCGAAATATTCCGATAGAGTGGCATATAAGAATGGAAACAAAGATAAAATTATCAGCATCCCGGATTTAATCCTGATTGATTTTGTAAAATGTGAAATAATTAACATTGAAGGAAAGCAATATGGAAATATGACGCAAGGTTTTAAAGATTTAGAAGGGTTTGATGATATAGAAAGATTATATATTAAAAAATATTATCCCGAATTTGAGATTATTAGAACTGTTGTTTTATATGGCGGAAATAGAAACGAAATCGAAGAAGCTAAGGTCGGGTTTCTTTTAAATGAAAATGGAGATTTAGTTTTAGCAATTTGGTCTCCTTATTTATTCAAACAAGCCATAAAAAATCTGAAAGATTTTTGGTCTAAATGCAAGGTATAAAATTCTATAAAATATAGATTATAGCAGATAAAGAAACAACTCTTATATGGTCATTAATTATGCATGAAAATTTTGCTGAGTTGTTTAAAAAAGCAAAATGGAAATTTTTTGCGGCAACAGATGAATATAAATTCTTAACAAGCGATAATCCAATGACACTTTTTAACTAAGAATATTTTGGGATGGCATTATCGAAAGAAATTTTTATTATAGGTTCTTCTCGTTCTGATTTTCAAAACGAGTTTTTAAAAGAAATTTAAAAATAGGGCGGTAAGAGAATTAAATAAATTGACCGTTAAATTTGCCGGATTGCAGATTTATTATTATTGTAAGGCCGAAAATATTTATAAACTTGTCAAAAAATATAGAGATGAGCATCCCGGGATAAGCGAATCTTATCTAAAGGAAACATTTATATAACATTTATATAATGACAGTTCAATAAAATAAAATTTGAGAAAACAATAGAGGACTGTTTATGCTGGGTAAGGAAAATTTAAAAAAAACTATTAAAATAACCGAAAAAACAGTTGAATGTCCCGTTAAAGGTTGCAATGAAGAAGTAGAAAGACAGAAGAACCATTTCAAAAAGGAATCGAAATTTAAGTGTCCAAAACATAGTATCTATATTTCGCCGTCAACGTGGGAATATGAAGAAGAAACAGATAATCTACTATGGAAAGATGAATGCGACTTGGATTTATTAAATAACATAAAAAATGTAAAGCGTGAAAGCCGAATGGCGCATGATAATAGCGAAGATGCTTTAACTTGGAATATTTTCAGGTTTTTAGAAAAAAATAAAATAATCTGCGATTTTTTAAAAGAAGTAATTGGGATTTCCGACGACGATAGCGTCAAGGATGTTATTTATTGGTCATATTCTCAATCTCAAAGGGGTTTATGGTCTTGTCTTAAAGAAGGTCGTGAAGAATTTGAAACAAAACCTGATAAAGGTTCTGAGCCTGACATTATTATATTGTGCAATAAAAGTTTAATAATTATAGAAGCAAAATTAGGCGCACCCAATAAAATTTGCCTGAGCCAGAAGATTAAAAAGCCAGAGAAAGTTGAAAGAAATTATGTCTCGGGTGGTGATGGTTGGTGGGATAAAGTTTTTAGTTCCGATTTTAAAACTTTAACAAAAAAAGGTGGAATAGAAAAATATGAATTATCGAGGTTCTGGCTTATCGGTTCGTGGATAGCCAGCCAGTTAAATCTTAATTTTTATCTAATTAATCTTACATTATCAAATAAGGAAGAAAATATTGAAAATATTTTTAAAGAGCACATTAAAAAAGATGGCCCAAAAATATTTAAACGAATCACGTGGGAGCAAATATTTGAATATGTTTCAAATAATAAATTATCTGGCAGCGATAAAAAAAAAGTTATAGACTATTTGGAAAATAAAACATTGGGATATAAAAATGAAAACCTTAAAAAAGCATTTTTATGCTCCCCAAAAACTGGACTAAAGTCTAAGATTTATGATTAATTATGAATCAACAAAACACGAAAAAACGCCATCATTATATTCCCGTTTTTTATTTAAACGGTTTTAGGGACAAAGACGGAAGGCTATACGTTTATTGTAAAAATAAAATAAACAATTTCAATGACGTTTTAATTAAAAACGCTGATAGTATTGCATTTGAAAATAACGGATACACTATAGTATCGCCGGATGGCACTAAAGATTCGGAAAAAATTGAAAATAAATTTAAAGAAACGGAAGATATCGCTGCACCATTGCTAAAAAAAATAATTAACAGGCAAAAATTAAATAATGAAGAACTTAATGTTTTTATTTGGAATTTTATCGCTCCTATAGCCATAAGAACTCCGGCAGCAGGAAATATTTTTAAAACCATCTTGAAAGTGTCAGGAACAGAGCCTGATAAACAAAAAATTCTCGAATCGCAACTTTATACTCATGAAGATGCATATAATGTTTTAAGAAATGTAAATTGGATTTTCATTGAGGCATCGGCAGGCAACTATTTTTTAACTGGTGATAATCCGCTTTTATCGATAAAATTTGGTAATGGAATTATATTTTTTATTTTACCGTTATCTAAAGAGTTTTGTGCTATAGGTTCCCCTATGAAAAATATTCCTATGGACTGGGTGGTTAAGCAGGCAAATTATTACATCATAAAATATATGTACAGGCAGGTTTATTGTCATCTTAAGGATAAGAACATTTATAAATTGGTAAAAAAATATAAAAATGTGCACGGTAAAATTAACGAATCTCAAGTAAGAAAAACCTTGGACGCATAAAAAAGGAAGTCAAAAAGAAAAATATAGTTTCAATTCAGGGTATGTCGAACTTGGTGGTGCGAATAATATCTTTGATTATTCCCTTTAACATTACCGTTATCCCAATGTAATATACTATCGTCCCCCTTTATAGATTCTCCTTGCCGTTTAGCTTATTTAACCGCCTTAACGCCGCATTTAAAGCGATTTCCGCCTCAAATATTTCGCTTTCTAATTCGTCTGGCGCGACGTTTCCTGTAAAAAACTCGTCTATTGCTTTTTTGGCAATGCCGCTTATTTTTATAGCTATTTCCGATAAATCGAACCCTACAGGAGGGTATTTGACGAGTTCCTTGATATAACCCTTAATTTCGTTCGTAGAGTTATAGACGCTTTCCATAGCGGTCATAAAGGTTATAATCTTAATAATTTCGTCAGGCGGGTAACCTGTAAGTTCGGTTTTAATGTCCGATTTAAGTTTTACGAGCCTGCCGGACTTATCGTCGTTTTTGTATTTTACGGACTGGTCCTCGAGGGTAGAGATGAGGTTTAGCGCATATTCGAGGTTTCGTTCGACACTGCCTGTAAAAGTGTATAGTTTTACTGGAAATTTAGAGTTATTAACAACTTTTGTGAAATCCTTCCGGAAAAGCATAGGGATTCTAAAATTATTCTTAAAATTTTTAAAGGGTTAATCGAATTGCATAAATTATAAACAAGATGAAAACGATATTTATTATATCAAAGAATCGCCGCAAAATTACGACTATTTTTCCCTTCGCGTCAAAATTTTATTATTAAACAAAATGCTTTTAAATTTAAAATTTAATTTTTATTGACTTAAACTTAACGGTATTATATAAAAAATATAAAGGGATTAATCGCTGATTTTAGTGTTCTATTAGAAACGGGATCAGTGTTCGATTAAAACGGAATATGCAAATATGCGCTTAACTGGATAAAGTTAGAAGCGATAATGAGGTTTGATGATGACGGCTTTGACCGTAAAGAGTTATTTTATTTATTCTCTATTTAACATTAAATTAATTTATAATATTCTTTTAGCAAATTAAATAAATTTAACAGAACTAAAAGGAGGCGTAAGGAATGAGTTGGGATCACTGCTATTACGAAGCCACATGTAAAAGATGTGGGGCAAAAGGTTTCAAAATATCATCGAGTGATGACTGGGGAAGATCGGAAATATCATGGGAAGGATTCAGCACGTTTAAGGACTTTCCTAACTACGATGTTGATAGACGAAGAATAGATGTCAATGAATATGCGAAATGCACATGCGGTTCCACGGATATTGAGGTGGGTAGCAAGGTTGTTAAAACCAAATAGATAAAGCAGTATTTAGGATTTAGCCTTCTGTCCTTTAATTTAGATAAATTACTAATAAGATTACAAAAATCTGCTTTATTCTTTCCCCCACACGTCGTCCACCGCTTTCTTGAGCGTATCTGGCACTAAATGGCTATACCTTTTCGTCATCTGCGTCGTCCTGTGTCCTAACAGCTCGCCGGTAATATAAAGCGATGTCCCGTTCATTACCATTTTACTTGCGAATACGTGGCGCAAGTCGTGTATCCTCAAATCCTTTAGTCCGGCATTTCGGCAGGCGGTATGGAAAGACTTCTTAAAATCGCCGATTTTAGCCCCGTTTATATTAAAGACATACAAACAGCCTTGAATTTTATTTATACCGCTTAAAAGCTCCTTTAGGGGCTTGCTAATAGGAATATACCTGTCATACTTGGTTTTAGTCCCCTTGATCGCTATTACGTTGTTCTGCAAATCAACGTCGTCCCATTTTAAGTTAAGAGCTTCCCCTTTCCGGCAGCCGGTATAAATAAGAAAAGTAATTAAATCTTTGGTAAGTTTATTCGTAGCGCCGGCGAAGAGCTTTTGAATATCTTCGTCAGATAAGGTCTTAATGCGGGATAATTCGTTAAATTTTTTAATGCCCGTGGCAGGGTTTTTGTCTATGTAATTATGTTTTATACAGTAGTTAAAAAAGTGATGAAGCGTAGAAATCTCTAGATTGACAGTTCTAAAGTTAATTTCCGATTCTTTTTTGCCTACGTTTTTATTCATAGATAATATTTCTAATTTTCTTTTAAGTCGGTAATTTTCTATGTCCGTTTGCGATATGCCTGCTATATTTTTATTTTCAAATATGGGCAACAAATGCTTAGCAGCATCGTTTTTAGATATTAAAGTGGCGGGTTCGTTCGCAAGTCTTTTATAATATTCCCGCCATACGGTAGGAAAATTTACTACCGTCTTTTTTAAAGCCGGCAAGTCGTTCTTTTCCCGTGCTATATCAGTTTGTTTTGCTTCAGCTATTAGCTTTGCGGACAGCTTGTCGGTGGTTTTGGTGCAACCCTGGTATTTTTTGCCGCTGTAGGTTATGCAGTAATACCAGATATCGTTGTCTTTCTTCCTGTAAATCGAAGCCATTTTTTACCTCTTGCGGTAGTAAATGAGTAGTAAAATTTTTGCATTTTGCTACATTTTTATACGTAATTTTACATTTTAATTCATAATTGTGTCAAGAGTAAAATCAGAAGAACTGCTTAAAACTGCGGTTTTAACGTGGTGGGCTGCGCCGGGATCGAACCGGCGACCTACTGATTAAGAGTCAACTTATATATCTAATAAGTTATTAAAATTATTAATAAATAAATTGATTTTATAACTTGGTAGTAATATAGTAGTAAAT